>JAFQCK010000025.1 GCA_017416465.1 Lachnospiraceae bacterium | reverse complement strand
GAAGGTAAAGATAGATTTTGAAGAAAATGAGATATTCATATATCGGGAAGAAGAGATGAAAAAAAGAATAACGGATTCATCATTTTCGATAACTAGTGAAGTACAGAAAAAGTTCTATCATTTAGAATGTCAGAGTACAGTGAATGGTAGTATGGTGGTAAGAATGTTTGAATATGATTCGCAGATTGCACTAAAACATAGAGAAGAAGTAGGGAATGTATTGAATCTGAAATTTCCTGAATCAGCAGTTTTGTATTTAAGGCACAATAAAAACACGCCGGATTCATTAAAAGTGAATATAGAGACGCCAGGTGGGAATGTGAGTTATGATATAAAAACATTGAAAGTAAAAGAATACTCATTAGATGAAATATTTGAGAAAAAGTTACTGTTTTTAATACCGTTTTATATATTTACATATGAGGCAGAATTGGAAAATATAAATGATAGTGATGAAAAGATTTGGAAGTTGATATGTGAATATGATGATATAGTAAAACGTTTGGAGGATTTAAACAGTGTAGGAGAGATAGATACATATGAAATAATATCCATAAAATATATTACAAAAAAGGTAGTAGAGAGCCTTGCAAGTAAATGTGAGGATGTGAAGAAAGGAGTAGAGTCTGTTATGGGTGGAAAGGTATTGGATTATGAAGCGAAACGAATAAGAGATGCGGCGTTGGAAGAAGGAAGAATGATGGCAGAGGAAATGTTGGAAGAAGAAAGACTAAAGGCAGAGGAGATGCTGGAAGAAGCTAGAACAAAAGATATAGTAATATTAGTTAATGTTTTGAGAAAATATGATGCTACGGAAGAAGCAATTGTTAATGAAATAATTGAGACATATAAGTTAAGTAGAAAAGAAGCAGAAGGATATTTAAAAGGCTGATGAGTTAATTAACATAATAAGATGAATTAAGAAGGAGACAGATTATTTTAAAAGATAAAATCGATTAGAAATATACAGGAATCTCTGATTTGTGACAAATATTATTAAAAATTTAAAATTTTGAATGATTTTATTCCTCTAATATGGTAAACTAAAAAATACGAGTAAAAAAAGAGGAGAAAAAGTTATGAAACAGAAAAACAGCTTTTCAGGTAAGCTTGGATTTATCCTTGCTGCAGCAGGCTCAGCTGTGGGACTTGGAAACCTTTGGAGATTTCCATACCTTGCTGCAAAATATGGTGGAGGAACATTTTTATTAATTTATCTTGTGCTAGCAGTAACATTCGGATTTGCGTTATTAATATCAGAGATTGCAATCGGAAGAAAAACTGGGAAAAGTGCACTTTATGCGTTTAAGAAACTTGATAAAAAGTGGGGATTTGTCGGTATTTTAGCCAGTGTTGTACCAATTATAATTTTGCCATATTATTCTGTAATCGGTGGTTGGGTTGTAAAATATGCAGGGGTTTATTTATCAGGAAAAACTATTAATGAAAGTAATGCTGATGCATATTTTGGAGATTTTATTTCAAGCTCAACTGAGCCATTGGTTTGGTTAGCAATATTTGTAGTTGCGACAATGATTATTATTTTAATGGGTGTAAATAAAGGTATTGAGAATATGAGTAAAATTCTTATGCCTCTTTTAGTTCTATTGTCTGTAGTTATAGCTGTGTTTGTTGTTACAAGAGATGGAGCAGGAGTTGGTCTTGAATATTATTTAAAACCTGATTTTTCAAAGCTTAGTGTGAATGCATTTCTTGCAGCGGCAGGTCAGTTATTCTATTCTATGTCACTTGCTATGGGTATTATGATTACTTATGGCTCATATCTTCCAAAAGATGAAGATATTGAAAGTAGTGTAAGAAATATTGAATTATTTGATACACTTATTGCATTCCTAGCAGGTCTTATGATTGTTCCGGCAGTATTTATCTTTTCGGGTGGAGATGAAAGTGTATTAAAGGCAGGACCGACACTAATGTTTATTATACTTCCTAAGGTGTTTTCAACTATGGCAGGAGGTAAGATTATTGGAGCAGCATTCTTTATATTGGTATTTTTTGCGGCTCTTACATCTGCAATTTCTTTAATGGAAACAATCGTGTCTATATTTGTGGACAAGACAGGAAAGAGTAGAAAGTTCTTAACTATTTGTATAACGATTTATACAATTATTATGGCGATTCCTTCTTCGTTAGGATTTGGTGTTTTGAGTGATATAAGTGTTAATGGAATGTCTATTCTTGATATGTTTGATTTTGTATCTAACAGTATTATAATGCCAATAGTTGCATTGTTTACATGTATATTTATTGGATTTATTATTAAACCAAAAGCAATTATAGATGAAGTTATGAAATCTACTAAGAAGTTTAAGAGTGAAAAATTATACGTTGTTCTTATTAAGTATATTGCACCTGTACTTCTTGTACTTATTTTGATAAGTTCAATCCTTAATGCTCTTGGAATAATTAGTTTATAAAATGTAACTGTTCAGAGCCAAGCCGATTTGAATAAAAAAAGTATGTTGAATGCTTGTATTCATAAATAATTTTTTATTCAAATCTATTTGGCGGATACGCCACAGCGAGGAAACACATAGTGTTTTCGAGCGTGGCTCGGAACAGTTATTATAATATTATAATTATATATACAGGAGGAGAAGGATTATGACTTTTGATGAAGTAGCTAAGGAGAGAAGAAGTGTTCGTGCATACAAGGCGGACGAAAAAGTTTCAAAAGAGATGGTGGAAGAATTAATTAAAGCTGCACAGCTTGCACCAACATGGAAGAATTCACAGACAGGAAGATATTATGTTGTAATGTCTGAAGAGAAGTTGACTAAGGTTAAACAGGAATGTTTACCTGAATTTAACAGAAATAATTGTGCAGATGCTCCGGTTTTGATAGTTACAACTTTTGTGAAAAATCGAGCAGGATTTAACAGAGAAGGTGTAGCTGATAATGAACTTGGAAATATGTGGGGTGCTTATGATTTAGGACTTCAGAATGAGAATCTTTTACTTAAAGCAAAAGATTTGGGTCTTGATACACTTGTAATGGGTATTAGAGATGGTGAAAAATTAAGAGAAGTTTTAAATATTCCTGCTGAACAGGAAGTTGTAGCAGTAATATCAGTAGGATATCGTAATCAGAATCCTGATATGCCAAAGAGAAAAGCACTTGAAGATATTTCAGTATTTTGTTAAAAAAATTTGAATTGTGTTTAGGGGCGGAATATCATTAAAGATATTCTGCTCCTTTGTTATTTAATAAAATTGAAAATAATAAATAAAAAATAATCAAAAAAATCAGAATAAAAAATATTTGTAAATCTCACATATTTTGATATAATACTAACGTTGACTTAAATAAGTTAGAGTTATCTGACAATCAAGACATAAAAGAAAGGTACCATGCAAAGTGGTAAAAGGTGTTATGATGAGAGTAGGAATTTTAGGTTACGGTAATCTCGGAAGAGGTATTGAATGTGCTATCAAGCAGAATGATGATATGGAACTTGTAGCAGTATTTACAAGAAGAAATCCTGAAAGTGTAAAGATTTTAACGGAAGGTGTTAAAGTATATTCGGTTGATGATATCATAAGAAAAAAAGATGATATAGATGTTCTTATTCTTTGTGGAGGAAGTGCTACGGATTTACCGGTACAGACACCTGAATATGCTAAATACTTTAATGTAGTAGATAGTTTTGATACTCACGCAAGAATACCTGAACATTTTGAAAATGTTGATAAAGTTGCGAAAGAAAACGGACATGTGGCACTTATATCAGCAGGTTGGGACCCGGGTATGTTCTCACTCAACCGTTTGTATGCAAATGCAATTTTACCACAAGGTAATGATTATACATTCTGGGGAAAAGGTGTAAGTCAGGGACATTCTGATGCAATTCGTCGTGTAGAAGGTGTAAAAGATGGAAAGCAGTATACAATTCCTGTTGAGGCAGCATTAGAAGCTGTAAGAAATTGCGAAAACCCTGAGTTAACAACAAGGCAGAAACATTTAAGAGAATGTTTTGTTGTGCCGGAAGAAGGAGCAGATTTAGCTAAGATAGAAGAGACTATTAAGAATATGCCAAATTATTTTGCAGATTATGATACAATAGTTCACTTTATAACAGAAGAAGAGTTGAAAGCAAATCATAGCGGAATACCACATGGAGGATTCGTAATCAGAACCGGTGTTACAGGATGGAATTGTGAGAATAATCATGTAATTGAATATAGTCTTAAATTGGATTCAAATCCTGAGTTCACATCATCAGTAATAGTTGCTTATGCAAGAGCTGTAAACAGACTTTTTAAGGAAGGAGCTACAGGATGCAAGACAGTATTTGATGTAGCACCTGCATATTTAAGTGCACAGTCTGGTGAAGAATTAAGAAAACATTTATTATAAGATTTAGTAATATATAAGGACATATAAGTCGGCTGAGAATTTTATAAACCAATAAAGGGCTTGACTTTAAAAAGTTCCTATGATAATTTATTTAGAAATAAATTTAATAAATAAAGACGATGAAGAGAAATAGTAGATTTTATGAGGATTTCAGAGAGAAGATGGTTGGTGTGAATCTTTATCTGAGTAATTTTGAACCGGTCTTGGAGTTTTGAAATGAAAAAAGATTTAAGTAAGTTGTAATAGAGAACAACTATTTAGTCTGAAGTAAGTTTCAACGGATTTCCACCGTTATAGGGAAGTGACACTTAGTGTAATTATTATGCAGTGTCAGTAGAGTGCAGAAGATTTTCTGAATTTAGGTGGTAACACGGAGTTATATTCGTCCTAAGCTGATTGTAAGAATTAGCTTAGGGCGTTTTTTAATTTATCTGCATTATAAAATAGCCGTATGATTTGGAAAAAATTAAATTTTCCAAAATTAAAAAATAAGATAAAAAAGGAGAGATAGGATATTATGGCAGAAGATAAGAAATTAGTTGAAGCGATTACTGCTATGGAAGATGATTTCGCACAGTGGTACACAGATGTTGTAAAAAAAGCAGAGCTTATGGTTTATTCAAGTGTAAAAGGTTGTATGATTTTTAAACCTGCAGGCTATGCAATATGGGAAAATATTCAGAAAGAACTTGATAGAAGATTTAAGGAAACAGGTGTTGAAAATGTTTATATGCCAATGTTTATTCCTGAAAGTCTTTTGCAGAGAGAAAAAGACCATGTAGAAGGTTTTGCACCTGAAGTAGCATGGGTAACTATGGGTGGTCTTAATAATCTTACAGAAAAACTTTGTGTAAGACCAACTTCTGAAACATTATTCTGTGATTTCTATAAAGATGAAATTCAGTCATACAGAGACTTACCAAAGAACTATAATCAGTGGTGTTCAGTTGTAAGATGGGAAAAAGAGACAAGACCATTCCTTCGTTCAAGAGAATTTTTATGGCAGGAAGGCCATACAGTACATGCTACAGCTGAAGAAGCAGAAGAAAGAACACAACAGATGCTTAACGTATATGCAGATTTCTGTGAAGAAATCCTTGCAATTCCTGTAGTAAAAGGTCGTAAGACTGATAAGGAAAAATTCGCAGGTGCAGAAGCAACATATACAATTGAGGCATTAATGCATGATGGAAAAGCTTTACAGTCAGGAACAAGCCATAACTTTGGTGACGGATTTGCAAAAGCTTTTGGTATTCAGTATACAGATAGAGATAATAAGTTAAAATATGCTCATCAGACTTCTTGGGGAGTTACAACAAGACTTATAGGTGCTGTAATTATGGTTCATGGAGATAACAGCGGACTTGTATTACCACCAAAGGTTGCTCCAATTCAGGTATGTGTTGTTCCTATTATGCAGAAGAAGGAAGGCGTATTAGATAAAGCATATGAAATTAAAGATATGTTATCTAACTTCAGAGTAAAAGTAGATGACAGTGATAAGAGTCCGGGATGGAAACGTTCTGAGCAGGAAATGAGAGGTATTCCTGTAAGAGTTGAAATAGGACCAAAGGATATCGAAGCTAATCAGGCAATAATTGCAAGAAGAGATACTGGAGAAAAGATTACAGTTTCAATTGATGAGTTAGATGTAAAAGTAGGCGAAATTCTTGAAATTATGCAGAAAGAAATGTTAGAAAGAGCAAGAGCACATAGAGAGGAACATACATCTGTTGCTACAGATTATGAGACATTTAAAGATGCTGTTGCAAATAAGCCTGGATTTATTAAGGCTATGTGGTGTGGAGAACAGGCTTGTGAAGATAAGATTAAAGAAGAAACAACTGCTACATCAAGATGTATGCCTTTTGAACAGGAGAATTTATCTGATGTTTGTGTATGCTGTGGAAAACCTGCTGTGAAGATGGTTTATTGGGGTAAAGCATATTAGAATATAATATGGAGAAATACTTCTCTGATAAGTAGTTGTATGATATAATAGCTGTCGAATAGATGAATAGCATCGTTTGACAGCTATTATGTTTTATGGAAAAAGATTTCATTAAGACTTTTCTATAATATAAAAAATAATAACCGATAGGCTTAAGAAAGGATATAATAATGGAAGATAAAGAATTAGATGAACTTTTAGAAAAAAGTGAATATGCAAAAAAAGCAATGGAATTATTTAAAGAAGGATATAATTGTGCACAGTCAGTATTTCTTGCTTTTGTTGATATGTATGATATAGATGAAAAAACAGCATTAAAGTTGAGTTCTTCATTTGGTGCAGGTATGGGACGTCTTAGGGAAGTGTGTGGTGCAGTAAGTGGAATGTTTATGGTTGCCGGAGTATTGTATGGATATGAGTCGCCTAAAGCTTTTGAAGAAAAAACAAAGCATTATGAAAGAATTCAAGAACTTGCTGAACAATATAAGGAATTTACTGGTTCTATTATATGTCGAGAATTGTTAGGGCTTGACGTAAAAAAAGATTCACCTGTACCTGAAAAACGGACAAATGAATATTATAAAAAGCGTCCATGTGTGAAAATGGTTGGAATTGGAGCAATGCTTATGGAAAATTATATAAAAACTAATCAAGTGCCCCATAAAATGGACTAAAAATCTTGAAAAAAATAACTAAATATTGTATAATGGCATCTAGGTATGATTCGTGAAAAGGAGAAGGTTATTATGGAAGTAAAACAAAAAAAGAGACCTTCTACTGTTGTAATAATATTTATTCTGACTGTTGTAATGCTACTAGGCTGTTATTGGTATTTACAATATATTGAAAATCAGTATGCAGAAGAAGCAGAAGAACTTTTAAAAACTGAACTTAACCAAATGGCTGGTCAGGTGAACAAGAAACTTGATTTGCAGTATACTAATCTTCAATATATTGAAGGGTTCGTTACTAAAGATACGGTAGAATTCGATGCAAAACAAGCAATTGATAAGATAATAGCAGTTAAGACCGGTAATGAGTTTAGTAGCATGGGAATAATCGATTTAGAAGGCAACTTGTACATGGCTACAGGTAATGTAATAGATGTATCTGATGAGGATTTTTTTAAACAAGCAGTGAAAAACGACAGATATATGTCAAATACAATAGTAGATGATAAAGGTAACTTGATTAATGCATATACGCTTAAGATTAATATTAATGATGATTGTGTAGGATATGTTTTTGCTACAGATGATGTTAATGAGTTAAAAGATGAGATGAACGTTCCGGATACGACATTAGCAGGAAGAGGTTGTATAGTTGATGGCACTACGGGAACCATTATAACGAATAATCTGTATGCAGATGAATTTTTGGAAGGTTTTTCGATATATTCTTATTATACCAATAAAGGTTATAATAAAGTTTCAAAGAGGATAAAAGACGCAATTGAAGAAAATGGTCCGGAATGTATTAAGGTGAAGTTTCAAAATGAAGACTATATAATGTATGGCGAAAGGATAAATATTAATAATTGGTATATTATTTCGTCTATTTCACCTGATGAAATGTCGGAAAATAAAAATAGTGCGTTATTAGGTTCTAATCTTTTTATAGGGATATTATTAATTGTATATTTGTTGACTATTATTTTAATTATTTTTATTCAGGAAAAGAATAAAAAGAATATTGAAAGACTTGCGTATGTAGATGAGATTACAGGTGGTGATTCATTTACAAAGTTTAAGATGAACGTAGAGAAACTTGTAATGGGTTCGAATGATGACTATGCAATGGTTGATATTGATGTTGACAGATTTAAATTTATTAATGATATATTTGGTTATGAAGAAGGAAACAGAGTAATCCGTTATATCTGGAAAGAGATAGGCGAGATTGTTGAAAATGGAGAGACATATGCACACAGAAGTGCAGATGAGTTTGTCGCACTCTTGAAGTATAAAGATATTGATGAACTTGGAAAGCGACTTGAAGCTTTATCTGAGAGAACAGCCGGAAGAACATTTCAGATAGAGAAAAATTATGATATTGTTTTGTCTATGGGTATATATCTGATAGATAATGAAAACTTTAATATTGATTCTGCAATTGATAGAGCTGTTCTTACTAAAAAATCTGTCAAAGGAAAACATAGTAAGTTATATGCTATTTATGATGATAAGATGCGAGAGAAGATAATAAGAGACCAGCATCTTGAGAATTTGATGGAGAAAGCTCTTGAGAGAGAAGAATTTAAAGTTTATTATCAACCTAAGTATGATTCTAATAGTTGTGAGCTTGCAGGAGCAGAAGCTCTTGTAAGATGGTATAACGAAGAAGAAGGTATGATATATCCGAATGAGTTTATTCCGCTTTTTGAAAGCAATGGTTTTATAACTATACTTGACAAATATATGTTTGACCATGTATGTAGAGATATTAAGAATTGGTTAGAAGCAGGCTATAGTGTGGTTCCTGTTTCCGTAAACCTTTCACAGTTGCAATTATATAATTCAGGATTTATTGATGAATACAAAGAGATTATTGAAAAATATGATATTCCTCCGGAATATGTACAGTTAGAACTTACTGAAACGACACTTTTTTCGAAAATCTCAACTATGAATGAGATTATTGATAATTTACATTCTATTGGATTCAAGATTCTTATGGACGATTTTGGAACAGGATATTCTTCACTTAATATGCTTAAGAATGTAAAGGTAGATGTTCTTAAGTTGGATAAGAGTTTTGTGGATGATATTGGAGAAACTAAAGGTAATATAGTTGTTTCATCAATTGTATCGCTTGGACAATTGTTGAATATGAAAATAGTTGCAGAAGGTGTTGAAACTCAGGAACAGTTTGAGTTCTTAAGAGATATTTTCTGTGATGAGATTCAGGGATATTATTTTTCTAAACCAATTCCGAAGATTGAATATGAAAAATTATTAACAAAAGGTGCATTATAAAAAAGCAGGGTATGTGTTTACATACCTTGCTTTTATAGTTATAAGACTTTTATTCAAAAGTATATATAAGAGTTCCATTGGGTTTTAATATATTATTTTCATATAAATTTGAGAATAATATATCTTTTACAGTAATAGATTTAGATTCTATTAGGATTGAATTTATATCAAAATCTTTATCAGAGACATTTAATGTAACCATAATCTTGTTATCGTTGTCATCTTTTTTTATGTAGTTGATTATTCGAGAATTAGTGTTTGCATTGTTAAATTCATAGTCATTGCTTCTAAGTGCCTGATAAGTTTTTCTTAAAGTGATAAGTTGTTTTATGATAGAGATTTTATCATTATACACACCATTGAAAATTTCACGCCAAGGCATACATCTTCTGCAATCAGGATCATAGCTTCCTTCAAGAGCTACCTCGGTTCCATAATATATACATACAGTTCCGGGCATTGTAAATAAAACTGATAATTGCTGATAGAATTTTGCCATATCATTTAATTTAGTTGCAAGTCTGATTGTATCGTGTGAATCAAGCAAATTAAATAAAACCTTATTTACCTGTAACGGATACATAGTATAGCATCTGTTTATTTTATGCTCAAAATCTAAGGAAGTAATTTCGTCATTTATCCAAAAATCACTTAGGCAATCAGAAAACATATAATTCATTACTGAATCATATTCGTCACCTCTGAGCCATGGTGTTGAATCATGCCATAGTTCACCCAGAATATAAAAATCAGGTTTTAGTTCTTTGAGTGCAGAGCGTATTTCTTTGCATAATTTATGAGAAATTTCACCGGCAACATCCATTCTGAGACCGTCGATATCATATTTTCCAACCCATGATTTAAGGATGTTAACTATATATTCTCTTACCTTAGGATTATTTGTATTAAGTTTTGGCATACTATCAAAGAAAGCAAAAGCATAATATATTCCGGAGTGAGCATTTTTTCCGCGTTCGATGAATGGCCATTCGTTTATCATAAACCAGTCATAATATTCAGAAGAAGGTCCGTTCTTTAAAACATCCTGCCAAGGTTTAAAAAATTCTCCGGAATGGTTAAATACACCATCTAACATTACTTTTATTCCATTTTTATGAGCTTTATTTACAAGAGCAATCATATCTTCATCAGTTCCAAAACAGGAATCTATCTTTGAATAATCTGTTGTATTATATTTATGATTGCTTGCTGCTTCAAATATAGGAGTAAGATAAAGACCTGTAATTCCTAAATCTTTTAAATATTCAATTTTAGAAGTGATTCCCGGAATATCGCCACCGTAGAAATCTTTTGAAGCAACTTTTTCGTTTGGCGAACTCCAAGGCTTCACATCTTTAGGATTTAATTCAGGGTTACCGTTACAAAACCTGTCAACAAAAATCTGATACCAGACAGTATCATTTACCCAGTCAGGGGTTTTGAATATATCAACCGGATTCATAAACGGAAAAGTAAATAATTGTTGGCGTTGATTAAAGTTTTTAAATTCCTTAGGGGTTAAAAATCTGTCTTCGTACATATAATATTTTTCAGTGTCATTTTCAAAAGAAAAATAGTACACAAGTCGTTTGTATTTTGGTTTGATTTTAACTGACCAGTGTAAATGATTTTTTAGTTTTTTTACTTCTGTCATTTCAATTGGAGTACCAACAATACAATGATTACCACCCATAATACCTTTTTCGAATGGGTCACAATAGTATAAGGTTACTTTATTTATATCATATCCTGTTTTGATTGAGATAACTATATTGTCTTCGTCAAGGCAATAACAAAAATTATCTGTTGCGCGATGGTATATAGCTAATAAATTCATAAGAAACCTCCGTTTTTTAAATAAAAGAGTTTTACAATATCCATAATAAATTATTTATAATTTAATTGAACTCATATAACTGTTATGATATTCTTTACTGTATGTTACATCTTCTCCAAACCAATCAGGTGGGATGAAATTATCAGCTTCATCAGTTGAATCGAATTCTACTTCTGCTAAAACTGTTCCATCAAAAACACCTTCAAAAACATCCAATTCAATAGTGTGATTAAGATAAGGAATAAGATATCTTTTCTTAGTAATAATGTTTCCATCGGCTTTTTCTAGCAGATGATTATAACTGTTAGGTGTAAGTGGAAGATTGTATTCTTCACGTTTAAGAAATCCTTTTGATTTATAGGTCATATAGTAGTTAGCGTCTTCCTTTCTGATACGGACTACAGGCTCGGTACAAAGATAGGCCTGTTCTATAATGTGAAAATTATATTTATCCAAATCAGGAAGTGTGTTGATTAAAAATTTTCTTTCTATTTCCATTGATATGGTCCTTTCATTGAAATATATTAATAAAAGATATTCTGAATAATTACCTGAATTTATAAACATACATAGTTATTTTATCATATAAGAAAAAAGATATAAAGAAACAATTAACATAATTGCGTAAATATTATCTCCCAAAAAGAATCTTACTATGTTATAATATTTAAGTATGCAAATTTGTAATTTATAAATCTACATAAAGATTTAATATTTAATTTTATAGATATGGAAAGGAATGTGGAAAATGAGTTTGGTTTATACGTTTTTAGCGGATGGTTCAGAAGAGGTTGAAGCTCTTGCAGTTGTTGATATATTAAAAAGAGCAGGTATCGAAACAAAGATAGTTTCGGTAAAAGATACAAAGGAAGTAATTACTTCGCATGAGATTAACATTAAAACAGACCTTTTGTTTGAGGAAGCTGATTTTGACAAGGCAGATATGATATTTTTACCTGGAGGAATTCCGGGAACACCTAATCTTGCTGCACATTCGGGATTAATACAGAAAATTAAAGAGTTTAATGAACAGGGAAAAATGATTTCTGCAATTTGTGCTGCACCAAGTATTCTTGGAGAACTTGGATTGTTAAATGGTAAGAAGGCAACCTGTTATCCGGGATTTGAAGATAAGCTTGCAGGAGCAGAGTATATAGGTGAAAAAGTAGTTACAGACGGTAATATTATTACTGCAAAAGGTCTTGGTGCTGCTATTGAATTAGGACTTGAAATTGTCAGAATATTAGTTGATGAAAGTGTGGCAAAAGATATAGCTGAAAAGATACAGTTATAGTTTTTAAACTTAAATTAATACCGCTTTGAGCAAGCTTTCACTCCGCCTATCGTACAATTACGATACATTTGTTCGTCTTTGACGTACAAATGTGTCGAATTGTTCGCTAGGAGTCGCAATTCGCTTTGCTCAAAGTGTTATTAAAAATAAGTTTACAAAAATATGAATTATGTTTTAATAAAATAGAAAGGAACTGGATATAAACTTATGAGGAAAAAATATCTGTGTTTGACATTGGTTGTTTGTTTAGTGGGTGCAGTTTGTGTAGTTGGTTGTGGAAAAAAGAAAAAGATTACTTATGGTGATACACCTGGTGTGGCAAGCGGAACCATTGATTTAACAGGGGATGATGCTGAAATTGATGTTGAAAATATTATTGCACCGGTTGGAAGCGATATAGATTATACAGCAGGAATTGAGGTTGTTGGGGATGAAGATGATGATTATTCAGTTAAAGTAAATGCTACTAATGTAAAGAACGATACTCCTGGTACATATACTGTTGGATATACTGTTACATCAAATGGAAAAACACAAACATCTAATGTAAAGGTAACTATTACAGAGGATGAATCAGTGAAGAAAGAAGATGTAAGTCAGAATATTGTTAGTAGTAATAAAGGTGAAACTGTAATTGTCGATAATTCGAATAGCAGTAATTCTAATGTAGGTAATTCAAACAGTAATAATCAGAATAGTACCCCTGACAATAATTTAAGTAATAATGAAACTACCACGATTCCTAATACTGAAAAAGAAACGACTAATAATAACTCGAATAGTTCGAATACTCAGAAACCAAACAACGAAGAAACTACAACTGAAAGAGTTCTTATTACAGGCTCTAATAAGGCAACAATAAAGAATAAAAACCTTGAGAATGCTGTAATTGAGCTTTTGTCAGGAGATGTTGTTACGATTAGTTGTTCAACAAAGAAGTATATTGTTGCAACTAGAACTGATGAATCAGTTGTAATTAAGAATGGTCATAATTATTCAGTGTCTAAATTAGTGGTTGTCTTTAATACAGGAGAAGAGAGAACGCTTGAAACTATTGAAAAAAAGATAGACTAAAAAAAGAAGTTGTGATATAATACTACGATGTTACAGTGCCATTTTGTGGCATTTATAAAAATAATAATGAAATTAATGCAGTTATACTGCTAAAATAGCTAAGTCACGAAAGTGACGGAATGGAGGAAATACAATGAGTTTACAGGTTGAAAAACTTGAAAAGAACATGGCAAAACTTACTATTGAAGTATCAGCAGATGAGGTAGAAAAAGCTATAGAGAAGGCTTATCAGAAACAGAAATCAAAAATCAGTGTTCCAGGATTTAGAAAAGGTAAAGTACCACGTAAAATGGTAGAAAAGATGTATGGAGTAGGAGTTTTCTACGAAGATGCTGCTAATATAATGATTCCTGAGGCTTATGAAACAGCAGCAAAGGAAAGTGAATTAGATATCGTTTCACAGCCTAAGATTGATGTTGTTCAGCTTGAAGCAGGAAAAGATTTCATCTTTACAGCAGAAGTTGCAGTTAAGCCTGAGGTTGAATTAGGTGAGTACAACGGTGTTGAAGTTGCTAAGTTTGAGACAGAAGTAACAGAAGATGATATAATGGCAGAAGTTAACAGAGAAAGAGAACAGAACGCAAGAATCGTAGCTGTTGAAGACAGAGCTGTAGAAGATGGCGATATGACAATTATTGACTTCGAAGGATTTGTTGACGGAGTAGCATTTGAGGGTGGAAAAGGAACAGATTATCCACTTACAATCGGTTCTCATTCATTTATTGATACATTTGAAGAGCAGCTTATAGGAAAGAACATTAATGAAGAAGTTGAAGTTAACGTAACATTCCCAGAGGAATATCATGCAGAAGAATTAAAAGGAAAACCAGCATTGTTCAAGGTTACAGTTAAAGAGATTAAGAAGAAAGAATTACCTGAATTTGATAATGATTTCGTAGAAGATGTTTCAGAATTCGATACAGTTGAAGAATACAAAGAAAGTATCAAGAAGAATCTTGAAGAAAAGAAAGCTAAAGAAGCAAAAATGGCAAAAGAAGAAGCAGTAATCGAAAAGATTATTGAAAATGCTAAGATGGAAATTCCGGAGCCAATGATTGATTCACAGGTTAGACAGATGGCAGAAGATTTCTCAAGAAGATTAAGTGCACAGGGACTTACAATTGAGCAGTACTTCCAGTATACAGGCCTTTCAGCAGAGATTTTAATTGAGCAGATGAAGCCACAGGCTGTAAAACGTATTAAGAGCAGACTTGTTCTTGAAGCTATTGCAGCTAAAGAGAACTTTGAAGTTACAGAAGAAGATATCAACAATGAGATAACAGCTATGGCTAATGCTTACCAGATGGAAGCTGACAAATTAAAAGAATTATTATCAGAAGATGATAAGAAGAATATGTCACAGGATGTTCAGGTTAAGAAAGCCGTTGAATTTGTAGTAGAAAACGCAAAAGAAGTTTAATAAAATGAAAAAACATATGGGTTCGCATATATTTATGCGAGCCCAATGTGGCATAAAAAGGAAATAATGGGAGAAGCGGATTTTTATGACAAAATCGCGTAGGAATGGAGGATTATTATGAGTTTAGTACCTTATGTCTTAGAGCAGACCGGTAAAGGTGAAAGACAGTATGATATTTATTCGAGATTATTAAAGGACAGAATTATCTTTTTAGGAGAAGAGGTTAATGATGTAACTGCAAGTTTAGTTGTTGCACAGTTATTATTCTTAGAATCAGAAGATCCAACTAAAGATATTCATTTATATATTAACAGCCCTGGTGGTTCAGTAACAGCAGGAATGGCTATTTATGATACAATGAATTACATCAAGTGTGATGTATCAACAATTTGTATTGGTATGGCAGCAAGTATGGGCGCATTCTTGCTTTCAGGTGGTGCAAAAGGAAAGAGACTTGCTCTTCCTAATGCAGAAATTATGATTCACCAGCCACTTGGAGGAGCTAAAGGTCAGGCTACAGAGATTCAGATAGCTGCAGAACATATTTTAAAGACTCGTAAGAAATTGAATGAGATTCTTTCTAAGAATACAGGCAAGCCTTTAGAAATGATTGAGATTGATACAGAACGTGACAATTATATGGATGCATATCAGGCTATGGAATATGGTTTGATTGATAAAGTAATTGAAAATCGTTAATAGGAATTGGAGAATTTATGGCTAAAAATATTGAAGAATGCAGATGCTCCTTTTGTGGTAAACCGGAGAAGAAAGTAAGAAAACTTATTGCCGGAGCAGCTGGAGTATTTATCTGTGATGAATGTGTAGATATTTGTAATGATATTATAGAAGAAGAACTTGAATATGATGCTGATATTGATACAGATATGGATATACATCTCTATAAACCAAAAGAGATTAAGGAATTTCTTGATGAATATGTAATAGGTCAGGAAGAGGCAAAGAAAGTTTTATCAGTGGCTGTATATAATCATTATAAGAGAGTTTTAAGTAAGAATACTCTTGGTGTAGAGATTCAAAAAAGTAATATTTTGATGCTTGGACCTACAGGTTCAGGTAAGACATATTTGGCTCAGACATTAGCTAAGATTTTAAATGTACCATTTGCAATAGCAGATGCAACAACACTTACTGAAGCGGGATATGTCGGAGAAGATGTTGAGAATATCTTATTAAAGATTATTCAGGCAGCAGATTATGATATTGCAAAAGCTGAATATGGAATTATCTATATAGATGAGATTGATAAGATTACAAAGAAATCAGAAAATGTTTCAATCACAAGAGATGTCTCTGGTGAAGGTGTACAACAGGCACTTCTTAAGATTTTAGAAGGAACTGTTGCTTCGGTTCCACCACAGGGTGGAAGAAAACATCCTAATCAGGAGATGATTCCTATTAATACTACAAATATTTTATTTATTTGTGGTGGAGCTTTCGACGGATTGGAAAAAATCATTGAAAGAAGAATGGATAAAAAATCTATCGGATTTGGTGCAGAGATTTCTGACAGAAAAGAAGAATCTATAGATGTGTTATTTAGTGAGGTTATGCCTCAGGATTTAGTGAAATTTGGTTTAATACCTGAATTTATAGGTCGAGTTCCTGTAAATGTTTCACTTAAATCTCTTGATAAAGCATCATTAGTAAGAATTCTTAAAGAGCCTAAGAATGCGTTAATTAAACAGTATAAGACATTATTAGGTCTTGATGGAGTTGATTTGGAATTTACTGATGAAGCGGTTGAGGTTATAGCAGACAAAGCACTTGAGAGAAAAACAGGAGCAAGAGGTTTGCGTTCAATTATGGAAGATGCTCTTATGGATATTATGTATTCAGTTCCTTCTGATGAAAGTATTGATAAGTGTACAATTACAAAGGCTGTAATTGAAGAGAATGCAGAACCAGAACTTGTAAGACTTGATGAAGCTCAGCTTAAGAAAAATGGAGCTAAAAAGAGGTTTGTATGATTATAAAAAATGCTGAATTAGAAACAGTGTGTGGAATAACAAGTGTGCTTCCGGATAACTTACTTCCGGAAGTGGCTTTTGCCGGAAAATCTAATGTTGGAAAGTCTTCGCTTATTAATGGACTTCTTAATAGAAAGTCATTAGCAAGAACTTCCCAGGAACCCGGTAAAACACAGACGATTAATTTTTATAATGTTAATAAAGAATTGTATTTTGTAGACTTACCGGGATACGGATTTGCTAAGGTGTCAAAAGAAACTCAGGTAAAATGGGGTAATATGATTGAAAAATATCTACAGACATCTAAGCAGTTAAAGGCAGTAATGCTTTTAATAGATATCAGACATGAGCCATCTGCTAATGATAAGAATATGTATGAGTGGATTGTTTATAACGGATATAATCCGATTATTATAGCTACTAAGCTTGATAAGATTAACCGAAGTCAAATACAGAAGCACATTAAGATGATTAAAAAAGGTCTTAACGTGCTTCCCGATACAATTGTTATTCCATTTTCTTCACAAACAAAGCAAGGTAGAGATGAAATTCTTGATGTTATTTCATCAGTGATTTCATAACGAATTTATATATTTCCTGACTGGCGTCTTTCCATTGGTTACACATGGCGGACGCCTCTTCTTTTGATGGGACTGAAATATTTATTTCAATTAAGGTTCCCTGACCTTCCTTAACCTGACAGTGTACAATATAATCCTGATTTGTTGATTTATAATAATCGGCAATAGTACCTACTTCATTTCTAAGTTCATATTTATTTTTCATGAGATAAATATCCATATCATCAACTATTGCACCAGGAATCTTATTTACAAAGAAACCGAGAGTTTCACTTCCTTCGGAAGTTATATGGTAATAAGAAGAATTTCTGATTTTTTCTACACTAATAAGGTGAGAATTTAATAGCTCGTTAATAACGTTTTGTAAAGTAAAATAACTTGCATAATTTTTTTCAGAGAAAAATTCTATAAGCTGTGCGTTGGTAAGTGGAAAATTTACTTTGTTAAGCATATATAAAATAATAAGTTTATAAAGTGTTGTTGATTCTAAAACCATTATACATACCTCTTTCCTTGCGTAATATCATTTTTATTGAAATATCTGTTTATACTGTTAAGTACATTCTTTTTATCGGCACTCCAAAGTGGAGCGATTAGTTCTTTTTTTGCACCGTCACCGGTCATCCTGTGTATTATTATATCAGGTCTTAAATGTTCAATACATTCACCAAGAATAAAAATATACTCATCCATTGTAAGAGTTTCAAAATTATTGCTTTTATCAAGATAGTAATCTGCTAAATCTGTGTTTTCAAGAACGTGTAAAAGTTGTAACTTCACCCCGTTAAAAGGAAGAGAATTAAGGTGTCTGATTGAAGCTAAAATATCTTCAAGAGTTTCATTTGGAAGTCCAATAATTAAATGAACAACAATGTTGACACCAATTTCGGATAAAGCGTAAACTGCACGATTGAAACATTCTAAATCATAGCCACGTCTGATAAAATCAGCTGTTTTTTGATGAATTGACTGAAGACCAAGCTCTATGAAAACAGGTTTGACTGTATTAATTTCTTTAAGAAGCAAAAGGACTTCTTCGTTAATGCAGTCAGGTCTGGTTGCTATTGATAAACCTACAATATCATCGGGTTTAATTGCTTCGTAATAAATTTTTTTTAAATAGTGTACTGGCGCATAAGTGTTAGTAAATGCCTGAAAATATGCTATATATTTACCGGAGGTGATTTTCTTACTAACGCGGTTTTTAGCTTCGATAATCTGTTCCGGTATAGATAAAGAATGGGAGGCCGCAAAATCTCCTGAGCCTCCCTTGCTGCAAAATATGCAACCTCCGGTTCTGATTGTACCGTCTCTATTAGGGCAAGTCATATTGCCATTTAGAGAGATTTTATAAACTTTCGAGCCAAAGGTATTTTTGTAATAATTATTAAGAGTGTTTATTTGTCCCATTTGGTTCTATATTATCTATAACCGCTTTTGAAACTGCATCTTTAACATTAGGGTCAAAGGCTTCAGGCAAAATAAAATCATCGCGTAACTTATCATCAGGGACAAGATAAGCGATAGCATTAGCGGCTGCTAATTTCATCTTCTCTGTAATTTGCGAAGCTCTGCCTTCCAACGCACCCTTAAAAATTCCCGGAAAAGCAATAACATTATTAACCTGGTTAGGAAAATCTGAACGTCCGGTTCCGACAATTCGAGCCCCGGCTTCCTTTGCTACATCAGGCATAATCTCAGGCATAGGGTTGGCCATTGCAAAAATTATTGAATCTTCATTCATAGATTTAACCATCTCAGGAGTTACCATATTTGGTGCTGATACACCCACGAAAATGTCTGCACCGACTAAGGCATCTTTAAGTGTGCCTGAAAGCTTATCCGGATTGGTTACTTTAACCATAGATTCCTGCATCCAGTTGAGGTTAGGAGACTCTTCGTTGATAATTCCGTTGATATCACACATAGTTACATTAGTGAATCCATATGTAAGAAGAAGTTTAGTGATTGCAATACCTGCGCTACCTGCACCATTAATAACTACCTTACAATTTTCTTTTTCTTTACCTGTAAGTCGAAGACCATTAATAATACCTGCAAGTACAACAATAGCTGTACCATGCTGGTCGTCATGAAATACAGGAATATCAAGTAATTCTTTAAGTCTTGATTCGATTTCAAAACATCTCGGTGCTGAAATATCTTCAAGATTAATTCCACCAAAAGCAGGTGCGATATTTACAATTGTCTTAATGATTTCTTCGGTATCCTGTGTGTCAAGACAGATTGGAAATGCATTTACACCACCAAATTCTTTAAATAAAACTGCCTTTCCTTCCATAACAGGCATAGCTGCATATGGTCCGATATTACCAAGACCTAAAACAGCACTTCCGTCAGAAATAACGGCTACTGTGTTAGATTTTAAAGTATATTTATAAGCAGCTTCTTTATCTTTAGCAATTACCTTACAAGGTTCTGCGACACCCGGAGTGTATGCAACTGCTAAATCCGCTCTTGAATTAATCTTACATTTTGCTACTGTATCTATTTTACCATTCCATTTTTCATGAAGCTCTAAAGCTAATTCATTTGTTGTCATTGTAAAGGGTCCTTTCTAAAAAAATACAAACTGTAAATATAATAACATAATATTTGGTTTTTTTCACTAATTTTGTGGAAATAATTTTGGAGAAGATAGATAGACAATATAGTAGGGATAAAAAGTTTAGTAGAAGAGTTTGAATGCAATAAATTAAAAAGATGATGATTTGCATATAATATGTTGACAAAATAAAGGCGTTTTGATATAGTTGTTATTAGATGGAAGTGAGTATGTTGTCAATTTTTATTTATTGAAAAGAGGTGGAAAAATGTTGGATAAGTTTTATGTGGCAAATTATATTCTATCACTAGATAAGGAAAAAAAGTATTTTACTAAAGAATTAATTAATAGAAACGGTAGAACGTTTTATGAGGGAAATGCAAGGTTAAATAAAATAATGCACCTTTCGCAGAATATTTATTTAGCAAAAACAGGTACACTTCTAATTGATGCAGACTTTTATGCTTATGATAACGGAGCAGTTATTCCGGAAATTCAAAATAATTATTCGAGAATTATATCGCAAGAATATTTAGATGATTATACGAATATGACAGAAGAGGAAAAAAATTTCTTAACTAAAATGTTTGTTGCTTTTTCGTGTGCACCTATAGATGAATTAATAGAAATTGACCATGAAGATAATGAATGGATTGCTAAGAGTGTAGGTAAGACATTAAAAGAACAAAGAATGGATACATTTTCAAGAAAAAAGGAGTATGAAATACAATACGCTGACATAATAAAAGTGCTAGATAGGATGGTTATGTTCATTTAGATAATAAATTAGAGATAGAGTATTTTGATGATTTAATTAAATTAAGGCGACAGTCGGATATATTAAGTCAAGTTAAATTACAGTTATTAATAGATGCATATAAGGATTATCACGCAAAACATATTATAGATAAAAATAAAAAGGTTTATGTAGATGAGAAAGAATTAAGACTACTGAATCCTAAATTATAATACAACATAAAAAAGTAATGAAAAATCGATTGATATTGATTTTTCATTATTTTTTTATGCACAAAAATATGATGGAAAAATATTGGTCGAATTTTATTAGAAGATTACCCTTTTATTACGAATGACATAATTTGTCACAGTAAAATTTATACTAAATGTATAACTTGATTTTGGAGTGATGATTATGTTTAGACTTTTTAATAACACAGAAGCTAACGCTTGGTATCCGGATTATGTGGATATACAAATGATATATAATGAAGCAGAAAAAATTAAACATACTAAAGGTCAGGATATATGTATTATTTTTGAAGAAGCTAACTATTTTGAGTTAGTTATATATAATGAGTGGGTAGCATCTTCATTTGGTAGATTTATTTTTGCAAAAGACTATTATTGGACAGATGAAGAGGAAATTAAATTTTCGAGTTTTGTAAAAGAAGAATGTGTCGCATATAATCACAGACAGGTAAGAAAATTGTATGATAGATTTTCTTTAGAATTTCCGGAATGGAATTTAAAATTTAGAACTGACAAGCCATTAAGAATGTTTGAACAGATACATCATTGTATGCAAATTGGAAGTGTTAAGGAAACATTATACAAAGCAGGATTAGATGAGTTTGCAGCGAATTTAGAGGATATAGAAGATTATAATTTGATTGGTTCGAGTCCTTCGGAAATATTTTCAGGGTTAAGCATACGTCTGTTAAGAGCAATTAACTGTGAGGGTGGAACGAAATTGATTGATACAGAGGAAAAACGTGAAAAGTTATTATTTATTCAAAATAGATATTCGTGGCTGTTTGATAAAAGATGGAACGAGTCTATGTGTGCCTATATGAATAAATTACTTTGTGATAATGAGGAGTATGAAAATATTGTTAGAAAATTTCGAAAGCACTATAAGGAGCTGAAAAGTTTTTGGATAGCGTCACAGTATTATGTCTATATTGGATTTTTTAATATAAAGGAATGTGTAGAATGGAAATTAGGAAAAAAGCTAAGTGAAGAAATATCTGAGGATAAGGTAACTTGGATTTACGATGTTTTAATAAAAGAAAGAGAATATTGGAATTCTAAATTACTTGAATCTAATGAGAAAAGGAATAAAGATAATGAATTTTCTGATGAAAAGTATGGGATAGCATATCCTAAGAATATTGAAGAATTTGTTATAGAGTCTATTGTACAACATAATTGTCTTATGTTTTATTTGGATAATTATGTAGATAATCATACAGATATAATGTTTTTACGTAAGGCAGAGTGCAAAGAGGAAGCATATGTGACGGTAGAAATATATGAAGGAAAAATAATTCAGGCTTCTCTTAAATATAATGAGGAACCGGATAGAGAGGTAATGGAGTGGTTGGAAATGTATGCGCGAAAGAAAGGGTTTGAGGTTGAGTTAGAGGTTTGGGAGTGATGGTTTATATACACATTAGCTCTGAAAGGTGATATAATTTGCGTTATGAAATATAGATTAAAGTGATTATCTTATAATTGGTTTTTTAAATATATTGTAGAAAAGAGGCTTAGTAATGATAACTTTTATACCACCTTTTATGGGAGAAGAAATAAAGAGTAACGCAGAGAGAAAGGTGGAATGTTAATTATTTGAGCAATTGTTAAAAGAAATTATACGTGAAGTTTTCTTTTATAGAGATATACAGGAATGTGTAAATGAAGATGTTAAGGCTGAAAATAGTGTTCTAAAAACAATCAGTAAGTTAATAAATGGTGATGAAGAAAAGGGGAGGATAATAGAAAACTTATATTAGAACTTATATTAGATGACAATTATTCGTGCCGAAAATGCAGATAAAATACATTTATTCGTCCAAAAAACGCAGACTAAATACAATTATTCGTGCCAAAAACGCAAACAAAATAGACTTTTAGGTATAAATATGTTAAACTTAGTTAAAAGTATTTTTTTAAAAGAACTCTATAAAGTGTCGTGAAAAGAGGTTATATATGGAAAGAAAAACGCTAAGTAAATTATTGAAGTGGAAAGATAAAAAGAACAGAAAACCGTTACTGATTACAGGGGTTCGTCAGTGTGGTAAAACATATCTTATTAAAGAATTTGGAAAAAAAGAATTTGAAGATGTTGCATATTTCAATTTTGATGGGAATACAGGATTAAAGTCTGTTTTTGATTATGATTTTGATGTCGAGAGAATTATTGATGAACTAGCTAATGTTGTTTATGGAAAAAAAATTGTTAATGGGAAGACATTAGTTGTTTTCGATGAGATTCAAGATTGTCCGCGTGCGATACAATCTCTTAAATATTTTTGTGAAAATATGCCGGAGCTTCATATTATTGCAGCAGGTTCCTTGCTTGGCGTAGCTCTTAGAAAAGAAGGTATTTCATTTCCGGTAGGTAAAGTAGACAGAATTGAAATGTATCCAATGAGTTTTGAAGAATTTGTAATTGCTGACGGAGGAGAAAAATTTATTAATGGAATTAATAAATTTGCGTTTGAAAGAGAGCTTTCGGAAACATATACAATTCCTTTAGAAAAGTATTTGAAAAATTATTATATTGTTGGTGGTATGCCGGAAGCGGTGCAGACATGGGTAGATACGCATGATTATAAGGAAGTGGAAGAAGTTCAAGATAGAATTCTTAAGGACTATGCGGATGACTTTGGCAAGCATACAACAACAGATACTGCAACAAAGGTTAGATTGATTTGGGATGCAATTCCTTTACAGATAGCTAGAGATAATAATAAATTTATATTTTCTCACGTAAAGAAAGGGGCGCGTTCAAAGGATTTGGAAGATGCGTTAGAATGGCTTGTTAATGCGGGGATTGCATATAAGTTGAATTTGGTATCAAATCCTGAACTTCCACTTTCGGGAATGGCGGATAATACTTATTTTAAGGTGTATATGTCTGATGTAGGACTTCTTAGAAGAAAATCAAATGTGAATTATAGAACAATTTTAGATGGTGATACTGCTTATATTCATTTTAAGGGAGCATTAACAGAAAATTATATTATGACACAGTTAAAATGTATGGGGGTTGAAAGCTATTTTTGGAGAACAAAAACAGATGCGGAAGTAGATTTTATTTCAGATTATGAAGGAATACTTCTTCCGATAGAAGTAAAATCGGCGGATAATACTAAGGCTAAAAGTTTGCATATGTTTTGTAACAGATATAACCCAAAGATGGCAATCAAAACGTCACTAAAAAATGTAGGGGATAATATGGATGGAGAGACACATGTGTGGAGTATTCCTCTGTATATAATATTTAGGTTGAAGGAATATGTGGCACATGAGATGGGATGGTAATCTTTTTTAATATCCTTTTAAATATCGCAAATTGAAATAACATATTAAAATGTTGTAATGCCTTTAAGAATGTGTTATAATATGTTTGATATATTAAAGATGGTGATTTTTTATAGTGAGCAAGATAAAAATACCAATTGTATTCAGTTTAAATAAGTGATATACTGAAGTTGCCAGAAGAGAATTTCTTCTCCATATTAATATGGACACGCGATATAAGGAGCGTATCGCCGTTATACTGGAAACGTTAAAACTATGCAACTACTCTACGAAATAGTTGATTTCGAATGAAAGTGGAAGGCTTTCAATTGGGTGGCACGCACCTAAATAAACCAGTATTTTACAGTAGAATTAGAGTCTTGCGAAGAGCAAGACTCTTTTGTTTTTTTGGGGAGTAGAGGATGATTATAAATAAAAGGCTAAATGATAAGGAATTATTAAAGCATATATATAAAGCTGCGTTTGAATATTCTAAATTAGTTGAAAATTCTTTTTTGCTTGTTGCTAAAAATAGAAGCTCTGAATATTTTTGGTTTCAATGTCGTTTTGAAAAGAAAAATTTTATGCACTTATTCGGGATTGATAGTAAAACTTTGAATGCAAATGAATTTTATAATAGATGTAAAAGGTATAATGAAGGCAAGGGAGATGGAATAACTATACAAGATTGTTCGCCTTCAAGAAATCATAGCCGTAGTACTGTTAATGAAAAAAGTTCGTGTTGTGCAGATATTCTTAAACTAAAAGATGCTAAATATATGAAAGTTGGTTTGAAAGATAAGATATCACAGTATGTTGATTTTACATATGGTTATGGAAATATTGCCACATTAGGATTTAAAAATATTAAAGATACGTCGTTTCCGGTAACTTTAATTCCAAGAACTATTGATGAATTTATAAGTGAAAAATATACGATTATTTTTATATTTAAAAAGCAAATTAAAGAAGAGAAATATGTTGAGTGTATTTATGAGATAAAAAAAGGCTTATTAGGAGAATTATATAATGAATTGTCTGATGAGTTAAGAACTTATTTTGAAAAATAAAGTTACAATATTTAAATGTAATAATTATAAAATCGACAGTATAAAATATAACGATTATAAAAAAGAAAAATAGTTTATATTCTTACTAAAAAGATAAAATTTATGCAAGAATATAAACTATCTTTTTTATTAGAATTGTTATATATAGAGAGATGGTGCAAGTAAAGTAGATATAATATTTATTTCACCAACCTAAAACTCATCCCCTTATACACCCTAACAGGATTACCACGTACAATTTTAGTATGCTCCCTCCAAGCAGAATTAATCTGTTTCTGTTTAGCATTTTTTGAATGTTCCTCTAGAATAATATTTAATTTATTTAAAGCATTTTTACGGTTAAGTAACTGGCTTCTCTCAGCAGTTGAAGTAACTGTGATGCCTGTTGGAATATGTATAAGTCTGACGCCGGTTTCAACTTTATTTACATTTTGTCCACCTTTGCCACCTGAGTGGAAACGTTCCATACGAACATCTTGTTTCAGGCAGATATCATGTTCATTACAGATATTTTTAACTTCGGGTATTATACTTACATCAACGAACCAGTTTTTTCTTTTATGTCCGTTTCTTAATGGACTTTCACATATCCACTGTATACTGCCTTCTAAGAAAGATAAATCGTTCTTTGTTTCAAAAAGTACAGAAGTATAATAGCCCATTGTTTTTGAGGCATGTTTAGATAATATTTCGATATCTGAAAATTCATCCATAAGAGATGTTAACAATTTTTTTACTGCTAATTCGCACTCTACTGGTCCTTGACCTGAGCTTATCTGAATAATCATAATTTAATAATCACCTCAATTTATATTATTATTTAAAATAGAATACTTTACCTTTAGGATTAAATGGTAATTTGTTTCCTTTAGGTAAAAGATATGCATGTTCTATATGAATTGAAATTCTGTTTTCAATATATCCGTCAGTTATTATAAGTATAGGTCCATCTTTTGGAAAATCTTTTGCTTTTTCTAATAATGTAATCGCAGGTTGAAGTATAGTTCCACCACGTCCGATAATCTTTACTTTTCCGGCAACATCATAAGGGGTCATATAACCGGCATCATAAGCGTCTGCATCACAAAATACTACACGAACTAAAGGAACATCTTTCGAAACAGCATAACTTGCGATTGCGCCAAGTGCTAAGCCTATTTGCTTTGTTGACATAGAGCCCGAGGTGTCAATTACTACACCAAATGTTCTGCTTAATTTATCTTCTTCCATCAGAACATAACGAGGTCTTGGGATATCAGGGGTTGCGCCTTGTCTTCTGCTCGGTCTTGCGTAAGTTCTGTGTTTTTCAAGAGGTGGAAAATTTATGTCAAACCAATTTCCAAGCTCCACTTCCCAAGGTATAGGTGGAGTAGATAAAGCTTTGATTTCTTCAATTAATCCAGCAGGAAGATATCCACGATTATTTGAATTATGGAAATCCAAGCCTTCTTTTAAAGCATTTTTAAAAAATTCATCTAAGGTTATTCCTTTGGCGTGAATATTTGAAGCAAAACCCTTAACATTATCAGTCATAATGTCACCATGACCAAATCCGCGAAATGTGGCATGTTTTTTGGATTTTCTCATCTCTTTAATGATAATGTCATAGATTGCTTCGGCAGAGTAACCATGTAAATCTTTATCAAACAGAAGTCCTTCTTCAGGCATTTTTCCGATTTGCATTTCGATTAGCCAATCATTGATTACATAGTCACATGCTACATTCCATAAATATTTATTACGTCCAAGACAGCGTTTATGATGGCTTAATCCTGCATGAAGATATTCGTGTGCAAGAACAAATTTCCATTCTTCTTCTGTTAAATTTGCAGAAGTATTTACATAAATTTCACCCGCAGAAATATCAACGGCTGCGATGTGTATTTCATATTTGTAACACATATCAGGATTTTCAATAATTTTAAATGAAGATGCAAGGCCACCGAGTAGGGGATAATGTGTAAGAAACCAGTTAGAAGCCTTTTTTATAACAGAATCTTCTTTGAAGTTATCATATCCTCCAGCAAAGTGAACTGCGTTTGATACAGAACGGTTAATCGCTAGAGAAAAATCTTCTATAAATTGATTATGTTCGCCATTTTTATATACAATGGGTTTGTCAAGTCCAAGCATATCTTTCTGGTCTCCGTTAGTTCCGTAGATACTGTATGAACTTTTTTTATTTAAATCACTCTTATTCAAAACACTGTTGTCTGAAACATTTTCGTTTAAATATACAAGATGTTCATATATTTTTGCTTCATCATTTAACTTTATAGAATAAAAATCAGCTGGGTCATCTGTTAAAGGTGTTCCAAAATCTATGTCATATAAAAAGCGTGTAATATAAATATCACAGGCTTTGTTCCAAAGTTCAGAGTTAAAATTGTTAAAATCATCTTTTGGAATTTTAGCATCATCAAAATGTCCGAAGGCGAGATGTAGAAGGCAATGTGCAAGGACATATGCCCACTCATCTGATGTTATTTGAATATACGGATTCACATGAATTTTGCCATATTTATCTACAGTAGCTATGCCGTAATGTCCGTATTCACGATTAGATTTCATATACACTGTTCCACTTAGTTCGCCTAATAGCTTGTGTCCTGAGACTTTACTGTAGCCTTGATAAAAAGGTTGTAGCTTTTGCGGAATATCATCTGCACGCCAATAATATTTATCTTCTAATCTAGGCATTTATATAATTCACTCTCCTTTATTTTTGTTCAACAAGTCTTGGAAGGTCTCTGATAATCTCAACCATAAACCAATCCGGCAAGGCTTCGGTATTATCACTTCCTACGGTCATCTGTGCAAGTTCAAAGTTAATAGAAGAAAGTTCTTTTATCATTGCTTTTGCACGATATACGAATGTAAGCATACTTCCGCTTATATCCTGTTTATTTTTTGGTAAATCCTGTATAAGTCTGGCACGAAAAGATTGAGCAAGAAAATATAATATATCTCTGTCTTTTGGAGCATCCGGCCATTTAGCTTCTTTGGATATTATTTTTTCAAGCATATCCTTATTTTTTATGTTTTTTGTATATGCCATAAACATTCCTGCGTGTGATGGAGTTAAGCAGGCATAACAAAGTGTTTTTAAAATGTTAGTATCTATTTCTTTTGTTCCGGCATTAAATTCTTTTAATGAGTCACTAAGCATATGCCACGAACGGGGAGTTGAAAAAGGTTCTTCAGTTTTTGGTGCTTCAGCAAATAAATGGTCAGGTCGATTGATTATGTAATCGATAACCCATGGATGTAAATTGTTTTCTTCTGCCCATTTAATCCACTGTCTTGAATCTGCTTTTAACTCAACATGAAACATTCTGTTGATTAAGGCAGAAGACATTGTTTTTACAATTGCACTGTCGCAGGCGCGATTACCTGCACCAATGATAATACTTCCTTCAGGAAGATGATATTCACCGATTCTTCTTTCGTGAATTAAACTGTAGAATGCTTTTTGAACCTCCTGCGAACAGGCATTTAATTCATCAAGAAATAATACATAAGGTTCTTTTCTGGCAATCATTTTAGGTGGAAGAAATACGGATACATCATCTTTAATCTGTGGAATACCGATGATATCTTCCGGTGCAAGCTGACTGCCAAGAAGTGATACGCATGGAAGACCAATATCATTTGCAAATGTTTCAACTAATGCAGATTTTCCAATTCCGGGTGCGCCCCAGATAAATACAGGTCTTACCATTGCAATATTTAATAAAATATCTAATAATTCATTTTGATTTATTGTAATTGGTAAATTCATAAAATAATCCTTTCGTAAAATATATTACTATTAATTTCCACCGGCTTTATAGTTATAAATCGGTTTAATAATGTTATCAATAATTACAGTATCCTTAATCGCAGATACAATTTCATCTATTCGTCTGTAAGCAAAAGGTGCTTCATCTAAAGTATACTTGTTAATGCAAGATGAATAGATTCCTTTCATTTCTGATTTGTAAGCAGACACTGTGTAGTTCGATTTAATATCTTCGCGTTTCATAAGTCTGCCTGAACCATGTGGTGCAGAACAGTTCCAGTTGGTATTTCCCAAACCTGTGCCAAGAATTATTCCATCACGCATATTAATTGGAATAATAACTTTTTCATTAAGCTTTGCAGAAATTGCACCTTTTCTAAGTATTGGTGAATGGAAAGCAGCAATTGTTTCTTTAGAATTGTCTATATAGTTATGGATACACTTATAGCTCTCAATTACTTTCCATTTCATTCCTTTTACTAATTCAGCAAGAATGATTTCTCTGTTAAGTGATGCAAATTCCTGAGAAACTTGAATATCGTGTAAATAATCCTTTAAAATTTCACCTTCAAGATAGGTAAGTTCATAAGGAATATTTATATCTTTGTCTTTTAATTCTTTTTGACCTTCATTTAAATAATATTCAGTAACTTCTTTGCCGAGGTTACGGCTGCCACTGTGAATAACAACGTAGAGATATCCTTCTTCATCTTTATCTGCTTCTATAAAATGATTTCCACCACCCAAAGTCCCAAGACTAAGCAATGCTTTTTCTTCACGAATGTGTTTGTAGCATTTAAGTCTTGTGAAATCAAACTCATTAGCAAGGTGATGAATTTTATTTCTGATTGAAAATCCGGATGGAACATTTTCTCTGATTACAGCATCAAGCTTTTGAAATTCAATTTTTTTACATTTTAATTTTGATAAAGTCATTCCACAGCCGATATCGATGCCTATAAGATTAGGCATTAATTTTTTACCAATTGTCATAGTAAGTCCAATTGTTCCTACAATGCCCGGATGAACGTCAGGCATAACACGAATCAGGCAGTCTTTTAAAGCTTCATTGTTGCAAAGCATTTGTATCTGAGCGATTGCATAATTATCGATTGCTGTTAATTCATTTGAAGTTGCGAAAATATTTGCACTGGTATAGATTCCTTCAATAGTTTTCATAATAATTTTGTCCTTTCGATATGGTTTTTGTTTTCAAAGTTAAAAAAATATTCATATCAATTTAACACAGAACAATTCCATATTATTTTTAGGCACAAAAATAACACCTTGATTAAAGGTGTGGTTATCGTAAGGAATATATTTAATTATTATTCTTATGAGAAATCTATTTCGAGAATTGTGTGAAAGTAATGAGATGTGGAATTATAAACATACCGTTTGATTACTTTACACATATGATTAGAATATAGATTACCCATTTGTCGGCATAAGGATAACCAAAACCTTTGTAGCTAATATGAAGTTGTCAGTGTTAATTGTTTTAAATGTATTCGTTGTCATGATTATCCTCCTTTCAAATCGGGTTAATAGTTTCTTTTATTGGTGTGAATTTTTAATCACGTTGGTAGACTTATCGGCAGATGAATTAAAAGACTTTATAGCTTATTATAATTTTTTGGGATTTTTTAAAAATAACTTTTAAATATATAAACCTTAAACTTTTCTTAAACTTTTTTTAGTAGACTCATAATTTGACTGGTATTAAAAAAAAGCTTATAATTAAGACGTTTTCAAGAGATGTTACGGAGCGTAACATAGGTGTTATATCTGTTTTATGTTGAACTTTTATATTAAAGGTCTTTTATAAACACATAATTATTAAGTTACAAATATATAAAAAAAAGATTGACAGTAAAAAATATGGGTGCTATATTGTATTAAATAATTAATACAGAAATACAAAAACTTGTAATAAAGAGGTTTTTAAGGGATGTTACGGAGCGTAACATAGCTGCTACATCCCGTTTCTTGCGCGATTAGAAAGTTTTTCGTAAGATTAAGTCACAAGATGCGACAGCGAATTCTAAATATGCTTATGAATTTAAAATATAAGTTAAAGAGTTTACAGAATTTAAAGTCGCATTAGATAATCTAAAAAATTTAAATGCAAGAAAGGATGAATTATTATGACATTTGGAGAAAAATTAAAAGAAGCAAGAAAAGGTGCAGGATATTCACAGGAGGAACTTGCAAACAAATTAGGAGTTTCGCGTTCAGCAATTACAAAATGGGAAACAGATAAAGGAATGCCTGATATCAGTAATATTAAAGCTATATCGCAGTTATTAAATATAAGTATTGATTACTTATTAGATGATGGAAGTAAACTTGATTTTACAACTATAAGAAAACCTATTGATTTATCAGCATATACAGATAAGAAACTTACAGCTTTTAATAAGTATTCAATTAAAAATAAAATTATATTTGAAGAATTCGAAGGTGCAGAAATATGTAATTTACAAGCAGAAGAAAAATTAACTAAAGGTGAGAGAATTGTTGATGAAGCTATAACATGGTTTACAGCAATGCTTCCTAATATAGGAGTTTTTGACAGTGGAGCAGATATAGCAAAATCAATAAATAATATTAATAATGTATTTTATCTTGTAAACAAGAATGATAAACAGTATTTTGTTTTAATTAATGATGAATATATGGAAATCAAGGAGTTAGTTGATAAGATTACAGAAAAGAAATTTGAAATCGGAAATTATAAATTTAAAAATGTAGGACCGATTAAAAATAAATAAAAAATGGGGCTGTTCAGATTTTCGCTTTGAGCAGTTGCAATAAAATTATACTTTGATAGAAAGGTAAAAAGGATATGAAATTAAAAAATGTAAAAAAAGCAGTTGCAATCGTCTTAGCAGGGACAATGATTTTTGCTATGACAGGTTGTGGGAAGAAAGAAAAAAAAGATAAGGAGAAAGACGTTCAGCAATATGAAGCTGTAATAGAAGCTGAATTTGATGGTAGTATTGAGAGAACAGTTGTACTAGATAATGTGCTATATGCAAGCTATTATAATTTTGATACAAAAGAGACATCAGATATAGAAATAGAAGAACAGGGGTTTATAGTATATGATTTTGAAACTAAAGAAAATAATCAGGTAAAGCTTGATATGAAAGATGTATATATAAGTGATTTTTATCTTGATGGTAATAAGAATATTATAGTAAATGCTATGAAACTTGTTGAAAATTCTAATACAGATACAACAGTAACAGATGAAGAAAATGGAACTTATGAGGAAGAATCTGCTTATCAATATGCACAAGTTAAATTGATTTATAATGATAAGCTTGAGTGTATATCTACAGAGGAAAGTGAATTAAAAATGTCTTCTGGAGATGGAAGTGATATAACTGATGAGATAATTATGGATGTTGAAGTAGATGGTGAAGGAAGAGTATATTCAATGTGTACAAATATTGAAGCTGAAAGTCAGGAATACTTCATAAAGGTTACAGATAAAGATGAAAACGAAATTGCTAATATAAGTATTAGTGATATGGCTGATAGTATGATGAGAATGGCTGATGGAAGTATTGCATGTAGTATATGGGGAGAAAATGGAACTGAATTGTATAAAGTTGATGTAGAAGCAAATGAACTAGGTGAAAAGGTAGTTGAACTTACAAATTCATTTGCTTTAGGAATATATGCAGGATTAGATAATAGTTTATTAATTAATGAAAATGGTTATTTGAAACGTATGGATGTTAATACAGGTAAAACTAAAAATATTTTGAAATTTATGGATAGTGAGATAATATCAGATAACGTTGTGGTTGTTATCGAGCTTGAGAATGATGAATTTTTTGTTGTAACTCAGGATTATGATAATAATAAATCGGAAATAGATCGTTTGGTTAAAAAGGATGAGAATTCCAAAACTGTGAAAAAGCAGGAGATTCATCTTGGAACTCTTTCATTAGATTCAACACTTCAGCAACAGGTTATAATGTTTAATAAGTCAAATGATAAATATAAAATTATCATTGATGATTATTCAACTGATATTGAGGATGAAGATGATTATACAGAGGCTATAAAGAAGTTTCATGCAGCTCTTACATCAAGTAATTGTCCTGATATTATTGATTTGAATTATACTTCTTTGGAGGAATATGCAGGAAAAGGTGTATTGGAAAGTCTTGATTCATACCTTGAAAAAGACAGTGAGCTTAGTGAAGATGTATTTGTACAAAGTGTTTTAGATGTTTATAAGGTAAATGATAAGATTTATACAATTCCTATGGATTTTACAATAACCGGTTTCTCGGGATATAAAAGTATTGTGGGAAGTGAAACAGCTTGGACAATGCAGGAATTCGTAGATTTTGCAGAAAACCTTCCACAAGGAACTCAGTTAATGCAGGATTTAACAAGTGATGGTGTAATGATGGGCATGCTCTATTATAATATGGATGAATACATAAACTGGACAACAGGTGAATGTAATTTTGATACAGAAGAATTTGTTGCACTATTAAAGTATTGTGGAAATTTTGAAAGTTCAGAGGAATATTACGAGGATTATGAATATGATGATGAAGAGTATGATGAGGTAGGGCTTATAAGAGATAAAAAAATAGCAATTAGAGATTTTTATTGTGACAGTGTTTATACATATTTGGAAGAAAAGGCTATCTATGGTGATGAGATGACAATTAAAGGATATCCGGGAAAAGAAGGTACAGGGATTGTGGTTGAAACATTCAGTACTTTATTAGGAATTAGTTCATCATCAAAATACAAAGATGTAGCGTGGGAATTTATAAGAGAATTTTATACAGAAGATTATCAAGATGAAATGAATATATATGGTTTTTCAATTCGTCAGGATAAATTGGATGAGGCATTTGAAGAAATTAAAAATTCTGAAGTAGAAGTGGCAGAGGATGGAACAAAGTATATATCTGAAACTTACTATAATGAGGTTCCTATATATATACCACCAATGACAGATGAAGATGTTAAAAATATTCAGAACCTTATAGATTCGGCTGATACATTAGCTAATGCTGATGAAGAGGTATTTAGTCTTATTACAGAAGAAGCAGAAGCTTTCTTTAAGGGACAAAAGTCTGCAAAAGAAGTAGCAGAGGTTATTCAGAGCAGAGTTTCAATTTATGTGAAAGAAAATAGTTAATATTGTGCAAAAGTAATTATTTTAAATTAACTGATTGTGAATATAGATTCATAATCAGTTAGTTATAGGAGAACTTCTTATGTTAAAAAAAGTAAAAACAAAGAAGAATAATGAATTAAAGTGGAATAGATTTAGTAAGTTTAAATCAAAGCTATTTTTAACGCCCAGTGTGATAGGTGTATTTGTCTTTTTTGTAATTCCGTTTTTTGTAGTTATTTATTATTCGTTTATTGACAATATATTTAATAAAGAATTTGTTTTTTTGGAAAATTTTAAAATTGTATTTAATAACGAAGCTTTTAAAATGGCAGCTTTGAATACTTTGAAGTTTACGATGACAGCAGTGCCATTGGCAGTGATTTTATCACTGCTGATGGCTAATCTTATGATGTCACAGATGCCGGGAAAAAGTAAGTTCAGGACAATATTTTTGTCACCACTTATGGTGCCAATTGCTTCAATAATACTTATTTTTCAAGTGTTATTTCATTACAATGGAGTGGTGAATGATTTTATAAGTATATTTGGTGTTGAAAATATTGATTGGTTTAAATCAGAATATGCTCCGATTATAATAGTTATTTTATATTTATGGAAAAATTTAGGTTATAATATGGTGCTTTTTATGGCAGGACTTGCTAATATTCCTAAAAGTATTATTGAAGTTGCAAAGCTGGATTGTTCATCATCGTTGAAAATATTTTTCAAGGTAAAACTTAGATATTTGTCGCCAACGATTTTGTTTGTTACTGTATTATCTATAATTAACTCCTTTAAGGTGTTTAGGGAAATATATTTACTTACAGGAGATTATCCGTATGAAAGCCTGTATATGCTTCAACATTTTATGAATAATACATTTGCATCATTAGATTATCAGAAAATGTCTGCTGCAGCAGTGATTATGTTTGATGTTATGGCAGTAATTATTGGTATTCTGTTTGTGATAGAAAATCGTTATGGAAAGGATGTGGAGCATTGAGTAAAGTGAGAACAGACAGCAAACGAGATTTTATAAAAAACAAAAAAAATAAAGTTTTTACAAAAAGTCAAGTAGGAGTAAGACTTGTTATTGCTTTGATTTTTGCGATTTTTTTTATAATGCCTACAATCCTTACAATATGTAATTCTTTTATGACAGAGACTGAAATTACAGCTAATTATGGCAAGGTGTTTGAAACAGGTGAAACAGGTAGTACAAAATTTATATCAGAAAAAGTTAATCTTAAATTTATACCTGATAAAGTATCAGTTAGTCAGTATGTGACGGTTCTTTTAAAGAGTCCTGAGTATCTGCTTAAATTTTGGAATTCAATTCTTTATGTTGTGCCGATTGTATTTGTGCAGCTTTTTATTGCCTCACTTGCTTCGTATGGATTTGCAAGATTTAGAGGAAGAAAAAAAGAAATATTATTCTTTGTATATGTAATAATTACATTGTTACCATATCAGGTTACATTAGTGCCTAACTATCTTGTATCAGATTGGCTTAATATTTTAGATACAAGATGGGCGATTTTATTGCCGGGATTTTTCTCACCTTTCAGTGTATATCTTTTGACAAAATATATGAGAAGAATTTCACCCGGAATTATAGAAGCGGCCAAAGTGGATGGTGCAGGAGAATGGAAAATATTTACTAAAATCTGTGTTCCAATGTGTAAAAGTGCGTTGTTTTCTGTAGGAATACTTGTTTTTATAGATTATTGGAATATGGTAGAACAGCCACTTATATTGTTATCTGATAGTGATAAATATCCGTTATCAATTTTCTTATCACAGATAAATAAAGGTGAAATGGGAATTGCTTTTGCAGTTGCGGTTATTTATATGATTCCAAGTATTTTAGTATTTTTGTATGGTGAAGAATATCTGGTGGATGGAATTGCATCACAAGGTGGCTTAAAAGGATAAAATAGGAAAGGTAAGGTATAGATTATGAGTGAAAATTCAAACAGACGCACATGGGTAAAACGTTTTGCGGTAGTTTTCTTTACGATAATGTTACTGCTTACATTTTTTTCTAATACAATTATGAATTATTCACTTCCAAGAGTATCTACATATGAAGTTTCTTCAGATAAGATTGCTTCAAAGGTTAGAGGAAGCGGAATGGTTGAATCATCAGGGATTAAGGAAGTAATAGTAAATGAAAGCAGAGAGATTACAGAGGTATTAGTTAAAGTTGGAGATGAAGTTAAGGAAGGGGACGTTCTTCTTAGATTAAAAGAAGGAGAAAGTACAGAGTTTGTGCTGGCAGAGAAAGAGCTTGCTTCGTTAAAAGAGTCATATCAAAATCAGATTCTTTTAAATGAGATTCCGGCGGATTTGGTGGCTAAAGCTGAAAAAGGTGGAGTTAATTATGAGACTGCTTCAAAAGAATTGGAAAATCTTCGTAAAGCAAAAGAAGAAGCAGAAAAAAAGGTGGAAAATATTCAGAAACAGTTACAGGAAGTTCAAAGAAGTGTAGAAGAATCTGAAATACAAAGTAATAATGTTGATAATAAATATAATGAAGATAGTGAAGATATTTTTGAGGAAGCTCAAATGACAGAAGGTAATATTTTAGAAGATATAATGTATGTTGAAAATAAAGAGAATAATGAATTAAATGCGGTTGAAAATGAAAAAATCAAAGAATTAACAACTCAGTTAGAACAGGCAAATAAGGAACTTACAAGTGCCAACGATGCACATGCAAAATATCTGGAAAATATTGCAACAATAAATGATTTAAAATCTCAATATGAAGCTATTAAAGAAAGTGAAACTGCGCTTGCAAAATTGAAAGAAAATGTTGTTGGTAATGAAATAAAAGCAGAAGTATCAGGAATAATTATGTCAGTTGATGTTAAAAAGAAAGATTTAACTATGCCTGAATTACCATTAATCACAATTCAGGATACATCTAAGGGTTATACTGTTAGTATTAATGTAACTAAAGAACAGGCTTCAAAAGTAAAAAAAGGTGATGAAGCTGAGATATCAAATAGTTGGTATTATGATGACGTGAAAGCAGTATTAAGTAATATAAAGATTGATAAAAATGACCCGATGAAGGGTAGAATTCTGGTGTTTGATATATCAGGAGAAATAAGTGACGGGGAAGAGATATCGTTATCGGTTGGTGAAAAAAGTCGTTCGTATGATAATGTAGTGCCAAACAGCGCAATAAAGGAAGATAAAAATGGTAAATTCATATTAGTTATAAAAGAAAAAAGTAGTCCGCTTGGAAATCGATATATAGCAACCAGAGTTGGTGTAGAGATACTTTCGTCAGATGATTCAAAAACAGCTGTAAAAGGTGCTATAGAAGGTGGAGAATATGTAATTACTACAGCAAATAAGATGGTAAATGTAGGAGACTATGTAAGATTGTCAGATTAGAAACGAGGAAATACAGTGAAAAGTGTTAAATGGTATTTGAAATGGTGCATAGTGGTCATATTATTGATTTTACCATTGTGTATCATAGGAATTATAACTAATAAGCATTCAATAAATAATGTATCTGAAAGATGGTCAAAAGATAATGATTCAGCTCATATCAGTGTATACATATCCGCTGACCAAAATTTTAGTATTACAGATATAAAGTTATTTCGTGAAAATTTAAAAAATAAGCTTAAAGAAAGTAATGTTCATATTACAAAAAAAGGAAAGCAATCATGGACGGATTGTTACCAGGCAAAATCAACAGTTACATTGAGTGATGGTGAAATAGACACAGAGATAACAGCGTATGGTGTAGGAAGTAATTTCTTTTTATTTCATCCTGCTACATTAGTTAGTGGTTCATATTTTTCTGATAATAATTTATCTAAAGATTTAGTAGTATTAGATGAAGATATGGCATGGAGATATTTTGGAAGTACGGATATTGAAGGAATGGAAATTTACATAAATGGGAAATTACATATTATATCGGGTGTTATTAAAAGAGATGAAGGAATGTTTCAGGTAGCAGCAGGTAATGGAAAATCTTCTGTCTATATGTCTTATGATTCATTGGTAAAGCTGAATGAAAATGTTGCGATTACATCATATGAAGTTGTAATGCCAAATCTTACAAAAGATTATGCAAAAAAGATTGTAAAGGAAAATGTTGAAATTTCAAAAAGTAAATGTGAAATAGTTGAGTGTAGTAACAGATATTCGTTTGAAGCTTTGATAAATGTAATAAAAGATGTTGGTAAACGTTCTATGCAGACAAAAGATATAGTTTATCCGCATTGGGAAAATGTCTGTAGAGGTGTGGAAGATGTATGTGCAATAATATTAGGTGTGTGGTTGATTTTTGCAGGGCTAATAACATTGTATCTTATCATAAAAATGATTATATATATTTATAAAAATGGGAAAAGATTTAAAGAATTTTTAGTTAATGTAATGAAGTTTGTGATTGAAGTGTTTAGAAAAATTTATACTACCATTTTTAAAAAGAATGTAGTATAATGAATGAACTAAAAAAAGCTAATCTTTAGAGCAATGAGAAGTATTCGCTAATAATCATATGATAAATAATAACAGGTTATTAAAATCTTAGATGCTGATGGTACTAGTCAGACATAATCCCAGTTTTTAAAATATAATATGTAGGAGAATTTTTTATGCGTGAAAAATTAGAAACATTACCGGTAACAGAGTTACGAGAAATTGCTAAGGAGCAGGGAATTAAAAATCTTACAAAATTAAAAAAGACCGAAATGATTGAGAAGATTCTTGAAGTTACAAGTAAAAATAAAAAAGAAGAATCAAAGGTTGTGAATCAGGCTGATTCCAAAGAAACAAAGAATGTTAAAAATAATGATGAAATAAAAAAGACACCTAAAAAGGCGTTTTATATTGAGGAAAATCCTATGCCTGAAATTAAGGAAGAACCGCTCATAGCTGAAGGTATACTTGAAGTAATGCCTGACGGATTTGGATTTATCAGATGTGAGAATTTCCTACCGGGAGAAGATGATGTATATGTGTCACCATCACAGATTAGAAGATTTAGATTAAAGACAGGTGATATTCTTAATGGTGATATGCGTCAGAAGAATATCAATGAGAAGTTTGGGGCCATGACTCATCTTAATATGGTAAATGGAATACCGGCAGATGAGATTGTAAAAAGACCGAATTTTGAGGAACTGACACCGATTTTTCCTAATAAGAGACTTAGAATGGAAACAAGTCATGAGAATATGGCGATGAGAATTGTTGATTTGCTATCACCTATTGGTAAAGGGCAAAGAGGTATGATAGTTTCACCACCTAAGGCAGGTAAAACAACACTTTTAAAGCAGGTGGCAAAATCAATAACAATTAATAATCCTGATATGCATATGATAATCCTTTTAATTGATGAACGCCCTGAGGAAGTTACTGACATAAAAGAGGCTATTGAAGGAGAAAATGTTGAAGTTATTTATTCAACATTTGATGAGTTGCCTGAACATCATAAGAGAGTTTCAGAGATGGTAATTGAAAGAGCAAAACGTCTTGTTGAAATGAAGAAGGATGTAATTATTTTATTGGACAGCATTACAAGACTTGCGAGAGCTTATAATATGACAATACCACCATCAGGAAGAACACTTTCAGGAGGTCTTGATCCGGCAGCGCTTCATATGCCTAAGAAATTCTTCGGTGCAGCAAGAAATATGCGTGAAGGCGGAAGTCTTACAATTCTTGCGACAGCATTAGTAGAAACAGGTAGCAAGATGGATGATGTTGTATATGAAGAATTTAAAGGTACAGGTAACATGGAACTTGTACTTGATAGAAAGCTTCAGGAGAAGAGAGTATTTCCGGCGATTGATATACCGAAATCAGGTACAAGAAGGGAAGATTTGCTTTTATCATCGGAAGAGATGGATGCAGTATATCGAATGAGAAAGGCAATTAACGGACTGAAGCCTGAAGAAGCTGTAGAAAAGATATTAGATATGTTTGCAAGAACAAAGAATAATAAAGAATTTATACAGCTTGTTAAGAGAAATATGTATTAAAAAAAACACTTGCATTAATAAATCTTATATGTTACACTATAAAAGCTGTTTTCAGAAATATGAAAGGCGTAAGCCATTAGCATATCATTAATGTATAAAGAGGTGAAATGAGATGAGAGAAGGAATACATCCAACATATTACCAGGCAAAGGTTGTTTGCAACTGTGGTAATGAATTCGTAACAGGTTCAACAAAGGAAGGCATTCACGTAGAAATATGTTCAAAATGTCATTCATTCTACACAGGTCAGCAGAAAGCTACTGCTGCTCGTGGACGTATTGATAAGTTCAATCGTAAGTATGGTATGGCAGATAATAAATAGGTCTTAATTATAGAGGCTGTCACTTAGGTTCTGTTTTAGGATAGAGCCGGTTTGTGGCAGCCTCTATTTCGTATATTCGGAAAAATGTTATATATAGTTTAGAGTTACTATAGAAAGTATTATATATGTAATTGAAAGAAGGATAAGAATGAAAAGTTCAGGCATTGGAGGACAGGCTGTCCTCGAAGGTATAATGATGAAGAATAAGGATAAATATGCCGTTGCAGTCAGAAAACCTGATAAAGAGATAGAACTTTGTGTTAAAGAATATAAGGGACTGACTTCCAAATGCAAGATTTTTGGATTTCCTTTTATAAGAGGTGTATTTAATTTTATTGATTCATTGGTTTTAGGAATGTCTACTTTAATGTATTCTGCACAGTTTTTTGATGATGAAGAAGATAAATCGACAGATAAAAAAATAGAAAATAATTCAGAAAACAAAGAAATTGAAAAAAAAGAAGCAGAAAAAGAAGATAAAAGTGGTACAGATAAGACAGAAAGTGTTATAATGACTATAACAATGATTTTTTCTATGTTCCTGGCAGTGGGATTGTTTATTGTTTTACCAAGTCTTATTTCAGATTTTGTAAAGAATAAATTGGATATTTCCACATATGCAGTTGTATCATTAATAGAAGGATTTATAAGAATCACATTATTTGTTTTGTATATAGTTCTTATTTCAAGAATGGAGGATATACAAAGAACATTTATGTATCATGGTGCAGAGCATAAGTGCATAAATTGTATAGAAAACGGATTAGAGCTTAATGTGGAAAATGTTTTAAAAAGCTCAAGGCTGCACAAGAGATGTGGAACAAGTTTTTTGTTTCTTGTTATGGCAATAAGTATTTTATTTTTTATTCTTATTCCGGTACAGGACCCATTAAAAAAAGTTGTTGTTCGTTTGATTTTAATACCTGTAATAGCAGGAGTTTCATATGAAGTGCTTAAATTTGCAGGACGTAGTGATGGAATTATTGTAAAAATAATAAGTGCACCGGGTATGGCATTACAGAGACTTACTACTAAGGAACCTGATGCCCAGATGGCAGAGGTTGCAATCAAGGCAGTTGAAGCTGTGTTTGATTGGGAAGAATTTTTGAAAGAGGATAATCAATGAAGTATTCAGAATTGGTGAAACAAGGACAGGTAAAGTTATTTAAAGCAGGAATTGGAGATGCCGGAGTTGATGCATGGATTCTGCTTGAAAATATTTGTAATATTTCAAGAACTGACTATTTCGTAAAGATGCATGACGAAGTGCCTTGCGAATATGTGAGCAGTTATCTTGCGGCCATTGATAAGCGTTTGACGCATTACCCGCTTCAATATATACTTGGAGAGTGGCATTTTATGGGATTAAGGTTTAAAGTTAATGAAAATGTTTTGATTCCAAGACAGGATACGGAAATATTAGTAGTCAAAATTCTGAATATGATTCAGGAAGAATTTAAAAATCAAGATAATATAAAGATTTTAGATATGTGTACCGGAAGTGGTTGTATAGGGATTTCACTTGCAAAACTTTGTAATAAGGTAGATGTTACAGCTGTTGATTTATCAAAGGAAGCTATTGTAGTTGCAAGGGAAAATGCGAGAATGAATGATGTAAAAAATATACACTTTATTGAGAGTGATTTGTTTAAAGCATTTAATATGTATAATGACCAGGAACCGTTTGACATAATAGTTTCAAATCCACCATATATTTGTTCAAAAGAGATTGAATCTTTGATGGCAGAGGTAAAGAACTTTGAACCTAGAATGGCCTTGGATGGCGATGAAGATGGACTTGTTTTCTATAAAAGGATAGTTGATGAGTGTAATCCATATATTAAGAAAGGTGGATATCTTGCTTTTGAGATTGGCTGGAATCAGGCAGAGGATGTCAAAGAACTTATGAGAACAAGATATGATAACCTTGAAGTCGTTCAGGATTTGGCATGCCTTGACAGGGTTGTGGTAGGAAAGAGAAAGTAAGTATTAGAGAGAAAATATTGGAAAGATAACCAATTTATTATAAACTTGCATGTTTAGAAGTTAGAAAGGAATTTTAATTTTAGCTATGTTTGATAGATTAGAAGATTTAATTAGAAGATATGAAGAATTGATGTTAGAGCTTAATGACCCAATGGTAGCTAATGACCAGCAGCGTTTTAGAAAGCTTATGAAGGAACAGTCGGATTTAGCGCCTATTGTTGAAGCATATAAGGAGTACAAGCAGTGCAAAGAAATTGTGGAAGAGAGTCTTATGATTCTTGATGAAGAAAGCGATGAAGAAATGCGCGAGCTTGCAAAGGAAGAATTAAATACTGCAAAAGACAGAATAGAAGAACTTGAAAAAGAGCTTAAAATTCTTCTTTTACCAAAAGACCCTAATGATGATAAAAACGTTATCGTGGAAATCAGAGCAGGTGCCGGTGGTGATGAATCTGCATTGTTTGCAGCAGAGATATACCGTATGTATGTCCATTATGCGGAATCTAGACGTTGGAAGGTAGAACTTGTGGAATGTGAAGAAATCGGTATCGGTGGAATGAAAAATGTTTCATTCATGGTAACAGGTTCAGGTGCATACTCAGTACTTAAGTATGAGTCAGGAGTTCATAGAGTTCAGCGTGTTCCTGAAACAGAATCAGGCGGAAGAATTCACACATCTACAATTACAGTTGCGGTTATTCCGGAAGCTGAGGAAGTAGAAGTTGAGATTGATGAAAAAGATATAAGAATTGACGTAATGCGTGCGTCAGGTAATGGTGGACAGTGTGTCAACACAACAGACTCGGCAGTACGTTTAACACACTTCCCTTCAGGAATTGTTGTGTATAGCCAGACAGAGAAGTCACAGCTTCAGAATAAAGCAAAAGCTTTCGCTTTATTAAGAGCTAAATTATATGATATTGAATGTCAGAAAGCACATGATGCTGAGGCGGAAGCAAGAAGAAGCCAGATTGGTACAGGTGACCGTTCTGAGAAGATTAGAACATATAATTTCCCACAGGGACGTGTGACAGACCATAGAATTAACTTAACATTGTACAAGCTTGATAAGATAATGAATGGAGATATTCAGGAGATAATTGATGCTTGTATTATCGCTGACCAGAACGCTAAGTTGGCGAAGATGAACGAAAACTAAGTATAATTTTATAAATAAACAAAGATGACTCTTGGATTTATAGGATAAAGAGTCATTTTTTGTTTTGTTTGTAATAATGAAAGGAAATATTAAATATAATTATATTTATTTTGATGATTTGATTAGATGAGGAAAAATGTTTTTATTTGGATATATTATTGAAACGCTTATTTTATATGTTTGGCTAAAAACAATAGTGAAAAGTGAATTGAAAAATAATAATATTAATGAAAGTAATATTATAAGAAGAACGATAAAATTAATATATGATAATAGGAAAATTATTATGTGTAACTTATTTGGATGGGTTCAATATAATGAAGAAAAAAAGAAAAATGTAGAAAATGTTAAGAAATATATTATAAATTTATTTGTTCCGATAGTATTATGTTGTCCGGTTTATTTATTAACACCGATTTTTGCTAGTTGTTTTTTGAAAAAAAATATTTTATGTATAATTTTGTACAGTGTTATAATAACGGAAATAATAATAGATGGGTTGAAAAAATATACCCAGAATTTTTAAAATTCACTTATTGCTTATATAAGGAATGTACTAATTCCATTAGAAAAAAATAATAGCTTAATTATTCCGGAAGAAAAGGATTGTATAAAAACCTGCTAACAAAAGTCAAGTACTTTTCAGCAGGTTTTAAAATTATTCCAGTTATCTAATTTTTTGTATCACAACAAGACTGGCGTTGTATTCCAGCCTGTTTGAGCATATAAAGTTTAAATTCTACTGATAAACTTCGATTACTCTGGCATAATAAATTCGCAGGAACTTATTTAAACCAGCAATCTTTGCGTGTTTTTTGTCTTTACCTTCACCTTCCTTTTTTAGGATATAGTTATATACAACATCATCTTTGGGAGCAGGGTGGCTCTTAAGTACTCTCATCACTTCGTATCCGACTTTTCGAAGTGTTGAAGAACCCCGTTTTGTTATCTTTCGTTTTGAACCAACAAATTGTCCTGATTCATATGGTGGTGGGTCAATACCCGCCCAGGCAATAAGAGCTTTTGCGTTGTGCAGCCTTCTCACATCACCTATTTCAGCAATCAATTTAACTGCAAGAACATCCCCAACGCCTCCCATTTCCCTTAATGTTTTATATTCTGGTAAAGTCTTCGCAAGTTCTTTCATTCGTGTTAAAATAGAAGTCAGAGAGCTGTCTACAGCCCTCAGTACTGATATTGCTTCCTGTACCAGCATTTTGGTCGATGGGGTACTGGAAGACAGTGTGGAAATGCCATTTAAAGCTAATTCATAGACTGCCTCAGCCTTGGAACTGCTTTGGTGGTATTTCTTTTCTTTTGCCCAAACAAGATATTCTTTTACAAATTCATCAATACTCATAGCTGTAATTAAATCGAAATGCCAAAATTTTTCCACAAAATCGCTTAGTTTATCCTTACCATTGGCTTCGTTCCAACTATTAAACATTTTTTTAATCCCTGGCATTACATAATCCAAGATATGTGTTAATTCTTGTAACGCTTTCACATGAAGTTCCATATAATAGCGATATCTGCGTCCTAAAATCTTAAGTTCGGCATAAATTTCTTCATCACCTTCATACTTTTGTAACTTAAACCATTTTTCAATTCCGTAGTTTGCAATCGTTATTGAATCAAGTTTGTCAGTCTTTGCACCCCTAATACTATTATCTTTTGCATATTTCTTCATTGCATACGGATTTATAACAGATACAAAATATCCCTTATCATAAAGAAAAGACAAAACAGGTAAATGGTAAATACCAGTAGCTTCCATTACAATACGTATTTCTCCATCTAACTTTTTCAGAAAACTATGGACATCTTCCAAATCTTTCTCCACATGTTGTACTTCAAAAGGACTACACACTATTTCACCGTATGGCTTAAGTACGCAGATGGTGCTTTTTCCTTTCGATACATCAATTCCTACACTTATAATCTTGAACCTCCTATAACTTTTATCAGTAATTGTTCCAGCTACACTTATTACCATCCAGTTTAGTTGGTTACACGGGAGCGAATCCCTACCTGCTTAAGCGAATGCTTATAATAAGGAGTTGGTTAACAGTTTTTTTGACGGATGCGATGACCCAAAACAGCCTACGTCAGACCAATTACTCCCCTTATTATAATAAAATAAGTGCAGATGTCAGAGTTAATTACTCTCTAACAACTACACTTTTATGGTACTAAATAAAGTGGGAAAAAAAGACAAGAGTATGTATATGTATAGGAATAATTGTTTTATTGTTTTTAGAATGCTTATTAATTTTTACTTTAAAGATAAAAGGGAGTCGAGAAGCAAAATTTTTTAGTATTACAGTATTGCTGTTTATTTGTTTAAAAGAATATTCTAAAAGTAATAATCATAAAAATTGTGAAAATATAAGTTTTGAAAGTGTCGATTTTGCACTAATTGAAGATGATATAAAAGAAGTATGCAAAAAATTAAAGATAGGGAATATTAAATTTAAAGTTGAGAAAGAGGATATAAATAATGTTTTAGTAAAAATTGATGATAATGGTAATTATGAAATTATAGTATTTCAGGGTTTTTTAAATTTTCTTATATATATTAATCAGATTAATGGTGGTAATATTAGAGAAATGTTTCTTGTGACAATATGTCATGAATTAGGGCATATATATTATGATGATTTAAAAAAATATATTAAGAGAGTAAGATGGTCTTGTATTATATTTTGGTTATCTATAGTAGTAAATTTATTTTTGTTGCCAGAAATACTAAATATGATTTTTGTATTTTTTTGTTGGTGTATAGGTGGTGTGATGTGTGATATCAGATATTGTTAACAAATTGCTGAACTTAAAGCTGATAGATTAGCAGTAGATAAATGTGAAAATGGAAGAAGAGCCTTTATTGATATTTGGGGAAATGAGAAAAAAATAGAAGAAGATAGGTTGAGAATCAATGAAATAGAGAAATCTAATAAAATATATAAGTATTATAAGCGATATATTGAAAAGGAAGCACATCCATTAATGGAAAGAAGAGTATATTTAGTGAAGAATCGTGGTGCATGGAAATGGTGGGAATATATAGAACATGCATTGTTGATTAGGAAATGGTATTTGGTTGGTAAAGGCTGGAATGGAAGATAAATATTAAGTTAAAATATCAAAATTAGTGTTGTAGAAATATATGTGCTACAATATAATAAGAAGAAAATATTAAAATAGGTGATTTAATGACGTATGAAGAAGCTATGGAATATTATCAGAAACATTATCCAGAGGACATGCCTTTATTAGATATTGTAGCAGAAATTAACAAAATAAATGAGAAAGAGTTAGAAAAGGGATTGCGTCACATAGTATGTGATAATATTTTGTATGTAATTTCAAGAGGATTTATTACATATGGAAATGATTATTTTGAGAAAGATATTTTAGTTGAAGAATTTAGAAAGAATGTAGAGAAGTTACCTGATAACAATTACTATTTTAGAGCAGTTTCTTATTACTTTTCTAACGACTATAAGAAATCTATGTTGTATCTTAAAAAGGCGATGAATAAGGTTTTTAGTTCCAAAGATGCAATAGTTGATGAAATGACAATTATTGATTGGTTCTTTGAACCATTTAAACAAGGATATGAAGGTTTTTGGAATGATATATGTATTGAGGTGAGTAAATATATAACAATACCAGGAATAGTGGAGTATTGTAAATTATTAGGTCGTTTTTATTCATGTAAGACAAACGAAGAACTGGTTGATGAATTGAGTGGTTTTATTCAGAAGTATCCTGGTTTTAAGTCTGTGCAAGAGTTATTGGGAAATACATATTATGCAATGAATTTGTGGAAAAATGCTCTTGCTTGCTTCGAGAATGTTGAGACATCTATGATATTTTTAGAGGAAGATATGCATTTTATGATGGCTTGGTCATACGGTAAATGTAAAGATAGACAAAATGAGGAAAAGCATTATAGATTATGTTTGGAAGCTTGTCCGGATGCAGTTAACGCGATGAATAATTTAGCATATTGTTTATATTTACAGAAAAGATATTTAGAGGCAAAAGAAATTTTGGATAAATGTCTTAAAAATAAAAGGGATTTACCATATTCAGCGAATAATTATGTGAGAGTATTAATTGCTCTTGGTAGAAATGTTGATGCAAAGAATTTTATTAAAGATAAACAATTTAAAGTTTCTAAAATGTTAAGAGATAAAGTGGAAAAGTTGCATAATCATAATGCTCGCTTAAAAAAACAGGATATTATTGATATTGAAGAAGATGAAATATCAGAAACTGAGTCGAGAACTAAATTAACTGTGAAGAGAGAACAATTTTCTAGTGAGAAAATATTGGAAGATGAATTGACTGCGAGAATTGAGGCAGGAATAGAAGTTTTTGGTGTAAAATTAAAAGTTTATCGTCGACATGGGGAATATGGTAGACAATATAGAATACCTATTGGTAGATTAGATTTGCTGTGTGAGGATGATAAAGGAAATCTTTATATCATTGAATTAAAAAAAGATAGTGGTTATGATGATGCTTATAATCAGACGGCAGGTTACTTAGATTGGTTTGAAAAAAATATAATCTCAGAAGGAAAAAAAGTATATGGAATAATTTGCTTGAATTCGCCATCACAGGAGCTAATAGATAAGGTGCATAAAGACAAAAGAATGAAATTGTTTGAGTATCAGGTTTCATATACGGAGTTGTAGGTCAGTTACATATGTTTAACTAGAATTAAGGAGTTAATGATTATGAGAAAAATAATATATAAAATTATTGAAAAGCCAGAAGTTGAAGATAAATAGAGTAGTTTATATGATTATTTTATGATGCTTATTATTATATTTAGTTTACTTCTGCTTGCATTTAAACAGAATAATGTTATTTTTATGGTAATAGATAAGGTGACAGTTGTAATTTTTATTGTAGATTATGTATTGAGATGGTTAACGTCTGATTATAAGTTTGATAAGAATAGTACAATTTCCTTTTTACAATATCCAATTTCATTTATGACAATAATCAATTTACTATCAATTCTTCCATCATTGACTATTGTTAATAGTGGATTTAAAGTTCCTAGGGTGTTAAGAATGATTCATGCTATGAAAGTATTGCGCATTTTTAAAATTATGCGATATTCTAAAAGTTTTGAAATTATTGGAAATGTTATAAAAAAATCAAAAGAATCTTTAGTTGCGGTTTGTGTATTAGCTGTTGGGTATATCTTGATATCAGACTTAGTGATTTTTAATGTTGAGCTAGAATCGTTCAATTATTTTTTCAATGAGGTGTATTGGGCTACAGTTTCATTAACAACAGTAGGATATGGAGATAGTTATCCAATTACAACACTAGGTAGAATTATAACAATGATATCATCTGTTTTTGGTATTGCTATTGTTGCATTACCAGCAGGTATAATTACTGCTGGATATATGAGTGGGGTGCAAAAACAAAGCGAAAATTAAGTTTAAGGATTGTATATGAAAAAATTTTTTATTGATTATTTAAGAAGAATAGATGTTAAATGGGGAGAAATGGATACTGGAATAAGAAATGTAAATTTTGAATGTTTTTAAATATTAGTGTATATTATAAATAAGGATTAAAGTGTATGTTTACGGAATGCACTAAGGCTAGGCGGTTAGATACTGAGCTTGTTATTTATAGTTATAAGAAACGGAGTTGATATATATGCTTATTCGCACAATGAATATTTACGACTATGAAAAAGTATATGAATTATGGATGTCCTGTAAGAATATGGGTTTTAATAATTTAGATGATTCAATAGAAGGTATTGAGAAATTTCTTAAGAGAAATCCTAATACATCTTTTGTAGCAATGGAAAATGATGAGTTAATTGGTATCGTATTGGCAGGGCATGACGGACGCAGAGGCTATATTTATCATATGTCTGTAAGAGAAGAAAACAGGCATATGGGCATAGGAACAAAGCTTGTCAACAAATGCTTAGAGGCACTTAAGAACGAAGGGATTAACAAGGTTGCATTATTAGTATTTAAAAGAAATGAAGTTGGAAACGATTTTTGGGAAAAGCAAGGATTTATTCTTAGAGAAGATATAGGATATAGGAATAAAGAATTGACTGAAATAATTCGTATTGATACATAAAAGTAGAGAAGAGTTTGTTGAGAGGTTATATCTCAAAAACTTGTCTCTACTTTTTAGTTTTGAAGATTTTGTTTAGTTTGTCATAATCTTATGAACCATTTCCATAACAGTATTCACTGTCTGAATATCATAGGAAGTTCCTTCGGAATTAGTAAATACTGCATAAATATAGTGGTTATCTCCCCAAACAATACCGGCATCATTATATACTGCAGATTCTCCAAAATTATCCCCGGATTTATGAGAATAATCAATATTTGTAAGTGTTTTTGTACCATAATTAAATGGAGTGTTTGTACAGGAATTTTTCAAATGTTCGGACATTTTAGCACCCGATGAAAAATAATTGTATACCTCATTCCAAAGTGTTATGTAATCATTTACATTTACTCTTGAACCCCACATACGATTTATAATGAGAGAATTACATCCAAGTGATTTAACTATTGAATTATATGTTTGCAATCCGAAGTGTTCCAATAACATCTTATATGCTACATTATCACTTATAGATAGTGAAAGATTAATGAGGTCTTTTATACTGTAACTTGTACCATATTCGGATTTTCTGATTTTTCCTGAACCTTGATGGTAATGTCGCTCCTGATAAGTCAGCATTGTATTTTCATCTGCATATCCGTTATCAATTACTTTACAACAAGCTAAAACATACGCAATTTTGATTGTGCATGCTGAAAAATATGTCTGATTAGTGTTGTAAGTTAATGCTTTGGCATTATCAGTACGCCAGACAGCAAGAGAAATATTTTTATTATAAGATTGTAAAGTTTGTTGTAGTTTAATAACATCTTCTGAATTCGGATTAATGTCACCGTAGACCATAACGTTTTTATCATGAAACTGTAATGAAGCAGGATGTTGAGTGTTTGAGATTAATATATCATTCGGTACAATTATTTCATTAGTAGTAATTTCTTCGGTAGTAGTTTCTTCAACAGTGGATTCTTGGGTGAAAGATTCATTATCCGCAGATTCATCAGAAGAAATTTCTTCTGGAATAATTTCGGAAGTTGTATCGGATAACTCATTTTCTATAGAGTCAGATGTATATGAGGAAGAATTATGCATAGAACTACCATCAATATTTCCGGATTGCTTATGAGAGAGATATTGTGGAAAATAACATAATAAAATAATTATTAAAATTGCAAGAGATATCTTTAATAATTTTTGCATTGGTTCCTCCAAGTTTATCTTTATTTTTTAAGTTGTAAAAATTCTAAAAATAGTTACATATTAGAGTAACAGTACATACTTATAGCTGATTTTATCATCTAATGATAGAATTGACTAGTACTAAATATATATTTTAGATGTTATATTTAGGAATTTAAAAATTCACATTACGGGTTATATTTAGGTAATAAATTTATGGGTGATTTGAATTAGCTAATATATTAGCTAATTTATGCTTAAATACTTGAAAATGGTTAATATATTAGCTATAATATATTATATTGTATTTAGTAAGAGAGCGAGGAAAAAATATGCAAAAATATGTGTGGGAAACTCCGGAAGAAATTAATATGTCTATAGCTAAAAATACAAGAATGCTTAGAAAAAGATTAAAAATGTCAAGAAAGCGTTTGAGTGAATTATCGGGTGTAAGCTATGCATCGATTAAACGTTTTGAAGAAACAGGTAATATAAGTTTTTTGTCATTGACTAGGATTGCTGTTGCTTTAGATGCTGTAGGAGATATTAAAAGAATATTTACGGAAGTGCCATATAAGTCTATTCAGGAGGTAATTAATGAGCAAAAGTGAGAAGAAGTTAGGGTTGAAATCGTTAATAGTAAAATATCATGGACGAGATGTTTGAATGTATAAACAGGAGGCTTTATGTCAGAAAGTACGAAGGAAATACTAAATAAAATAGAAAGTGCAAATACTTGGGAAGAACTTGGAGATATACTTAGAGGACTTGAAAAAATTACTTTTGGTGACAGACTTTCACAATTATGTATAAAATATCAGATAAAACCTTCAAAGTTACAATTAGAGGTAGCTGTTTCAAAGACGATGTTTTATGATGTAATGAATGGAACAAGAAAGCCAAGTAAAGAAACCGTTATTAAGATTGCCCTTGTAATGAAGATAACAGAAGAAGAACTAAATGAACTTCTAAAATTAGCGGGGCATAAAGAGTTATATCCTAAGAAAAAAGAAGATGCTATTATAATATTTGGTCTTAAAAATAAAAAAGATATCGTAGAAATTGATGAATTATTAAAAGAATATGGTTCGAAAATACGGATTAAAGAACAATAAATTAAAAGTAATTGCTAAGAAACGGAGATAAGTATGTCAGATATAAGATACGAATTTTTTATATCTCAAATAAGAAGTGTACGTGATATAAAAGAGAATGAACGGACAAAATTAAGTTTGGTTTATTATGAAGGAATACAATCGGTCTGTATTTTAAGAATATGTAAGAATAGAGATTTATCATCTGTATATGGGAAATTGATGGAAATAAAAAATCCAAACATTGTAGTTGTTTATGATTACATTTATGCCAATAACAATACATATATTCTTCTTGAATATATAAACGGAAAAACTTTAGAAGAGCTGCTTGACGAAAATGGAGTATTTTCTGAAGAAGATACAGCAAGGATTATTATAGATGTATGCAAAGGGCTTGAAGTGTTACATAAATGTCAACCGGTTATAGTGCATAATGATATAAATACATCAAATATAATGATTCGTGATGATGGAAGTGTTAAGGTGTTTGATTTTGACATTTCAAGGACGTATAAATCAGGAGCAGGTAAAAATACTGAGTTGTTTGGAACAGAAGAATATGCATCACCTGAGCATTATGGGTATGGACAATCAGAGCCAAGAACAGATATTTATTCATTGGGTGTAACAATGCATAAGATGCTGTCAGGAAAAAGTCTTGATGGCGAGCATAAAATACTTTATACAGGAAAATTAAAGAGTATAATTAAGAAGTGTATTCAGATTGACCCTAAGAAAAGATATTCTTCAGTAGCTAAGTTGCAAAAAGATTTGGAAAAATTTTTAGATAAGAAAAAAATAGTACTGAAAATTTTAGTGCTACTAAGTGTAATTGTAGTAGGAGTAGGTATGATATGGGGAGTAAAGGGGAAATTTGGTAATACAATTAACAATAGTAGTGTTAGGGAAAATGTAAATGAAAATAACAACAGTGATGCTAGTGAAAATGTAAATGATACTAATAACAGTAATGTCGATGAAAATGATAAAAATGAAATGAAAAATAATGATATTGAAGGTGAAGCTGAGAAGGATACGAGTGACTTGAAGGGAAGTAAAGAATATGAAGTAGTAGATAAAAATACAGATAAAAATGCACAAAGTACGAAAGATGAGGATAATGAACCTAAAACTGAAAATATAAAAGAAACTCAGATAATAGGACAGTCATCTGAAAATGGTGTACAAAATAATAAAAAAATGAACATTTTATATGATAATTCAACTCGGATATATTCAGTAGTTGTCTTAAATGATAATACATATGTGTGGCTGGAAGAAGGTGAAGTAGATTATTGTATTAAAGATTCAAAAGGAAATGAAGTAACGATTAAAGAAGTTAGGGAAAGTAGTTGTTGTAAGCTTGCGTATGATAATTATTCTGACAAATTATATTTATTCCAGATAAGACATATGAAGCCCGAAACTACTATATATGAAGTAAATAAAGATTATTCTGTAAAAGAATTGGTTACAAAAGGTAACGGAAAAGTTGATGGTGGCAATATGTGGGATGAACTAAAAGTTCATTTTTTCAGTGATAAGATAATGTATTGTGATTATTTGGAATATGAGTTTGCAGATAGTAATGCTTGGAGTGACGTGGGAAAAATAGATACAATAATTAATGCAATAATTGATGACAGAATGTTTATAATGAAATGGAATAGAGAAATATTTAAGTATTCTATTGCAGAAATAGATTTTTCGGGAAATGTAATTAAAGAATATCCGATTCCTGAAAATGATAATTCATCCAGCATTAATGTTGAAAATAGTTATTGTGATAATAAATATATGTATTTTGTAATGTCAGTTTCAGATAAAGAATATGTATATAGGTTTGATGGAGAGAAATGTGAGATTTTTGATTGTCTAAATGATTATAAATATTATACATCGGATTCAGTAGGAAAATTGTGTGTTACAAAGGATTCGATATTGATGTTAGATACATTGGAAGGAGTAATAAGGGAGTTTAAGTAAAATTTACAATATAAAAAGTCCACATAATGTGGACGAAAGAAAAGTGATTACAAGCTATAATAGTCTGTAATCACTTTTTCTTATGCAAACTACTTGTTACCGGCATGTAGTTCGGCATATATTTGTAAATAGTGGTTAAGTAACTCAAGTTCATTGTCGTTGCCTGTGTAAAGAATTTCTACAATCTCTTTGGGTAATTTAGATAAAACGCTATTTTCTTTTATGCCAAAGATGATGTAATCAAGACTGCAATTAAATATATTGCAAAATTCAATCAGGTTCTTAAGTGATAGGCAGGAAGCACCACGTTCAGTGTGTGAAACATGTTTAGGACTGATATTTAACATGTCGGCTAATGCTTCTTGAGTTACTTTGTTAGAACGGCGAATTTCACTGATTCGTTTGCCGATTGGTATTAGAATATCACTTTCCATAGAATAATAAACCTCCTAGGTATAGTTTAGGTGGAAATAGGTGTTAAAATAACTATATTATAGGTTTAAAAATAGAAAATAAACAAACCTAAAAGGTTTACAAAGCGTATACCAAGTGATATAATACACTATATGATTTTGAGATGCTTGCGTAATTTGAAAAATGAAAAGAGGAAGTTGTTATGGAACAAAAGAAAGTATGTCAGATGTGTAAAGAAGAGTATATAGGAAATATTCGTTTTTGTAAGAAATGTGGAATTAAGTTAAAAGAGGTATATTGCGAAATAAAAAATAGTGAAAATATGTTTTGTACAAATTGTGGATACAAATTTGAAGATAAATATAGATACTGCCCTATATGCGGATATGAATCGGAAGAGATACAAAAAGAAGGTGAAAAATTAATAATTAGTGAGATAAACAGTTCTAATAATTACGAAGAAATTGTTTTTTGTAAGAAGAAAATGTTTTCTTACTTGGTATATAAAACAGTGGAAACGAATGTTAAGATGTTTTCGAGGAGTATGAAGATTCGACAAGAAACGTTTAGGTTTATTGGAAAAAATCAAATAGTTGAAAAAGAAATATTTTTAGCTGAAATACAAAATGCTGAAGTTCATATTGTCTGGGATTTTTGGGATACGCTTTATGCTGTGATTTTTACTATATTAGGGTTTTTTGAACCGGTTATTTTTTTGATTGCAATTGTCTGTGCGTATTGTGGATATGGTAAAGATATAGAAATACGCTTGCTTGATGGAAGCAAGTTTAATATTCCGTGTGAAGGAAAAAATGCACAAGTAGATAAGTTTCTATCTGTCTGCAGAAAAAATTATTAATAAAATTGTAAAGGAGATAAAGCATGATGTTTTGTGAAAGTTGTGGAAATGAATTGAAAAATGAATGGAAAATTTGTCCGGCTTGTGGAAAGCCTAATAAAAAAGTAGAAAATAGTAATCTGCAAGAAAGTGAAATTAAAAGTAAAAAGATATCTAAGAAAGGTATTGCTGCAATAGCTGTTGTAGTGATAATATTATTTTTAATAATTATTGGTAGTGGTGATGCTGTTAGTGATATAAAAGATTCTATGCTTCCGGAATATTCTGAAGAAATAACAATAGGTGAAGCTTTTGAAAACTTTTTTTATAAGCCAAGTTGGTCATCTTATGAATCCGGGGATGATGAAGTTGTTGTTTTCAATGGATATGTATATACAGATTTAGAAGAAAAAGTAAAAGTTACAATGAAAATGATTAAAGACGAAGAGAAAATTAGGTGGGAAGAAGTGATTTTATATAATGTAGATGATGGGGAAACTACATATTTAACAGATTTGGAGTTAGAAAGTTTATTAAATGCGATTTATGAAGGTGGTATATTTAGTTGGGTTTGGTAAGAATTTTATATTGTAAAAGTAACGAAATAAAAACATCGTGACTTGTTAGCAAAAATAATATATAATAGTGTTACTAAATATCGTAAAGAAAATATATTAAACCTTATATAGTGATATATGGGTCTAATAAGCTAGCAAGGAGGATTTTATGACTTACGAAGAAATTTTTAGTACAATCAAAGAAAAATTCAAGGATGCAGACGTGAGTAGTATTACAGAACATTTAGCATACCAATTTAATATTGAAGGAGAGGGCGAAGGCATATTTTATGTTGAAGTAAAAGATGGACAGTTATTTATTGAACCATACGAATACTATGACAGAGATGTAATTTATTTTTGTACAGCAGATACATTAATAAAAATTATGGAAGGTAAGCTTGACCCGGTATTGGCATTTACAGTTAAAAAGCTTAAATTAGAAGGAGATATTGGAAAGGCTTTAAGATTAAAGGATATGCTTAAGGGCAATAAAAAGAAATAATACTAAATAAAACCTCTGATACAGATTAGGTAAAAATGAACCGGTCCGTATTAGAGGATTTTTTTTATGACAAAAAATAAGTTATATAATTTCAAAAAATATATGATATAATTTTACTCATCTGTAATAAATATATATTAAATTTGGAGACATAAATTATTGAAGTATATAAAAAGTATACCAAATGCAATACATTCTGAAAAAGTATTTTGGGGGCTGAATGGATATTTTGGATTTGTATTTTCAGAAGAAAAGATTAAAAAATCAAGGTTTATTGTAGTGTCTGTTATGCCACTAATTATTTTATCATTTGTTCTCCCTTTAATTTTCAAGATTTTTGGTTTTTATCATTGGTATTTGTTGGTGTTATGTATAGTAAATGCAGGTGGCGCCTGTGTAGATATTTTTAATATCATTTTGGTTGCAAAGCAAGTTCCTTCAAAAGGAATGGTTTTTAATAATGGTATGAGGACATTGTTTAAATAGTTAAATAAGAAAATTTTAATGAAAACGAAAAGGTAGTGTTAGGACATGAGAATTTTATGTATAGGCGATAGTAACACATGGGGATATAATCCTGTAAACGGACAGAGATTTGAGAAAAGATGGACAAAAGTACTATCGGAATTAATGCCTGAAAATGAGATAATAGAAGAAGGGTTAAATGGTAGAACGTTGACAAGTGTGGACCCTGTTTTTAAGGAAAGATGTGGTATTAAGGGATTGAAAATGTTATTAATGTCACACAAGCCTGTTGATTATGTTATCGTAATGCTCGGAACTAATGAGCTTAAGACGGTATTTGAAAATGATGCGAATGGTATTGCAAAAGGAATAAGACAATTTTTAGAAATAATTTTGGATGTAAATATGTGGGAACGATTTAAAGTTCCAAAAGTTCTTATTATTTCGCCGGTATTAATTAGGGATGAGCTTATTGTAAATGGCGATGTATTTGGTGGTTTTGATGAAAATAGTGTTAGAGAGTCTAAACATTTGGCTAAAGAGATTTTAAAAGTCTGTGAAGAATATAAAGTAGAATTTATGAATGCAGCAGATTATGCTGAGGCTTCATTAGTGGATAACATACATATGGATGAAGAAAATCATATAAAGTTAGCCGAAGCTGTTAATGAAAAGTTAAGGATAATAATTATACCATAGCATATTTTATAGAGTAAAATCATGTATTAAACTATATTAAGAGATATATATTGTAAAAATTATTATAAAAAAAATTATTAGAATGGAGAATTAAATATATGGCAAACAGAGCTTATTTATATGCGAAAAAAGGAAATGAAGTAACAGGTATTTCGGAATATAATTATGATATACCTATTTCGCATAAAATATTGGTAAGTGGAAATATAAAATTAGTAAAGTCGAAGATTTTTAGAAGTCCGTTCAAAATTGCATTGCAAGGAGATTTAAAAAAGGGAGTAGAAAAATTATATACTTTTTTGGAGGATTTAAAAAGTAAAGAATATTTTGATGAAAATGTTTTAAATGAGTGTATAGAAGAAACAAAAGCTTTTTTAGATAAAAATAGCGGATATCAACATTTTCATTTGGAATGTGGGGAAATTTTTGATACAAATATTTATATAAAAAATAGAAAGTTGTATAAGGAAATATCCAATATAGATAATGTGATAGAAGATTTTTATAAGATAATGGATGAGATGAAAAAAGGAGGAGATAAACAGGAAAAGATGATAAATATTCTTGGCATAAGGGAGTGGTCTGAATATTTATATTATGAAATATAGATATATAGATATATTTATATATTTTTATCTTTTTATTTTAAATAATAGATGGTATAATATTCTTAGTTGTTGTGATTTGGTTCGTAATAGAGAAAAATTATAATTGCATTAAATTTAAATGACCGGAGGAATTAAGATGAGCGAAGAAGAAAAGAAAGTTAAAGCTGATAAAAAACAGAAAGAGCCTATGGGAAGTAAAAGACTCAAAAACATTAAGATGAATAAGAAGTTTAAAACAGCGTTTTCCACCATTCAGATAGGATTTATCTTAATTGCTGTGATTTCTATTTTGTGTATAACGATGCTTAGTGTTACAATGCATAAATATGAATTATCAACCACAAGAGGATTGATAGCATGTGTGCTTATACTTGTATCAGCTTTAACAGATGTTATTTTATGTAAGACGGTTGCAAGAACTCTTGAATATTCTATGACAGAGCCTATATATGAGATTCAGGGTGCATTAGAGAAATTAAAAGAAGGAAGTTTTGACATCAATATTACATATGAAAGTCAGGATGAGCTTGGTGAATTAGCGCATAATTTACAGGAAGTGTGTTCAGAACTTAATACAGTTGTTAATGATACAGGATATTTGCTTGGCAAGATGGCAGATGGTAAATTTAATGTAGCTTCTAAAGTTGAAGATAGTTATGTAGGTGATTTTGAAAAGTTAATTGTAGCAATCAACAAGCTTAACAGTCAGATGAATGGAACATTACATCAGATTAGAGAATCATCTGAGCATGTAATGCTTGGCTCTGAACAGTTAGCAAGTAGTGCACAGGATTTGGCAGAGGGTGCAAACAGTCAGGCAGAGGCTGTTGATGAGCTTAATACTACTATAGAGAATGTAACTAATATATCAGAAGAAAGTGCTGTAAATGCTGTTAAAGCTGCTAAGAGTGCAAAACATGCAGCATTGGATGCAGAAAAGAGCCGTGAAGAGATTAATAAGCTTACTTTGGCAATGGACAGAATTACGGAAACATCTAAAGAGATTGAAAAGATTATTGCTGCAATTGAAGATATTGCATCACAGACTAATCTATTAGCACTTAATGCTTCAATTGAAGCAGCAAGAGCAGGAGAGGCAGGAAGAGGATTTGCAGTAGTAGCAGATGAGATAGCAAAACTTGCTTCAGATAGTGCACAGTCAGTTGTAACAACTAAAGAACTTATTAATAAAGCTCTTATGGAGATTGAGACCGGTAATGGAATTGTAGATTACACAATAGAATCTATTGGTACAGTACTTGCCAATATGGAAGCATTTGCAAAGATGGCTTCAGGTGCAGCAGAGGCTTCAAAAGTTCAGGCGGATATGCTTAAACAGATTGAACATAGAATTGAAGAGATTACAACAGTAGTTCAGAACAATTCAGCTGCAGCAGAGGAGACGTCAGCAATTAGTGAAGAACTTTCAGCACAGTCTGTTGGATTGGAAGATATGATATCAATATTTGATTTAAAATAATTATAAAAACAGAATTTTCATTGATTTGAGAATTCTGTTTTTTTGTAGTAAAAGCCCTGTAAGTGAAGTAATGCTTGCATAAAATTTTATTTACCTGGAGTTACCATTGCATAATTCTAAAAAAGAAAGTAAAATAATCAAGGAAATTAAAAGAAAAGGTAATAGTATGAAAAATAATATAATACAAGCAGTAATTTTTGATATGTATGAAACCTTAATTACTCATTATAATTGTCCGTTATATTTTGGGGCGGAAATGGCTTTGGATGCCGGAATTCCTAAAGACGAATTTGCAAGTCTTTGGAGACCGACAGAATATGAAAGAAGTATCGGTAAATTAAGGTTAGAAGAAGTTATAGAAATGATTTTAAAAGAACATAATTGCTATTCTGATGATTTGCTAAAAAAAATAGTTGAGAAAAGAATTGCCGTAAAAGAAGAGTGCTTTAGGTATATGCATGAAGAGATTATACCTATGCTTATCAAACTCAAAGAAAAAGGTATATTAATCGGTTTAATAAGTAACTGTTTTTCGGAAGAAGCTAAGGTAATAAGAGAAAGTGAGCTGTTTCCTTACTTTGATGCGGTATATCTTTCTTATGAGCAGGGAATACAAAAACCTGATGAAGAAATATATATAAGATGTATGAATACTCTTAATGTAAAACCTGAGGAATGTTTATACATTGGAGATGGTGGAAGTAATGAATTAGAGGCGGCTAAAAAACTTGGAATGAAGGCCATGCAGGCTGTCTGGTATCTAAAATCGGGAACAACACAGCCGGTAAGTCGAATTGCGGACTTTATTCAGTTAGAAAATCCATTACTGGTGCTAGATAACATATAAATTATTATATTAAAATAAGTATGGTTTGAGAAATTATTTAATAACATCTTTGTGCATAGCGAATTGCGACTTTGGGCGAACAATTTTACTATATATGTACGTCAAAGACGAACAGATATAGTAAAATTGTACGAACAACGGAGTGAGAGCATGCATAAAGAGTTAATAAAATTTCAAGGAGGATATTTTATGTCAAACATATACAAAACATCAGAACAACTAATTGGAAATACACCAATACTTGAATTATGTAATATTGAAGATGAATTAGGAATTAAGTCGAAATTGTTAGCGAAGCTTGAGTACTTAAATCCGGCAGGTTCGATTAAAGACAGAGTTGCAAAGGCTATGATAGAGGATGCTGAAAAAAGTGGAAAACTTAAAAAAGGTGCAGTTATTATTGAACCTACTTCCGGTAATACAGGAATAGGTTTGGCATTGGTTGCAACTGCAAAGGGCTATAAAACTATCATAGTAATGCCTGATACAATGTCTGTAGAGAGAAGAAAACTTATAAAAGCATATGGAGCAGAGATTGTGCTGACAGAAGGTGCAAAAGGAATGCAAGGAGCAATAGATAAAGCAGAAGAGCTTGCAAAAGAGATACCAAATAGTTTTATTCCCGGACAGTTTATGAATCCTGCAAATCCTAAAGCTCATTTTGATACTACGGGACCTGAAATTTACGCTGATACAGATGGTAAAGTGGATATTTTAGTTGCGGGAGTTGGAACCGGTGGAACGATAACAGGTATAGGAAAATATTTAAAATCTAAAAATCCGGATATTAAGATAGTTGCTGTGGAGCCGTTTTCATCAGCTGTTCTTTCAGGAGAAAATGCCGGAAAGCATGGTTTACAGGGAATTGGAGCAGGTTTTGTTCCGGAAATATTAGACACCAATATCTATGATGAGATAATTAAGGTTAAGGAAGAAGAAGCATTTGAAAAAGCAAGATTAATAGGAAATAAGGAAGGAGTTTTGGTTGGAATCTCTTCAGGTGCTGCACTTCACGCAGCAATTGAAGTGGCAAAAAGAGAAGAAAATATTGGCAAGAATATTGTTGTGATTTTACCGGATTCGGGTGACAGATATCTTTCTACAGATTTGTTTAGAGAATAGTGTGAATAATTGTATTATTATACTAATTTGGTGTAAAATAAATATAATAATAAAAATGGTGTAGTCTTATCGAACAGACTGCACCATTTTTGGTTATTATATTAATTAAGCGTTTTTCTTTTCTTTTTTCTTGCTATCAACTAAGAATATACTGAAGATTAAAGCAAGTACGTATAAAATGATTGTTAAGTATAAAACTGACTGATAACCTTCAGGGTTAATCATATTGCCATGTCCGTCATCAACAAATTTACCAACGTTATTAACGATTAATGTTGCAACCTGATTACCTGTTAATCCTGCAATAGCCCAAGCAGAAAGAACTAAACCATGAATTGCGCTGATACTCTTCATTCCGTAGTGGTCAGATAAAAGTGTAGGAACATTACTGAATCCACCGCCGTAGCCTGCATTTACTGCAAATAATAAAATTAATACTAAAGCTACTAATACTTTGCTTTCACCCTGGTCTGTGATACCGCCTGTGATTATTACTAATCCTGTAGCGAGAATTGACATAATAAACATAAGTTTGTAAATAGTATTTCTATTCTTCATCTTATCAGCCCAAGCAGAGAAACCTAAACGTCCACCTGCATTGAAAATAGCTGTAATTGATGATAAAACACCTGCAAATGCTCCGAGACCTATACATTTGATAATCATTTTTTCCTGTGAAATCAATGCAAGACCACAAGTAATATTTAAATAGAACATTAACCAGATACCAATGAATACTGCCGGTTTTTCTTTAATGCAGTCAATTGGACGAGCTCCTTTTTCTTTTGAAGCAGGTTCATGCCACCCTTCAGGTTTAGCAAGAAGTAAATGTCCGATGAACATCATTACAAAATAAACACATGCAAGAATTATAAACATCTTCCAAATACCAACAGCAGGTAACATCTTCTGCATAATTGGACTTGCGATAGCTTTAGCAGCACCGAATCCTGCAACTGCAAGACCTGTAGCTAATCCTTTTCTATCTTCAAACCATAACATAAGTGTTTTTACAGGAGATAAATAACCTGTTCCAAGACCAACACCCATTATGAAACCATAGCAGAGATAGATACCAAGTAAAGCAAGCATACTGTGATTATGATTTCCGCCATACCAGATAAAGAATCCTGTACCTGCCATACCTACTGAGAAACAGATAGCTGCAATAAGGGAAGACTTATGTATATCTTTTTCAACAATATTTCCCAAGAAAGCAGCAGACATTCCTAAAAAGAATATCGCAAAACTAAAAGCCCATTCTGTAGCACTTTTAGAGAATCCAATGTAGTCGGCAATTTCCTGACTGAATATTGACCAGCAATAAACTGTACCAATACTACAATGTAAGAGAAGAGCCGGGATTGCTGCTCTAATCCATTTGTTTTGAATTTTCATTTGTTTATCCACCTTTCGATTATATAAAAATTATATCGTGTCGATTTAGGCACTGTACTTCATAATAGTACTGTTTTTACTAATTTGCAAGCTTATTTTTTTATGTATTTTTAAAAGTTCATTAATGAAGTTAATGCAATGTTTATATTTGATTTGTATGTATTAAATTGCTTCTGTTATCCGTATGAAAAGAGAACCTTGACAATAGAAAAAAAGTGTAATGAATTCGTCGATTACATAATAAATGAATTCATTACACTTTAATATATTTAAAAAATTAAACAGATGCAACAGATGCAACAATTATGAGTACATAATAAGCGAGATATGCGATAGCTATTAATGCTGAAAGTACCAAACCAATAATAGCGCAGGTCCTTCCTGTTGAAGATTTACTTGTATCTACGCCACCCATTATGGTGCGACATTTATTAGCATAAATAATTGCTATTATTGAAAGAACTATAGGTGTTGGAAAGCTACAGCAAAGTACAATACTTAAGATTCCCAAAACAAAAGCTGTTGTTCCTTCAGGTGGTTCATTGTTACCATTATTATTATAGTTATTATTATAATTACCGTTGTCATAATTATCATATGGATTTTGGTAGTTTTCTTTAGGCTGTTGATAAAAATTATCATCATTATTGTAATTGTTATTGTTGTTATAGTTATTATCCATAGCTAACTTCCTTTCATATGTAAATTATATTCCTATTGTAAGATTAGGAATACATAATTTTAAAATATACTGTAAAAAGAGAATAAAAAGTCCTATCTTTATGTAGACATCATTCCATTTTAATCCTCTGATTTTATTGTTTGAAATTCTTTTCAAAGTTTGTGTAATAAAAAATATACTATATACTAATGAAAAATAAAAACCAAAAGCATTGAAATAGATACTCTTTAACCACTGTCCTTTAAAAAAGAAAATAACAGAACGTGTTCCGCCACAACCGGGGCAAGGAATATTAAAAAACTGTTTAACAAAGCAAGAGAAAAATACTTCTAATATTGGGAAATATGATTTTAGAAGTAATCCCAAAGCATTTGTTATAATCAAGATGGTTATTGTTATAATACTTGCCACATATATTGTGTTTTCAGGTTCGTTCTTGTACTTTGTGAAAAAAGAATTGTTTTTATTTGTATAATCTTTCATAGTTAAGAATTATAACAACACTAGTGTAAATATGCAAATATTTTTTATATAAGTTTGAAGAAATAGTTAAAATAATTGATATAAAATAAAAATAAAAAAAATCTTGTCACATTAAGAGAAATAAAGTATTATTAGGAAGTAGTAGACAGATGTATGGTTTACATATGTCAATTTATAAATTTGAAAAATACAAAAGGAAAATAGGAAAACCAGTTATGAATACGATTTTAATGATTATCAAACTTCTCGGTGGACTTGCCATGTTTTTATATGGTATGGAGATTATGGGAGACGGACTTAAGCAGGGGTCAGGTAATACTCTTAAGAAAGTATTAGGAAAATTAACACAGAATGCCTTGTTGGGAGTAATAACGGGTGCATTGGTAACTGCAGTTATTCAAAGTTCAACAGCAACGATTGTTCTTACAGTAGGTTTGATTGGTGCCGGTATTTTGAATCTTCGTCAGGCTGTAAGTATCGTTCTTGGTGCCAATATAGGTACTACAGTAACAGCTCAGATTATCCGTCTTATGGATATTGAATCTTCAGGTAATTCAATTCTTGCTTTTTTTAAGCCGGATACATTAGCTCCAATAGCTTTAATAATTGGTATTATTTGTATAATGTTTATTAAGAAAGAAAGTACAAAAAATGTTGGTATGATTGCGTTAGGTTTTGGTGTTCTCTTTATGGGACTTTTAGGTATGACTGATGCAGTTGAGCCACTTTCAAGCTCGCAGAAATTTGCTGATATAATTGGTCGTTTTTCAGATATGCCGGTTCTTGGTATTGTTGTAGGGCTTGTATGTACTGTAATAGTACAGAGTTCATCTGCTATGGTAGGTATTCTTCAGGCACTTTCATTTACAGGTCAAATGACTTTTGAACTTATTTACCCTATTATCATGGGTATTAATCTTGGTACTTGTGTAACTACTGCGCTTGTATGTTCAATAGGTACATCAAAAGATGCAAAACGTACGGGTGTTGTACATATTGTATTTAATACTATTGGAACAATACTTTTTATGATTGTTATGACAATACTTAGAAAAATAGGATTTATGCCTGATTTGTGGGAAAGCGTTGTAGATAGTGGTGGCATCGCTAACTTCCAGACTATATTTAATTTAGCAACAGCAATTGTACTTCTTCCGTTTACAGGTTTACTTGTAAAGATTGCCTGCACAATTGTTAAGGATAGTGATGAAGAGGTTAAGGAGAAGAAATATCCTGAACTTGAAGCGTTGGATTCAAAGCTTATGATTACACCTCCACTTGCATTAGAAGAGGTTACAAAGCTTGCAATTAATATGGCTAATATTGCACAGGAAAATGTGTTCCTTGGTTTAAAGCAGTTTGAGGAATATGATGAAGAAAGATCTGAAAAGATTAATGAATTTGAAGAAAAGTTGGATTGCTTTACAGATAAGGCAGATAATTATCTTATTGAACTTTCAAGCCATATTAAGAATATTGCAGATAAACGTCAGCATAATATGTTAATGCAGTGTATTAGTGATATTGAAAGAATTGGTGATTATGCAACTAATTTTGATGAATTGGCTAAGAAAAAAGTTGATACAGAAGTAAGTTTTTCAGAAACTGCAATCAAAGAATTTGATATTATAAAGAATGCTATAGCTGAAATATTAAGACTTACTATAGAAGCCATGCAGGATGAGAGTGATTATGTGGCAAGACGTATTGAGCCGTTAGAGGAAGTAATTGATGATATGGTATTACTTCTTAAGAATCGTCACAGAGACAGATTATGTAATGGAATTTGTTCTATCAATGGTGGTTTGATATTCTTAGATGTTCTTACTTATTTAGAAAGAACAGCAGACCAGTGTTCAAGCATTGCAATGCTTTTATTGGGTAAGAATAATGATGAGATTTCGCAAAATCATCATATGTATATGCAGATGCTTCATACATCATCAGACCAGTCATATGTAGCAGAACATGAGAATAGAAAAGCACAGTATTTGACACCACTTAAGTTGATGAAATAGAGTGAATGTGTTGACAAAATATAATTTTTAAAATAATATAATGGTATAAAAATATTCACCGCCACCTGTAAGGCGGAATATAAAAGCACAGGAACAAAATATTAAAAAAGATTCCTTAACGGGAATCTTTTTTATCATATAGGAAAGTTCTTTAAAATTTCCCATATATGATAAAATCTTTTTGTGAGGATGAGTATAAGAAAATACAAAAGGGAGGATAAACAATGATAAGAGAACATTTTTGATATCAGAAAGGAAAATTATGGATACAAATGTGGATGATTTAAACAAATTAAATAAACAATTCGATTTTTGCAGAGAAATTGATAAAGAAAAATTTATTGGCAGACAGACTTATCTGACTGATGCAGTAAGAAAGGAAAATGATGCTGAACATGCGTGGCATATGGCGGTTATGACTCTTATTTTAAGTGAGTATTCTAATGAGCCTATTGATATTTTAAAGACTTTGTCTATGATTCTTATTCATGATGTTGTGGAGATTGATGCAGGAGATACTTATGCATATGATGAAAAGGCAAAAGAAACTCAGGCAGAAAGAGAATTAAAGGCAGCAGACAGAATTTTTGGACTGTTACCGGAAAAACAGGCAGAGAAGTTTAAAAATCTTTGGCTTGAGTTTGAAGAGAGAAAAACACCTGAAGCGAAATTTGCAAGAGCAATGGACAATATTCAGCCTATGATGTTAAATGCATTAACAGATGGACTCGCCTGGGAGGAACATAAAGTTCATCTTAGTCAAATCCTTAAACGAAATGAAAGTACTCCTGAGGGTTCAGAGGTATTATGGAATTATGCAAAAGAGAATTTTATTGATGCAAATGTTAAAAAAGGAAAAATAATAGAGTAATGGGACCATGTGTATAAGTACTATAATATAGAAGTACTTTACAGAGAAGTTATAAAATGGTATATTTTGAGGTGTTGAAATATTAAATTACACAATCAAGTTATTTAAATAAGTTATCTTGAGAAACATAATAATTATATGAATAAGTTATTAGAAGACTAATAATTGCGAAGGTGAATTATGAAAATAACAAATATATTAAAGAAATACATAAACGGAGGAACGATATGATTTCAGAAAAAATGAAAGCGTTTGTAGAAGGAAGCTCAGTTATCAGAGCTATGTTTGAAGAAGGAAAAAGACTTGCATCTATTTATGGTGCAGATAAAGTATATGATTTCAGTCTTGGTAATCCAAATGTACCTGCACCGAAGGAAGTTAACGAAGCAATTAAAGCGATTGTTGATGAAGAAGAGAGTACATACATTCATGGTTACATGAGTAACTCTGGTTACGAAGATGTAAGAGAAGCAGTAGCAAACAGTCTTAATAAAAGATTTGGAACCAATTTCAATGCTACTAATATTGTAATGACAGTTGGTGCAGCAGGTGGTCTTAATGTAATCCTTAAGTCTTTACTTAATCCGGGTGATGAAGTTATAGCATTTGCACCGTATTTTGGTGAATACCGTTCTTATGTAGGAAATTATGATGGAAAGCTTGTTGAAGTGTCTGCTGATACTGAACATTTCCAACTTAATTTAGAAGAATTTGAACAGAAAATCACAGATAAAACAAAGGCTGTAATTGTAAATAATCCAAATAACCCATCAGGTGTTGTATATAGTGAGGAAACTATTATTAAGCTTGCTGAAATTATGGATAAAAAGCAAAAAGAACTTGGAACAGAAATTTTCCTTATCTCTGATGAACCATATAGAGAGCTTGTATATGATGGAGCAGTTGTTCCTTGGCTTACAAAATATTATAACAATACAATTGTTGGATATTCTTACAGTAAATCACTTTCACTTCCGGGTGACCGTATCGGATATCTTGTAATTCCTGATGAGGTGGTTGATAGTGAACAGCTTAAGTCAGCAGCTAATGTGGCAACAAGAATACTTGGATACGTTAATGCACCATCGCTTATGCAGAGAGTAATTGCAAGATGCCTTGATGTAGAGGTAAATGTTGAGCCATACAACAAAAACAGAGAATTGTTATATGGAAGTCTTAAAGAATATGGTTTTGAATGTATTAAACCACAGGGAGCATTTTATTTATTTGTAAAATCACCTGTAGCTGATGAAAAAGAATTTGTGGCAGCAGCTAAGAAACACAATATTTTAGTAGTTCCGGGAAGTTCATTTAGTTGTCCGGGATATGTAAGAATTGCTTACTGTGTATCTTATGCGACAATTGAAAATTCGCTTCATGGATTTAAAGAATTAGCAAAGGAATTTGGATTGATATAAATTTGAAAGGATTGGTACGATTATGCAGGCTTGGAAGAAGAATATTAGAAAAGTAGTACCATATGTACCGGGAGAACAGCCACAGAGAAAGGTTATTAAATTAAATACTAATGAGAATCCTTATCCACCGGCCCCGGGAGTAAAAATGGCTTTGGAAGAATTTAACGAGGATTGTTTAAGATTATATCCTGACCCTGATTGTATGAAGTTAAGAACTGTTTTAGCAGATTATTATAAAGTAACACCTGATAATGTATTTGTAGGTGTGGGTTCTGATGATGTACTTTCGGTTGCATTTATGACATTTTTTAATTCGGATAAACCAATATTATTCCCTGACATTACTTACTCATTTTATAGTGTGTGGGCTGATGTTTATAGAATACCTTATGAAAAGATTCCGGTTGGAGAAGATTTTAAAATAACAGCATCAGATTATTATAAGGAAAATGGTGGAGTGATATTTGCTAATCCAAACGCACCGACAGCGATATATGAAAATCTTGAATTTGTTGAAGAGATTGTAAAGAATAATCAGGATGTAATAGTAATTGTTGATGAAGCTTATATTGATTTTGGTGGAGAATCAGCTATTTCTCTTACTGAAAAGTATGACAATCTTTTGGTTGTTCAGACTTTTTCAAAATCACGTTCAATGGCAGGTACAAGAATAGGATTTGCAATAGGTAATCCGGAACTAATTAAGGCTATGAATGATGTTAAGTTTTCAATAAATTCATATACAATGAATCAGAATTCATTATATATTGGCGGAGAAGCAGTAAAAGACGATGCTTATTTTAAAGAAACAGTTTCTAAGATTGTTAACACAAGAGAAAAGACAATGCTTAGATTAAAAGAAATGGGATTTGAAGGAACAGACTCAAAGACTAATTTCTTATTTGTAAAGCATAATGCAATGAGAGCTTCTGAAATATTTGAAAAGCTTAAAGAAAAAGACATTTTTGTAAGATATTTTAAAACAGCAGGAATTGATAATTATTTAAGAATTACAATTGGAACTGATGAAGAAATGGAAATGCTTATCAAGGCATTGGAGGAAATAATGAATTTTTAATTCATTGAAATAGAAAACAGTTAATATCAACTTTTGAAAAAATTTATTTATTAAAGGATACCCGGCAGAAATACAAGCCTTGTGGCAATAACATTTCCAGTAGGGTATCTTTTTATTTAAAATTCTTGGATTTCAATGGTGTAAAAGCATTTTGACATACCAAAAAAGTAATTGTAAAAGAGATTTGATAGACAAAAATACTGATTTTCTTTAATATTTGAACAAGAAAGGAGAAAAAGAGAAAATGGACATTGGTAACAAATTACAACGAGCACGAACAAAAGCAAATCTGACTCAGGAACAAGTTGCAGAGGCATTGTGTGTAAGCAGACAAACAATTTCTAATTGGGAAAATGAAAAAACATATCCTGATATACGAAGTGTAGTAACATTGAGTGATTTGTATAATGTTAGTCTCGATTATCTTTTGAAAGATAAGGAGGAAGAGTCTGTGACAAATTATTTAGATTACCTTGAAGAAAGTACAAATACAGTAAAGAGTAAAAACAGATTATCTGAAGTTATTCTGATTGCTACCTATCTTGCTATATGGGCATTTGCTCTAATAGCATTTTGGTTTTTTACAGATGGATCAGATGCTATGGGATACAGTCTTGTATTCTTATGGGTTGTACTTCCGGTTAGTACATTTGTGATTTCATTGCTGATTGGAAAGAACAACTATTGTGGAAAATGGAAATGGCTTATGCCGATTGCTTTTGGTATCATGCACATGTTGGCTGAATACTCGACATTTAGCGTGGCAAATATGATTTCGTTTGATAAAATTAACATTCCGGATTTTGAAATGATTTTAGGTGGAGCAATTATATCAATCATTGGAATGTGTATTGGATATTATATTCATTGCAAAAAAGGAAAACATAAGTAAACATAAAATTGATAAAGTGAGATTTTATGGAAAAGAATATTTATTGAACTTAAGGTTCAGAAAAACGACTTTCGAATTAGATTAATTATCTGATTTTGGAGTCGTTTTTTTGTGCCAATTTTTAGCAAAAGCTAAGTGGTGAATTTTTGTTAATAAGAGGTCATGTTTCATATATGAGTGGTTCTTGAAAAATGTAGGTGTAAAACATAAAATTATATTATAGAGATTGGTTGGGATGAGCAAATAGAAGTTATCTGATTGCAATGTGAAAAAGAAGGAATAGTAAGATATGGAATTGAGGTTATTTATGCATAAGAGAATAGTTGTTATTGGAATGATTGTAAGTGTGTGTATTTTATTTGTAACAATAAACTTAATTAATAATAACAAAAATATCGAGCCTAAAGATTTATACACTTCAGACACTGACGTTGAAAAAGAGCTTGTTAACCTAGATGACATCAGAAACAGTGTAGATGATGTAAAAAATGATATTAAATCAGGAGCATATTCTAATCTTTCGGGTGAAGATGTAAGCGTTTATATCGCTGATGGAAATAAGATATGTAGCAAAGTTTCTGAATATCTGAAATGGGAATCATATGAAGGAATAACAGACCCTAAAGAGATGTTGGAATATGAGTTATCACTTATACAATTCTTTTTGGGAACAGACTTGAATCCTAAATATTTAATAGATGCATCATCTCTTAACGAAGATTTTGACTTTGATTATAATAATGCTAGTCAAATTACAGAGGAATTAGAAGAATATCCATTCAATAATTATGAAAAGGTTTGTAAGATGATGGAAGAGGGAACTTATGAATCGCAATATGGTGATGGAATGCCAAGACTGGGATATTCTAATGGATTTAATGTTTTAGACGAGTCTGACGAGTATAGATATGCATATTATATAAGTTGTAGTTTTGACGTGGAGAAAGGAAAATTGAAGGAAATGCTTGATAGTGAAGTAGTATTGAAATATTGTACTTCATATATCAATACAGATGAAAATCTAGAGGATAAATATATATTAACAGACGGTAGTGAGGTATCAATTAAAGAATGTTTTGATACAGCAGTAAAATATTTAGAACAGATACCATATAAAGGAAGAGAAGGTATTGAATTTGTTCCAATAAGAGCAGATGTATATAGTCTGAGTTATAGTGATGTAAATAATGAATATCATAATAAATATTTCATAGATGTGATTTTTACAAGAGAATATGATGGAATGTATATAGATTTCGGTGAAGACTATGGTCATTATATAGGATATAATCTTGACTGTGCACGTTTTACTATAATTGAAAAAAATGAAGTTGAGGAAGTTATAGACTATACTAATAGAGCATATTTAGAAAATATAGATGAGGAAGCAGACAAAATTATAAGCTTAGATAATGCACTTGAAATACTAAATAATTCAGTTGGTAATAATTCAAAATATAAAGTTTTAAATATAGGGCTTGTATATAGACGAAAACATCTTATATATAATGATGGAATTATATATGAAAAATATGAATTAACACCAAAATGGAGAATTGATTGTATAAGTGAAATAAATGATGAAAAAAGAACTTTTTATATAGATGTATTTTCAGGGAAAGTTGAGTATGTTAGGGGATTGTTTACTCCTTTAAGAGATTGTGAATTACAATAGCTTGTCTGTGAGTAATTACAATAGTTTTTTTATTACCGGTTGTTCGGCAAATGAGAATGGGAGGTGTGTTATGTGTAAAAAGAGGATTATTATAAGCATTGTGTTTTGTATTTGCATTATTTATATTGGGGCGAATTTATATTGTAATAATAAGAAGGCTTCAAGTAAAGATTTATATAATTCAAGTAGTAAAAGCTCAAAAGAATTTGCCATCTTAGATGATATCAGAAAAAGTGTAGATGATGTAAAAGATGATATTAAATCAGGAGCATATTCTAATCTTTCAGGTGAAGATATAAGTGTTTATATATCTGATGGTGATAAGATATGTAGCAAAGTTTCTGAATATTTAAAATGGGAAGCATATGAAGGAATAACAGACCCAAAAGATATGTTAGAGTATGAGTTATCACTTATACAGTTCTTTTTGGGAACAGACTTGAATCCTAAATATTTGTTAGATGCATCATCTCTTAATGAAAAAGTTAAAAGTGATATGATTACTATGGAAGAATTAGAAGGGGAATATCCTATTAACAATTATGATAAAGTCTGTAATTTGATGGAGAATGGTTCGTATATATCTAAATTTAGTGATGGAATGCCAAGACTGGGATATTCATCCAATTTTGAATTGGGCGGTCTTGTAGACGAGTATCGTTATGCATTGTATATAAGTGGTGGTTTTGATGTACAGAAAGGCAATTTACGTAAAATAATAAGCAATGAAATGGCAGTGGAATTATGTAAGTCGTATAGTAATAAAGATGAAAATATTGATGATAAGTATGTCTTAATCGATGGTAGTGAGGTATCAATTAAAGATTGTTTTGATACAGCAGTAAAATATTTAGAGAAAATACCCTATAAGGGAAGAGATGGTATTAAACTTATACCTATAAGAGCAGATGTGTTTAGGTTAAGCTGTATTGATATAGATAATAAAGATAATAAATACCATAATAAATATTTTGTAGATGTAATTTTTACAAGAGAGTATGATGGAATGTATATGGATTTTGGAGACACTTATGAATATTATACAGGATATGATCTTGACAGCACATATTTTACAATAATTAAGAAAGGCGAAGTTGAAGAAGTTATAGATTATAACAATAGAGCATATTTTGAGGATATTGGTGAAAAAATTGATAGAATAATAAGCTTAGATAATACACTTGACATATTAAATAATTCAATTGGTAATAATTCAAAATACGAAGTTATAAATATAGGACTCGTATATAGAAGAAAAAATCTTTGGTATGATGATGGAAATGTATATGAAAAATATGAATTAACACCAAAATGGAGAATTGATTGTATAAGTGAGATAAATGATGAAACAAGGAGCTTTTATATAGATGTACTCTCAGGAACAATAGAGTATGTTCAAGGTATGTTTGGACCTATAAGGTATTTTGAATAGAAAGAAAGGTAGGGGATTGATTTGTTTAAACAGGAATTTATGAAAATAATTACCAATATATCTTTTTATCTTGCTATTATAGCAACAATTGTACTTTTGCTTGCAAGTACTTTTTATGTAGTACCGGATACAGGAAAAGAGTATACCTTATTTGATATTATTTTCGGAGTGGCTGATGACAAGGTTGTAACCGAATCAGGGCTAGTATCAGAAGAGATTATTATTAAAGGTATTAACAGTCATTATTATGAGATGTTTTTGCCATTGGTAACAGTTATTCCATTCATTGTTGGAATATATGGGGATAAAAAGAACAGTATTACAAGATTTCAGATTTATAGAACAGGCAAATTAAGATATACGCTTGGGAAGTTTATGGCAGTTTTAGTTTCAGGTGGTCTTATAACAATGCTTGGACAAATGATATTTAGTCTTATAATTTATAGTATTTTTCCGCATGGAGAAAGCGAGATGTTTGAACTTAATAAGATGATATTATTTGAAGAATCTGATTTTTGTAGAGTTTTAGTAGACAGAATTGGAATTATGGGACTATATATTCTTAAATTTTTTAGAGTATTTTTATACGGAGCATTTTCAACGGTTATAGCATTTGCTTTATCGATAGTTATAAAAAACAGATATATGGTACTCACAATACCGGTAGTTATCGAATATATTTGGGAAAAATTCATATATAAATCAATGGATGCAAAAATGTATACCTTGCTTCCGTCATCTGTTGGAAATGTATTTCATACGGATATTTCGTGGATGCTACCATTTTTCATTACAATTGTAGTGGTTTCAATTGTATTTTACATGGTGTGTTTGGAAAGGAAGTGTGATTGTGGTGAAGAGTAAAGTAAGCTATGAGAAAATAATTGGGGATAAGGGTAAGAAAAATGTTGAGAAAAAAAAGATTAGTAAGAATTTGAAATCAGGAAAGATTTCCATAAAACAAATCAGTAGTGTTGCATCGGTTGAATATGTTAAATGGTTAAATAATCCGAGAATGGTAATGTTAATTTTACTTTTCTTGTTTGCGTATGATTATGTTATAGAACTTATGATAAATGCAGCTGATAAGATGGATACATATTTTATGTGCCTGGAACCATTTATTGCGATGGCAAATTCTGAATTATTAGTGATGATTATACCGGCAGTATTTATGTTGTTAATCAGTGATTTTCCTAAAACTGACGGAAATACGATGTTCTATATACAACGTGTAGGGAAATCAAATTGGATGCTTGGACAGGTAGTATTCGCCATGTATGCAGGCTTTAGTTACTTAGTAACAATAATTGCAGGAACTTTGCTTTTATCAGCGCCAAGTGCATATGCGAAAAATAGCTGGAGTACGGTGGTTACTTCTTATGGAGTTTTATACGCAAATGAGAAGGAATCAAGAATTGCATCACTTATCGGTGGTCAATTATATAACAATCTTACACCGTTGAAAGCATTTGTTCTTACATTGTCACTTATGTTTTTGTATCTTGTGACACTTGCACTTATGCTTATGGTAAGTTTTTCGGCAGGAAAGAGAGTTGTTGGAATTTTAATAAGCTATGTTGTTATAGGAGTTGGAAGTAGTTTGTGTGGAATGAATGATGTAAGACAGTGGTTCTTTCCGTCGGCGCATTCAATATCGTGGTTGCATTTTGATGAAGTATTGAATATTAGAAGGTTTGGAATAGGTTATTCGTATTTATATTTTGTAGGATTTATAGTGGTGCTTTTTGTAATTAGTATTATTGCAATCAGAAGGTATGATTTTGCGAAGATAACGGATATGGAGGATTAATGTGAAAAGGTAAAGCTATGCTTTGGTAGAAAGTGCGGTTATTTGTGGTAAAATTGCTCAGAAATGGAGGTTATTATGGATAAAAATAAAGAAAAGGAATATGCAATTCAAGTAAAAAATTTAGGACTTATTATTAAGAAAGATGAGATTTTAAAAGATATTGATGTGGACTTTGAAAAAGGAAAGATTCATGGAGTTGTAGGTAGGAATGGTTCGGGCAAGACTATGCTTATGAAATGCATCTGTGGTTTTGTAAAGCCTACTTCAGGAAGTGTAAAAGTTGATGGGAAAATGATTGGTAAAGATGTAGATTTTCCACAGAATGTTGGTATTATTATTGAGACACCGGGATTTATTCCCTATTATAGCGGATACAGAAATCTTAAGATTTTAGCAGGACTTAGAAAAAAGATTAATGATAATGAGATAAAAGAAACTTTAAAAACAGTAGGCTTAGAGGGTGCAGAGAAAAAGTTAGTCAGAAAATACAGTCTTGGAATGAGACAGAGACTTGGACTTGCGCAGGCAATGATGGAGAAACCCGATATATTTATACTTGATGAACCTATGAATGGACTTGATAATGAAGGGGTGGAAGAGATGCGAAAGATACTTCTTAATTTAAAGGAAGAGGGAAAGACCATATTATTAGTCAGTCATAATTCGGAGGATATAAGGATATTGTGTGACGAGATTTATTATATAGACAAAGGGAAACTTGAGTGTGCATAATTTTTAGTTAGTAATGTTATTCTAGTTAAGTATAATTAACTCATTTATACTTGACTAAAGAAAATACAGTCTTGGAATGAGACAAAGACTTGGAGTTGTTAATCAGTTGTTGTTTATTATGTACCTATAGATATGTGTTGAATTTTGGATGAAAGTTGAGTATACTTAAATTAAAGAAGTGTATAGAAATTGTTAACATAAGAGAAAAGAATGAACAAAGTAGAGATAATAAAGAAGGAGGTATTGCTTATGACAACTTTAAGACAGAGTGCAATAATGGAATTAGAAAAATTACCGGAAGATAAGCTGAGTTTTATTATTCAGATAATGCAAGGCGTTAATGGATTATATACCGATACCAAATCAGAAAGGAAAGAAGCATTTGCCAGATTGGAGCATTTGCGTAGAAAGGGAACTGTTACAGATGATGGTGCAGAATTAGCTTCTTATAGGGATGCGAAGTATGGTAAATAAGATTCTAATTGATACCAACGTGTTGCTAGATTATCTTTTGGAGCGAGATCCTTTTTTTAAGGAGGCAAAGGAAGTTATCTTATAATCCTTAGCAAACTTACCATTTGCAAAGAGAATAGAAATAAGCATCTGAATTTTCAGATGCTTATTTCTATGTTTGCGCGCCATGGGCGCGCTCTAACGGGTGAAAGTCCCGAACACGCCCAGATAGTGGGAAGTGTATAGCTGAACAGCAAGGGTGTTCATCGTGAGATGAAATCTGAAGGAAGTTGTAAGCAAACCTCTGGTCCGACGGACAGAAATCACATATAAGGCTAGGCTACGAGAGATAAGTTGGCATAGAACAATGAAGCCTGATAACTATCACATTTGTAGTAGCAGAGTAGATGTGGCGGATATATGGAGGGAAAGAGCGTGCACCTTAAGCGTGGAGGTCTCACAGAGGTACCATTAGCCTAGTAACAACGAACTGTGAGAAGTCAGCCGAGCCCATAGTAGTGAAGAAGTTTCTGTAATGGAAATGGAGCAAAGGGGCGAACAATCAATAAGTTTGAGTATGTCTCGTATTGCAGAAATGACAACATCTGCCGAAACCAATCGGGTAAAAGGTGGTCAAATCAAGCGAGACGGAAAGGAAAGAACGCATGGACACAAGTAGTCTAATGGAGCAGATACTATCTAGCGATAATCTCAACAGAGCATATCTGCAAGTCGTACGAAACAAAGGTGCAGAAGGAGTGGACGAGATGAAGTACACCGAACTCAAAGAACATCTTGTAAAGAACGGCGAAATTATTAAGGAAAAGCTGAGGACAAGAAAATATAAACCTCAGCCAGTACGAAGAGTGGAGATACCAAAGCCCGATGGTGGTGTCAGAAACCTAGGAGTACCAACAGTAACAGACAGATTTATACAGCAAGCTATAGCGCAGGTACTAACACCAATCTACGAGGAACAGTTCCATGACCATAGTTATGGATTTAGACCGAATAGATGTGCACAGCAAGCAATACTAACAGCACTTGATATGATGAATGATGGCAATGATTGGATTGTAGATATTGACTTGGAAAAGTTCTTTGATACAGTAAATCATGATAAACTGATGACTATTATTGGTAGAACAATTAAATATGGAGATGTAATTTCTATCATAAGGAAGTACCTAGTCAGTGGAATTATGATTGATGATGAATACGAGGATTCTATTGTGGGAACACCACAAGGCGGAAATTTATCGCCACTATTGGCAAATATCATGCTAAATGAACTTGATAAGGAAATGCAAAAGAGAGGGTTAAACTTTGTCCGATATGCAGATGATTGTATCATTATGGTCGGAAGTGAAATGTCTGCTAATCGAGTGATGAGAAACATCACACGATTTATAGAAGAGAGACTAGGGCTTAAGGTAAATATGACAAAAAGCAAAGTAGATAGACCAAGTGGACTAAAATACCTTGGTTTTGGATTTTACTTTGATATAAAAGCGCACCAATTTAAGGCAAAACCACATGCAAAATCTGTATCGAAGTTCAAGAAAAGGATGAAAGAACTCACAAAACGTAGTTGGGGAGTAAGTAACAGCTACAAGATTGAGAAATTGAACCAACTTATCAGAGGATGGATTAACTATTTCAAGATAGGTAGTATGAAAACTCTCTGTAAAGAGCTTGATGGAAACATCAGATGCCGACTTCGTATGTGCATTTGGAAACATTGGAAAACCCCACAGAACAGAGCAAAGAACCTTATGAAGCTGGATGTACCAAGGTGGGCAGCATTTAAAATCGCATACTGTGGAAACAAATATGCCAGACTTGCTCACAATGGATGGATACATAAGGCTATAACCACAAAGAGACTAACCTCATTTGGATTAGTCTCAATGTTAGATTACTACACCGAAAGGTGTGTTACTTGTTAAGTTGATTGAACCGCCGTGTACCGAACGGTACGCACGGTGGTGTGAGAGGTCGGGAAAATTTAATTAATTTTCCCTCCTACTCGATTCTACACAGTTAAACCAGTTATAAAATATACAGTTACCTACAGTTCTTTTGCATATCCTTAAGTATAATAATTGTGTGAAAGTTCATACATTTCTCGTCATAATACATCTTAATGTTTCCGTTATATTTTTTAATTACACGTTCGATACTTTTAAGTCCTATACCATGTCTTAATCTATTAGATTTTGTTGTTACAGGTATGCCGGATTTATTGAATTTTGGAGCATTAGCACGTGTATTAACTATATTAATAATAGATAAATTTGTATTTTCTTTTAAAGATATATTCAACTCAATTACTGAATCCGGAATATCTTCACATGCTTCGATAGAATTTTCAAGCAGATTACAAAACAAAGTAGTAAGATCTGAATAATCTACATATCTTAATGAATTTTTTCTAATATCCGTTTTTAAGTCTATATGTTTATTTTCACATATCTGCATATAGTGACTGATTATGGAATTAAGCATTTCGTTATCAGAGATATGTATAGAATTTTGTAGGTCAGATGATTCTAAAAGTGTTTTAAGATATTGCCTTATTTTTTCCTTTTCATTTCGCTCATTAAGATTCGAAATAGACATAAGGTGCTTTCTAATATCATGTATTAAGATTTGTTGATCCTCATTTTTCACAAAGAGTTTTTTATAATATTCTGCCATGTCATTTTCTTTTTGATATTGAATTTGCAGTTCAGTCAATTCACTATTTTTGTTGATTGTATAGTGGTAAATATAGAATACTAACACATTTATAAAAATAAGCAATGCAGCACTTAACGATAGCATATATCTTAATTTTGATGGAATTCCTGTGTTAAGCAAAACACCTAATAATACTATGGTTATATAAATTGATATAAGTGGTATTACATATAACATAGCAGTTGCTTTATCAAAGTAGGAATGTTTGTACCCCCGAACAGTGGATGTTTCTAAAGTTCTTTTAGCTTCAGATGAAAAAGGTAATAAACGGGCAATACAACTAAGACTAAAATAATAAAGCAATTTACTTGCTATTGTTAAAGCAGACAGACTTGTTATATCAGATAAAGTATATAAGACAGTACCTGTAAACTGACTGGATAGTCCTATAATTGTTATTTCACTTAAACTTACTATGCAAGTGGTAATCAGACTATGAAATAATGCTGTTCCAAAACTTGTGTTGTAAACTATTTTGATTATTAGTAAATTAGCAAGAGTGAATACTATTGTATTAAGCTCAATTGATTTGAAAAGATTTAATACAAATAGAAGCCCATATGAGATAAAATATGTTGCAAAAATAAAAACTCTTGTGTGAAAAGTAATAAATCTATGCTCACAATATAAATAAAAAATAATAGCTTCCAAAATGTATATGAATATATATAAGAATACAGTTTCCATATTAATCCTCATTTCTGAGCGATTTTATCGCGAAGAACCACACAAGAAATCTAGGATAGTTTCTCGTGTCGGATATGCTATTTGCTTTCGCTCAGAAGCAAATAGCTACGAACCTTAGTTCGTTTTACCACGTACTTTCTAAATAAAGTAAATAAGCATCCTTAAATTGGCTATATTTTCTTTTCGTTAAATAGGCTGTGAAACGGCTATTATACAAATGTATAAGAGAATGATCAAAATCAGAAACATATTCCAAATTTACAATAAAACTTCTATGTGGCGAAAAAAAACAAGGCATACGCAATTTATTAAGCCAATGTTGAAAGCTATGTATAGAGAGATAATCGCATTTAATTGTATGTACAGTTACTTTATGAAGATTAACTTCAATAAAAATAATGTCAGAAACTGGAACAGTAAATATTCCAGTTTTTGTTTCAATAGCTATTTTTGAAGATACGTTATTATATAAATTTAGTGCATCATCCATATTTCTGTATATGCGTTTTTCGTCCAAGGGCTTTGATAAATATCGAAATACGTGAAAACGCATTGCATCATCAAGGTATTTTGCATATGAAGTTATTACAAAAATAATTGTTCGTGGATATTTTTTGCTTAATTCATTTCCAACATAAATTCCATTTACACCGGGCATTTCAATGTCTAAAAATACAATGTCCTTATCTTCTGAATCTGCAAGTAAATCTTCGCCATTATTGTATATTGAAATTGTTGGTGATTTCAATGAATTTATAAGAAAATAATTATTAATTATGTTATTGAGTTTGGATGTGATAAGGCTGTCATCATCGCAAATTATTATACGCATACATACACCTCTCTGTAATATATAATCTTATAAAATTAGTAACTGTTAAGAGCCAAGTTGGAAAACACTATGTGTTTCCACGTTGTGGCATATTCGCTAAAATTATACTACAGTGAAGGATTAAAATCTATGTAATTGCACGAAACGACTTTTTTTTGTCGATTTTGTAGAATGTAATCAAATTTAACTGTTAAGAGTAAAGCTTTATGTGTGATTTAAAAATATTATACAACAATCCTGAAAAGAATATCATTATCTTCATTCCAAAGTGAAATAGTTCCATTATATTTGTTCATAACAAGCTCACGAAGAGTAAAGAGTCCAAGACCAGAATATTTTTTGTTCGGAGCACTTTCAGGTTTATTTGAATAACCTGCAATAAAGAAATTCTGATATTCTTCATCTGAAAGAATGTGACCGGAATTTTTTGTTGTAAATTCAATCTTATCATCATAAGAGTTTACCATAATGGTGATTGTCTCACCTAAATTTGAAGCTTCAAGACTGTTATCAATAAGGATTCCAAACATTTCTATTAGCTCGTATTCCGGAACTTTGGTATGCAAATCGTAGGTTTCAAAATTGAAATTAATATCTCTGCCAATTTTTTTGGCATAGCATTGTTTTTGATAAAGAAAACCGGACACTAGTAAAAGGTTTAGTTTGAGTAAATATTCAGGTTCTTTATCATTATCAAAATGCTTTAATGAAACACTCATTGCATTTTTAAGAGAATCATAGTCTCTATGGGTATGCATTAGACCTATGATTGCTTGAATTTCATTAGTATGGTTGTGTTGTCTTTTTCGAACATTAAGAATAAGTTCATCTAACATAGGCATATATTGATTATAGGCATCCAAATTTTTTGTCATATTAGAAATAGTTATAAGTTGATTGGCGGAAATGCTAATAATCATTAGAATTATAACTACAAATACAAATATAATAATTGCTGAATTTGTGAACGATTTGGTATCAATTTTAAAATAAAACGATAGTGCTATTGCTATGGAAAAGATACTGATTAAAGCAATAGCTCCTAATTTATGTGAATTACAAAATATTGCAGTTATTTTTTGTGTGTTAAAAATATATGTAATTATAAGGGCTAAAATTAGTGTAACAAAACAAGCAACAATACTTGTAGTATTAGTAGTAAGACTAAATCCGGTTAATGATACAATAAGTGCAAAAATTATTTGAGTAATAAATAAAAAAAAGTATGCAAGAGATATTGAAACCAGATATTCTGTAAATATTGGACGAAAGTGTAAATATAATAATAAAATAATTGTGAAGAACTCAATAAGGAAAATATATAGAGTATTTTTGTATATATCTGTAAAATAAAAACATACTATTTGACAAAATAAAAAACAAGTAAAAGGAAGCAAACTGCGAAGTATAGAGTGGTTTGCTTTTTTTCTTTCATTGTTTATAAGATTTTTAATAAGAATAAAATATATAATATAGTCGAATATATTACATACAAACGATACAGTGGTATTATTCATTATTTTGTCCTCCGGATTTGTTTTTGCTACAAAAATCATATACGGCTTCTGAATACTTTCGTCCAACCGGAATTTTTGCAGTATCGTCGCTAAGTAAAAGTTGGATTATGTTGTTTGAGCGGTCTACATTAATTAAATAGTCATAATTTATTAAGTAGCTTTTGTGGCAACGAATTAATTGACCAAGAGAATCACGCTCAATGTCTGATAAACTGTAATTGGTAAAATGATATTTTTCGTCGTTTGTATGGACAATAATGTTGTGACGTTCAGATTCTATATATACAATTTCAGAAACCTTTATTAAAACATGAATGCCGACTGAATTATGAAAAGTTAATTTTGGTATTTCACGACTTATTGTTAAAATTTTATTCATCATATCTATGATATTACTCTTGTAAAACGGTTTGAGCATGTAATATACACAGTTTAGAGAATTAACAGCGTTATAAATATGTTCAGGATAACTGGTTGCAAAAACTATGGGGATATGTTTATGTTCTGAACTTTGAGATATAAACTTTCCTAAATTTAAACCGTTTTTTAAGGAGTTTGATTTGTCTAATTCATAATCTAAAATAATGATATCAAATTTTTGATTGCTAATATAATCAATAGCACTATCATATGTTTTGGCAATTTGACATATGCAGTAATTGAAATGTTCTGTAATAACTTGTGCAATATAGTTGCCTGTTTCTAATTCATCATCAACAATTAGTATGTTCATTTAAATCCTCATTTCTTATATTAATCCTCTGTTTTTGTTACTATTTTATTGTTTGATAAAACAATGAAGTCTATATATTATATCACAAAATTGAAAAAACTCAAAAATAATGTCGTTGGGGCGTGTGACACGTCGTTGGGGCGAGAGATATTGAAAAAAATAAATCATATGATATTATTACGTCATTAAGAGATAATCGAATGGAGTAGAGTGGTAATGAACGAAAGAATTGCAGAGGTAATAACAAATAAATTGCTCTATGATTTGAAGGAAGAACGATTAACATATATAAAAATTAGTTTTTATATTGAGACAATAATTTCAGAGATTGAAAAGACAATTTTGTTAATTATTCTGTTTGGGATTATAGGAGAGATTAAAAGTTTTGTTTTGATATATATGATTGCAATATTTGTTAGAAGATATAGTGGTGGAAATCATTGTGATACATTTTTAGGATGCCTAGTATATAGTACAATTTCCTGTGTAGGAATTGTTTTGATATCTAAATGCATTGTTTATATCAATAATTATTTTGTAATACTTACATTGATGCTTCACGTGGTAATAATGATTTTATTTGCGCCAATAAAATCAAAATTCCGTCCGAAACTGAAAGGAAAAGATATATTAGAGATAAAAATTAAAGGATTGTTAGGGATTGTGATAGTTGCATGTATATATTTAGTTATACCGAAAAAATATAGAATTATTATTTTTTTGACATTACTTTTTTTACTAATAGATGAAATTGTTGCTTGTTGGTTAAATTATTTAAAAATGAAGGGAGTGATACGGAATGAAGAAAACGGTAGTTAGTATTTTGAAAAAATCGTCAGTAAATTATGTTTCAAAATCAGGCTCATTAGCACTTTTTGGTGAAAAGAAAGTACCAAAAGAGATTGTTAAAGAGTATTCTCAAAGTGGAAAATAGTAAAAGGATTTAATTAGGAAAAAAGTAATGTCTAATTATATGTTCAATATGGTTAGGAGTTGTAGATTATGAAAAAGAAAGGAATGAAGTCAATGAAATTAAAAAAACTTTTAGCAGGAATGATAACAACATTAGCATTAACAGTGTGTAGTGCTGGAAGCGTGTTTGCAGATGTAGACCATGATGAATGGTATAATTATTACAACTCTACAAATGTGCAGAGTAAGAATACTGTATGTACCCTTACATATAAGTACAATAGAACTTACACCTTAACACAGGAGACATTAACGGGAACAGCAGTTGGAAAGTTAGACTTAACAACACCATATGGTGGAACGCAATTAAATGTTAGAAGTGTTATCTTAAGTGGTGCAGGTCAGTCAAAGACGGCAATAGGATTAGGTCCATGTACAATGGCAGGATATACAGATAAAGCCAGATTCTATGTTCAATTGCAATTTAATTCAGGTAGTGGAACAGCTAATTCAAGTGGTGCAATTGATTATTAATATTAATTAAATATTATTAAATCAGTATCTGTCCAAAGATTAAGATATATTAATCTGATTTTTGGGCAGATATTTTTAGAGATGAGGTGTAAAAATGGGAAAAAAGATACTTATTTCAAGTATAACATTATTCATCATTTCCATAGTATATATAGTTGTTAGTACAAATGTGAATGATAAATATGTAAATGAAAAATCAGGTTATAGTAATTTTAAGTTAGATTCGGATGGCGAGAAACAAAAAATACCTATTTCGGAAATAGGTGAGGATTTATTAGAAGCTAAGAATAAGATTGAGAATAATGATTATCCAAATTTAAATGGAGAATCAATTAGAATATATGAAGGTGCAGAAGGCCATATTAGTAAATTACATTTAAGAGCAGTGGAAGGAAAAGATTTTCTTACATTTGAAGAACAGATGCAGATAATAGAAAGTGCAATGCCTAATATGAATTATGAGTATGTAGTTGATATGTATACACATAAAGGCTATGAAGAAGTAAAAAAAGAGATTGAAGCAGGAACATATGTAAATACAAGAGTAAAGGAAGATATTGAAAAAGGGGTATATTTTTATGATGAAGAGTTAATTAAATATCCGGGAATGTGTTATTGCCCTGAAAAGTATACGGATGGATATGCAATGTTAACTCCTAAAAAGGCAGGTACTTTTATTGAAAAAGGCAAATACTATTCATTAAGACCAACTTATAGTGAGCTGATACTGGATTCTATAGAGTACGTTAAT
>JAFQCK010000156.1 GCA_017416465.1 Lachnospiraceae bacterium | reverse complement strand
TACAATAAGTTTGTTAGAAGCTTTGTTCTTCTTTCTTGTCTTCAAGCCAAGAGCTGGTTTACCCCAAGGTGTACATGGACCCGGACGACCGATTCCTGTCTTACCTTCACCACCACCGTGTGGATGGTCATTAGGGTTCATTACAGAACCACGAACTGTTGGTCTGATACCCATGTTTCTCTTACGACCTGCTTTACCGATATTTACAAGGTCATGTTCAATATTACCAACTGTACCGATTGTTGCTCTACATACGATTGGTACCATTCTCATTTCACCTGATGGTAATCTGAGTGTAGCATATTTTCCTTCTTTAGCCATAAGCTGTGCTGCATTACCTGCTGCACGAACGAGCTGTCCACCCTTTCCAGGATATAACTCGATATTGTGAACTTCTGTACCTACAGGAATCTCTGAAAGTGGTAAGCAGTTACCTACTTTAACTTCTGCTGTAGCACCGTTCATAACTGTCATTCCAACCTTTAAACCGTTTGGAGCGATGATATATGCTTTCTCACCATCTGCATAACAGATAAGAGCGATATTTGCTGTTCTGTTTGGATCGTATTCGATTGCTGTAACTTTAGCAGGAATACCATCTTTCTTTCTCTTAAAATCTATAATTCTATATTTTCTTCTAGAACCACCACCATGATGTCTTACAGTGATTTTACCCTGATTGTTACGACCAGCGTTTTTCTTTAAAGAAACTGTTAATGACTTCTCTGGTGTTGACTTTGTAATTTCTACATTGTCAAGCATTGTCATATTTCTTCTAGAAGGTGTATATGGGTTAAATGTCTTAATTCCCATTTTCGTATCTCCTTTCAGATGTTTATTATCACGCTTTACTGCGTATATTTGGTTTATGCTCTATCTTATAAACCTTCGAAGATTTCGATATCTTTGCTATCTTCTGTTAACTGAACGATGGCTTTTTTTGTCTTAGCAGTTTTACCAACTGTCATTCCACGTCTGCGTTTCTTGCCTTCTAAGTTCATTGTGTTAACTTTCTTTACTTTAGTTCCTGCGAACATTTTCTCAACTGCCTCTTTAATCATTGTCTTGTTTGCATCTGTGTGAACTAAGAAAGTATATTTCTTTTCAGCCATTTCATTCATACTCTTTTCTGAAATAACCGGCTTGAGGATTACATCATAGTACTGTACATTTGCCATTATGCGTACACCTCCTCGATTGTTGCTACTGCAGTCTTATCAATAACTACTGTATCATATTTCATAATGTCGTATACATTAATTGTATTTGTATAAGTTGTTTTAACATTTGGCATATTTCTTGCTGATAAAACAACGTTTTTGCTGTCATCCTTTAAAATAACTAAAGCTTTATCTACTTTTAAGCTAGATAATGTGTTAGCTAAAGTCTTTGTCTTAATCTCATCCATCTTTAAGTCATCAACTACGATAAACTTATCAGCCTGTACTCTTGATGTTAATGCAGATTTAAGAGCAAGTCTTCTTTCCTTCTTATTTAACTTAAATGAGTAGTCTCTTGGCTTTGGAGCGAATACTACGCCACCGCCTGTCCACTGTGGAGATCTTGTAGAACCCTGTCTTGCATGACCTGTTCCTTTCTGTCTCCATGGTTTTCTTCCACCGCCACTAACTTCTGAACGTGTCTTAGCGCTCTGTGTTCCCTGACGATTATTTGCAAGCTGGCTAACTACTGCCATGTGTACTAAATGTTCATTTACTTCAACACCAAATACAGCATCGTTAAGTTCGATATCACCAACCTGGCTGCCTTCCATATTGTAAACAGATACTTTTGCCATCTGTGTGTTCCTCCTTTCTCAAAAAAACCTATTATTTAGCAGATTTTACTGTCTCTTTAATTGTTACTAATGCTTTCTTAGCTCCAGGAACTGCTCCTTTTACTAAGATTAAGTTGTTTTCTACATCAACTTTAACAACTTCAAGATTCTGAATTGTTACCTGCTTTGAACCCATATGTCCAGGCATCTTCTTTCCTTTAAATACCTTACTTGGATCTGAACAAGCACCGTTAGAACCAGCATGTCTGTGGTACTTAGAACCATGAGCCATAGGTCCTCTTGACTGACCGTGTCTCTTAATTGCGCCCTGGAATCCTTTTCCTTTTGAGATTGCAGTAACGTCAATCTTATCGCCTGAAGCGAAAACATCAGCCTTTATTTCATCTTTAACTGAATATTCTTCAGCATTCTCAAGTCTTAATTCTCTTACAAATCTCTTGTAAGAAACTCCAGCCTTGTCAAACATTCCTTTCATTGGCTTGTTAACTAATTTTTCTCTCTTGTCAACAAAACCTACCTGAACTGCACTATATCCGTCTTTATCCATTGTCTTAACCTGTGTTACAACACATGGACCAGCCTGAAGTACAGTAACCGGTGTTAATACACCATCTTCATTGAAGATTTGAGTCATTCCGACTTTTGTTGCTAAAATAGCTTTCTTCATTTCTTTTACCTCCTGGTTTAATCTACAGCGGTTTTCAGCTTTTCGCTAAAAACATCCTAGAACAGCCAAATATAAGTGGAACACTATATTATTAGGAGTGTTGCTTCTATATCTAAACCCTTCAGGATTACTACTTAGTTAATTGTGATGAATTATTTTGTTTTCATCTTAACATCGATATATACACCTGCTGGCATCTCTAATCTTGTTAATGCATCAACTGTCTTTGGTGATGGTGCAATAATATCGATAAGTCTCTTATGAGTTCTCTGCTCGAACTGTTCTCTAGAGTCTTTGTACTTGTGTACTGCTCTAAGAATTGTAACAACTTCCTTCTTTGTAGGAAGAGGTACCGGACCGCTGACCTGGTCTCCTGTCTTCTTAACAGTTTCGATGATTTTTCCAGCTGACTGATCAATTAACTTGTGATCATAAGCCTTCAATGTGATTCTCATTACTTGACTTGCCATAAAAAAAGTCGCCTCCTTTTCGTACTTTGAAATCAGTACGACAAGCGGTGACTGTACACTCTTCCGTGTGTGTCGCTCCTGAGATTTTTAAAAAGAGCTTCATCAGCACGTTGTTTCCATCCTATGATGGACGATTATTTTGTACAGTGACTTGTCGTCAGTTTCCTAACTTGACATTCGCTCCACGGAAAACTTGCAACTTGTGCAACAACCTCACGTTTCATCGCTATCAATGTCACAGCACTTGAAAGTATAAAATAAAATTAAATAAAATGCAAGAAAAAAGATTGTATTTTTTTTAATACAATCTAGTCTTCTAAATATTTCATATAATATTCCTCAAGTTCTTCTCTACAGCCTAAAAAGTACTTATATAATGAAGCATCAAAATGTTTCCCCATTCCTTCTTTAATTATATTATTAGCTTCTTCAAATGACATACGTTCTTTATAACATCTTTTACTTACAAGAGCATCATATACATCTGCTATCGCCATTATTCTGGCTTCAAGAGGAATGCTTTCTCCTGATAGTTTCTCTGGATATCCCGAACCATCCCAACGTTCATGATGATAATGCGCTACATTTTTCGCAACCCTTCTGAATTCTTCATCTTCAATTCCTTCAAGAACTGATTTAACTATATCCGCACCTTTAGATGCATGTTGTTTCATACATTCAAATTCTTCTGCGGTAAATTTCCCCGGTTTTCTTAAAATCACATCCTCTACAGCAATTTTACCCAAGTCATGCATAGGAGCTGCTTTAATTACGTTCTGATAAAATTCATTAGTTATCCCACATTCTTCATCTTTACGCATCTCATTTAATAATATTCTGACAACATGGCTCGTCCTTTTAATATGACCTCCTGTTGAATTATCACGATTTTCAACCATGTCTGCAAAGCTTAATATCATCTTATCCTGCATATGCTGAATATGGTCAACCTTTTTCTCAACTTCCTTTTTCAAATTCGAATTATAATTATTGAGCAAAGAAATATATTGTTGTTGACTGGTATCATCTACAACCATAATCTGATATCCTTTTTTTCTTACTCCATCTTTCAAATACTCAACTTTTACTTTAAAAGTTAAATCTTCTTTTTCAAATATCTTTTCTATCTTATCGCCTTCCCTATCCAATTCATCAATCCATTCTAAAATATTTTCAAAAAACTTGTGTTTATTATTAATAGGTCTGTCTACTTTAATATCATTTAATTCCGGAAAATATTTCTCAGCGGTTTTATTACAACCAAGATACAACTTTTTCATATCAAAAGAAATAATTGCAGTTTCACCATTCTGTACAATATTATCTACTGCAACATCATTTACATCATAAAGATAAATTCTGCTTATAATAAATAAAAATACAATCTGTATTCCAACATATGCTAATGGCATCCATGTTATTTTAATTGGAATTACTCTGCCTAATATATAAGATACTATGGATAAGAATTCTACTATCAAAAAAAGATACATTGTTCTTGTTGAAATATTTCTTCTATTATACTTGCTATAAATCAATACTATAACACCTGCAATCATATAGCCTGCCAACACTATATAATGCATATTATGCACAAACGCATATTCTTTTTCCAACACTACAATTCCATCAACAACTTTATATCCAACACTTTTATAATAGATATCCGTATATCCGGTCGTTAATATACAAGCATATAATAACCCACTAACAAGCATGCATAATAACACAAATCTTCTTCTTAATTTAATCTTACATATAGATATTATTGCCAATGTTATTAATAATGGAAAGAACACACCGCCAATATAACTAAATTTATTTGCAAGCAACGCCTCTTCAAGATTAGACGAATATGCAAGACACATATACGCCATATTCACAATTGGTACAAATGCATACATCAACGAATAATAAATTTCAAAATGTTTATGCCATCTGCATATATAGATACCTGTACAAATTATAGAAACAATAAACATTAAAAGATAATATATATTTATCATAAAACACCAACTTTTCACGACCAAATTCATATCTTTATTTTATCATAAATCTTCAATACAAACCACATTAATCTTCTGATTTTTTATCTATTTCAAAAAATATATAATCTCCATCTTCTAATACAGCATACTCTCCATCAGACATTTCTGAAAATAAATTCAAAATTTTGTTTTCATCTTTCTTCCTATTATAATATAACTTAATATCCTCTACATTTTCTTCCTTAATCTCTTCCCCCTTCTCATTGAGTTTATTATAATCAACCTTTTCCAAATCATATCTTACATATACATTTAGCTCATTATACGTTTTACTATTAATATACTCTTTTATCCTTTCAGAGAATTTTACTTTATACATAGCTATCTTATCTGTTTCGCACTTTTCCAAAACTATATCATTAGTTTCAAGTAAAAAATCTCTTTCATTTGATGTAATAAAAATCCCATCCGTAACCTCTATATATTTTTGGACATAACTATATTCCTTTTCTCCAAGGACGTATTTCGCATAACACTCAGTCATATCAATATCAGGTAATCTGTATTCCTTATTTAAATATTTATCATAACAATCCCTGGTAAGTATTCTTAATTCAATATTACTTTCTTCATATTTAATATTAGATTTTTGCAATTCATCAATAACCTTGTTTTTAATACTTTCTGTCTTACTACTATCGTCACAAATGGCAAATAATCTCAAATCATCAAATACGACTTCTTCGTTCGCAAGAAACTTTTCAATATCACCATCATAGTATGAATTAAAATAACTACCTTTAATTCCTTGCTTTGTAAATATATTAAATTCATTTACTTTAACATTGTTATAAAAAATTTCTTCTATATTAGTGATGCTTGATACGTTCGCAAATACATTCTCAAGAACAGTTTCTTCTATATTATTAATGATTTCCTTTGCCTGTCTGTTATCATATAGCTTCTTAGTTTCTTCTATGTAAATAATAGTTGAACCGTTTGAAACTTTAATATACATATCATTCGTTTCATTAGAAACAAGTCCACCTGTACTTATATACCCGATATCATTTATCTGCAATTCCATATTATACTTATTCTCATAATATTCTTTCGCCATTTCCTTAAAGTCTTCAATAGACAGTTTTTCGTTTTTCTCTCGGTCAATCAACAAAATACTCCCCATTGCTATAATCAGGACTACTACCAGACTTACTATCATTTTTAATAAAAGCTTTTTATTGTTTAATATATCTTTTATACCCATAATACTCCTTTCGATTTTATACCATTTTAGTTTTTTAATCAAAAAAATCCATCAATTCTGTACTTGTCCGTTTTTTTCTTATATAGTATACTTGAACAAGTAAATAAAGTAAAGGAACAACAATATTATGTGGATTGCAAATGAATGGAAAGATTATCAGGTTATAGACTGCTCTAAAGGAGAAAAATTAGAAAGATGGGGTGATTACATTTTAGTAAGACCGGACCCTCAGGTTATCTGGGATACCCCAAAGAAAGAAAAAGGCTGGAAAAAAATGAATGGTCACTATCACAGAAGTAGTAAAGGTGGCGGTGAATGGGAATTTTTTAATCTTCCTGAACAGTGGAGTAT
>JAFQCK010000155.1 GCA_017416465.1 Lachnospiraceae bacterium | reverse complement strand
GGTTCCATGCCTTCCCATGCCGCTGCAAATCCTGAAATCAAACAGCTTTTTATAAACGGACATTTCTGTTATGTCTTTAAATTTGGTATTGTTACAAACGGGCTTGGTATCATTCGTCATATTTCTTTTTACAACAAAGACTTCATGAATTCCCATCCTGACATTGTTGTAGAAAAGAAATCTGATTCACCCGATGAAGACAAAAGTGTTCATGACTCAAAACTTCTGATTCCTACTTTAAAGGACTTTTTTACGAAACACCCGCTTATCAATCCTAAAGTATTTCTCGGAGATGCAGCTTTTGATACAGTAGGTCTCTACAAAGAACTTCTCTCCGGCGACACATTTGGCTGCAATAAACATTTTTCAAAAGCCTACATACCTCTAAATTCCAGAGCTCATCTTGAAAATGTTGATTATACTATTAACGAAGAGGGTATTCCTTGTTGCCCACATGATGATTCACTTCTGATGAAGTATGAGGGAACCGCCAATCTTCGTAGTGGTGTAACCAGGTATAAATTTGTCTATCCTAAAATCAAATGGATATACGACAAAACTACCGGTAAATGTCACAGAGAATGTCAGTGTGATACCCCTTGTACTCCTTCTAAATGCGGTCGTATGGTTTATATCTATCCCGAAAAAGATCTTCGTGCATATCCGGGAACTGTCCGTGGTACAGAAGAATGGGACAATACCTATAAAATACGAACTGTCGTAGAAAGGGACATTAACCATATCAAGGACAATCTCTGTCTTGCAGGACGCCGCACACAAAATGAAAAAACATTACATGCCGACTTAATTCTCGCCGGAATTACCCAGCTTATAACTGTAGTCCTCGCTGATAAAATTAAACACCATGAATATATCCGCAGTTTAAAACCTTTGATCGCCTAGGCCTTATAGCTTTAATAAACGTTGAAGCTTATTAAAGTACGCCCAAAATTCGTTTCTTTCAATTTTTATCTCGGAATTCGTGCTTTGCACGAATTCTCCTTGTTTGGAATCAAGATTGCGAACGAGCATTAGCGAGTTTCGCAATTACCTATTTAGAATATAATTAGGTGTTTGATAAACGCCATAGACCGTATAAATACGGCATATTTTTTGTTACAAAAATGAATTACTCCTCACTGGATATTGAGTATGCATTTCCAAAGCATACAATCTCATCAAATATGAAATACAACTATTTAGTTCTTGTGTACTTTTTGTACACAAGTTTTTTTCATCTTCTACTAAAGTAAGACCATATTTTTTTATCAAATTACAAAGCATTCCCCACTGCCCTTTGTCCCCCATAGCATAATTAATAAGATAAGCATTAGGATGACTTGTAATATCACTATCTATGTTATTTATGATTTGTAAAAAAAATATATTAGCTTTTTCTAATTTATCAAAAAAAATTAATCTATTTAAATCAAAATTTACTTTAAGCTCCTTTTGTCTATTACAAAAAATTGAAATACACAATAGTCCTGATGCTAACCAACAATATCCTGTTTTTCCTTGAGCATAAGAAAATAAAGGATTATTGCTATTATATTTTTCAATATTATTTTTAATAAACGAGGACATTACAGAGATTGTATTAGGCATTAAAACTTTTTTGTTATTTTCTTGAAATTTATTTATTGTTTCCAATGTCATACTTTTCTCCTCTAAATTCCAAATCTTTATTAAGTTCTTCTTATATATTCACAAATAGTTAAATTATTATTTATTCTAGTTCCTCATTTTATTTGTCCAAAAATGAATAAATAATTTTTCAGAGTTTTTCTTTTTTTTTACTTTTATACATAATTCTACAATTATTTTACTTTCACCTATCAACATTTGCAATATGTGACAGATTTGTTTTTTCATTTCACACACCAGTCACACCTATTACTTTTCAAATAAATACTTTCACATTCAACTTTCCCATAAATCAAAAAAAGTCTTCATAACGTCCCCCCTCTACGTTACAAAGACTTTCTCCACAATTCGCTTCACAAACCTTATCGACTCATTTTTCTTAAGACACATCTCCGAATTCCTTAAATATTCATAATAATTAACCAAATGCTCTGCTATAACCGGTGAATTCAGATATGCAACCGCACCCTTTTTATTATCCTTGTTATATAAAAATGCATCTATAAATATTTTTTTCTTATCACATACCGTAAGATTTATCTTTTCACTAAATACATATTTATCATCCAGAAGTAAATTAAAATCCGAATCATTTCTTGAATAGTATCTGTAAAGTTCATCTATAAGATTTATATATACCTTATCATCAATATTTAATCCTATTGCCTGATTTTCTAAAAATACTTTTTTAAATTCAGAATATTTATTTATGGATTTAATTGATGAAAAAGAAAGTATATGCGTTCTTTTTACATTTTCAAATACTTCTACAAGCCTGTTTATTAAATCTTCTCTGTCTTCATAATCTTTATCTATTATTTCTTCAAGTATTTCCCTTGTACAGAACATAAAAACATTTAGATTACAACAAATATCCTCACAAGTATCTATATTCATCCTATTTTTTAGCATCCAATGATTAAACTCATTACACTCAAGTGACTCGAAGAAATATTCTTTATTAGATATTATTTCTTCAAATCTTTCTAACATTTTAGACACTTGGCTATAATCGCTATTCAAAAGTACTATTTCGCAATCTTCAGATATCATTAACGAATTATTACTTGTAATAATATAGTATGGCAATATACTATTTTTTCTTGTATATGTTTCATATTCTTCAAAATATGTATTATATCCATACGAAGCAAACTCACATGCAGTTAAGAATTTTCCCATCAAAGATTTGTCACTGTTCTCTGAAATACATTCAATTACGAACTTTAAATCAATCCTACCTTTCAAATTACTATTTTTCAGTAAAACTATTATAAGATTTTTTACAAATGCAAGATTATCAGGTATGTATAAATATAACTTTGGTATAACATCATTTTGTATGGAATATATAAATTCCCTACAAAATATTTCAGCTACCTTGTTTACAATATTTTTCTCATTATCATTAAGCCTGAAATCCTTAATAAACTTTTCAATAACCTTATTCTTTTCATTTATATATTCTTCACAATCATTATATTGGCTAATATTAAGGATATCAAAATTCGTATTATTAATATAACATTCAAACTCTGACATTTGCTTTATGCGATTCTTTACAAATACTATTAATTCATAGTCTTCGCCAAAGTAATCCGACGAGAAATTCTCATATAATCTTTTAAGTTCATCAGCTTCTAAATAGTTTTTTAATTCCTCAAACAAAAGCGTAAACTTATCAAAACCCAATTTTCGCTCACCTGAAATAACCTTTTGCAATAAACTTCTATCACAATCTATTTTTTTTGCAAGCGAATAAATTTTTATATCTTTTTCATCTACTACTTCTCTTAACTGTCTTGAAAATTTTGACATAACAATCCTTTCATACCAACGTTTCAAACATTGATATTACGTTACTTTTTCATTAAGTAACGTACTTAACATTTATTTTCCCGTTTATAACTCTAAGTTGTGTTAAGCAACACACTAAAAGTTTAACATTTATTTTTTATACAGTCAATAATCCCTTTAAAACAATCATCTAATACTACAAAAGTTATGTTTAATCCGATTTTCTGTTACAACTTCTAGTTACTTCTTTTAAACGCTAATAGTTTCTTTGTTTTTAGCCATATTAGATTAATATAACTTTATCAATTTAAATAAAAAGGAGATTTTAAAATGGAAATAGATAATCTTGCAATTGGCAACCGTATACGTCTTAGACGCGAGGAATTGCATATGACAAGAAATGAGTTGGCAGAAATTTTAGATATTACGCCTAAGTTCTGTTCTGATATAGAACTTGGTGCTCGTGGTATGTCCCTTAAAACTCTTATGTGTTTATCAAAAACATTATACTTATCCACTGATTATATTTTATTTGGCGATGAAACACCTAACAACCAAACACCTTTTTCGTTATATGCTGAAAGCATTCCAAAAGAACAAGCAGGGCACTACTTAAAAGTTTGCCATTTAATTGATGAACTTTCAGCTATAAAATCCCACAAAAAAGATAACTCATAATTTCCAAACTACTTATTTCAATACTAATATTTTACTTTTACCTTCAATTATTCGCAATATGTGACAACTACGTTTTTTATTTCACACTTCTTGTCACACATTGTTTGCAATATATTTTGTATCAGACTAGTTAGAAAAAATATGCTTCGCACCTCATATAATAAATAAAAATACCTTAGCTATCCAAAATCTTGAATAACTAAGGTATTTTATTTATTTTTTACTGAATTAATTCTTCTTTGATGCCACTACTATCTTAGACATATAAGTCTTAACAGTTACATTATGCTCATATGTATATGTTTCACTAAATGCAAGATTACTTGTATTCTTATTAGAACCTCTTACATATGCTTTTACGTTAGAATCAGGTATTGCAACACTTGAATAATTCTTCTTAGCAATGTTGTAATATTTCTGATAATTTGAATATTTCATCCACTCACTTGATGCAATCTTATTTATTAATGCACCATATTCTGTTTTACAATATCCTGCACCACTTCGTGTTACTGATAACTTATATAATGGGTTATTATTCTGGCTATGCTGAACTTTTGCTTCATCAGAATAAGGACTTACATCATACATTGGTACATTATCTTCGATTGTAATACCAAGTGTTCTGTCATTATCATATGGAATAAAAACTGCTTTACCATTTTTCTTAAAGTAAACCAAATGGTTATTGTAGTTATTTCTCATATCATCAGCATTTCCTGCAAAATAACTTACTGCTGCAAATTTTACCCAGTAATCAGTATCAACTACACTTTGGAATGTTGCTTTTGATGAACAACTTGCAAGTGTATTAATCAAATTCTGTAAGCTTGCATGACCTGCTTTACTCTTATTTGTCTTTTTATCATAAATAAGTGATTTATAAGGTGTTTCCTGACCTACAGAATTAAGTGTTCTTGTTGTATACTCTCCACCTGCCCACTGACCTCTGCCAATGCTTGCCCATGCACATTTATACATATCACCTTCACAATCACTTCCAAGATATCTCTCAAGGAAGTTTCCATCTACAGGCTCATATACTGTATATACACCATAATTGTAACCACCAAATTTTACATTACAAAGGTTAGTACTCTGTGCATATACTCCATATGCTTTAAACATCTGATTTGTATACCAGTTGCTTATGTATGTACCATCAAAGTTACGATTCCATTTAAGTTCAAGACCGTTAAGAGTTGCAAATGTTCTTGACTTTCTTACTTTTCTATCTGCTTCTGTCCATTTAAGTGCTTCTGTACCGTAATATTCTTTATTATCAAATGTCTCATCAAAACTTATTTTAAAATGAACAAGATTTCTGTTATTAACATCTGAACCATTATAGAAATCACATCTTGATGAATTTCCTTTCATTCTTACACCGACATCTTTTAATGTATGTACTGTTCCATTGATATTAACAGTCATATTAGCACGACGATAAATTGGTGATTTTCCATTCTCGCCATATTCATCATAATCGTCCTGTAACTTTTTAAGTTCTGTATCTGAAATATCAAGCGTTATGGTAACTTTATTATTGATATCAAATAACTGCTTGTAAATTGTTTCTGCATTTCCTACAACTTTGTCACCTGCATTGCTTCCTTGTTCTCCACCCGGAGTTGGTGTTACAGGCTTTGTTGTTGGTTGTGTTGTTTGTTGTGGCTTTGTTGTTGGTTGTGTATTATTATTGTTATTGCTATTATTGTTAGTGCTATTATTGTTGTTGCTATTATTGTTGTTGCTATTATTGTTGTTACTATTATTGTTGTTATTATTTGTTGTTCCTTGTGTTGGCTTTGTTGTATTATTATTTACGTTACCATTTGAGGAACCATTTCCATTAGAAGAACTTGTCTGTTCTTCATTCTTAGATGTTGTTTCATCTTCTTTTTTAGTTGTTTCCCCATTGTCTGAAGATTCTTCACTTCCATCTTCCTTAGAATCATCTTTTGAATCTTCCTTATCATCTTTATCCAAAGCATTTTCCTTCTTCGAAGACTCCTCGCTATCTTCTTTATTATCCTTATCTACTTCATTCTTAATAACTTTATCCCCGCTGCCATTAACCTTTTCTTTACGGCTACCACTATTCAGAACAATTACAGATGTAATGACAATCGCTATAACAGCAACAATCGCTACTGAACTCATAATTGCAATTTTCTTATTCTGAATAATCCATTCTTTAAGTTTTGCTAACTTTTCGCTCACTTTTTCCTCTCCTTTTCTATTATTGTATATAACCTTACTAAAGTTACCTAACTACTTTTATAATTATATCAATTTATAAACTTCTAAGCAATATATTATTAAAATAATTTAGATATTTTTTATATCTATTCATTCACTTCCTGATAGTACCTTATTTAATAAAAATGCAAGTGGTTCCATGGCATTTTTCACTTCCTGTAAAGAATTCGTTTGCGCTCCTGCTTCTATGAGCATTGATTTAGGTCTCAAATGTAAATTATACTGATACGCTTGTATGTAATTCTTCCTTGTAAATCCTTCAAAATATTCTTCCGCTACTACTTTCATTTGCATACTCATAGCAAGATTCTGCTCTCTGTACGGATTGTATAAATATCCAATTTCCCCAATACTGTTTAATCTGCTAATTCCATTAAAAAACATTATTTTTGCCGTCTGTTTTCCGTTTACATCAGTAACCAGATGTAAATTTTCATTAACTCCATCTCTATGTAAGTCTATCACAACTTCAATTGACGGATTTTCAGCTAATACCTGCGCAACCTTCTCATACGCATAATCATAGGCTTTACTTCTATCTAATACTCCATTTTTTAAATCAAATGAATCCGCGAGGTGAATAACATTATATCCATACTGATTTGTAAGAATATCCGCAAGATAATTCCCCACTCCTACTATGCCGGTACTCTTATCTCCACCTATACTGTCTGTAAATCCTTCTTCTGCATGAGTATGATAAATTAAAATCTGTGGTTTATTTGCAGGGGTTGTAAGTTTCATATCCATATTCATTAATTTAGCTGAATCTATATCCGTAGGATATAATGTTGTTCCTGAAACTACTGTATAGAATTTACTCATAAGATAATCGTAAGTTAACTCTTCCGTTCTAATATCTTTAATTTTTTTATATCCCATAATATTACCTGAAACATTTTGCGTATTTCCCTGGTTGTCCGTTGATATATTATTCTGTGTTTCTGTACCATTTTCATTGTTAGTTATTATGTCAGTTTCTTTATGGACTTCACTGTCTTCAACCTGATTTTCTTCTAAAATATCTTTTGCATCATTTTCAATATCTGATAATTCTTTACCTCGCATTATAACAGAATTAGATAAACAAAAATTTACATCCGATAGTTCCGCAACGTTTATAGGTACTTTTTTTTCGTAGTAATCACTTGCCGGATTATTAAAAAATACTTTAAAAAACTCCTTTTCATTTGATTTTCCTGTTAATATATTCCTATCTTCCTTAACAATATAATCTATGTATAATAAGCTATCATCCGATATTTTTTTTATTCCTGATATTAACAAATCTTTTGATACAAATTTCACTACTCCTGAATACAACAAATTAATTGATATGTAACAAGTCAAAACATATATTATCAAAGTAATGATTTTGCTCCCATTTTCAACTGAATTCTTTCTATGGTTTCTTACCTTTTTACATCCCCATAAATTATATGTCATCTTTTCCCCTTTTATATGGTTATAATTTACCGACAAAGTTTTTTAGCTGCTACGTTTATATAAATACGTATTACATTTTATGCCCTGCCGGTAAACCATTATATATCTATTAATTATATGCTTTCATCCCAAATAATATTCAATCCTTCTGAAATTGTATATCCTAAATATTTGATTGTAGCATCTACATCCTTAGTTGTAACATACATTTCAGAAACTTTTGGTTCTGCTACTTCCTTGATTAATTTGTATTTTTCTTCACTTGTAAATTCATCTAACATCATTTTTATTTCACCCAATAATTTTATCTTTTGTAAAGCTTCTAATAAATTCTCCAAAGTATCATTTACAATGGTTGCTGCATCTACCACTGTTGGCACTCCTATTGCAATTACAGGTATTCCTATAGTTTCTAAAGTTATTCCTTTTCTATGATTTCCTACTCCGGAGCCCGGCATAATCCCGGTATCTGATATCTGAATTGTTGTATTAAGCCTGTTAATATTTCTTGCAGCCAACGAATCTACCACAATTAATATATCTGTATCTACTTCTTCTACTATACCTTTAATTATTTCCTGTGCTTCCATTCCTGTTTGAGCCATAACCCCCGGAGCCACCGCACTAATTTCATATTTATTTCCATCTTCCAAAATACTTCTTGTAATAAGCATGTTATCAACTACTCTGGGTCCAAGCGAATCCGGTGTTGCCTCTCTGTTTCCCAATCCCGTAATCATCACTCTCACTTTATCATCATCAGGTAACAATTCTTTTACATACTTCGCTATCTGAATAGACATTTCCCTATGATATCCTTCATCCGGATATGCAAGTTCATCTGACTCTAATGTAATATAACTTCCTATATCTCTTCCAATTATTTTTTTACCATTTTCATTCTTAACTATAACTTTTGTAATTTTAATAACTCCTGTTTCATCCCATTTTTCTATAACTTCTATTCCATCAACCTTACCTTCTTTTGCGGATATATCCTCTTCTAATTCAACTGCCAAGTCCGTTCTTACCTTAAATTCACTATTAATCATCTCTATCCCCTTTACCTATTGTAATATATTAGTATTTTTTTCATTTTTTTAATATTTATGTATTGACAGAAAATACTTTTTCAATTAAACTACTCTAGTGTGTTTACATTTGACACGTCCGCGTCTTTAAGATGTAAACAATTGTGATTGACTCTAAACTCTCTCTACAGAGTCGATAAAGTATATAAAACAGAATATATTTTGGAGGTGGACAGATTGGCAAATATTAAATCTGCAAAGAAAAGAATTTTAGTAACTGAAACAAGAACTGCTAGAAATAAAGCAATTAGATCTAAAGTTAAGACTTCTATAAAGAAAGTTGACGCTGCTATTGCTGCTGGTGATAAGAATGCTGCTATCGCTGCTCTTAACGCTGCAACAGTTGAGATTGACAAAGCTTGCACAAAAGGTGTATACCACAAGAACAACGCTGCAAGAAAAGTTTCTCGTTTAGCTAAGGCAGTTAACAAACTTGCTTAATTTTGAATATATTTTAAGGAGTATCATTCGATACTCCTTTTTTTGTAGCAAAAGCCTTGCAAGCGAAATTTATGCTTGCATAAAGTTTCATTTGCAAGGCGCAAGAACAGCGAGAAGCTCTGCTTCGAGATGTTCGGTTGCGTTATTCAAGTAGGCCCCCTACTTGAATTGCATAAGTTTCGCTTGCACATCATCCACTATACTTTACTATAACAAGTTCCACTGCCATCTTATCATTCATATTCCCCATCTTAACTGCCTCTTCCAATTTAAGACAATAATTAATGGCATTTTTTATTGTAGATAATTTAAAGTTTTTACATTGACCTAAGGTTTTATTAACAATAAAATTCTGCATTCCAATATTTTTAGCCATTTCCCCGGCAGATATTCCTTTTAATGACATCTCTTTTAATTGAAACATTATATTAAATTGTCTGGATAACATGTAAAGTATCTTCATAGGCGCTTCTCTTACCGCAATAAGGTCATAATATAAATCAAGTGCTTTTTTTTGATTCTTATTACCTATAGCATCAACCATTTCAAATATTTTACCGTTAATTTCACTTATACAAACAACATCAATATCTTCTCTTTCAATTATATCTCTACCTAAAGTATAACTAAGCAACTTATCAACTTCACTTGTGATATTATCCATATCACTTCCTACTTTTTCAAGAAAATAATTCATATTCTCTCGTGTGATTTTTTTATTTTCTTTATTAAGTCGTACTAAAATCCACTTCATTAATTCTGAATTATTCATAGAATTACACTCACAAATATACCCTAAAGACTTTATCTGCTTGTATAACTTATTACGTTTATCTACCTCCGATTCAATAAAGAACACCACTGTACTTTCAGGTATTTCCTTTATATATTCTGCAATCTCATCATTACTTGTTTTTAACCAACCTGTATCTTCTAACATTACAACCCTGTAATCCGCAAAAAATGGTAATGTATTGGCCGAATCTATCACTTCTAAAGTAACTGTATCTTTTCCTAAAAACTTTGAAAAATTCATATTATCAGAAGTACAATCAAGTCCTTCGTTTATCTTCTTTTTTAAACTTCTGATAAGATACTTTTCCTCTCCAAATATAAGATACACTCTTTTTAATTCTTTATTTTCTATATCTTTGATAATGTTTTTCATAGTAATCCTTTCGTACAAAATCATAACAAGGTTTATTTTTAATATTGTATTCTTAGATATACAAATTTATTTAGATACACTTAAGTAAATTATACATCATTCAACAAATAAAATAAACATTAAAGATAAATCACTTAAATTAATCCATACAAAACAATTGTTTTATCATACCATCTAAAGCTCTCATATTTAATGGCGATTTTTTTCTCTTTTTAGTTGGTATTTTTATCTATTTACTAGCAATTATCTTTAAAACTTTTCTATTTAGCTTCATATAATACAATTACAAATCCATTCTTTTGCTTCTTATTTATCGTAATCTGCCCAACTTTTGCAGTATTCAAAATATTACTCCTCACATTGTTAAGTCGTTCAATAGTCTCTTGATGTGGATGCCCATAAATATTATTTTCCCCACATGAAATTAATGCTAACTTTGGTTTTACCAATGCCAGAAAATCTCCTGATGACGAATCCTTTGAACCATGATGTCCGACTTTAAGTACATCAGATTCTAAACATCCTGAATCCAAACCATCATCTTCGCAAATTTCAATCAATCTCTGTTCAGCTTCTTCTGTTAAATCTCCTGTAAATAACATAGAAAAATCATCTTTCACATATTTAAGTACTATAGAAAGAGAATTTTTATCTATACTTTCCTCTTTCTCAATCGGCCATAAACACTCAATAACAGAATCCGCATACTTAAAATACATTCCTCTTGATAAATATATTATATTAATATCTTTTTCTTTTGCAGTTTCTTCAATTTCCATATACAACTCATCTTTCAGCGAATCTGCAATATTTGGAAGAACAAGATTTTCAATCAATCCTTTGTTATTTATTTTATAACTTAACAATTCCTTGAAACTGCCCCCATGATCAGCATCAGCATGTGTTAAAATAAGATAATCAATTCTACTCACTCCATTATATTTAAGAAAAGGAATAATTGTATATTCAGTCAATGCACTTTCCGAACTGCTACCCGCATCTATCAATATACTAACTCCTTCATCTTGAATAAAAATACTATCCCCCTGACCAACATCAATCATCTTAATATTAGTTTCTTTATTATCAGAATATATAAGAAAAACAAAACTAAATAACAAGTACATTACTACAATAAAAAATCTGATAATACATCCTTTTTTGTATTTACATTTTTTATCACTACCTTGCCCCAACTTGTCGTTTCCACCTAAGCATCTACTTACTTTTACTATATAACAAAAGCATATCAAACCTAATCCTAATATAAAATAATACACACAAATTCGTTCAATACTTCTATGCGAAACAACCTTTACTGCACCGGGTAATAACGCTACTTTTTCACAAATAAATTCATATATTTTTAAAATCACACATCCGGGATAAATAATCACTTTTCCAAGATTAATATTTATAAAGCTTACTATTGAACCTACAAACCCTAACCCCACCATATATCCTGCAACACCTAAAATAAGTACATTTACAATTGGTGAATACATAGAAATCTCATAATATGAATTTATAAGAATAGGCATTGTTACTGCATTAATACATAAACTGGTAAAAAAAGTATTAATAATCTTATTCTTGCTATCTAACACTTTACTAATTAATTTATACATCGGCTCAATACCAATAATAGCAACAAACGAAAGCAATAATCCTGTATTAAAAATTGCCATAGGATTATCAATAACAATAATGATTCCGGCTAAAGATAAAGCCGTTAACAAATCATAACTACGGCCAATCATATTTGCTAAAATACTTATACTAAACATTATTAATGCGCGTTTAGTTGAAAATCCCGTTCCAATCATTACGGAATACAAGTAAACTAAAACAAAAGAAATCATAGTTGAGATTATAAATCCTCTATATTTTCTAAGCTGTTTATATATAAAATATCCAATAAGTGAAATATGTAATCCTGAAATACTTAATATATGAGAAATACCGGATATCTTATATAAATCTAATGTATTTTCATCTATAAAACTTTTATCTCCCAACAATATCCCCTTATATATGCCTGAATATTTTTCCTTTGCAATTTCATCCAGACGTTCTGACAGAATATTTCTCAAATTAAAAAGCTTATTACTAATCATTGATTTTATAGAATCATTATCATTTATTGTGTAATCATAAATAATTGCTTTACACGTAATTCCTATAGAATTATAATATTTTTCTTCATCAAATCCGCCTTCATTTCTAACTTCTTTATATTCCTTATGTTCTCCTATAGCACTAATGTATCTTCCCACCTGAATATCATTAAATTCTTCCGATTCAGATAAATATGTAGGTTTTAGTTTATTATCTGAAACTATTTTATTAAGATACTTAATCAATAATACTTTATCTGCCCGAATTACTCTTTCATCATCTAATTTTATACTTACCTTCTCAACATAGACATAAATACTCTTTTCTTTTTCTTCTACGTCATAAATGAAACCTTTTATTTCGAATTTCTCAGAATTTTCCAAATCAGTCTTCACATTATTTAAATATTCATAATAATCCTTTGTATTACAATATCCCCAAATTATTATTACTAATATCATAAAAATAATTATTACTATATAACGCCAAGCACTCTTTATCTCATTATGTTTATTAATTTTTTGTGCAAAAACAAAAGCCACCCTGTCAAGAGTGGCTAATACAATCATCATAATTATACAAATTAATATCCCTATAAGTATTAACCCCACCATACTTATATCAGTATATATATTTATTAATTCTCCCACAATCAAGGCTATACCAAATATAACTAACGGTCGCCTGATACTCTCTCCTCCATTCTGTCAATAATCATCTATCAACAATAATTACAGATTATTTTACCAAATCAAGATTTCTTGTTAACGGAACCTCTAATGAAATCTCTCCTCTTAATTTCTCATTTGTTACACCATTAACACTAATCTGTACTTTATTAATATAATTTAGCTCCGATAAGGAATTTACTATAGAATACAATTCAATTTCTGCAGACACATCTGATGTTTCCGTCAAAAAAGAAGAACCAAAATTAACATAACAAATACCATCTTTGGTTAATACACTTAAAAGCTTTACTCCTGATGGAATAGTTCTTATATATTCAGAACTTGACGGACCTTCAATAAGTTTTTCTACAATAAGCTTTTCTAATGAAGTATTTTGTTGCCTTATTCCTTCATACACAACAGGTGTAAGTGTTTTTCCACTTTTATCTGCAAAATAAAGCTCTATTTCTACTTTTTCATAAGTATTTATATTAGATTCTACTGTATCAACAAAATCCGTAGCTTTCATCGTTCCTATAACATTATTATCCGAATTTGTAAGAGGTTCACCATTAATAGTAAACATTACAAATTCAACTCCTTCTATCTGCGTAACAGTCAGAACTATAGCTGACCTGCATAATAATTCTTTAACCTTTCCCATTTCAAGATAATCATTATCAAAATCAATCTCTAAAAGATTATCTGTAAGCTCATAATCTAAAATCATTACTTCCTCAGGTTTTGCTGTTACTACATTTAATTCTTTTGATGTAGTATTCATTTCTTCAAGAACTTCTCCAACAATCTTAATAGTTTCATCTTCCTTCGGCTTATATATAACAGACTTAAGCTCCGTTCTGTTCTTATCAGTATAATACAGATAAATCTCACCTTCTTTAAGCTTATCCTTCTTACTCTCACAACCTGACATAATCATCATAGCCATAACAACTAAAAGACAACTTAAAAAAATCTTATAAATCTTTGTCCGCTTTATTTTCATTTTGAGTCTCCATTTTCAAAAATCGACGTAAGTGTTCAGAGTCAAGTTGGAAAACACTTACAAATTCACATAATTAAGTGGTATCCTTACTGTAAATGTTGTACCTTCGCCTTCTTTGCTATATACTTTTACTGCACCATTATGCAACTGAATAATATTTTTTGTAATAGCAAGTCCAAGACCGGTTCCACCTGTTTCTCTGGCTCTTGTTTTATCAACACGATAAAATCTTTCAAAAACCATCTCCCTGGATTCTTCCGGTATTCCTATTCCCGAATCTGCAACTTTTATATAAAAATACTTATGGTCTGCATTAAGAGTAACCCTTACCCAGCCATCTATAATATTGTATTTAATAGCATTTTCTACAAGGTTTGATATTGCACTTGTAATCTTAACCTCATCTACATCTGCTTCAATGGGTCTGAAACTTTCAAGAACAATTTCTATATTTCTTTTCGCAGCAATTGGTCTTAATCTTTTTAAAATCAATTCAACTAATTCATTAATATTTAATCTTGTAATATTCAAATTAGCATTCTTTTTATCAAGTCTCACAAGGTCAAGTAAATCTGTTATTATTTCATTTTCCCTGTCTATTTCATTTACAATATCTACAAAAAATTCTTTATAAATCTCATTAGGAATATCATCCTGCATCATAAGCGAATCCGCCAATACCTTAATAGATGTAATCGGCGTCTTAAGTTCATGAGAAACGTTTGAGACAAATTCCTGTCTGGATTCATCTAGTTTTTTCATCTTATCAAGCATATCATTATAAGATTTAGCAATATTTTCTATCTCTGTATATCCATTCAACTCTAACTTATTATCAAAATATCCTTCAGAAACTTTTTCAAATGATTTCTTTAATCTGTCAAACGGCTTAACGAAAAATACCGACACCAACATAGAAACTACCATAACAAGTAACGAAATAATTATTCTTATAAGTGCCATCTTATCTTCTAAATTTTCAAGTGCTATCTTTACATCATTAGTCGAAAAAGTTACCAGCATTACGCCTATAGTTTTCTTTTCATAACCTGTTATAGGCATAACAATCTCAATATAATTATTCTCACTTACATATTTAGAAACATTTTCGCCTCTATATCCTTTTATAACATCAGTAGATACACAAGTCTTATTTTCGTCCATTACATATGTATCTTTTACAATAACAAAATCGGAATTAATTAACATGACTCTTCCATCATACATTGCGGAAAGCTGTGCCATTTCAGCATCAATTGCATCCGATTGTCTTAATTCTATATAATTCTCACTTATGATATGATTTCTTAAAATATTACACTGACTTAATAACCTATCCATCTTAGAAGCTACCATTTCATCTTCAATAGGCTTTAAAATAGTTACTTCAAGCATTATTACCGGTATTATTCCACATATAATCATAACAATGAAAATTCTAAATTTTAAACTCTTTAATAAACTTTTAGTTTTTTCCAAGAGTCTTTTTATATATTTTATCAACAATAATTCCTTAATTTTGGACATAACAACTCCTGATATTATTCTTTATAGAAATATCCAACACCCCATTTTGTATATACATACTTAGGTTCACTAGGATTACTCTCAACTTTTTCTCTTAATCTTCTTACATGAACATCAACAGTTCTTACATCTCCCGGATATTCATATCCCCAGACAACATTAAGAAGTTTTTCTCTACTATAAACTTTATTAGGATTTGTTACTAATAACTCAAGAAGGTCAAATTCCTTAGCTGTAAGATTTATCTCTTTATCACCAATCTTAACACTTCTTCCTTCTTTATCTATTCTCATTTCACCTTTAACAATAATAATACCATCTTCTTTAACCTTGGTATCTTTTTCTTTAGAACTTCTTCGCATAATAGCTTTCATTCTCGCCTTTACTTCAAGTATATTGAAAGGTTTTGTTATGTAATCATCTGCTCCACAATCAAGTCCTAATATTTTATCCATATCATCCCCTTTTGCAGTAAGCATAATTACAGGAACAGCGCTAAATTCTCTTATACGCTTAAGCACTTCAAAACCATCATAAACCGGTAGCATAACATCTAATAATACCATATCATAATTATTCTCCTGTGCTAAATCAAGAGCCTCCTGACCATCATAAGCACAATCCACTTGCATACCGTCCTGTTCTAAACTAAACTTAATTCCTTTAACGATTAACTTTTCATCATCTACTACTAAGATTCTGTTCCCCATAGCTAAACTTTCCTTTCTTTATACTTAAAAAACTATTCTTTAGAACAATTATTATATTTTAAACTGTAATATAATCTTTTATTTTCTCAAATGCTGATTGTTTGATTCCACTAATATTCATAATTTCAGATATATCCTTAAAATCACCATGTTCTTCTCTGTATTCAATAATCTGTCTGGCCTTAGTTTCTCCAATACCTGACAAAGTCACCAACTCATCTATAGATGCTGTATTAATATTAACAGGTGATTTCTCATTATCCAGCTCATAGTCTTCAAAAACAGTTTCCGTTTCATCTGAAAATCCCTGAATAACCTCTTCTTTTGTCGGAATATAAATAACCATTTCATCTGTTACAGGTCTTGCCATATTGATAGTTTCTGTAGCTCCATTAGTAGTAACACCGCCTGCCAATTCAATAACCTCAAAAACCCTCATCTCTTTTTCTATCTTATAAACTCCGGGATTATTTACAGCACCATTCACCTGTACATAAATAATTTTAGATAAAGTCTCATCCAATTCTACATTATCTAATGTTTCATACAGATTGATATTCTCCACTTCTTCAACGTCACTACGGTTGTCTGTAACAGTTTTCGATTCAGACACATCCTGCGTTTCCGATAAAAAGACATTCTCTTTTTTCCCTTTACCACACGCTGAAAAACAAACCATTGTTACTATTATTACTACCTTAACAAATACCTTATTTACTAAATTATTCTTCATAAAAATCTCTCCTTTTTATATTTTTAGGAAAGATTCTAAAACACCCTATATAATTTTACATAAAACATTCTAACTTTACAATACATTTTTTTATTTTTCAACACAAAATCTATAATCACGTCTAAACACCCTAAATCAATCCTTATATTTCATTAAAACAATTCCACCTATAGCTAATAAAATTCCTAATAACTTTCTAAATTCAAACTGTGATTTCTCAACTCCAAACAAACCTATTAGCTCTATAAAATAAGCTACTGCAACCTGTGCAACTACAATTATCATAACTGATTTTGCCGGTCCTAATGCATCCATACTTTTAATAACAGTATAAGTTATAGCCGTTCCAATTGCTCCACCAAGTAACATATATTTAGGGGATACTTTTGTAAGCTCCATAAAATTTTGCCTGTCTGTAGCAAACCATATTATTAAACCGGTAATTAACGCAGTAAATTGCACAAAACAATTACATACCCACATACCGGTTGTCTTCGTTACCTGAGTGTTAAATACTCCTTGAATACTCATTAAAATTCCTGATATTAATGCAATTATAATTCCCATAAAAAAACCTCTTTCATTAAATGCTATATATCCAAGTGATTTAATTCTGTAAAACATCACAGGCACGCTTTCGCTGCATGAGTCTCGTAATGGTACGTAAGGTGCTAAAAAACAGCACCTAAGTACCAACGGACTCATAAGCACCTGTTTATGTTTTGCAGAATCAAATCACAATGTATTTCACTACTAATTTCAATCGTTTACCTATTAAAATACTCCCAAAAAAAACTCTACACATTAAGTATGTAGAGTTTTTAATTTAATTATTCAATTTTCATTTTTTTATAAGATTTCTTCAAGTATACTTATAGCTTCATCAACGTTTTCTTTTGTTATGATAAGTGGTGGTACGAATCTAAGTACGTTTCCACCGGCACTTATAACTATAAGTCCTTTTGCCATTGCTTTTTTAACCACTTCTGCTACAGGTACTGTAAGTTCAAGTCCCTGCATAAAACCTTTTCCTCTATGAGCCTTAACGCTATCACATTTGTTAGTTAATTCATCAAGTTTTTCATCAAAGTATGCTGAGACTTCGTTTACGTTTTCAAGAATATTCTGCGACTCAAACATTTCAAGTACTTTTAAAACTGCTGCCGTAGCAAGTGGATTTCCACCATAAGTTGTTCCATGGTCACCCGGCACTAAAGTTGCTGCTTTTTCGTTAGTTAAAAATGCTCCAACAGGAAATCCGCAGCCAAGCGCTTTCGCAACAGTCATTACATCAGGTTTTACTCCATAATGCTCGTGTGCAAACATCTTTCCTGTCCTTCCCATTCCACACTGAATTTCATCGAATATTAAAAGAATATCATTATCATCACAGATTTTTCTTACCCCTTTAATAAATTCTTCAGTTGCAGGGTAAATACCACCTTCACCTTGAACAGGTTCCATAATAATTGCACATGTCTTTTCATTAACAAGAGCTTTTACACTTTCCAAATCATTAAATTCAGCAAACTTAACTCCACCAATTAATGGTTTAAATGCTTCCTGATAAGCTTTATTACCTGTAACAGAAAGTGCTCCCATACTTCTTCCATGGAAGGAATGATTCATTGCAATAATTTCATGGTCATTTTTTCCATCTTTATTATAAGCATATTTTCTTGCAGTTTTAATAGCTCCTTCAATAGCTTCTGTTCCGCTATTTGTAAAAAACACTTTATCCATTCCTGCTATTTTTACAAGTTTTTCAGCCGCCTTAGAAGCAGGTACATTATAATAAAGGTTAGATGTATGAATAATTTTGTCAATCTGCTCTTTTAATGCATCATTATATTCTTTATTGTTATAACCAAATGCAAACACAGCTATTCCGGATGCAAAATCAAGATATTTATTGCCATCTGTATCATAAAGATATACACCATCACCTTTTTCTAAAACAATCTGATAGCGATTATAAGTATGTAAAATAGCCTCATCAGCCATACTAATATATTCTTTAGTTGTCATAAATGTCATCTCCTATTCTTCCACATAAAACTTGGTTTCATTCTCTCCTAAGATTGCAGTCCCAATCCCTTTATGTGTAAAAATTTCCAAAAGTAAACAATGAGGAATACGTCCGTCAAGAATATGCACTCTTGAAACACCATTTTCAATAGCATCTATACAGTTATTAAGTTTTGGTAACATACCACCACCAATATAACCTGAACCTATAAGCTCTCTTGCTTCTGATACCTTTAATTCCGAAATAAGAGTTGAAGGATCTTTTGGATCTTTATAAACACCTTCAATATCTGTTAAAAATGCCAGTTTTTCAGCATTAACTGCTCTTGCAATTGCACATGCAGCATCATCAGCATTAATGTTATATGTATTGTAGTCATCATCAAGACCAATCGGACAAACAATTGGAAGATAATCCTTTTCTAATAAATCATATAAAATACTTGGATTAACCTCTTTAACATCTCCAACAAATCCTATATCTTCACCATTAGAAAGCTTCTTTTCACACTTAAGTAGTGGTGCACCATCTTTACCACTGATACTTACTGCTTTAACTCCTAACTCCTGAACCATTGTAACAAGAGACTTTCCAACCTTACCAAGTACCATTTCAGCAATTTCCATAGTTGCTTCATCAGTTACACGAAGTCCATTAATAAACTTAGGCTCCATACCTGACTTTTCAACCCATTTACTTATATCCTTACCACCACCATGAACAATAATAGGCTTAAATCCACAAAGCTTTAAAAGAGTAACATCCTGAATAACACTCTTCTTTAGATTATCATCAACCATAGCGCTTCCGCCATACTTAACAACAATAATCTTTCTGTTAAATCTTTGGATATAAGGTAACGCCTCAATCAACACATTTGCTTTATTTAAATACTGTTCCATTTCTTTTTCCATCTTTTTATCCTCACTTCTATATTTTTTATCTATGACCTATAGTCTGCATTTATTTTAACGTAATCATATGTAAGGTCACAACCCCATGCAGTTGCATTTTCATTTCCCATCTTTACATCTGCAATACAGGTAACTTCTTTTTCCGATAAAATCTTTGTAGCTTCTTCTTCACTATAATCTGTAGCTACACCATTTTCAACAATTTTTAATTTTCCGGCTGCACTTTCAAAGAATATATCTACTTTTTCAGGGTCAAACTCTACACCAGAATAACCTAGTGCACATAAAATTCTTCCCCAGTTAGCATCATGACCATAAATCGCTGCCTTAGTAAGTGAAGAAGTAACTACTGACTTACTAAGTCCTATCGCATCCTGTTTAGTAAGAGCATTTAATACTTTCACTTCAAAAAGTGCTGTTGCACCCTCTCCATCAGCTGCTATTTTCTTAGAAAGTCCTTCACATACTGCATATAATGCTTTCTTAAATTCATTATAAGCTTCATCAACTTTTGTTATACAATCATTTCCCGCCATTCCATTTGCAAGAAGTAAAACTGTATCATTTGTTGAAGTGTCTCCATCTACAGAAACCATATTAAATGTATCAGGAATAACTTCACTAAGAGCCTTCTGTAGCATTTCCTTTGAAATATTAACGTCTGTTGTTATAAATCCAAGCATTGTACACATATTTATATGTATCATTCCTGAACCTTTACACATTCCACCAATATGAACTTCTTTACCACCAATAATTGTCTTGACTGCAACCTGTTTAGAAACTGTGTCAGTTGTCATAATAGCTTCTGCTGCAAGTGTTGCATCTGATTCATTTTCTCCAAGATTTGTATATAACTTAGAAATGCCTTCCTTCATTATATCTATAGGAAGCTGTTGTCCTATAACTCCTGTTGAGCAAATAAGAACTTCTTCTTTCTTAATTCCGGTTTCACTTGCTACTTTATCTGCGAGAATATCACAGTTATTTAGTCCCTCTATACCTGTGCATGCATTTGCAACACCACTGTTTACAATAACAGATTTTACACTATCTGATTCTGTTACAATTTTTTTATCCCATTTTACAGGAGCTGCTTTTACTAAATTACTAGTAAATGTTCCTGCAGCTTTACATTCTGTTTCAGAAAAAATCATTGCCATATCTTTTTTTCCTGAATGTCCTTTTTTTATTCCAACTTCTACACCAGTTGCCTTAAATCCTTTTGCAGCACATACACCACCATTTACAAATTCCATATATTCACAACCTTTCTATCTTACTTAATCTCTTGTAGGAACGTTAATTTTTCACCTTCCAATTCAGATTTGCATTTTTAAAATCATTTCGATGTATAAAACGTTTATAATTATACATTTTTTATGCATAATTATCAAGCACTATTTTAAATAATCAGGAAAAACTTTCTTATTAGGAATGTTTAAAAACTTTTTATCCTATAAATTCAATTATTCTTTTAAATTTTATGATTGATTTTTTAGCTTTTATGATGTATATTGTTAACAGCGTATTCGTTGATATATGAAAAAGATGAATATTTTATGCATATTTTTGTGTTTTTATGCATATTTTATTCATTAATAAAATTCAACGAAATACAACTTATATAAAAATACATAAAATATATTAAATATTTGGAGGAAGTTTCAATGAAAGAAAAAGTTATTTTAGCTTATTCAGGTGGTCTTGATACTACTGCTATCATTCCTTGGTTAAAGGAGAATTTTGATTATGATGTTGTTTGTTGCTGTATCGATTGTGGACAAGGCAATGAGTTAGATGGTCTTGAAGAAAGAGCAAAGCTTTCAGGAGCTACTAAATTATACATAGAAGATATTACAGATGAGTTCTGTGATGATTATATCGTACCTTGTGTACAGGCTGGTGCTGTATACGAGAATAAATACCTTCTCGGTACATCAATGGCTCGTCCGGGTATCGCAAAGAGACTTGTTGAAGTAGCTCGTAAGGAAGGTGCTACTGCAATCTGTCATGGTGCTACAGGTAAAGGTAATGACCAGATTCGTTTCGAACTTGGTATCAAGGCTTTAGCTCCTGACTTAAAGATTATTGCACCATGGAGAATGACAGACGTTTGGACAATGAATTCTCGTGAAGAAGAAATCGAATACTGCAAACAGCATGGTATTGACCTTCCATTCTCAGCAGATTCAAGCTATAGCCGTGACCGTAACTTATGGCATATCAGCCACGAAGGTCTTGAGCTTGAGGATCCTGCTAATGAGCCAAACTATGATCACTTATTAGTTCTTGGTGTTACACCTGAAAAAGCACCTGAAGAAGGTGAATATGTAACAATGACATTTGAAAAAGGTGTACCTACAAGTGTTAATGGTGAAAAGATGAAGGTTTCTGATATTATCAGAAAATTAAATGAACTTGGTGGAAAACATGGTATCGGTATCGTTGATATTGTTGAAAATCGTGTTGTTGGTATGAAATCTCGTGGTGTTTATGAAACTCCTGGTGGAACAATTCTTATGGAAGCTCATGACCAGCTTGAAGAACTTGTTCTTGACAGAGCTACAATGGATGTTAAGAAAGATATGGGTAATAAATTTGCTCAGATAGTATATGAAGGAAAATGGTTTACACCACTTCGTGAAGCTGTACAGGCTTTCGTTGAATCAACACAGGAATATGTTACAGGTGAAGTTAAATTCAAACTTTACAAAGGTAACATTATTAAAGCCGGAACAACTTCTCCATATTCATTATACAGCGAGTCATTAGCAAGCTTTACAACAGGTGATTTATATGACCATAACGATGCAAGTGGATTTATCACATTATTTGGTCTTCCACTTAAAGTTAGAGCTATGAAATTTGACGAAAATAAAGAAGCAAATCCATACTTATAAGATATAATAAGTCATTTAAACTTTTAAAATATTATGCTCTCTATAAGATTAATAGTTATTTTTACTATTATCCTATAGGGAGCATTTTTTTATTCCATCACTAATGCTCTTAATTCTATACAAAACGCTATCCAGAACCTTATTTTAATATCCTTGCAAAACTCCCACTATTCTAGTATTATATTAGGTAATTGTGAAATTATTTAGTAACTCTTTGGCATAATAAATTGCTCTGACACGAAAGGATTAAAATGCATAATATAGATATAATAGTTCCCTGCTATAATGAAGCTGAAGTTCTTAATATTTTTTACGACAAAACTTCTAAAATAGTTAAGGAAATAAATGGTTATAATTTCAACTTCATATTTATAGATGATGGAAGCAAGGACGATACCATTAAAATCATTAAAGACCTTGCAAGTTCTTATGAAAATATAAAATATATCTCATTTTCAAGAAATTTTGGAAAAGAAGCCGGTATGTATGCAGGTCTAAAATATTCAACCGGTGAATATGTAATTATTATGGATGCCGACTTACAACATCCGCCAAGTCTTATCCCTATTATGATTGAAGGAGTTGAAGAAGGCTATGACTGTGTCGCTGCCAAAAGAATCAACAGAAAGGGTGAAGCACCGATAAGAAGTTTATTTTCAAATTTCTTTTACAAACTAAGTAATAAACTTACTGATATTAAGCTCGTGCAAGGTGCTGTTGATTACAGAATCATGAACAGAACTATGGTTGATGCAGTATTAACACTTTCTGAATCACAAAGATTTTCAAAAGGAATATTTGAATGGGTAGGATTCAACAAAAAATGGATTCCTTATGAAAATGTAGAACGAACAGTCGGAACTACTAAATGGAGTTTTAAAAGCTTATTTAAATATGCAATTGATGGTATAACATCATTTTCAGTTACTCCACTAAAACTTGTAACAGGATTTGGATTTTTTATATCAATTATGGCTTTTATCTATATTTTGATTACCTTAATACAAACCTTAGTTTTTGGAATTAAAGTTCCGGGATATGTAACCACACTTTGTGCCGTATTATTTTTAGGTGGAATTATTGAATTTTCAATAGGGGTTTTAGGTGAATATATAAGCAATATTTATATGGAAACTAAAAACAGACCTATCTTTATAGCTAGAGAGACTAACATCTGTAAGAAAGGAAATATTTCTAAAAATGAACAAAATTCAAAAAATAATTAATAAAGAAACCCTATTGTATCTTATTTTTGGGATACTAACTACTGTCGTTGATTTTACGGCATATCTTATCCTAACAAATTTTTCAGTTAATTACCTTATAGCAAATGTTTTATCATGGATACTGGCAGTTATTTTTGCTTTTGTTACAAATAAAATATTCGTATTTAATAGCAAAAACAAGGATAAATCTACTGTAACAAATGAAATTTTAGATTTTTTCAGTGCAAGAATATTTTCACTTGCTTTCAGTTTAGTATTTATATATACGACTGTAACTTTGCTAAATATGAATGATGTTCTTGCAAAAATTATTGCTTCCGTATTCGTAGTAATAATTAATTACGTATTAAGTAAATTCTTTATTTTTTCAGATAATTCTGAGCAAAATAATCGTGGTACCGTTGCTAATTTTATTTTTAATAATGGCTCTTTTTTAGTAGCATTTATTATTCCACTGATTTTATTGATAATAATATACTATATGCGTTCAATATATCCTTTTGGAGATAATATGTACCTCAGAAGCGACTGTTATCACCAATATGCTCCGTTTATGAAAGAATTCTTCAATAAAATCAAAGAAGGAAGAGATTTATCTTATTCCTGGAATATCGGATTAGGTGTCAACTTTAGTGCATTATACGCCTATTATCTTGCAAGCCCTTTAAACTGGCTTATTGGATTAGTATCTGAAAATCATATAACTGAAGCTATGAGTGTATTCATTATTGTAAAAACATCTCTTTGCAGTTTAACTTTTGCATATTATTTAAGCAAGCATTTTAATACCAAGAAATTATCAATTGCTTCTTTATCTGTTTTTTATGCACTTTCATCTTATTTTTGCGCATTCAGCTGGAATCTTATGTGGCTTGACTGTCTTGTACTTCTTCCACTTATCGTTCTTGGCCTTGAAAAACTTGTAAAAGAAAACAAATGCTACTTATACTGCATAAGTCTTGGCATTGCAATTTTGTCAAATTACTATATTGGTATTATGCTTTGTATATTCAGTGTGCTTTACTATGTTGCATTAATTTACGCGAGTGACGAAGAAAAAACATTAAAGTATATGCTTATAAAGTTCAAGAATTTTGCAGTTTATTCCTTACTTGCAGGAGGTATTGCAGCAATTTCATTTATTCCTGCATACTGCGCCTTAAGTTCTACTGCTTCAGGAGAATTTAATTTTCCAAAAACAATTATAACTTATTTTTCAATTTTAGACATTTTTTCAAGGTCACTAATCAATGTTGAACCTGCTATTTTTTCAGCACATGACCCAAATGTTTATTGTGGTGTTATCGTACTTTTACTTGTACCTCTTTATGTAATCAATCCTAAAATTAATTACAAAGAAAAGGTTGCTAAGATATCAATCATAGCATTTATGTTAATAAGTTTTAATACTAATATACCTAATTATATCTGGCATGGTTTCCATTACCCTAACAGTCTTCCTGCCAGAGAATCATTTATTTATATTTTTATGGTTCTATCCGTTAGTTATGAAGCATTGTTTTATATTAAAGAGGTTACAAAAAAACAGCTTCTTTCCTGTTTCGCAGGTGCAATAGCTTTAATTTTGATAATTGAAGAACTTTATGTATCAGACACTTATTCTTCACTTTCAATTTACTTTAGTATTTTATTCCTTATTTTCTATTTGATTGTTATTTCACTTATGAGAAATAATAATTTTAAGCAGATTTTTGTATCATATCTTCTGATAATTATGGTAATTGCAGAAGTTCATATTAATACTGATGAAACAGCGATAAGTACCTGTACCCGTTCATCTTATTTAAATGACAATAAAGCTATTGAAAAACTGGTAAATAAAGCAGATGAGAATGAAGATAAAAATAACTTCTACAGAATTGAAAAAGAATACCGTCGCTCAAAAAATGACGCTGCATGGAGTGATTACTTTGGTGCATCTACATTTTCTTCAACTGCAAATGCAGGACTTAGCGAATATTATGGTTCCCTGGGTTTTGAAGAATCAACAAATGCCTATGCTTATTATGGTCATACACCACTTACAGAAGCTATGTTTTCAATAAAATATGTACTTAGCACTAATTCACTTAAAGAAAATAAATACAGAACATTATTTGATAAAGAATCATACAAAAGCTCAAATAACAATGAACAAACTTATTATATGTATGAAAACAATTATCACTTGCCTTTAGGATTTATGATGCCTAAAGATATTGAAATAACTTGGGATAATTCAAATGCTAATCCTTTTGTAGTTCAAAACAACTTAGCATCAGCACTTACTGATTTATCAGCAGATGAAAGCCCTATGTATACAAGACTTAATGTAACAACAATTGGCGAAGATAATGAAGTATACCTTGAAACTGATACACATTTATTTATCTATATTACTACTTCACTTGATTCGATTAATGTAAAATACACTGACCCTGAAGGAAACTCTACAAGCAAGAATTTTTATTCAATGACACACAAACACATTCTTGACTTAGGTATACAAAAAGCCGGTTCTGCCGTAACTGTTTCTTCAACTGATGATGAAAAACCTTCACTTCAGATGTATGCATACAGTTTTGATGATGAAGTATTTGAAGAAGCATTTAACAAATTAAATGAAAGTACATTAGAACTAACAAGTTTTGAAGAAACATTAGTTACCGGAAAGATTAATGTTAAATCAGAAGGTTTATTATACACATCAATTCCATATGATAAAGGCTGGAAGGTGTATGTAGATGGTAAAGAAGCTAAGACTCATGCGTTTAAAAATGCATTACTTTCTGTTGAACTTAGCGAAGGTGAACACGAAATTACATTTGAATATTCACCAAGCGGTTTAAAGATAGGTATATTTATTACTTTCTTAAGTTTTATAATTCTTACAGCTATTATTATTACTGATATATTAAAGAAAAAACATAAAAAAACATCTTCAGAAGTAACTGAATAATTATCAAATATAAAACGGACAATTATAGTTTTTCTACTAAACTTAACTGTCCGTTTTTCTTACTCAATTTTTTATGTTAATATTTTTACTTTTTTAATCCATACACTCATAAAAATTTGACACTTTTACATCTGTCATTTTTGAAAACTCTATCTTCTCCCATGCTTTTTCATTAAACTGAGATGACAATTTCTCTACAAAAGGATTATATATATCCTTAAATGCCTTATTCTTCTCTTCCTGTATTAATGTTTCCTTATTTTTCTGTGTTTCATCTTCAAGATAATCATTAATACACTTTATAACATAATAGCCATCCGGTGTTTCAATCACGCCACTAACCTGTCCTGCTTTTAATGCAAATGCTACCTCTTCGAATTCTTTAATCATGTCACCCTTACCAAATTGATATTCTACCTGGTCGGCATCAGTATTATTAGCTGCAATAGTCATAAAATCTTCACCATTATTAATAGTGTCTAACAATTTTGTTATATTTTTTTTCGCAGATTCTTTTTCTTCAGCTGTATACTCTACTCTTTTTTCTGCCGAATCAATTGTATATGTCTTTGCATAAATAGCTGCAACTTTAATAACTTTAGCATCTGCATCACTAATCTCAGGATTAACATCTTTAACAAGCTCTGTATAAACCTTCTCTGCTAAACGATATTCCTTATAAACCTTATATACTGTATCTTCATCTATATCCATATATTTCTTTTCTTCTTTTGTAAGTCCGGAAAAATATTCCTTTGCATCATTTTTAGCAATTTCTTTTTCTTCATTACTCAGTTTAATCTTTTTTTCTTTAGCCAAAAGATTTAGTGTCTTTATCTCCGCCAATCGATTCTTTACACTATTTTTAACATATTCTTCAAATGTAATATCTCCAATGCTCTTTGTCCAAATTTCACTTCCATATGATTCTTCATATAAATTTTTTTCAGTTGTTAAATAAACCATTGCTTCAGATACCTTAAAAGCACTTCCGTCTATTTTAAACAATTCAGAATCACTAAGTCCTGTGGTAAGTCTGATATTCTTTCCACCAAGACTGCAGCCTGTTGTTAGCACAGCTATTGTAAGAAATGTCACTATATATTTAATAAATTTATTTTTCATTTTGAATTTCCTTTCTGTAGTTTCAAGTTCACATCCAATTAGTGCATATCGTTATGCACTAATTGGATGTGAACCTATTTTACACTTCAATAAATACAGTTAATATTAACCTATATTATTTTAACCAAATCAAGTGGATTGTCAATTATATAGTCTGCATTTGCTTCAATTAATTCTCGCTGTTTTCTAAAGCCCCAAGTAACGCCAACTGTATATAAACCGTAGTTTTTGCCTGTCATCATGTCCGTGTTGGTATCACCAATATAAATGCAATTTTTCATATCTATATTTATATTTTCAAGAATTATATCTATTCCTTCGCCACTAGGCTTTTTCTTATGTGTATCTTTTTGTCCCAGCACATAATCAAAATAATTTTCTCCAAATAATTCATTTAAAATCGAAACAACATTATCATGTTGTTTATTTGAAAAAATACAGATTTTTATATCACGTTTTTTTAGTTCTTCAAATAATTCCCTTATTCCATCATAAGGTACAACGTTATATGTACATTTAGAAGCAAATAACTCGATATATCTTGACATAGCCTTTTCAAAATATTTAAGTTCTGTATCCCCCGAAGCAATTAAAGCTCTTTTTACAAGCTCAACCTGTCCATCACCTGCAAATTCTTTATACGAGTCATTCGGATGAACCTCTAAAGCAAATTCTGAAAGAACCATATTAGCAGTAGTTGCAATAGACTCTACCGTATCAAGTGTTGTCCCATCCAAATCAAATATACACGCTTTTACTTCTTCTCTATTCTCATATGTCCGGTTTGTCAAATCTACACCAAATTCGTCTCTTACTTTATTAAATAACGCAGCTATAGGCAAGCCTACAACATTATTATAATCTCCATCTATCTTTAATACATATTTACCGAATCTACCTTGTATTCCGTAAGAACCGGCTTTATCCATTGGCTCTCCCGTTGATATATATTCATTAATATCTTTATCTGACAAATCACTTACATATACCTTGGTACATTCTGCAAAATTAATTTCTTTCTTAAGTTTTCCTGATACAAAAATAACACATACACCTGTATATACATTATGACTTTTTCCTGAAAGCATCTTAATCATATTAAATGCATCTTCTTCATTCTTAGGTTTCCCAAGAATCTTATCCTCATAAGAAACTACCGTATCAGCTCCTATGATAATTGTATCTTTCTTTATTTCATTACTTTTCAACAGATTATCATATATATCATTTGCTTTTTGATATGATAATTCTTTTACAACCTCACTAGGAATCTCTTTGGTAATTATCTCTTCCTTCTCACTTACAATACATCTGTATCTTACATTAATCTGACTTAAAAGTTCTCTTCTTCTTGGTGACTTTGAAGCCAAAATTATATCAATATCTTTATTAACTAACATATTTTTACACTCTTTCATCCATTATTTTTAAAATAAACATATCACTTTAATTTTGTTAATACATCTTCAAAACAGATTCCATCCTCACATGGAATATCTCTTTTTTCCGAAATAACAAGGCATTTTTTTATAAAATCCGCAGCTTTTTTAACAGATTCAAAAAATTCAACCCCATTAACTGCATCTGCAGAAATGATTGCAGAATATATATCTCCTGTTCCCGAACGTTCTTTTCCGATTCTTTTATTTCTTAAAAATTTATCATTCTTTCCTTCTTCGTAAACATAATTGTATATATAGTCTTCACGTATTATACCTGTAATAACAATCTTCTCAGGACCCAAATCTGCTAACTTTTTTGCAATCTTTCTAATTTCTGAAAAACTCATTTTTTCATCATATGAGGTGTCCGTCAAAATACAGCTCTCTGTAAGATTAGGCGTAATAACGTCTGCAAGACAAACTAATTCCTTCATTCTTTCGCACATATCTTTTGTATATGTGGCATATTTAACACCATAATCACCCATTACAGGATCAACAACTACTACTGTTTCTTTATCTTTAAAATCTGTAATAAATTTTTCAACAATTTCAATCTGTTTTTCAGAACCCAAAAAACCTGTTGAAATACCTTCAAATCTTAAATCTAACTTTTTCCAATTATCTATATAACTTTGCATCTTATCAGTATAGTCTTCAAAAAAATATTCCGAATATGCTGTATGGTTCGAAAAAATCGATGTAGGTACCGGACAACATTGAATTTTAAGTGCAGATATTATAGGCAATGATACTGCTATTGAACATTTTCCAAATCCTGTAAAATCATTAATAAGTGCAATTTTTTTTTGATTATTATGTGACAACTTTTTCACTCCATTTCAACGCATCATAATAATGCCAATTCATTTTATCACAACATTGTAAAAAAACAAAGTATTATGCAAAAGCTTTAGTCTCAAATTCATCAATCGGCATCGGCTTTGCAAAATAATAACCCTGTATCAAATCACAGTTCATATTCGCAAGAAAATCCACCTGTTCTCTTGTTTCTATTCCTTCTGCAACAATTTTCATATCTAACTTTTTAGCCAATGAAATTGTATCTCCTACTATAAGTTTTCCTCTTCCTGTTTCATCTGAATCTCTAAAGAAACCTGCATCAAGTTTAACAACATCAAGAGGCAATTCTTTAAGCGAATTAAGTGATGAATATCCCGAACCAAAGTCATCCATCGAGATAAGGAAACCAAATTCTTTTAATTTTTGAATAGTTTTCAAAAGCACTCCTTTATCATCAAAGAATGCACTCTCAGTAAGTTCAAGCTCTATAAGATTATGTGGAACATTGTACTCGTCAACAATTCTACAGATATGCTCTGCTAAATCCTCCTGTATAAAATGAACTCTTGAAATATTTACAGATATAGGGACCGTATTTTTTCCTTCTTTAATCCATTTTGCTTGCTGCCTTGCAACTTCACTAAGCATATAGTCATCTAATTGCATAACGAATCCATTAGTTTCAAAAATAGGAATAAATTTAAATGGTGGCACAAAACCTTCTGTTGGATGCTGCCAACGAACCAGCGCTTCAGCACCTGATAACACCTCATCTTTAGTACTATATTTCGGTTGAAGAAATACTTTAAATTCTTTGTTTCTCAAAGCATTATCCATATCATTTTCCACTTTACGCATCCAAAGTTGGTCTTGTTTCATTTCTTCATTGAACCATGCAACTCTCTTATTACTGTCTTCATTAATAGTATTAACTGCTACAACTGCATAATTGTACATTATTTCTATTGAATCATCACTATTTTCTGCTTCATATATTCCTATACTAAAATACTTTTTCTGTTTTTCCTTGATTGTATTCATTCTTATCAACATCTTATTAATACGCTGAAGCAATTCATCAACCGAAGAATATGACATAAGTAGCGAAAAATCAGCATTTTCAGAATGTGCAACTATTTCTTTTCTACACAAATCAAGCTTTAACGCTTCTCCTAAACCTTCAAGAAGCTCTTCCCCTTCCTTTACTCCGTAACAAGAACAGAAGTTACGATATTTTTCCATTCTAATTACTACAACAGAATACTTTTTTCCCGAACTTTTCTTATGTTTTCTCCATTTTTTAATAGTCTTATTTCCTTTTTCCACAAAATATTGAAAATTATACCCTCCTGTCACTGTATCTGTTGTCATCATAATAATATGTTTTCTTCTTTCAAAAACAAGTCCTACAATTGCTGAAATATAATAAAATATCATTACAACCGCAACCAAAAGTAACACATCTAAAAGCAATGTCACAAACCACAATTCTACTTTCTTAATTGGAATATGATTTTTTACACATATACTATAATCTTCATTTTCCATAGGTATTTGATACCAAAAACATATACTAGTGAATTCTTCTGTTTCCAAAAAACCATCTGATAAATCATCATTTATCAAATATAATAATTCAAAAATCAAATCAATAGCTTCATCATAATTAATTTTTCCATTTTTAACATGTATAAGACCTTTTTTATCTTCTGTAGCATAAAACTTATTTTTACCTTCACTTAATGCCTTAATATAATATTCAAACTTTGGTTCATCTTCCCCTGACTTATATGTAATATTATTATCTTTATCAACTACGCATACTTCATGAATGCTTGTCATATATTTAATAATATCTCCACTTACTTCATTCCAACTCTCAATATTTCCATCTTCGAATTCTTCCTCTAAAATTTGTACAACTTTGTTTGAATCATCATGTCCTTTTTGAACTTTATTAAAAATAACATTTACTAAAAAAAAGCAAATGATAAATACTGAAATTATTGAGAAAAATATAACTGTTAATAATATTCCAAAAAATTTGGGTAAGATTTTTTGACTTCTTATTTTTTTTAATTTTCTTTCTTTTTGCCTACTCATTTTATTTCCTTTCCTAAAATATTTTTCTAATCAATCTATTAATTTAGTTTAGTAAATAAAAATATTATTATTAAATGAAGTGGATAATATAAGTAAAACAACCATTTAAATTTATATTTTCCGGGTTTTTGATTATAAAAATAAATAAACGGCATAGCTAGTAACGCATAGGTTTGTGTTCCACCCATCATAAATCCATTTATATATCCAACACTAATCAACTGACTTAAAAAATTAAATCTGAACATATAGAAACAATATATCATAAATACGCCATAAAACGCATAATCTGTCCTTAATAAATCTGCAATAAGTATTCCTGCAATAAATATAATAATAAGTAAACTTCCAAATAAATATTTTTGCTTTTTATTATCTTCATACATTTTTTTCCTGATTATATCAGTAAAATACACTGTTATTAAACCAATAAATAGTGTAAAAAATACATTCTGATGTTCTTTATATATATAACTATCATAAAATGCCAAATCAAAAAACATTTCTGATATCAAAGCGAAAATAAAAAGTCTAAACATATATTTTTTTATATCTTTGCTATAAAATAGTCCCTCAACTATTAAAAATGCATATATAGGAAATGCTATCCTTCCAATTATACGCAAAAAACCATATTGCGGCAACAAAACTGCCCCAATATGGTCAAAAGTCATTGTAATCAAAGCAATTAACTTTAGGTCAAAACTTGTTAAACATTTAATCTTTTCCACCTTATATATCTCTTTTCATATATTTTTCCATAAACACTTTATTATTTTTCTTTCTTTTCCTTAAGACTTTCTCTTCTAAGCATTTCCTCTGCTTTCATTTTCTCAAATCTTTCATTAGCTTCTCTTTGAATTCTTAATTTTATCTCAAGTTCTGCTTTTTCTTCAGCCTTAACTTCCTCATTCTCCTCACTAATAAGAACAACAATGCTTCTTGGTGGAACTGTTAGTCCTCTTTTTATCTTAACACTTCTTTCATCTAATTTAATCTTATCTTCATCTTCTGTTGAAAAAGCAATCTTCCAATCATTTGATTTACCTGCAGTAGGTAATCCCAATTTCTTGCTTTCCCAATGCATATTGAATGCTATAAAAAGATTTTCTTCTGCAGCCTTGTTAAATATCTTACAATACTGACCATTAAGCATTAATGCAAACTGCCTTGAGAAAACATCAGTGTCCAAAGCCCATGTTCTTTCACTATGATAAGATAAATCAGGCATTCCCAGTGACCTGTAATCATTTGAATTAAGTGGCATATCGCAGTGGAGTATATTATGCTCTTTTCTAAAATCCACTAAAAACTTAACAAATTCAAACAATTTTTTATTCTTATTTAAATTTCTCCAATCAAGATATGAAATATCATTATCCTGACAATATGGATTGTTATTACCATCACATGAATTACCAAATTCATCACCTGCATAAATCATAGGTGTTCCCTGACTTAGCATAAGCATACAAAATGCATTCTTAAGCTGTTTTAATCTGAATTCATTTATCTTCTTTTTCTTAGTAATTCCTTCAAAACCACAATTCCAACTATAATTATTCTCTACTCCGTCTCCATTACTTTCACCATTTGCTTCATTATGTTTAGTTGTAAAAGAAACCATATCCATCATAGTTAATGAATTATTTGTTGCAAAATAATTGATAGGTGCCGCAAAGTCTTTATTATATTTTACTCTGAAAGCCATATCCCTAACCATACCTTCATCACCTTTTAAGAACTTTCTTGCAACATTCATAAACACATCATTATACTCACCAAGATGCTTATTATTCGAATATTCATCACTGTCAAATCCAACGCTAATTATCTTAGTATCTGACAAATACGGGTCAGCACTTACTGCACCTCTAATATCATCATTCATATTACAATGAATACCGTCAATATGATAATTAATTACCCAGTGTCTGAAACAATCTATCATGTACGCCGGAGAAACATTCTTATCAAAAGAAAATTCCATACATACTTCAATATCTCTCTTATGAAGTTCCTTTACCATCTGCTTAAATTCATATATAGCACTTTTTGCATCTTTCTTATACGAATATGCTACCTTAGGCATAAAATAATCTGCACTTGTATATCCCCAGAAATTTACCTTTCCTTTAGGCATATTATCATTTTCATTAAATTCATATGCAGGCATTAACTCTACCATAGTAACACCAAGACTTTTAAGATAATCAATCTTTTCAACAATTCCCGCAAATGTACCTTTCTTTCTAACCTTAGAATAGCGGTTCATTGTAAATCCTCTTACATGAAGCCTGTAAATAAAGCTATCCGAAAATGATGTCATCGGCCTTTTATCATCTTCCCAATCAAACTTGTCCACATATACTGCAGAAGTCTTTTTCTTAATATCATTCTCTCCAAATACACTTGCACCATTAATAATTGATGCATATGGGTCTGTAATAACTTTATTACCAACACGATAGTTATAGTCAAAATTATTAAGATTAATTCCATCAATGCACATAGTACAGACATTGCCATACCACATCTCATTAGAAAAAGGAATCTCCGCAACTACTTCCATTGTTCCTTTTTTATACAGAATAACAGAACAGTATTTCCTCTCCTTGCCATTTACCATAAGGGCAAAATTAATACCATTATTAGTCTTCACAGCTCCAAGCATCATTGGATTACCTGATTTTATTTTATAATTAAGTTCTATTTTATAATTTGTTTCTTTAGATCTTGTCATAAACACCTGTTCATCTTTCTTAAAAATATAGGTATAATTATATATTAGAATTGGAGTTAAGACAATAGGATTATGCTATAATATTTACCGCATTTTCCTTAATTTCATTAATCGTCTGCATTAAAGATGTTCTTGTTTTTGAATCAAACATCTTAATAAATGGTATCGGTTTATCGAATGGTGGTTTCTGTAAATCCATTATATTTTCCATATAACCATTTTGCTCAATATGATTAATTATTTTGTGTATAAATTGTATTTGTTTCTGATTCAGTGCCTCATCATTGATAAACTTAGAAAATGCCATCATTGTCGCATCATGGTCTAATTTCGCAATTTGTCTTATCAATAATCCAAATGGTGTATCACCAAATTCTCTCCTATAATCTTCTTTGCTTCCAAGTTCTTCAGTTAATATTCTCTCTAACTCTTTATAATCTCCTTCTGCCAAAGGTTTGTTATGAGTCAATTTATGAATCGCAATAATTTCTTTATGTTCTTCAACAAATCTATTTACTTTCTTGCGATAATCTTCAAAATCATATGCAGTATCCAGTACAACACCTTCTTTTTCGTCAATTACAGGATCAGAAAGCCTTGTTATTATAGTTTGCTTAGGAGTATCCCTATCTAAAAATTTTATAAGCGTTCTTAAATCTTCTCTTACTTTTTCAAACATCAAAATGTCATTTGTATCCCAGAATTCGTCTGTATTAATCTGTTTAATTAAATTAATTTTTTCCTTAACCTGTGGAATGTTAGATTTTCTTTCTAATTCTGAAGCTATATCGCAAAGTTGTCTTTTTGCCTTTTTAAATCCTGACATTCCTTCAATACCCGCAAGTATCATACCATAAATAAAATTATCAAACCTTTTTGCCTGTTCATCTGTGTCGTTCATTGTAACTATAGGTGCTATTTCTTTAATCAATTCACCTTTATCAGTAACACTTATATACTCAAATGACTTTTCATTCTTATATTTTTCAATATACTGTCTTTTCAATTTAACAGATATAAGGTTTAAATCTAATTCATTAATTTGTAAATTACATATACCTACTAATTCATTTCGTAAATTCTTAAACCTTTCTTCTGAAAATGCACTTTCCTGTAACGCTTCAATCAATCTTACTCTTTTACAAAAGATATTTTCAGATAAGGTCTTAACATCACTTCCACCATAACCATTAGGATTTTCTCCAAAAAACTCAAAATTTTTACAATAATCAAATATAAGGAATCTCTTTTTACCCGTATACTCTCCGTCTATTCTATCAACACATGTTAAATCCTTTGCAAGTCTGGTTCCTCTTCCAATCATCTGCCAAAACTTTGTCTTTGAACGGACTGTTTTAAAAAATACGAGATTCACACATTCCGGTACATCAATTCCTGTATCCATCATATCTACTGATACTGCTATATGTGGTTCCCCTTCAGGTTTCTTAAAATCATCAATAACTGTTTGTGCATAAGAATCATCACAAATAACTCTCTGCGCAAATTTGCCATTATATTTTGGATATAATTTATTAAATCTATTTAATATAAATTCCGCATGTTTTTTATTCTGTGCAAATATTATTGTTTTTCCTAATCTGTCTCCACCTGCAACTTTTATTCCACGTTCCATTAAATCCTGCAAGACTTTATCCACAGTTAATTCATTAAAAATAAACTTATTCAACAATTGCGAAGGTATAAAATCAGGCACTTCCCCTTCTATTTCAAAATCATCCTCATATCTTTCTTTATCAGCTTTTGATAATTTCTCATATGTAATTCCATCATTTAAAAATTCCGTTTTTACAATATATGTGTAATATGGCACTAATACATGGTCTGTATATACCGCTGTTTCATAATCATATGCATAGGTTGGTATTCCTGATTCCATTTCAAAGAAATCATATGTATTTCTGTCAACATCTACTTTTGGAGTGGCAGTAAGTCCAACCAAAACAGAATCAAAATATTCAAAAATAGCCCTGTATTTCTTAAAAATACTTCTATGGCTCTCATCTATAATAATCAAATCAAAATGAGTCGGCGTAAATAACCTCTTACCTTCTGCATTTCTTACATTGTCTATCGAGTTAAGCATTGTCGGATATGTTGAAAATACAATTCTTGCATTTCTATCATCTTTACTTTCACATAAGTTACAAAGAGACATGTCCGGTAAATAGTTTTTAAAATCATCTTTAGCCTGTTTTACAAGTGCTGTTCTATCAGCTAAAAATAGTATATTCGTAGCATGTCCTGCCCTGCTGAATACATCAGTTAGACTGGCAGCAGTTCTTGTCTTGCCTGTTCCCGTAGCCATTACCAACAGATTTTTTCTAAATCCCTGCTCAACATGTTCACACACTGCACGAATAGCCTCTTTTTGATAATAACGGTCAGTAATTTTATCATCTATCGACACTGATGCTAATTCTTTTTTCTCCGTTCTTCTATTCATCAGTTTTTGTAAATCGCCTTTACTAAACATACCACTAACCTGTCTTTGTGGATGTGACTTGTCATCCCAAAAGTATGTTTCAAAACCATTAGTTGTGAACATCATAGGTCTGCGCCCAAATTTTCGTTCCAAACAGTCTGCATATAACATAGCCTGTTTTCTTCCATTATTAGGGTCTTTACTTGTTCTTTTAGCCTCAATTACAGCAAGTGGCAAACCATCTTTACCAAATAAAACATAATCAACAAATCCTTTTTGTCCGATAACTCCCGCCATATCATCCACAGGATATTCTTCCCATACATCTGAATCCTCTCCCGTAAACTTCCAACCAAGTTCTTTTAAATCAACATCTATAAATCGCTTCCTTGTATTAAACTCTGTTAAATCTTCAGGCTCAAAATTACGTGTTTGCTGATTAACTTCTTTATTAGCAGTAATGGTTTCTGACATCTGTTCTATCTGCTTACGAAGTTTCTCTATCTCTGCATCTTTCTCACCTAATAAACTTTCCTGCTCTTTTATCTTCTTTGTATCAATAACTACCTTTTCTTTTGGAACTTTAGCTTCGTCAAATTTTCTTTCCACATAATCATTGCCATAGCAATAATCTATCCACTGAATAAACTCAAATAATCCACGTAAAGATGCCATAGAATCACTTGCCTGCACATTTTTTTCAGTATGTACAGCAAGATTTCCTAATTTTATAATATATGGCAATTTTCCCCAGGTATTATAATCCAGTGCAAATCTGAATGTAGGTTCGTGAATTAGTGATTGTAAATTATCCTTATACGGCATCTTAATTGACTTATCAGCAGAATACACCCACTTTACTGCAAGCTCCAGTGCCTTTCTACAACCTACTGCACACATAGCCGGCGCTGAAACAAAAACTTTTTCAGCCTCTATTGTGGCATTTGCGAATAATTTGTATTCAGGTTTTGTTTGTAAAAATTCGAAATTTGACATATTTTCCTCCAATCTAAAGTGTTTTGCAACACTTTTAAACGAATAGCAACGAAGCGTTACGTTCGTTGTGACCTCCTCATTATGTATGTTTTTCTTTTTGTAATTTAATGGTTTTATTTTAACAATTTAATGGTTATTTTAGCATTTCGTAACTGTTCAATTTGGGTACTTTCAGACAATATCCCAATTAATTTTTTATTCCATTAATTTAGTTGGGGATATTTTTGCAGAATTTACCAATTTATTTTTTATTTTTCAATTTTAGTTGGTATTCTTTTCAACTCATATACCAACTAATTCTTGATTTTCTTATTTATATTGGGTTTAATTTTTTAAAATTTACCAACTTTATTATAATTTTGATATTTTTGTTGGGTTTTCATTTTTTATTTATACCAATTAAATTTTTATATAAGAATTTAGTTGGGTTTTGAAACAAAATTTTTACCAACTAATTATTATTTTTTATAAATTGTTGGGTTTTTAATTGTACTAGTTAAGAGGTAGATTTCAATTTGTCGACTTGAACAACAAAAGTAGCAAATTTGTTTTGTTCTTCTATATCTGGTGCGATTACTTTCAATTCACTTAATATCTTCAAATTGATATTCTTTTGTGCTGATTCCGGTGCTTGCGCTTCAAGAAT
>JAFQCK010000154.1 GCA_017416465.1 Lachnospiraceae bacterium | reverse complement strand
TACATTATAACATGTAACGGAGGAAAGATGGTTGTCGTTAGCCATCTTTTTCTCTTTTTATAGAAAAATTTAGCGGAGGTTGTGACTTGCATAAGTCACAGCCTCCGCTGTTATGGACTGTTTATTAACCGACAGCCCCTTAAAACACATATCTACAACTGATAAACAGCCCTTTCCCCGCCAATATACTTATATCTTGTATAAGCACATACAACGTGGGCATTTCCAATAGTTTCGCATGTTGTTCTGTAAGGTACTGCAACAGGTTTAAGGTGCATACCAATTAAGGTATCACCAATATCAATGCCTGCATCAGCCTGAATATTTTCAACGGCAACAGCATTTTCAAATCCAATAAACGCAGCAGTAGAGAATGAGCCACCTGCTTTTAACTGTGGCATTACATTAACAATTGTAAGTCTGTGTTCTTTAGCACAGGCTTTTTCAACAATTAAAGCTCGGTTTAAATGCTCACAACACTGAGTAGCAAGATAAATTTTGCGTTCCTTTGTTATCTTATAAATAGTTTCAAAAATAACTTTTCCTATTTCTTCACTTGAAAATGAGCCAATCATATGATTGCCTACCTCACTTGAAGAACAACCCACTACAAGAATTGAACCTTCATCAAGTGGTTTAACATCAAGAAGTTCATTGACTACACTTTTTGTATCTTCGATAATTTTTTCTAAATTAATATTCTTTTCTGTTGAAATTCCATCTGACATATCTGCACCAGCTTTCTATATTTTATATAAACTTTCGTAACTGTTAAGAGTTTAGCTCAAAAACACTACAAAATTAATTAAACTAATTAATTTTATAAATCTAACTAAAAAATAATAACTCAAAATTTATATAAAATCAATAAAGAACCAAATAATTGTTAAAACTGTTATTACAGTACTGTAAAAAGTACACAAATATATTTTGCTTTTTTTATAGAATATGATACAATACAGAATATTTATAAATATGCCATTGTTAGCATATCAGACTGCAGAATATGCAATGTATGGCACATTTCATAGTATTAGCTTCCAGAAATGGAGATAATAAATAAATCTCTGGTAACCATTCAGAACCGGACGTTGGCTCTGAAAAGTTACAAACTCTATTTATAAAAAAGAAAGGAAGGGATTTTAGATGTTAGAACTTAAAAATGTATCTTTTGAGGTGCCGGAAGGTAATTCGGAAAAAGGGATTTTAAAAGACGTTAGTATAACAATAGATGATAAGAAATTTTTAGCTATAACAGGACCTAATGGTGGAGGAAAATCTACACTTGCAAAGATTATTGCAGGAATTTATAAGCCAACATCTGGTAAGATTTATTTTGATGGTGTGGATATTACAGACATGAGTATTACTGATAGAGCTAAAGCAGGTATCAGTTTTGCATTTCAGCAGCCTGTAAGATTTAAAGGTATAAAGGTTAAAGATTTAATCAAACTTGCAGCAGGAGATAATATAAGTGTGTCAGGAGCTTGTGATTATTTATCAGAAGTTGGACTTTGTGCAAGAGAATATATTAACAGAGATGTTGACGCAAGTTTATCGGGTGGCGAGCTTAAAAGAATAGAGATAGCTACAATAATTGCCAGAGGCACAAAGCTATGCGTGTTTGATGAACCGGAAGCCGGAATTGATTTGTGGAGTTTTAAAAATCTTATAGAAGTGTTTGAAAAAATGCATAAGGAAAAAGATACTTCAATAATCATCATTTCACATCAGGAGCGTATATTAAATATAGCAGATGAAATACTTGTTCTTGCAAATGGAGAGATAAGAGCACAGGGAAGTAAAGATAAGATTTTGCCTGAATTATTAAATGCAGCAGGAAGTTGTAAATTTTATCAGTAGCCAGTAACAAAGTTGAAGTGTTATAGTAACATCAATCAGTGAGTTCGTGCAATTTTTTACAATAAAATTGCTCAGAAATGGAGATTAGATATTATGAAAAATATAGATAAAATTCAAATGAATTTGTTAGAAGAAATTGCAGGATTACATGAAGTGCCAAAGGGAGCATATAACATTCGTGCAAACGGACAATTGGCGCAGAGAAATACAACTGCAAATATTGATATAGTAACAAAAACAGATAAACCCGGAATTGATATTATTATTAAACCGGGTACAGTGAATGAGAGTGTGCATATTCCTGTTTTATTAAGTGAAACGGGGCTAACAGACTTGGTATATAATGATTTTCATATTGGTGAAAATTCAAATGTAACAATAATTGCAGGTTGTGGTATTCATAACGGTGGTGATAAAAAGTCACAGCATGATGGAATACATACATTTTATGTAGGAAAGAATGCAAAGCTTAAGTATGTTGAAAAACATTACGGAAAAGGTGAAGGAACAGGCGAAAATGTAATGAATCCTACAACAATCATTGAGATTGCTGAGGGCGGTTACATGGAAATGGAGACTGCTCAGATAAAAGGAATAGATTCGACTGATAGGATTACAAAAGCTAAGATTGCCGAAAATGGAACATTAATAGTAAAAGAAAAATTAATGACACATGGTAATCAGATGGCGAGAACAGAATTTGAAGTTGATATGAATGGTGAGAATGCAAGTGCAAAGGTTATTTCAAGATCAGTTGCAAAAGATGATTCAAGACAGACATTTATATCAAAGATAAATGGTAATAGTAAATGTTATGGTCATACAGAGTGTGATGCAATTATTATGGATAATGCAAAGATTAGTGCAATACCGGAGATTACAGCTAATGATTTAGATGCACAGCTTGTTCATGAGGCGGCTATAGGTAAGATTGCAGGGGAACAGTTGATAAAGCTTATGACACTTGGTCTTACTGAAGAAGAGGCAGAGGCAGAGATTATAAATGGTTTCTTAAAATAGTTCATTTTATAAAAAAATTACTATTTTTATTTGAAGATATATGTTAATATATAAGTAAGAAAAGGGGTTTTTAAGATATGTGTGACCGAAGTGTTTGACATTATGTTAGAAATTTCTAAGAAAGTAGGTGGTATTATGAAATTTCAGAGAATAAATGATGACACTATTAGATGCATAGTTTATAAACAGGATATGCAGGAATTCGGAATAGTTTTGGAAGATTTTTTTAAGAACAAGGGGAAAGTACATGAATTTCTACATGAGATAGTTGAAAGAGCTGAACAGGAAATTGGATATACTCCTAAGGAAGGTATGTTATCTATGCAGATAATACCAATCAATCCTAATACACTTTCAATTACATTTTCTGATAATAGCGGCGAAAGCTATGAAGATATAATTAGTAACTTGAAGGATACAATGGGTGTTGATATAGATTCTGAGCTTCTTATGGATGAAGAAGGTCCTTTTGTAGGGCCGGATTGTGACGAAGTTAAAGATTCTTTAGATAGCAATATATCAGATGAACCGAGATTACCTAACGATTCAAAAGATATAATTCGTAATGGAACTACACATCATGGAATGGAAAAATCTTCCATAATTCTTATTGGTATGACTAAGTTAGATAAGATGGCAAGATTTTGCAAAGCAATTGACATTAATAAAACGGTTTCAAGTGAATTATATTATATGCAGAACAAAGATATGTATTGCCTTGTAATTGAAAAGAACAGATTGTCAGAGATGGATATGAAGAAACTTCTTATGTTTGCGGTAGAATATACTTCAAACATTACGGACGAATCCAAGATAATTTCTCATGTTAGAGAATATGGAGAACCGATAATAGAGAAGAGTGCATATAGAATATTAAGAAAATATGTATAAAATATGTGAAAATAAAACGGCTATGGTTTGAGTATTTAAACCATAGCCGTTTTTTGAATCAGTTTAAGGAACTAAAAAACTAATCTAATTAAAAATAGAACTTTTTTTAATGATACCAATTCCAAGAGCATATGGACCTGTGTGGCAACCGATAGCAGTTCCGACTCTTGTTTTGATTGTTTCATCGCATTTAACACCTAATCTTTCCTCTAATGTTTTTGTGAATTCAATTGCTTCCTCGTAATTATATCCACTTGCTACTACAAAGTTAAAATCGTCTTTATTATTTTCAGGTTTTTTGAAAAAATTCTCAATGTTTGAAAGGACGCTCTCGAGTGATTTCTTACGACTTCTTGAAACACCACCTAGAGAAATATCGCCATTTTTCATAATAATTGTAGGGCGAATACCAAGCTTATCACCGGCAAGGACCGCCAGTTTGCCAATACGGCCGTTTTTTATAAGGTATTCAAGAGAACCTACTGTAAAGAAAATCTTTCCGGAACCTTTAATATTATTGAGTTCATTGACAGTATCTTCGAAAGATATGTTATTATCACGCATTTTTACAGCTTCGTTTACAAACAAGGCCTGGCTTGCAGTGTTAAGTGTTGAATCAATGACAGCTATTTTGGCATTAGGGGTAGATTCTAATATGATATCTCTTGCAGAACAGGCACTATTATATGAACCGCTGAATTTAGCTGTAATGGTAATACATATTATAGGAATACTCTTTTCTGCAAAAGGGATAAATTTATCAATATAATCCTGAACAGATGGAAGAGATGTTTTAGGTACCAAATGTTCATTAATCATTTTAAGATAAAAAGTATCGTGATCTATACCCTCTCCTTCTTTTAAATATTCTTTCCCGTCAAAAGTAACATAAAAAGGAACAACCTCTATATTATGTTTTGAAATATATTCAGGTAGCAAATCACACGCACCGTCACTGAAAATCTGATAATTCATAATTTATTGTAATAGTAATCCTTTCATTATTTTTATTAAATAATCTAAATGGTAGATTTAAATAATATAGCACATAGTAAACGAAACTACAAGATGAAATAATTGAAACTTATATAAAATTATTCTAAAATTAAAAATAACATTAAATTAAATTTTTAAATTCCATATAATATTTTAACTTTTATGATATAATAATACCTTGTAATATTTAGATATAAACAGAATTTTTTGGAGTATTATTTGAAATAAACAGATGGAAGGTGATAATGTGTTTAGAATGTGGGCAAAGGTTTTTAAAGATAATCATATGCTAAGAGATACGGTGATAATTAATGATGATAAAGAACTTACAAGAACAAAAAAGATTTTTAAGGCACTTGATGAAGTATGTTATCAATTTGATTTGGGAACTCCGATATGGCTTGATTCTAATGTGGAAGAATTTAAAAAGGTTTCTAAGACTAGATTCCGCTCGGATAATTTTATTGAGCAGATAGAATTTGATTATCTCGAAATACAGATTATAGAAGAGGATTCAGTATTGTTTTAATTAACAAAAAGTGGTATCATAGTGCAATAAAATTGCTCAGAATGGAGATTTGAAATGGAAGAAAGAAAGTGTAATAATTCATCTTGTACACAAGAAAGTTGTGCAGGATGTTCTAATGCAAATGATAACAATTTGAATAGATATGAAAAACTTAATGATAAAAGTAAAGTTAATAAAGTAATTGCAATAATGAGTGGTAAAGGTGGAGTTGGGAAATCGCTTGTAACATCTTCTTTAGCAGTAGAATTAGCTAAAAAAGGTTATAAAGTAGGTATTTTGGATTCGGATGTTACAGGTCCGTCTATACCTAAGATGTTTGGATTAAACGGAACTGTAAAAGGTGACGAAGCAGGTTTGTATCCTGAGATTACTGCTAGTGGAATAAAGGTTATTTCAGTAAATTTATTATTAGAAGATAAAGAAGAACCTGTTATATGGAGGGGACCTGTTATTTCAACAGTTGTTAAGCAATTTTGGTCGGATGTATATTGGGGAGAGCTTGATTATCTTTTAATAGATATGCCACCTGGAACCGGTGATGTTCCGCTTACCGTATTTCAGTCTATACCTGTTGATGAAGTGATTATAGTTACATCACCGCAGGATTTAGTAAAACTTATAGTAAAAAAAGCATATAATATGGCTGAAAAGATGGATATTCATGTACTTGGAATGATTGAGAATTACAGTTATCTCAAATGTCCGGATTGTGATAAAGTAATTGAAATATTTGGTAAAAGTAAGATTGATGAAGTTTCAAAAGAATTAGGTATCAAGGTGTTAGGTAAATTGCCTATTATTGCTGAATATGCAAAGCTTGCAGATGAAGGCGAATTTGACAATGTTGAGAATGAATATGTGGAAACTGCGATAAAAGAAATTATTGCATAATCAAATTGTATTAAATATCAGATGTGAAATTCTAATTAATAACACTTTGTGCATACTCTCACTCCGTTGTTCGTACAATTTCGGCATATTTATTCGTCTACGACGTACAAATTATGCCGAATTGTTCGCCCAAAGCCGTAATTCGTTATGCCCAAAGTGTTATAAAAATTGTTTCACAAAGATTTATTTAACAAATTTATGGAAAGGAACAATTATTTATTATGAAGAAATTTGAAGATGAGTTAGATGAAGAATTAAAGGATGAAGTGGATTCAGATGAAATAAATGAAGATGCTAAAGAGATGAATAATCGAAAAAAAGAATTGGAAAAAGAATTGTTAGATGAAGAAGAATCAGGAAACGCTGTTCTAAAAGAGATTTTCAGCTGGATAAAGATTTTTGTTGGTGCATTTATAGTTGCGTACTTACTTACAACTTTTGTAATTGTTAATGCTACAATTCCAACAGGTTCGATGAAGAATACAATTAATGAAGGTGATAAAGTAATTGGATTTAGACTTGCATATTTATTTGGTGAACCGGAACATGGCGAGATAGTAATGTTTTGGGCTCCTGATAAAGAAGAAACTATATATATAAAGCGTGTTATAGGTGTACCCGGAGATACAATTAAGGTTGAAAATAATACTGTCTATGTAAATGGAAAAGCACAAGATGAACCATACATAAAAGAGTGGACAAATTCACCAGGAACCGAGGAGTGGATTCTTGGAGAAGATGAGTATTTTATGATGGGTGATAATAGAAATAATTCTAATGATTCAAGAGGTTATGGAGTTATAAAAGGTGATAAGATTATTGCTAAAGCATTATTCAGATACTCGCCATCATTAAAATCATTATCATAAAAAGATTGGAAAAATAAATGAAAAAACAGCAAAAATATCAACATCAAAATTATAAGAATAATAATCAAAAGATAAATAACGGTCAGAATAGTAAGAAACCAATAAAAAAAGAACCAAAAGAGTTTATTTTTACATTTTCAGCGATTGAACAAAAAAGACATAAGATAGCAAGTTCAGGTCAGTTACTATTGTATTTTATTGAATTTATCCCATTTTTGGTACTTGTTTTAGAACTTATTTCATGTTTTATAGTATATCTTGATAACAATACTTTCAAAAACGTATTAATTTCTATAGCATTGGTATCAGTAATTATCTTGCTTATAGGTATATTAATTAGTGTAAAAAGATATTTTTATGTTCTTATGATTGATGAAAACGGGATATTATACAGATTAAAAATATCAAATTTTTGGTATAAGATTAAGAATCAGACAATGTTACTAAATCCTATGCAAACGTCAGGTGGACGACTTTTAAGAATGTTTTATATGATAAACAATATTAAAATAGTTTTGCAAAATATATCAGAAACTGTAACTTATGAAGAACTTATTTCAATGGGGAGATTAGAAAAATTTACAGAGATAACAGATGTTGATATTAAGGAAAAAAAAGTATGTTTTAAAGCGAAAGTAACTGATTCATCAGGTGAAAGAGTTAAGCAAGTCAAGCTTGAAAGAGTATTTGAAAATGATATGCAAATAATGAATTATCTGAAAAATGAAGATTATAAAACTCCTGAGTCTATGAGTAAAATAATAGAAGAGATTAATAAAGATAAAACGCCGATAAAAAAAGCAGTTAGTTTTACATGGAACTGGTTATGTATAATGGCATGGGTAGCAGTAGTACTTCTTAGTAGTGACTTGGGCAAATTAAGTAAAATTAATGCGGGTATATACGATAAGACAGTAGTTAGTGTTGAAGAAAATGGAAAAACCATTGAAAAAGAGATGTATGTTTCTGAAAAAGAAGGAAGTTTTGAAGTCAATTCTTACGGAAAGCATTACAAAACAGTAATAGTTCTTTTTTTGTCGGTAGAAATTGTATATGTGGTTAACATATCATCTAAAAATTTAATAAGAAAGATAATTAAACAGGATTAAAAAAACGTAAAGGAGATGGTGAAAAGTGGATAAACTTTCAAAATATTGTGATTATACTATTCTAAAATCTGATGCTAAAGAAGATGATGTAAAGAAAATAGTTAAAGCTGCTATAGAAAATGATTGTGCATCTGTTTGTGTGAATCAGTATCGAACAAAAATGGTAGCAGAATTGTTGAAAGATACAGGTGTGAAAACATGTACAGTGGTAGGTTTTCCGCTTGGGGCTGTTACTACGGAAGTAAAAATGTTTGAAGCAACGATATCAATTAATGATGGTGCAGATGAGATAGATATGGTTATTAACATCGGGGCATTAAAAGATAAAAATTATGAATATGTTCGTAGAGATATAGAATATGTTAAGGCAGCATGTGGAGACAGAATTCTTAAAGTCATAATAGAAACTTGTCTTCTTACAGAGGAAGAGATTATTAAAGCTTGTGAAATTGTAGCACTTGCCGGTGCGGATTATGTAAAGACATCTACGGGATTTAGTACAGGTGGGGCTAAGGTTGAGGATATAAAGTTAATGAAAAAAAATATACCGGAAACTATGAAAGTAAAAGCTTCCGGTGGTATTCGTGATAAAGAAAGCGCGTTATCTATGATAGAAGCAGGTGCTGACAGAATTGGAACCAGCACATTATTATAATAATCTAATTATCTTCAGCGTTATCATTTTTTGGTAACGCTGTTTTTTTTTGAATTTTTTTGTTTTCTTTAAGGTTAGGGTTATAGCTTTTTAAAACATTTCCAATCCAGATAAAGAGATATAACATTATTGGTAAAAAAAATGTAGAAAATAATGCAGCTTCAAAAAATGTTTTGGTATATGAGTTGTTTATAACTGCAAGAATAAGTGTAACTATATATAGTAATAAGATTATTATGATTGCAAGGATTGCCAATACTTGTTTTAGTTTTTTTGCAACATTATTTTGAGTATCATTCATATTAAAATAGTCCTTTCAAATAATAACTAAGGTTTTTGTTAAGCAAAAACAGTATTTTGGAAATACATAATATTAATATATGGATTATATTCTATATTTAAATAAAAAGCAAATGGGAAATAATACTTGAAGCATATTTTTAAGAATGTTATAATGAATGTTGCAAAAACAAATTAAATCTTTTTTAAAATAAAAGATAAATAAAGTACTATAGAAAAAGGGGGAAATATTCGGTGAGAATTATTGACAATAGATTGGAAGAATACCCTATTAACGATATAAGAAGACTAAACTTTATTTCCGAAAAAACAGAAGGTTTTGTTGAAAAATTTATTTCAAATATTATGGTAGGCATATGTGTGTATAAATTGGTTGCGCCAAACAGACTGGAAGCGTTATATCTTACGGATAACTATTACGGTGTTGTTGGATATGATGAAGAAAATTATATTAAGAAGATTAAAGACATTACTAAAAATTTTGAAAAAGAAGATGAAAAGAAATTTTTTGAGCTTTTAAACAGTTGTGAAAAAGAAAATGATAAAGTTGAATGTATAGCAAGAAGTACCAAAGCGGATGGAAGACTTGGTTGGTATGACATTAAGATAGTGTGCATAGGAGAAACTGAAAAGCATGAAAAAGTATTCTTAGGATTTGTAACAGATGTAACTTCTCTTATGAAAGAATATAATGCTTTAAAGGAAATAGCAGAACTTAGAGAAAAGTTAAGTATCGAACGCCAAAGATATAGAATTTTATCAGAAACAACACCGGCATTATTATTTGAATATTTTCCGGAAGATGATGTTATGGTATTTAATTATAATTTTTCGGACAATCATGAGCGAAAGATAATTCATAATTATAAAGAATTCCTTGAAAAGACTCCTTTAGTTCATAAGATGCATATTAACATGTTTAAGGAAGCCTTGTTTAAAGCTTGTAAAGAACCTGTAAGAGATACTATTGAGTATTTGAGTGAGGTTTCAGGCAAGGGGTATAGATGGCACAGAACTGTTTATACCAGTTTTATGGATGATAATAATAAGATATTAAGTGTAATTGGAAGAATTTATGATGTCGATGATGAGGTTTTAGAGAGAGAAAAACAAAAGGATTTAGCTAAAATTGATGCTTTGACAGGTGCTTATATTAGACAAGCAGGTTATTCTAAAATAGAAAAATCAATTAAAGAAGATGACATAAGTTCAGCATATTTTATTATGCTTGATTTGGATAATTTTAAGATGGTAAATGATACAAAAGGTCATAGCTATGGTGATACTGTCCTTAAAAGGTTTTCGCAAAAAGCAATTGAATTGATAGACGAAAAGGGATTTGTTACAAGGTATGGCGGAGATGAATTTATTTTGTTTGCTAAGAATATTGAAGCTGATTACATTGATGATATTTTAAAAAAGCTCCATTGGTTTATGCAGTTGATTTCAGAAGAGATAGAAGTGGAAGTTGACTTTTCGGAAGGAATAATCCAATTAGGGGATAAATCTTTAGAGCGGATTTTTGAAGATGCTGATAAAGAAATGTATAAAAGAAAAAACATTAAAAAGACAGAAAATACAAAGGTTGAAAAATAAAACCTAATGATATATAATATGTCATTGAGTGTACATTTTAAATTATAACTGAATGTTGGAGGATGAAATGGAAGAACAAAAAGAACTTACGTTGTTAGAAACATGGAGAGGCATAGCATATTCAGCTGAGATGTCTCAGAAAGACAGTGACAGATTCTGGTCAAATTACTTTGTATTAGAGAAAGGTATTTATGAACAGATTCTTGCTAATCCTGATGAAGTTGTTACAGGCACAGTAAAGGAATTAGCAGAGAAATATAAAGTAGAGTTATTGATAATGGTAGGTTTCCTTGATGGAATTAATGAGAGTCTTAAACAGGAGAATCCTATTGATACTATGACAGAAGACACTGTTGTTAATCTTGGTTATGACAAAGAGTTATTATATAAAAACATGGTTGAAGCAAAAGCAGAGTGGTTATATACACTTGAAGCTTGGGATTCATTGATTGATGAAGACAGAAGAAAGGTTCTTTATAAAGAGCAGAAGTCATCTCATACAGTAGTAAAAGCTGCAAAAGTTGGAAGAAATGACCAGTGTCCATGTGGAAGTGGTAAAAAGTATAAATTCTGTTGTGGTAAATAATATTTGAATAACAGTTGAGTTATAAAAATAAGCGATTGATATTAATGCAATCGCTTATTTTTTATGATTAATTTTTTTGAATGTTAAATCATGGTTTTCTTTGGAATAACCAATTAGAATTGAAGGGTACCTGTTTTCAATATACTTTATAACTTCACTTAAGCTCTCAGAAGAAATCCTTTTAAAATCAAAATAAATTTTGTGCCTGCATACGAAAATAAGAGTGTGTGAGGAAGTATTCTTAATTTGGTGATGCGAAGGAATGTGCTCGTATATCCAGAGAATCGACCTGATAGGTATAATCTCAAGATTAAAAGTTGTAGCTGAAATAATATATTTTTCAGTAAGTACAATATTATCAGCTTTTAGTATAACATCATTACTTATTTCGTAATTAACTTTATTAAGCTCCTTTATTGAACCACCAAGTCTTGTGAAAAATATACAGGCAGGATGAAATCCCGGAAATATAATATAAATAATATTCTTAATTATAATACTGATAAATATTACGATAAGTGTAACAAGTGTAAGACCTAAATAAATATAGATTTCTTTATGATATGCTGTCTCATCAATGGTAATATTTGATGTTACACTATTTAATCCATCAACTGTCCAATCAATATCTTTAGCCAGTTTTTTTATTACAGTTTCAGATAAATCAGAATTGTCTATTAATCTGGCGTTAATTTTGTAATCTGTTAGCTGTTTAGGTGGATTACTATATTTATTTTTAATTAAAATCAGGGTACAATTATTATTAACAAGACTGTAATAATATGAACCGATTTTTTTGTTTCGTCTGTATGAATCATATCCTGTATAGTGGACTTCACTTAATGTAATTTCCACATATTCAACACCTGACTCGTAAACGTTTTTCGCAGAATTTGCAACGGACAATTCAAGTGGAAAAAATATCTCTTTAAATGGAATTTTAAAGCATATGAAAATAACAAGAATTAAAAAAGGAAGCATTAGGATTGAACTAAAAAAGGAAGATTTCCTAATGTGTTTATAAACAAAATTATTAAAATGTATTTCATTGTTTTGCTTGTTATTTTGCACTTTTTTTTCCTACACTTTCCATAGTTAATTAATTAGATGTTATTTGGAAACTTAAAACTATATTATCATAAAAATAATTATAGATTAACCATTAATAATAATCAAGGTTGCTTTTGAAGAAAAAATAATGTATATTTTAAAAGAATTTAATTATTGTTAAAATAGAAGGTGCTATAAATGGAAGTATATTCAGGATTTGCAGAAGTTTATGATATGTTTATGGATAATGTTCCTTATGAAGAGTGGAGTAAGTATGTACTGTCATTGTTAGAGGAACAGGGTATAAAAGAAGGTTTATTACTTGATTTGGGATGTGGAACAGGTAGTTTTACAGAATTGATGGCTTCTTATGGATTCGATATGATTGGAATAGATAATTCTGATGAGATGTTAAATATTGCAATGGAAAAGCGAGAAACGTCAGGATATGATATTTTATATCTGAATCAGGATATGAGAGAATTTGAATTGTATGGAACTGTGAGAGCCGTGGTAAGTATTTGTGATTCAATAAATTATATAACAGAGGATGAAGATTTAATAGATGTATTCAAATTGGTAAATAATTATTTGGATATAGATGGTGTGTTTATATTTGATTTAAATACAATTACAAAATATGAAAATATTGGTGATGCAGTAATAGCTGAAAATAGGGAAGAAGGTAGTTTTATTTGGGAAAATACTTTTTATGAAGAAGAACAGATAAATGAATATGATTTGACTTTATATATTAAAGATGAGAATGGAAAATATGACAGATACTACGAAAATCATTTGCAAAGAGCATATACTTTAGATAGAATAAAGGAATTATTAGATATTGCCGGATTAGAATTTGTAGCTTCATATGATGCGTTTACAAGAAATCCGGTAGATGAAGAAAGTGAAAGAATATATATAATTGCCAGAGAATGTGGTAAAACAAAAGGAGATAATTAGGATGAATGATTATATAGTAAGAGCAACAGCAGGAAACAATCAAATTAGAGCATTTGCAATAACCAGTAAAGAATTAGTAGAAAAGGCAAGAGTAACTCACAATTCAAGTCCTGTAGTAACAGCTGCATTGGGAAGACTTCTTACAGGAGTTGCAATGATGGGATGTATGATGAAAGGTGAAAAGGATGTACTTACGGTTATGATGAAGGGTGATGGGCCTATTAACGGTATTACGGTGACAGCAGACTCAAAAGCAAATGTAAAAGGATATGCAGGTGACCCGGGAATCGTAATACCACCTAATTATTTAGGTAAATTAGATGTTGGTGGTGCTATTGGTTATGGGAAAATGACGGTTATAAAAGATTTAGGAATGAAAGAACCATATGTAAGTCAGGTGGATTTAACAACAAGTGAAGTTGCAGAGGATTTGACATATTATTTTGCTTCATCAGAACAGGTTCCATCTGCAGTAGCTTTAGGTGTTCTTATGGAAAAAGATAATACAGTAAAACAGGCAGGAGGATTTATTATTCAGCTTATGCCATTTGCGGATGAAAATATAGTTGAGGCACTTGAAGAAAAAATTTCAGGTATTACATCTGTTACAGATATGCTTTCAAAGGGAATGACACCTGAAGATATTTTAAATGAAGTTCTTGGTGATTTTGGTGTTGAGGTAAAAGACAGAATTATACCAAACTTTCATTGTGATTGTAGCAGAGAAAGGGTAGAAAAAGTATTGTTAAGTATTGGCAAAAAAGAATTAGATGATATGATAGATGAAGGAAAAGATGTAGAACTGAATTGTCATTTTTGTAATAAAAATTATATATTTAGTGTGGATGAATTGAATGAATTGGTTAAAATTGCAAAATAAAGAATATAAGAAATGGGCTGTACACAATTGTGACAGCCCATTCTTAATCATTGGGTTAAATAATATAGCTAATTCAAAATAAAAAATCGAAATTTATATAAATTGAAAAAGGCACACCATTTACTTTTTGATTATAATTTTGTTACGTTTGTTGCCTGTGGTCCTTTAGCGCCGTCTACAACTTCGAATTCAACAGCAGCGCCTTCTTCTAAAGACTTGAAGCCTTCCATGTTAAGTCCTGAATAGTGAACGAATACATCGTTACCATTTTCATCAGAAATGAAACCATATCCTTTCTGATTATTGAACCACTTAACTGTACCTTTGTTCATTGTGATACCTCCAAATAAAAATATGGTGCTTGTTAGCACAAATCTAGAATAACACTTTTTTGACTTAGTGTCAAACATATCTTGTTTTTAAAAGTAAAAGATGTTAAACTATAACAGTGTAAACTGTTAAAGTGGTAAAAAATAAGTAAGTTATATTTGAAAAAAATAATTATTTTACCGTGAAAGGATAATTATGCGAAAAGAAATTAATAAATATGAATTTTTAGCTGATTTACATACTCATACAATTGCAAGTGGACACGCAGCAAATACAATTGAAGAGATGGTTGAAACGGCTAGGAAAAAAGGAATAAAGTTATTTGGTATAACTGACCATGCAGTTACTATGCCGGGAACCTGTGATGAAGAATATTTTAAAAATCTAACAATGTTAAAAAAAGATTATGAAGGAATAGAGGTATGTCTTGGGGTTGAATTAAATATTCTTGATTATGAAGGAAATGTTGATATGTCTGAAGATGATTTAAAAAAAATGGATATTGTAATTGCCAGTATTCACAATCATATAGGATTTGAAGCGGGTACAGTTGAACAGAATACTAATGCAATAATTGGAGCAATTAAAAATCCTTTGATAAATATAATAGGACATCCGGACGATGGAAGAGTGCCTGTTGATTATGAAAAAATAGTTAAGGCGTCTAAAGAATATGGAACTTTATTAGAAATTAATAATAATTCTATATCAAGCGAATTTAGATTAAATGCATATGAGAATGAAAAGAAGATGCTAAAATTGTGTAAGGAATATGAAGTTCCGATTGTTATAGGAAGTGACGCACATGAAAAGAAAAATATTGCTAAAAATGGTAAAGCATATCAGTTAATAGAAGAGGTTTCATATGATTTATCTATGGTTTTGAATTTTTATCCCGACAAACTAAAAAAATATTTAAATAAATATAAGTAATTCGAATTACAGAAAGGATAGAGATATGAGTAACAATAAAATAAGAAATGATGAAATAGACCAGTTTTTTGAAGCAGCACTTTTGCTTGAAAATACAGAAGAATGTTATAAATTCTTTATGGATGTGTGTACAATTAATGAGCTTCAATCTATAGCTCAGAGATATGTAGTTGCAAAAATGCTTAACGAAAAGAAAACATATAGTGAAATAGTTAAGACTACAGGAGCATCAACAGCAACTATAAGCAGAGTAAATCGTTCACTTAATTATGGTAATGATGGCTATGAACTTGTATTTTCAAGAATGAAAGATTGATAGAAAAAATAACATATCGAAATCACAATAAAGTGAAAGATATGTTATTTTTTTGTTATGAATTATTTTGGTGTTTTTTGTCTTTATTTTTTTTGGATTCCTTTAATGATTCTGCGTGCTGTGCATAGGTTTCATTTATTGAATCAATAATACTTTCAAGCATTTGCTTTTTAACATACATATCGAATGATAAAGAAGATATTAGATAAAATAATTGGAGATAATCTCTGGATTTGTCTGATGTTTCACTAAAAGAATTTTTAGAAGCAGAAATTTTATCTGATATATCCTTTTTTATCGCAGGAAGAAGTTCTTTTTCCATATCTGAAATTGTATTATATATTTCTTCAAGTGATATTTCTTTGTTTTCTTCAAAGAAAGCTTCGCATAAAGGTGTTAATGTTGTTTTTATATCATTAATGGAAAGTATATTTTTAAAATAATAAATAAAAATAAGAAGTATTAAATGCTCTTTCGAATATCTTTTTTTATTTGACGGAGGTAAAAGTTCATTTTTGGAATAATTATTAATCATAGTTTTAGTCATTATTTTGTCATCTTCAAAACGTTTATAATTTTTTAGATGCTTTTCCATAAATGTTGTTACCTGGTCCATATATAAATCAATGGAAGGGATATCAGAAACATCAATAATATTCATTTTTTTAATTAAATCTTCTAAAAGCTTATCTGAATTTATCATCATTATCCTCACAATTCTTATTTGTAAAAAAATATCGTATGGTTAACCACACGTTAAAAAAATCTAAAATATATGTAGAAATACACATTAGATATTATATAGTATTAAAAACTATATGACAAGCCTAAAATTCAATAATTCTAGTGACAAAAATGGGAAAATATTGTATAATACGAAATGTAGTCGAAAGAAAAATTTCATTTTATAAAAGGAGGAGTTCAACATGGGAATTCTTACAAGATTTAAAGACATTATGTCAGCAAACATTAACGCTTTACTTGATAAAGCAGAAGATCCGGAGAAGATGATTGACCAGTACTTAAGAAATATTGAAAGTGATTTAGGAAAGGTTAAATCAGAAACAGCAGCAGTTATGGCTGAGGAAACAAGATGTAAAAGACAGTTAGATGAATGTAATGCTGAAATTGATAAATTCCAGAAATATGCAGAAAAGGCTGTTATGGCAGGTAACGATAATGATGCTCGTCAGTTCCTCGCTAAGAAAGCACAGCTTGAACAGCAGAGAACAAGCTTACAGCAGGCATATGATATAGCAGCAGCTAATGCGGCTAAGATGAAACAGATGCATGATAAGCTTTGTAAAGATATTGCAGACCTCAATGCTCGTAAAGACTCTATCAAGGCTAAGATGGCAGCAGCTAAGACACAGGAAAAACTTAATAAACTTGGTGCAAGTGTTGAAGGTGCAATGGGAAGTATGTCAGCATTTGACAGAATGGAAGCTAAAGCTGACCAGATGTTAGATAAAGCAAATGCTATGGCAGAACTTAATGCAGGTGATAAAGATGATGTAGAAGATCTTGCAGCTAAATATGATTCAGTAGAAACTGAAGCTCCAGCTGTAGATGATGCATTAGCAGCATTAAAAGCACAGATGGGAATGCAGTAATAAATATTACTTAGGCTACGTAGATTAAGGTGCCCGGTACTAAAAAATATCGGGCACTTTTTTTCGATATATTGAAATTGATATAAAAATTTTGTAAAATAAATATGGGTTAGATATCAATTTATTAACAATGCGAGGTGAAAAAAATGTCAGATAATGTATATTATTGTAGTTGTTGTGGCGGAATTATGGAGTTTGATGTTGAATCTCAGACATTGAAGTGTCCTAATTGTGATACACAGATTAATATTGTAAATGAAGAAAGTAAAATTGTGGAACACAATTTTAGCAGAAGAGTTGCTAATACAATTAAGGCTACGGAGAAGCAGTCAAGCACGATGATATGTAACGGTTGTGGAGCTACGGTAGAAGTTTCTGCAGATTGTACTGCAACAGAATGCGTATATTGTGGTTCAAGTTATGTTTTAGCAGAAAAGCAGGCGGATGCATTAATTCCTGATGGAGTTTGTCCGTTTACTGTTACTAAAAGTGATGTTAAAGAAAAATATGAAAAATGGATAAAAAAGAGATGGCTTGCTCCTAATAACTTAAAACATTTGTATGAAACTGATAAGATTCAGGGAATGTATGTACCTTATTGGACATTTGATGCAGATGTTGATTGTACATATACTGCAAAAGGTGGAAAAAATCGTAAGGAAAAGGTTAAGAATTCAGATGGTTCGGTTACGGAAAAGACTGTAACTGATTGGTATAACACAAGTGGTAGAATTCATGAGAATTTTGATGATGTTCAGGTAATGGCAACAAGTAATCATAAGGCATCTCATCTTAGAGGAATTGAACCATTTGATACAAAGAATCAGCTTAAGTCATATTCACCGGAATATCTTTCAGGATATAGTTCGGAATGTTTTTCTGTTTCTTTAGATGATGCTCATGAAACGGCAGTTAGAAAAATGGAAACAGAATTAAGAGACAGTGTTCGAGCTGATGTCAGGAGACGATATGATGAAGTAAAGGATATCAGAATATCTCCACATTATAAGGATGAAACATATAAGCATGTTCTTGTACCAGTGTATGCAACTGCATATGCATATAAAGGTAAGAGTTATAATGTTTTAATAAATGGTCAGAACGGCAAGATTAATGGTGATTATCCTAAGAGTCCTGTTAAGATTGCAATTATTATTGCAATTATTATTGCGATTATTGTGGGTATTCTTCTTGCTAAATCATCTGGTGGAAGTAATAATTCAAATGATGTTGCAAGTGTATATACATCTGAATATATTTGTGATAATATAATTGATGAAGAAATTGTTGATAACAACATCGTATATGATGTTGATTATGTGGAAATATAGTTTAGGAGGAATTTACGATGGGATTGTTTGGTAATCAGTTTTCTAACGTTGTTGAATGGCAGGAAACCAAAGATAACGTTATGTTTTGGAAATGGAAAAATGATGAAATTAAAAAAGGCAGTAGACTTATTATAAGACCGGGTCAGGATGCAATCTTTATGTATAATGGTAAGGTTGAAGGTATATTTAAGGATTCAGGAAGTTTTGATATTGAATCACAGATTGTGCCTTTCTTATCAACACTTAAAGGTATCAAGTTCGGATTTAACAGTGGTGTTAGAGCTGAAGTATTGTTTATTAACACAAAAGAGTTTACATTAAAATGGGGAACGAAGAATGCTGTTAATCTTCCGGCGCCGGGACTTCCTGCAGGTATGCCAATTAGAGCATTTGGTACATTCTCATGCCAGATTTCAGATTATGATACTTTTATAGAGAAAATTGCAGGTATCAAGAATCAGTATAATGTTGAAGAAATTAAGGAAAGGGTTACAACAGTGCTTAATCCTTTGCTTATGAAATGGATTACAAAAGAAGGTAAAGATATGTTTAACCTTCAGGCAAATGCTTTTGAGATTTCAAGAGGTATTAAAGAAGACCTTGATTTTGAGATAATTAAACTTGGTATTACTATTACATCATTTACTATTGAAAACTTTAATTATCCTGAATCAGTTCAGAAGATGCAGGATAAGGTGGCTGCACAGAGTATGGTTGGTGATATGAACAGATATACTCAGATGGCTATGGTTGATAATATGGGTAATACTGGAAATGTTGTAGGCGGTACAGCAAATCAGATGGCAGGTATGGCAAATCAGATGGCAGGTATGCAGATGGGCATGATGATGGGACAACAGATGGTTAATGCTATGCAGGGAAGTATGAACAATATGACTAATGCTGCAGCAGGTATGATGCCAAATCAGGGGATGTATGGCCAGCAACCAATGCAACAGCCACAGATGCAACAACCACAAGCAGGAGGTGGAGCAGTTCCAAAGTTCTGTCCTGAATGTGGTACAGCAACAAATGGAGCGAAGTTCTGTGCTAACTGTGGTACAAAGTTAGCATAGGATTGAAAATATAATAAGGTTAAGTGACTATTTTAGGCGCACTATCTGAAAAATGGCAGTGCGCCTATTAATCATTTAATAGGTAATTGTGTGAACAACGGAGTGAAAGTATGCACAAAGTATTAATAGTTAGAGTTTCACGGATACCTATAGTTTGAAAGGAAAGTGTAAAAATGAGTATTTATGATACACTAAATGAAAAACAAAAAGAAGCAGTATTCCATACTGAAGGACCATTACTTATACTTGCCGGTGCAGGTTCCGGAAAAACAAGAGTTTTAACTCATAGAATTGCTTATTTGATAGAAAATGGTATTAACCCTTGGAATATTATGGCTATAACATTTACAAATAAAGCGGCCGGAGAGATGAGAGAAAGAGTAAATAATCTTGTGGAATTTGGGGCGGAAAGTATATGGGTTAGTACATTTCATTCTTCGTGTGTGAGAATTTTAAGAAGATATATAGATAAGATTGGTTTCGATAATAATTTTACGATATATGATACAGATGATCAGAAAAAACTTATAAAAGATATTTGTAAAAGATTAAATATAGATACAAAATATTTAAAAGAAAAAGCAGTTCTTGCAGAAATTTCTAAGGCGAAAAACGAGATGATTACACCGGAGGATTATGCTTTGGAAAATGCAGGAGATTTTGGTAAAAAAAATATAATAAGTGTTTACAAAGAATATCAGGAACAAATGAGAAAAAATAACGCGCTGGATTTTGATGATTTATTAGTTAAAACTGTTGAATTGTTAAGATCTAATCCGGAAGTATTGGAAAGCTACCAGGAGCGTTTTAAATATATAATGGTAGATGAATATCAGGACACTAATACAGTACAATTTTTATTTATAAGACTGTTGGCGGACAAATATAAAAATATTTGTGTGGTCGGTGATGATGATCAGTCTATTTATAAATTTAGAGGAGCTAATATTTCTAATATTTTAGATTTTGAGAAGTATTTTGAAAATACAAAGATAATTAAGCTTGAACAGAATTACCGTTCAACAAAAATGATTTTAGATGCGGCGAATGCGATTATTTCAAATAATACTGCAAGAAAAGAAAAGTCGCTATGGACTGAAAAAGATGAAGGTTACAGAGTAATATTCAGGCAGATTGATAGTGAATATGATGAGGCAGAATATGTGGCTGATGAGATATCACAGGTAGTGAGAAAAGGTATATATTCATATAATCAGATTGCGTGTTTATATAGAACTAATGCACAATCTCGTGTGTTGGAAGAAAGATTTATAAGAGAGGGTATACCATATAAAGTAATAGGTGGTCAGAACTTCTATCAGAGAAAAGAAATTAAAGATTTAATTGCTTATTTAAAAACTGTTGAAAATGGAAGAGATGAGGTTGCTATAAAAAGAATTATCAATGTTCCTAAAAGAGGGATTGGTGATGCAACAGTTGATAAAATTGATACATTTGCGCAGGCTAATGGAATAAGCTTTTATGATGCTTTAAAAAATGAAAATGCAATGGCAGTTATTGGTCGTTCGGCTTCTAAGATAAAACCATTTGTGGATTTTATTCAAAGACTTAAAGCTGAGAGTGAAGTAATGAAGATATCTGATATCATGGAGCATATCATAAATGAAACAGGATATGTTGAAGAATTAAAAGCTGAAGGAACCGATGAAGCAAAAGGAAGAATTGAGAATATAGGTGAATTTTTCAGTAAGATTGTTGATTATGAAGAAAAAAATGAGAATGCTACTTTGAGTGGATTTTTAGAAGAAATTTCTTTGATAGCAGATATTGATAATTTGGAAACTGAAAACGATTATGTAGTGTTAATGACTATACATAGTGCAAAGGGACTTGAGTTTAATAAGGTTTTCTTATGTGGTATGGAAGATGGACTGTTTCCAAGTTATATGTCAATTGGTACTGATGATACCAGTGAAATTGAAGAGGAGAGACGTCTGTGTTACGTTGCTGTAACAAGAGCGATGGATAGCCTTACTATTACAAGTGCAAGAAGGAGAATGGTAAGAGGACAGACACAGTATAATGCAGTTTCAAGATTTGTTAAGGAGATTCCGAGGTTTATAATGGATGCAAATGTGTCTGCTGAAAAGTTATCTTCAAGTGAAGGAATTATAAAGCCTTCTGCTAATTCTAATGCAAAACCGATTTTTAAAGCAAAGGCATTTGAAACAAGGCAATATGAAGTCAAGAAGCAGGATAAACTTGAATATACTGTTGGAGATACCGTAAAGCATATAAAGTTTGGTGTGGGACAGGTTATGGATATAACAGAAGGTGGCAGAGATTATGAGGTGACAGTGGATTTTGTTTCTGCCGGAACTAAAAAAATGTTTGCTTCATTTGCAAAATTAAAAAAAATGTAGTAAAAAGTAAACTATAATGGTATAATAAATCTATATTGTTTAATATGTAATAAAGGAAAGGGTGTGCGCAATGGAAAAATTAGAGAATTTAATTAGTATTGCAAAGCTTAATAATTTACTTTATAAGCAGGATGAAGAAGGCAAATGTGATAAGAAAAAGACAGTGTGTACTATACTCGCAGTTATAGGAATTATAGCAGTTATAGCGGTTATAGCTTACAGCATTTATAAATATCTTAAACCGGATTATCTTGATGAATTTGAAGATGAAGATTTTGAAGACGAAGATTTTGATGAAGATTTCCTTGATAGCGAGGAATTTTAATCAGATATAATATTTTGAATTTCATATGATAAAGTGGCTATCGTGTAAAACGGTAGCTTTTTATCTGAAATAAATTTTGATAGAATGTAACTGTTCAGAGCCAAGCATATTTGAATAAAAAGTATGATGAATGGTTGCGATAAAATTTAAAAACTAAGAAAAAAGAAACGGAGGAAGAGGATATGAATAGCGGAAATTCAGCAGGTAAACAGTTGTTACTTTTATTAGTTGGTATATTAATGTGTGGTGGAGGATTATTCTTATTTGCACAACACGTTCGAGTTATAAGTCCTATGAGACTTAACGGTTTTTATGGAAACTGGGGATTATTTGGAGGACGAGGTCTTTCAGGTGGAATGATTTTAATTCCATTGATTCTTGGTATTGTAATATGGGTAATGTTTCCAGATAATTTTGCAGGAAAATTAGTTACAATGCTTGCGGTATTAATTATTGTATTTGGAATTATTTCTACTATTGAATTAAAATTAGATCCAATCAGTTTATATGAATTAGTAATTATGCTTATCCTTATATTCGGTGGCGGAGCTTTAGCACTTAGAATTTTATTTGTACCGGACTTGGGTGGAAAGAAAAGTAAGAGAACTAAGTTTGATGATATAAACGATAAGTTAGAATTATAATATATTTTTAGTTATATTTGATAATTAAAAATTACATAAATAAAAGTCTTGTGTCATATTGGCACAAGACTTTTTTCGTGTTACAATAGCTTTGTAAATTAGGTTGCATAGAATGGAGATTAGCGTGAAAAAAGGACAAGAATATATTGGATTAGTTAGTAAAATTGTATTTCCTAACAAGGGAATTGTTGAATATGAGGAAGAGAGAGATGGAACAAAGGTTATTATACCTGTTGTAATTAAGGGAGCATTACCGGGACAAAAGATTAGATTTGTGCTTTCTAAGAAACGTTCATCAAAGTGTGAAGGAAGAATTTTGGAAGTTTTGGAAAAATCCGAGTTGGAAAATCAGATGCCTGTGTGTGAGAAGTTTGGAATCTGTGGAGGATGTACTTATCAGACTATGTCTTATAAAAATCAGCTTAAGTTAAAAGAAAAAATGGTTAAAGATATTTTAGATAAAGTAATTATAGATAATTATGATTTTGAAGGAATAATTGCGAGTCCGACAGAATTTGCATACAGAAATAAGATGGAGTTTTCTTTTGGTGATGAATGTAAGGGTGGAGAGTTAGCATTGGGCCTTCATAAAAAGGGTAGCTTTTATGATATAGTAACTACGGATAGTTGTAAGATTGTAAATAATGATTACAATAAAATTCTTAGTACTATTCTTGATTATTGTAAGAAGAATAACTTGCCATATTATCATAAGATGTCAAAAGAGGGATTTCTTCGTCATCTTTTAGTTAGAAGAGCAGTTAAAACTGGTGATGTAACTGTAAGTATTGTTACTACTACTTTAATTAATTGGGATTTTTCAGATTTAGTAAATGAGCTTTTAACATTAGAGCTTGAAGGAAAGATTACTGGTGTTATGCACATTTTTAATGATGGACTTGCTGATATGGTTAGAAGTGACAGAACCGAAGTTTTATATGGAAGCGAGTTCTTCTATGAAGAAATTTTAGGATTAAAATTTAAGATTTCTACTTTTTCATTTTTCCAAACTAACTCACTTGGTGCTGAAAAATTATATGAAAAGGCAAGAGAATATGTGGGTGAAACAAAAGATAAATTAATATTTGATTTATATAGTGGAACAGGTACTATTGCTCAAATGCTTGCAGAAGTTGCTAAGAAGGTTATCGGTGTTGAAATTGTAGAAGAAGCAGTGGAAGCTGCAAAAGAAAATGCCAAGTTAAACGGACTTACAAATTGCGAATTTATTGCAGGAGATGTTTTAAAGGTAATAGATGAAATTGAAGATAAACCTGATTTGATAGTACTTGACCCGCCAAGAGATGGAATTCATCCAAAAGCACTTGATAAAATTATAAATTATGATGTTGATAGGATAGTTTATATTTCATGTAAACCGACATCACTTGCCAGGGATTTGGAAGTAATGCTTGCTAAGGGATATAAGGTTGATAAAGCGTGTGCGGTTGATATGTTCCCTGGAACATACCATGTGGAGACTGTGGTGTTGATACAAAGAACAAATGGCTAGAAATCCTTGAATTTACGCACTTTGTAGACTTTTTTAGTTTCACTTATGTGGGCAAAAATCACAAGAGAAAAGAGCTTGTGAGAAAAATAACTGTGGTTG
>JAFQCK010000024.1 GCA_017416465.1 Lachnospiraceae bacterium | reverse complement strand
TTCTCCTAGTATTATATTGGTGTAGTCATTCAAAACTACTTGGTTAATAAGTTTCTATCTTGGATAACAAAAGAAGGTGTTCTTCCTTCATCAGATGTTATCCGTAATTATTATCATGTCTGACGGTTCCTGATAGACACCAAATAAAACATAAGGTATTATCCCTTAAGATAGGACAAAGAATGTTCTTCTCCTTGGGAGGCTGTTTTTCAGCCAATACCTACAAATAAGTCAATTAGTCCATTCGACAGGGTTTTATGTTTTAGCTGGTTGGGAGCCGGAAGGCTATACCCGTATAACGCGCTAGGTTGTGTACCTGTCAGATTGGAAATGGATTCCTATCAGAAAGGAGCTTTCGCTCATGTCAAACAAAGTTATTTTTAATTTTGATGAATTATTCATCTCTGTTGGTATCGATGTTGGTGCTGACTTCTCTTGGATGTCTATTGCACTTCCAAACCAACAGCTTGTAGGTAAACCTTACAAAATCCTACATAGTAACATGCATTCCCTTACAACCGCTGTTTCTAAAATAAAAGAAGCAGAAGAGTTGTATTCTTTGGAAAGCCGCATTTTCCTGGAATCCACGGGAATTTATCATTACCCACTCTTCTGCTATCTTCGTGATAAGGGTTTTAACTGCTCGGTTATTAATCCTATCATCACAAAGAATAGCACAAATATGAACATACGAAAAGTACATAATGATCGTTTTGATTCTAAAAAGGCGGCTTTAATTGGTTTAAAACCTGATTTAAAAGTTTCCCTTATGCCATCTGATCTTGCCCTTAACTGTCGTAATCTCTGTCGTGAATACTACGACTTAATGGATAACCGCAGTGCTTATGTAAATAAGCTTCAAGCTGAATTACGCATGGCATTTCCACAATATCTTGGCATTTTTTCAAAAGTTACTATCAATACCTCTCTTACATTGTTAGAGAAATATACATCTCCCAATGCTTTTCTTGAAGCTGATAAACAAGAAGTTATTGATACCATCAAATCAACAGCTCGTTTTGGACTTACATATGCTTATAATAAGTATAATGCCATTATTCAGGCTGCTAAGGATGCCAATGAATTCGGTTACATCATCGACAGTAACATCAAACGTATTCGTTTATACATCAGCTTCATTCGCAAGTATGACGAAGAAATCAACGGTATACTTGATTCTATGCATGAACTTGTTAATGCCAATGAAGATACCGATTTTGTTAAACAGATTCACTTAATTGAAACATTTAAAGGTGCTGGTTTTCTATCTGCTATATCTCTTATGGGTGAAATTGGCGATTTTTCCGCTTTCTCAAAGCCGAAACAACTTTTTGCTTATTTCGGTCTTGATCCAGCAGTAAAACAATCCGGTAAATTTGAAGGTACCAAGATTCAAATGTCCAAAAGAGGTTCTGCTATAGCCAGACGTGTTATCCATACGCTAACTCTACAGAGCATTAGTACATCACGTACAGGCGATGCTAAAAATCCAGTACTTCGTTACTACTACCTAAAAAAGTGTGAATCAAAGCCAAAACTTGTAGCAATGGGGGCTGTTTCTCACAAAGTTTGCAACATGATATTTGCAATACTTAGAGATAATAAACCTTTTGAAATCATTTCCCCTGAAGAACATATCAAACAATACAATGCTGTAAAATGCGACATAGCAGCATAAAATACTGTAACTTTAATAAATCAATCTCTTAAAAAATGATATTTTCGCCAAGGGGTAAGTGCGCCCTTTTTTAATAGAAAAATATTTTTTCATTTATCTATTGACATTTATTAGCTGGACTTTTAAAGTTCTATGTACACTACTGAATCTAAATGAACTTCTAAATGTTCAAATCCCCATCTTATCAAATCGATATTTGAAGTGTCAGTAGAATTTAATCCCATAATATTCCTTGCTATAGTCTCTTTCTGTAATGCTTCTTCTAACATTTTCGTTTTTACCCATTTTCTAGCAGTTAATGTTGCCTCCTTTTTAGCTTCAGATATCTTTTGTTTACAAAATGTATACCAAGTATCTTCACTAAATAATTCTCCAAAACCATTAAAATCTGAAATTTGCTCAATTTCTATCAAGGATTCTGCGGGTCTTCTTATCTGAGCATATAACTCATTTTCATTAAGTTCATCCGTTCCATTAAATTTTGCTGTCACTCGAATCTGTTCACTTGGCAAAAACTCCTTCACATTAAAATCTGTAAAAAGTTCTTTTTGAATTCTATATATTTTTTCAAAATTATATGTAACATTCCAAGTTGTTAGGAATCCGCTCCATCTGCCCTGTCCTACTCCACAACGCAACACCAAAACTCTTCCCTCTTGATTAACATGCAAATTTTGAAAAATTGCCTTACACAATGTTGAACTTGGTGAAAAGAACTCCACATCTTCGTTGTTTAATGCCATTTCTCTTGAGAATGTACCCACGATTTCCAAGTCCGCAGCTGGGTGAACATACATAGAAACACATCTATCTATGTCATTGCAACATTCGTCTTTTATGCTGACTATTCCGGAAGTTTTTCCTTCAACCTTTACCCCGGACAATTTCAACCATTCTGTATATTCCTCTGCCATATGAATATCTTTTTCTTTTTCAAAACAATGCTCTATCGAATCAATAAACTGTTTCTGTTCGATATTAATGTTCTGTGTAGTTGAAAAATAAATCTCTCTTTCCACATCATCTTGCATTTCGGCAACTATTGATTCTATCTCCGAAGTCACATGTGTTAATCCATATTTTATATCTCTCGATAACGCATTTTGTATCATAGAAAGCATTCTTTCAAATACAATTTCCAAACCACATAACGATTTTTCAAAAACATTTAGTGAATCGTTATAAAGAAAAAATAACTTCTCTTCTATGCTCTCTTCTGAATAAATCACAATTGATTTAACGTCTCTATCCACTTCACGCCCGATGCGATCCAATCTTCCTATTCTTTGCTCCATTAAAGCAGGAGACCAAGGCATATCAAAATGAATTATATAATCAGCACATTGAAAATTTCTTCCTTCTCCACCTGACTCATCACATACAATAAACCTACACTTATCGGATGTTTGGAACTTTCGTGCTGCCAATTGTGTATCTAATCTTGTCATAGTTCTGGTAAAGCAGGTTACAGATTCAACGCCAAAACATTTTTCTAACATATAATTAATTTGCTCTACCGTCTCTTTAAATACAGAAAAAACAATAATTTTCCCTTCCTTACACTCATTTATTGCCTGCAATAAACATCCAAATCTTGTATCATTACTACTTCTGCCAGATGATAAAGCTGCTATTTCTTTATCACAAAATGCTTTCCAAATTTCTATATCTTCTTTAAATTTTCTATAACATGTATTTAAACAACTATTTTCCCGAAGCACAGAAATTAGTGCATATGGTGAACTATGAAGTGCTGCAATCAACCGCATATATACATCCATATTATTGCCTTCATATGCGCCTGAAATCATCTCCTCTATTTCATCCAACACATCAGAATATACTTCTATTTCTGCAGAACCAACATCCTTTCCCTGCATCTCATAACTGTAAACAGATTCTAACCTTCTCTTAATGTTTGCCTCTTGAATATCAATTCTTCTATGTCTTATAAATGGTGTTTCAACAACATACTGATTTTTTATATACTCTACTGCTGTTTTCACCAATAATGTATTATCACTCTCGTTCTCTTCTATCTTCGATATTATCTTATCCAAAAATACATCTTCGAGAAGTTCGTTAATTTCTCTCAAATTCATACAAAAAATATCTGACATATCCATATCATCAAACAAATCCAAATCTGTCGCCATGTCATATATCTTCTCTTTTAAAATTGTCTGGTTTGCAACTAGTTTTTCAAAATCATTAATCTCCATCCCTAAATATTTTTTCGGATTAAGCATCATTAATAAATTTAAATATTCATTTGTATGCTTTTGAATTGGAGTAGCACTTAGTAATATAACATTCTCAACTTTTTTACATAAGTTTAGCAATGGTTTATACATCTCCGTTGTTAAAATCTTATGTGTCTCATCGATAATGACCATATCCCATCTCTGTTCCATTAAATCTATTCTATGGCGAATATATTCGCCATATGAAATGACGTAAACATTTGATGACATCTTTCTTTGAAAATAACGATATGTCGAAAATGCTTCTGCATTTATATTAAACTTTTCTTTTAACTCATTAAACCATTGATACTCTAATGTTGCGGGTACTATAACCAAACCTTTAAACGATGATTTTTGTCTCAAATAATGCTTTAACACAGTAATCGCTTCAATGGTTTTTCCTAATCCTACTTCATCTGCCAACATAACTCGGCACTTATCATTAGAAACAGCTCTAATAACAGTATCAATTTGATGCGCATATAAAAACACCCTAGTATCTACCAGCGTATTAATAATCTCTGGTAACTTCTCCAAATAATGTTTTCTCTCACTTAAAACACTTCTAGTTTTATAGCATTCGACAGACGAGGTCTCTAAATCCTTTAATTTTCTGATTATACTTAATTGGAAATCAAAAAAATCTACCTGTAATTCATTCTCAAGAATTGGATATACTGATTTACTTCCATTACCAATTAATGAACAATAATAGACAAACTGGTCCTTCTTTCCCTTCAAAGAAGTGGATTTTCTTAAAACTCTTACCTTCTTTCCTTTATAGATTGCTTGGGCATCTTGCGCTATAGATAACCTTGAGACTTCATATGTTGCATATCTCTTCTTCAAGCTATCTAGTATCCAACATTTTTCGTTTAGTTTTTGATGATCGTAAAATACGACATCAAGCAGTCCAGTATCTTCATCAATATATGTAATTTTTCCTGCAACATATAATGTCCTATACTGACTCTGTCGGTATATTTTAATCGGACATCGTACGTACATGTCAATATCGTACATAAATACAAGCCTTCCTCTCACACTTAATATTTTATCTTAAGTTCCTGCTGTTCCTCTAAATCTTTATATGTTATTTCCATAAATAATCCGCTCGGAGTATATTCATACATTACCAAAAGCTCATCTCCTTTTCTAATGAAAGGACAATTAAACATATACTCTTTTGATTTTTCCATCACAGTATCATTAATTTTTATATATATGGCATTTTCAAAATCATTTACTACTTTAAGAGAAAATACATCTTTTCTCTTCGATAATACATAGCTCTCATCATAATAACAAAACTGATAACGAGACAAATTCTTCTCTACAGTATCTTTAAGCAACGCTTTTGTTAGGAAGCAGTAATATGCATTCCCTCTAGCTATAGATTTTTCAATATCATTTATAACATTAACTTCTACATGGTTTTTCTTCCCAACTTGTCCTAATTTATCTAGCACATTGGTTCCTTCTCCGTATCTTCCCATATATATCATAATTGTTTCATTCTCTACTAAAGTATTACTGTTTTGAGAAATCAACTTATTTATAGCATTTATGTAATTGTCTACTATTTCATCTATGACCTGCCTTAAATATACTTCATACGACAGTTCTAATTCATATCCTTCATATACTACCAAAAATTTCTCTCGTCTATTTATCACATTAATACGAACTGATTCTATCATCTTTTTAAGAGCTTCTGGCATCTGAACTTCTTCTTCATGCAACACCGCGATTTCATAATCGTCAATCAGTTGTTTTAATTCTCTTATTTCAAGAGCTTCCGGGTATTTATATCCAAAATTCTCTCCAATCCTTTTTATCGCCTCAAATTCCTCGCCATCTTCTTTTAATACTTCGATACTTTTCGCAAAAATCTGCTGCGGCTCTCCAAGTTCATTTTCTTGATAAAACAACATATCCACACTAGAGGATGAACATATAATATCGCACACTCTTTCGCCATTACCTGTTGTGCCTCTTAGATACTTTGAATAATAATTCAGTGCTTTGTTCTTACTGGTGCTTTTTGCATTTTCTATGTGGAACGAACCATCATTTACTGTATAAATTTCAATATTGATATCCTTCAATTCATCCGTAGAAAAAACGAAATCACAGAAACCATTATTACAATAATTGCTTCCAGTACATACTTCCCCTATATATACACCTTGTGCTTCTATCATATGTTTTCGCCTCGCTTTCTACAGTTTTAAAAAACCTGCAACCTCGATTTCTTTACCGTTGTTCTTTGCAATCGCAATAAAATGATTTCTATAAAATGACATTAGTTTTTTATATTTTTCAACTTTAGTAATATCATCCACATTATCCTTCCAATATGTAATCCATTTATGGTCTAAAACTACCATGTCAATTTTTGAATTACTTCCCATTAATGCTGCATTAATTACTATTTTGTCAATTGAATTTTTTATATCATAAATCTTTGATATTCTAAGCAACCTATATTCGTCCATACATTTGCCACTAATGATTCTTGCCGGATATGACACTTTATTTGCAATCAATCTCTTTACTTTATATTCATCTGTATGTGTTAACCTATCTCCACTGGTAACGTATGTATTTTTTTCAAGAGACCACTCCTTAACACTATCCACCATAGTTACTTTTCCTATTGACCATGATAGACACTCTTCGTGTTTCTCTATGCTTTTAACAATCCTTAGAATATTGTGATATTCCAATTCCATAGCATATAAATACACTTTTTCATCATCAATTCTTTGAACTGTTAATAACAAAAGTTCATACATCTACAATCACCTCTCCTTAAGGGTTAACGCTTTATAATAATTCATCAAACATCGGTCATTATAACAGCAATTTTCACAAACCTTTTCATGTGGCAATGGGTTTTCAATCAAAAACAGTTGCGACGATTTCATAAAATCATTGATTGCTTGGTCAGAATAAGCCGTAAAATCCATAACATTCTGTTTTATCCTTTTATCTTCCCACTTTGCAATTAAGAAATCGCGCTTTCTACTATTATATTTCGTATTGTCATAGTTTCTATATTCATATCCTTTTTTAAAGTCTTCTATAACTTTATTTTTTATGTCTTCAAATACAATCACATCAAACATTGGAAACAATTCTTTTCGCTTGAACTCATCAATATATCTCTCAGTTCTCTTCACTATATTTTCCAACGTGGTTTTTTTATCTTCCGCCAATAATTTTAGCAAGAAGTTTGATAAAAAATATTTGATATGAAACTCACTACTATATTCTATACTTTCATTTAGTACGGAGTATATGTAAAATTTATGTGCGCAAATAGCAAACATCTCTTTTTCTCGTATTCCTATTTTGGAAACATCATAATCCTCAGCGTATATCTCTGGAGTCTCTTGTTCTAAAATCAAATCCAATTCATCTAGTTTATCTCCGTTTGTAAAACTTAATAAATTCAACAAATAATATGGTCTTTGACTTTCTCCATTTTGATTTTCTATAAAACTCACAGAAATCCTCTTTTTTGAAAAGAATGTTCCATAGAAGAATGAAAACTTAAGGAAATTGCTTCTTTCCATCACTGCAGTTATTGTTGCATATACTGCACTGTGTATATCTTCATCTTCATAACTTAAAAACATTTTTTCTGTTAATGGCCAAGGCAACGACTGATTAACTTGGCGAGACATATTTTTCATAGACATTAACGCAAAATGATATTCCGATGCTTTTGTACTATTTGACAATAATACCGCTCCATCTATTTGCTCAAAATTTCTAACTATCCAATTCGAGCTATCATCTACTTCTCTTTGTCTTAAAAAGAACTTTAATGCTTCTTGAACATCCTTAAAGTCACCAACTACGCTTGTACTAGTCTCGTTCTGTAACGCCTCAAACACCTCAGCTACTAACTGTTTTTCTACCAAGCTAATATTTTCTGTGCCATTCACAGGTGAACTTATTACTTCCATAAGTTCTCGAAAGTGTTCTCTATAATTTACCTGCTCTTTCTTATATAAAAATATTCTCTGTGACAACAATTCAATGTACTGTATATATTCATACAGTGCATCTATTTCCCTTTCTGTTAACGAAAAAAACGATATACATTTTAAATCTTTTAAAATTTCATTTCTGTCTATAAATAATAAATTTTGCTTTAATGTGTCCAATCTACCGTATACATCTTTAATTACTTTTACATCTTTGATATATAACCAAGCTTTATCTAATATTTCGATGATAGACTTATCTGATAATGTCCACCCCAATCCCGAAACAGCACAATTTTTTAATGCATTCTCATCTAATACAAGTAGGTCCTCGTCAAAATCCCACATATTGTATAATCCCAAAATAAACTGTCCAATTGGATATGATAAAAAAGGTTTTATTTCAAATTGTTCCGGAAAATAATTTCTTAAAATTTCGTTTGTCTCAGTATTACTTACGGCATAATACTGAACTTTCATTTTTGCAAGTTCTTCACCGGCATCTATAAATGTTTTCCTTACTTCCGAAGATGCAAAAGCACTTAAATTTGGATATATGTATTTTTTGCTTCTTAGATTTTTCGTTGATATTTTTCCATGAAGCACTTTAGCCATTTCAAATCCAACTTCTTTACCTTGGTCTAGTTTGATTCCTTGCACGCACTTAAACTCGCAGCCAGTCCATCCATATACATTTTTCCATGTATTGTATATTTCTGGCAAATTGTCTACATAATGAATCAAAAAACACACATTTATTCCTTTATGTTCCAACACTTTAAAAAGTAATAACATCTCTGGTGTAAATCGGTGTACACCATGAACAACGATTGTACTACAATCAATATCTTCTATATTCTCCAAGCGAGAATTAATTATCTCTAATTGGTTTAAGATAATCCTATCAATTGCGGTATTAGAAAAATCCAAATCTTCCCTACATTCCACCTTTTTTTCATACGCTACTATTACCCTCTGCAGCTTCTTATGTGCATCTTGTACATCCTTGCACTTCCAGTCTGTAATACCTGCTATACTTTGGTTTCTCTTTAATTGATATTCTACCTCACTTAAGAGCGTTTTCTTAATTGCAGTCTTTAAATCATCAATTTCAAACTCAAATAACTTTTCTATTTCTGCAGAATACTTTTCTTTTACTGCGGAATAAATGTTTAATAATTCCTGCTGTTCTTCACAGAGTAATGCCTTGTTGAATCTGCACTCCTCCACTCCTAATACAAGCATATACTTTATAGCTGCCACCACTTCTCCCGCATTATTAAGAAATGCATCCTTACACATTTGGTTCATTTTGCTTTCTCTAACACTATGCATAACATCTAAAAACAGCTGCATATCTGCAACAGAATTGTTTGTAACATTTCCTATCACTGATTTTTGTAATGCATTAACTGTCTGAATAATAGTAAATGTATTTCTTCCATAGCATTCCGTCATACCTTGTACCAATGTATCCGATGCGCAAAAATGTGGATATGCTTTTACTATTTCCCATATATCCTTATTTTCTGCTATTTTAAAAGGGTCTGCATAAGTATATACTTCTTTCATTAGTTAGTTTTCTCCTTCCTCCAAAAACTGTTTCCAGTTCTTAGAAGTTCCTTTTGCACGGGCATTGCCTACACAATAATAAGAAAAACTCTTTATAGCTCTTGTCATTGCCACATACAATACTCGTATCTCTTCTTCTCTTCGTAATTTTTCTTCATCGCTCTTGAAATCACAATAATGATTATTTTGAAAAATCTCATCATCTTCCGTATTAGAGCGCACTGCATATCCTACTTTATTTTCAGAATAAATCAAATCCACATCACCACGAACTTTCTTACCTGAAACATCGTAAGAGCAATATGGCAAAATAACATGCTCATACTGCAAACCTTTTACTTTATGCACTGTAGCACACAATATTTTTTGTGCCTGCTGTTCTGTTCCAACAGTACTTCTTTCTTCCTCTTCTTGACGTGTTAAAACCATTAGCTCTAAGAAATTGATTATAGAATTAATGGTTAAATAACTAAGATTAGATGAGAGTGCTATTTTTTCAAAAAGCTGATCCAAATTGTTTATATAAAAATCTCTATATCTCCTTTTTTCTTCTTCATCCACACTCATCTTACCAGCAAATATAGCCCATGGTTTAGCTTCTTCAATTATATCCCTCACTACCTTTAACACCGGTTCTAATCTTAGTCGCTCTAAGTATTCATTCCAATTCAGCAACGATTTAGGTAAATTATTATAAAAATAGTCAACCTTTTCTTTATCATCTAATGCATCTATTTTCATCTTATCAATAGACTCTTTAACATACGATGTTGTATATAAATTGAAAAGTTCCAATGCAGAACCATTATATTTTAGCGCTTTTAAAAGTTTTAATAAATCAACTGTTGGGTCTATTTTATAAAGTGCTCCACCACCCGCAACAGATACCTCTATACCAACATCTGCACAAATTTGTTTTATCTGCATAGCCTGATAATTTGTTCGTACTAAAATTGCAATTCTATCCTCACAATTTTCACCACGTAGTTCTCGTATCTGATTTACCAATGAAAGCGCCATTTCCGGTTCCGATGCAGCAACTATCTTATGGTATTCAACTGAACTATTTATATGCTTTGTACTTACAAGAACATCATCTCCACAATAATCAAGGTCTCCCAATTCGTTCCATCTTGAAAACACCTCATTCATACGTTGCAATAATAAGTAATCTGTTCGATAATTCTTTTTAAGTGCAAAGTCAATAAAGCTCTTTCCCGTTTTTGTTTTTAATATTTCAAATGCTGCATCTTCCGCACCTCTAAACCTATAAATACACTGCTTTACATCTCCTACAGCAAAAATTTTAAATCCAAACAATCGTTGATATATAGCTATTAATTCGATTTGTACATCATCTGTATCTTGAAACTCATCAATAAAGAGATAATCTACCATATCACTTTCCGGTTCTAAAATTTCGGATAATTCTTTTAATGTTAAAATCAAATCGCTTAATGCTACTTTATTCTCTTCTCTACATTCTTCTCGATATAATTGCTTAGCCTCTTTTATGACAGGAATTAATCCATTAAATACATCTCTACCTTCAATAGCTATTTCTTCACCAAAATCTATATCTTCATCATTAATGATATCAACATTTTTATTCTCAATTTGGTCAATGAAATCACTTATTCTCTTCTCAATTTGATATAACGGCAAACCGAAATATACCATTGGATTATTCTCTACAAATCTATTTAATGCTTCATGTACCTTTTGTGCTTTAAGATATTTTCCTGACGTAATTGAAAAATTCTTTCCTAAACCAATTTTACTTGCGTATTTTCTAATAATCTTATCAGTGAGAGAGTGTATTGTACTTATTTGCATATTCTCTACTGTTTCAATATAATGCAAATACTTAACATTATTGGTCAATAAATAATGCATCATATAATTCTGTGAAAGTTTTTCTCTCATCTCATCAGCAGCATCATTTGTAAACGTAATCAAAAACACCTTGCTCGCAAGTTCCTCTGGAGAATAATTATGTTTCCAAACCAAATAATTAATTCTTGAAATCATTGAATACGTTTTTCCAGTTCCTGCTCCCGCCTTAACTATAATATTATCTAATTCAGCATGTTCAATCTTATACTGTTGATAATTAAACGAACAATGTTTATCAATACATCTTAAATCCTCATCAAATGCTATATAGTCACAACCATCCACTATATCAATATTTTGTGTTAAGGCATCCAAGTGACCAATACTTATATTAAATGTTTGTAAGGATTCTTTTTTATTGTTCTGGTGTAGCCATCCTATTATTATTGCTCTAAATTCATCCGCATCAATATCATTACAAAAATATACATATATTTTAGTCCCTGATATCCACTCTTGTAGCAGCTTTTGTAAATCAGAAGACGCAGCTCTATCCTTAAACGCTATCAAATGCGAAAAGTGCACATTGTAAAACTTCACATCTTCCACAACATTCTCTTGAGATTCAATCTGCACATTTTCAAAATCAGGAGCAATAATATTTACTGCATTTTTAAACATCTCTCCTTCGAATCCAGCATATCCATTTGCCATATTTGCAGATTGCAAAACCAAATCAAATATATCGTCAACTTTGTCAAGAAATGCCTCCCGACTCGAAAAATCTTCTTTTAGTATGGTCAGTCTCTCCGCAGATATTTTATTTAATGATTTTTCCCTATACTCTTCCTTGCTGATATATGGATAACATGATGCAACTGTGACAAATGCTGCTTGTACAGCATCTTCTGCCTTATTAAACATTTTAATCATATGGTCACGATATCTAATCGCTTGATTAAATGATGAAAACTCTGGTGGTTTATTTGAAAATCTAATATGAGTGCTATCTGGCACCGAAGTTATGTATTTTGCTAAATAACTCTTAATTTCAATAATAAGAACCCCTTTATTAGGCACAAACAACATAACATCTACTTGTTCATTCTCTAAATAATAGTTATGCAGCGAAACATAATCATCCGGAAGATTTGACTTTAAAAAAGCCCATACATCATCTTCGCCCGGCGAATCACCTATAAATTCATTAATTGGAAGTACCATCTTCTATTCTCCTACGTATGTTATATAAACATTGTCTCTTGCTCTGGTAATCGCAACATACTTTTCACATTCGACTAATTTTTCATAGTCCAATAACATTTCTGCGCTATCTCCATACATATTTTTCTTTGTACCCACATCATTAAAGCTTGATATTATCACAATTGGGAATTCCAGTCCTTTAACTCCACTTGTGGTACATAATGCAATCTCTTGCTCATTCTCTGGAATAGCATCTCCTGTAAATAAAAATGCCTCCATCCCTTCATACTCAATAATAGATTTCAAAACATTTAATTTTTCGTATGTAGGAGCTAAGATACATATTTCACAAGGTCTATAATCTTCAAGCAACTCCTTTACCTTTTCGATAATAGTCTTATTCTCTTCATTCTCAGTACGACACTCTATTACCGTTGGCTCCTCTCCGCTAGTTACCGAAATATACTCTCTGCTATATTTACTAGACATATCGAATTCCATAAATTGATAACGGGCATAATCATTAATTTGCTTCGTTGTTCTATAATTAACAGTCAAATAATATGTTCTTCCAGTAACTTGAATCCCCACATCTTTAGACCATGTATTTAATCTAAAGATACGCTGATTATTATCTGCTAAAATACAAACATTGTTCTTATCCGCCAAAACACTATCACACAATGCTTTTAACTTCACACTTTCTAAATCTTGTGCCTCATCAATTATTATAGAATCATATATTTTATGTATTTCTCCCGCAGAAATCAGTTGATTCATGTAACGAGCTTTATCTACAAAGCTACATATATTTAATTCTTCCTTTATTCTTAATAATTCTTCAAAATATTTCCAAAGAGTTTTTCTTTCACTACGACCTAACGCTGTCCCCATACCTTGTCGCTGCACACACAAATATTCTTCTTCTGTAGTAATGCCATATTTTTCAATAATTTCAAAATATTCACACTTAACGAAGTCAAGGGATTTTTCCAAATCCAAACTTTTATACAGTTGCTCCATTTTCTCATTTAAAACTCTTAAATTTACACTAGCGCCTCTATTTCCAACCATTTTCGCAATATAGCCATCAACACTCATTACATCCACATTATTTTCTATTCCTTTAAGGCAAAATAACGTATCTAACTTTCTCTGAATAGTATTTGCCAATCTCTTACTGTATGTACATAACAAAATCTTTTTCCCATCCATCTTTCGATATACATTTTCTGACAAATACGCTGCTCGATGAATCCCGACAACAGTTTTTCCAGTTCCTGGACCTCCTTCTATAACCATAGGACCATTAGCATTCATTCGTACAAGTTTATCTTGTGATGGGTGCAAAAATATCGTCCACTTTTCAAAATCTTCATTTTCCATCAACAACTCAATTTCTCTTATATCCTTTGTTAAATAGAATCTACGCTTACTATTTGAATCTTCATTCTCATCTTCCTTACAAAACAACTGATTATAGACTAAATCTATTTGTTTTGTTCCTGTAGCAATATCAATTAACGCCTCCTGTAACTCCTCTGGAAATATTTCTATATACTCTAAAAGATCAGCCTCTTCATTTATTTGCAACAAATTATTGGCATGAACTTCTTGAATTCCCAATCTACACAAATCCTTTACCTTAATCCCGGCTGACTCAAATAACGGCTCTTTTCTGTATATATTTAAATAGTCCGGAAGGGATTCATTTTGCTTATCTTCAAATGTATCTATCTTATCTTGTACCATTTTTTCATCATAAATATACTCACTTCCAAAATCTGTTTTTACTAAGTATTTTCCCTCACACCAATCATAAGCATCATCATGATGGTCAACATACAACAAAGTACATACATCTTCTCTTTTTACAAAAATAATTCTTAAATCCAAATTTACCCTAGCACTTAAAAACTTCTTATCACATTTAATTCTATCTATACTATGAACATGTAAAGACGGAGAAGTTGGATTTTCTGACAACTGTTTTATAGTATTTAGCGTGCTTTTTTTATCTTGATTGCTTAGCTTAAATACACTTAATAAATAACTATCTGTTATCGCTATCTGTTTAGACATAATCATCCTCCTTCATTTGCTTTTTTACATCTTCTAACTCTACAAACTGCATTACATCTTCTATATTACACTCTAATTCTGCACATATTTTTTCAAGAACCGACAATGCAACCATTTCTTGATTTGTCAATTTTGCCATAGTACTACTACTTATTTTTGTTCTACTTCGCAAATCAGTTTTATTCATATTTTTGTCAATTAGTAATTTCCATAAATTGTTATATGATATTGCCATGAGGTCTCCTCCATAATATAGATAATGGTATATATTTCCAATATAGATATTATACAACTTGTACTTCTATTTGTAAAATTAATCATTCGACTTTATCTAAAAAGCATTTGAGTTCTCGAAGTATCTCTCAGACAACTACTTGACTTCAAAATAATATCTTCAAACAATACCAAAAATATCGGTAAACACCCCTAAATACTCAACGCACACTCGAATGCGTTATTATAAGTAACCACATAAATTCATACAACATTATCCTAACAGCATATTTTCCCATTTAATAGTCACAGAAAGTAAGGTAGAGGTTTCCCTCTACCTTATCTTCACACTTAAATAATAATTTTTCGAGTCTAACCCGCCATTCCTAAATTCAACTATTTCTTTTCCTCCATAATCTCACACAAAGCCACTATTTCCTTTCCCTTAATTATCTGACTTTTCCATTCTTCAGGTACTTTATCATATCCATAATAAAGTGTAGCCAAACCACCTGCTATTGCACCAACAGTAGAACTGCTGATAACATCGATATTCCTTGTTCTGTAAACGCATATGGTAGTTTTCTTCTACCTCCATGTTTATTCTCGCTTTCTTGTAAACTTGATATTCCAGATTGGAATATCAAGTTTTTGGTTTGCGCGCCATGGGCGCGCTCTAACGGGTGAAAGTCCCGAACACGCCCAGATAGTGGGAAGTGTATAGCTGAACAGCAAGGGTGTCCGTCGTGAGATGGAATCTGAATTATCCAAGTAGAATTATTATCCGAGAAGTTCTTAAGAATGACTGAATAATACGGTGTTTCTATACTTCTTCTCGGATAAGTTTTCTCCAATTATAATGCTGTATATATAGTACGCTTAGAAAGGAGAAGCTTATGGATTTTCAAATCTGCACTCAAGCAAACTTTGAATCACAAGTAGAGCGATTTTTGCACGACTTTTCAGAAAGGGGGTATTCAAAATCAACAATTAGTAGTTACAAATCGCATCTTAACAGGCTAAAAAAATATGTCTTTTCGTTGCCAGAACAGACATACACTGAGAAATCTGCCCGTGTATTTATTGTAGATATTCTTCCAACGATATCAGTTAGTGCAAGCACCAGAAAACATATCCGGACAACAATCCGACACTTTAATGATTATCTTTTACACAGGCCTTATAAATTTCGAATAAATAAAAGTGCGCAATTACCACCGTTGATTTTTCGGAATATATTAGATGAATATGTAACCGATATGAAAGCACTGGGATACAAACCTGCTACGATTGAAGTTAGAAAAATTTTTGCAATCCAGTTTCTGGTGTCTATTTATGAACAAGGTATTCGTTCACTGAAAGATGTTTCCGGAACCCATGTTGGATGCTCCGTTCTTTCAGCTGGTTCTGTAGAAGGTATGTGCCAGAAACTGCCCTGTTTTTTAAGATACCTGCATGAAAGAGGATTAACGGAACTTGAACTTCAAAATGCCGTTCCCTCTATGATTCCAGAAAAGAGGCTGCCGTCTGTTTATGATACACAAGAACTGATTCAGATCTTAGCCGGAATTAACACCACTACCATTATTGGTAAACGTGATTATGCAATCTTAATTGTTTTAATGACTTATGGGTTGCGGGTAAAAGATCTCATTGAACTAAAAACAGAAAATATAGATTTCCAACACGGTTATTTATCTTTCAATCAGTCAAAAACTGGAAAGCGGTATTGTGCAGAGCTTCTTCCAACAGTAAAAGATGCGTTGGAATCTTATCTGTCAGAAGTTAATCCGCTGTTGGAAAACAGAAAACTTTTTTACAGTACACAAGCCCCTTACCAACCATTAAGCAGAGGTGCTGTATGGAGCATTGTTTCAGGAAGGATACGTTCTGCAGTTGCAGCCGATGGCAGACACCGGGGTTCTCATGCTATACGTTCCAGTCTGGCAAGCGGACTTATAGCTGATAACGTCCCATATCCAATCGTTCAAAAGGTTTTGGGGCATACCGATCCAAACACTACCAAAAGATATGTTGCTATTGATATCGAACAGTTACGAAAATGTTCCCTCGAATGTCCGGCTGCAACAGGAAAATTTTTATCCTATCTGGAAGGCGGTGTGTGGAAATGAGTCGATACCGTAATCCGTTATGCGAAGAAATGGAACAATACCTTGAGCTTCTTAACAAAACAGGACATTATACCAAAACTATAGCAAGTTTATTCAGAGAACTTGACCGTTATATTCCGGATAACACTGAAAAGGGGCATTGTCTAAGCAAAGAAGTTATTTTTGAGTGGGATAAAAATCTTTCGTGTTCTCCGGTAACAAGAAAACGGAAATATACAGAACTAAGAGGATTTGCCAGATTTTTGCAGACAGAGGGAATCATATGTTACATTCCGGAGACACCAAGAAAACCATCAAGTACCTATGTTCCATATATATTTGATGAGAACGAGTGGAATAGAATTATTATGGAAGCGGACAAACTTGCAGATTCATTGAAACAGACAGGCACTGATATGCCGATTGTATTTCCAATGCTGATTCGTATACTGTATGTTTGTGGACTTCGAGTATCGGAGGCGTTAGCTTTACAAGTAAAGGATGTAGATTTTACTCGAAACTGTCTGAATATCCAGAAAGCAAAAAGAAAACGCCAACGTCTTGTTCCGCTAAAGAAAAGCACTGCCGATCTTCTGTATAAGTACTTCCTAAGACGGGGGATGCTTTCCGTGCCCGAAGCATATGTTTTTGCATGTGAAGGTGGAAAACCGCCCAGTCAGAGTTGGATACAGCGCTGGTTCGCAGTAACGCTTGAAAAAAGCGGTATCCATCAAGTGCGCCAACATCCGGGAGAAAGAGGTATCTGTCCCCATTGCATAAGACATACATTTACTTTCCGTTCTTTTCAGAATTCCGGAGATACGTTTGAAAACACAGTTCCATTCTTATCAACTTATCTCGGACATGAGAACATCATGGAGACAGATCGGTATCTTCGTTTTTCTTACGAATTATACAATGAAGCACACGAGAAAATCTCCCAATATACAGAAGGCGTGTTTCCGGAGGTGGATAGATGAAGAAGCAGAATGTATTCTTAGCGGTTCTGTCTGATTACCTTTCAAAATATACCATTGTCACAAAAGGTTTAAGTCAGAACACCATCCGATCTTATACATATACATTTCAGTTGCTTTTTGTTTTTTTGAAAGAAACAAGGAAACTGTCCCCAGAAAAAATTGACTTCAATACTTTTGACCAGAATACTGCAAATGTCAATATAAAAATGTAGGTTTTTTGGAAAATAAGAGTGTAGGTTTTCCTACAAGCTTATTTTCCATTTTTTAGTTATCTTCCGTCATATATTGCATCTGATCCTTTAGTCTGTATGATGGACCATTGATGT
>JAFQCK010000153.1 GCA_017416465.1 Lachnospiraceae bacterium | reverse complement strand
TTTTGTTTGCTTTATATAAATTATACCCGTTCGGGACTATGGGGATATCACTATTTACACTAGACTAATCAATGTCTATATACCCCTATTTCAAAATGATAACTGCTTGGTAAAGCAAATAATACGATTTGCTTCTATAAAGCCCATGCTAATATGGAATTTTAAGCTGATATCATTGTCAAATTCACAATCACTTGCAAACTCCGTACAGCCTTTTTTCCTTTTCTATTTAAAGACATATTTACGAATTTCACAATTCTTTATACCGAAAGCAGCATATTCTTCATTCGTCATATCGCGGAAATAGGACTCTACTACTCTTGAAATGCCATTGTGAGCAACTAATAGATAGACTTTATCTTGTTTTTTGATATCATCAATTAGATTATAGATTCGTTGTGCTAATCTAAACATAGATTCTCCACCATCAAAGTTGGTTATAAAGTTTGCTTTATCCGCTTTGAAATCAAGACCATCTCTGGGTGTACCTTCCCATTTTCCAAAGGCCTGTTCTTTTAGGCGTATCTCTTCAGTAGCCGGAATTCCACAAAGCTCAGATACGATTAAGGCGGTGTCTTTGGCTCTGCTAAGTGGTGAATATAGGATTTCATCAATCTGAAGACCCTCTGCAAGAATCTTTTCTGCTAATTCTTTTGCTTGCGATTTTCCTTTGTCTGTTAAGGGGGAGTCTGTGACTCCACATATTTTATTCTCAACATTCCATACGGTTTGACCGTGTCTGGCATAATAAAAGTGCATAATTAATTTCCCCCATTTCTATATTTGCTGATGGTTTCATTACTCCATATATGAACCTCAATATAGCGTTCAGGACCGTACTTTCCATCATTAAAAGTACATAAGTAACCTTTCCTATTTTGTTTATCTTCTACTAGAAATCGTTGTGTCTCCTATATTGCTATAAATGGTTAACATAATTATATCACTTTTATATTAATGTATAAAGGAAATTAAGAAGCAGTTTTTGATTATTACTAACGTGAATTAAGACTTAAAAAGGACCTGTCATAACAACAGGTCCTAAAGAGATATTTTATTCTTCGGTTTCATTTACAGCATTTGGGTCATATTCCAAGATATCCCCCGGCTGACACTGTAACACTTCACATATTGCCTCTAATGTAGAAAAACGGATGGCGCTAATTTTGCCAGTTTTCATTTTGGATAGATTGACATTGGAAACACCAACTTTTTCTGAAAGCTCGTTTAGGCTCATTTTACGATCGGCCATAACACGATCTAAACGCAAGATTATTTTCCCCATATAATAACCACCCTTTCTTATAATGTTTCATCTGATTCTCTTTGTAAAACGGCACCATATTTAAAGATATACACTAATACAAAAATCAGAATAATTACAAGTACGACATTAAGATCAACACTGATGCCAAATTCAAAATTTCCTACATTGATTAGATTGGTGATAAAAGAATCTGCGATAGAAGAAATAATGGTCCAAGGAATTAATGAAATAGCAAGATTTTGCATTTTTTTAATCACATTTTCTTCAAATGGAGACTCACAGTAACGGAACGCCTTACATAAGGAACCAACGAAAAACAGAGTCACGAGTGCCATAGCAATGTTGATTGATCCTGCAAGAAAGATACATGGTAAAACACTTAGGTTCATGGTAACATTTTCTGTAGTTGCTTCTCCACTTATACCATTTTCAGTAATAGAGGAGTTATTTACAATGTATTTTGTACCATTGTCGTTAACAGATGTTGTTATACTACCATTTGTTGTAATCATGTCTTGTGCTTCTTGTATCTGACTTTCATCAAATTTAATCCCCAAAGAAGAAAAATCAACAGAATAACCGATATTATTGGATACATTAATAGATATAAAATTCTCCGGTATAATTGTAAAAATGACTGCTCCTGCAAGACACGCTACGATTCCAATAATAATAAAAATCTTTGCTACAAGTGTTAGATAACCACCAATCTGTCCCATTTTGTTGATTTTTGAAATTGCATTTTGTTTCATAATATTTTCCCTCTTCTTTCTTTGCTAATTGTTATTCAGTACTTTGATTTTTCCTAAATAGTTCCTTTTTTGTACATTTTATGTACTTGTTTAATTATTTAATGTTTATCGTTAAATGCAGTATACAAGGAATAATTATGTTTGTCAACAATATTTTAATGATAAACATTAAAAAATATTCTAAAAAGATTAAACAAAGAAAAAAGAAGCAGTATCTGCTTCTTTTAGGTTCGCTGTTGCTTTTTTTTGCAATGCATCAATCAGCCTATTACGCAAAATAGGTGTGTCATATGTATCAAGTGCTACGATTACAGCATCAAATTCTTCTATTGGTGCAAAATTAATAATCGCACTTTCATAATAATCATACATATTCTCACTTTCTCGAATTCCATAAGAATCCCAAAAGCGACATTAAATCCATATTGTTGAGCTTCTGACACAAGCCCTTGTATGGTTACTTGCTGAAATTCACTTTCAGAACGATTAATAAAGACACCTATTGTTTTTCTATGGCTATTAAGCATTAGCTGACTTCTTATTTTACTACACTTTGGTATTTTAAAACACCATAACACTACTACTTTTGAATAGTATTATATACCGATAGCAATGCATAAACAACTCAAATATGGACAGATTTGTCTTTTAATTGCCCAAATATTGCTCATTTCAGGAAATTATTCCTATACGATACTGCAATTTGATCTGCATCGAAATATACAATTTCCCTATCGGGATATACTTTTATTGCCTTTATCTCTTTTGGATATCGAATGCCATGTACGTAATTATAATTAGTACATTCACAACGCCATCCAATTAGTCTTTCTTCTCCATCAACTTTTCCGGTTTGTCTTTCATCGCTGTAGAATTCTGTAATTTCACCTTTTTCATTTAATGTCAGAATTCCTGTTCCGCTTATTCCTTGATAAGAAATGGTTACTTTTAAATGCTGCTCATCCATTTCTTCGTAAGAAACAAATTCAGAGAATAAAACACTTGGATTTAGTACGATTGATTCAATAAACCATGAAATAATACCAGCACAATAACCTTGCTCGCTTGTTACATTGAAAAGAGGTATTACTCTGGCGAAAATCCCTTTCATACCACCCTTTTTGTCCTCGGTCATATAATCCATACCTTCGAATGGAATTCCATACATGGATGAACCACAATAAGCTTTTCTATAAGGAATCGGATTAGTAAGCCATAAATCATAGTCCATAGATATTATTTTCCCTGATTCATCATCAAAAACAAACTTGGTATCTTTAAAAAATGCATTTACGACAGGATATTTTGGAAATCCTTCTAAACCAATGTATTCACAATATTTCTGTAATGATTTTGGTAAGCTTTTTATTTCTTCTTTTGAGCATGCTTCATTTGTAGCGGGAATGATTTGTATAAATGTTTCCATTTCCTGGTCAAATTGCTGTTTAAAAGGTGAACCACCAAGTTCACGATACATTCTATTCTGAAAAAGGCATGCAAATATGCCAAGCAATACAAAAGAACAGCTTTTTGTAAGTAAAGCCGGAAGCGGAACTTCAAAACCTGAAGCAAACTGGCAGATGGTTTGAGGAAGCATCATAATTCCTACAATAATGCAGGCTCTAACCATAATAGCCCAAAGAAGTGTTCCAAGCGGTTTTTTCTTTTGTAATAAAAATAAGGTAACAAAGCAAAGAGGACTTATAATTCCCATATCCAATACATAAGTAATAATTGTAGTATATACGCCGATGAGTGGTAGTGTTTTTCCTGTTAACATGCTTGGTACAATGTCGGGGAACCATGCCACATATAAAGCAATTCCTGATATGATAAGAAATTTTTGTATTCCTTTCGTGTATGTAATACATTTGTCCCATTTTAAATGATATATGTGATAAAACATTCCAAACAAAGAGCATGTAAACAGAATCATATATATCAAAAATAGTCTGTTAAAGGTTATTCCAAATGCAATACTTGCTGCATAGTAGAATGTAATGGCATACATGGAAATCAACTTTAATTCAGCAACCTTACTTCTTGTCTTTCGATATTGCCAAAAAATAAACAAGAACATAGGAACGATAACAAATAAAACGCAATAATCCGTTCCGATTGAAATTGGAGCACTAAAATAAGTATCATGTGCATAGATTCCATAGCCATACATTTCTACTGTATGACCGTATTGATTGATAACCTCATATTTATGTGTAAAATCCATGGACAAAATACCTG
>JAFQCK010000152.1 GCA_017416465.1 Lachnospiraceae bacterium | reverse complement strand
TTTACAACTTCAAAACTTTCAGGATTCAATATAATCCTATTTGGGAGCCATCGGTCAGTTGATAGACTAAATGATAATGTCAATGTCTCTTCTGCATAAAGGGTATCTTGTTCGACGGACAGATGTAATTTTAAAGATGAGCTTTTCTCAATTTTTGTTGAAGGTAGCAATGTATACTCTTTATACGACACATCATTGTTTATAGTATCAATCAATTGCATATCAAGTCTTATTCTTGAAATCTGACCGCTTGCAATCATATTTGCAAACAACAGGAATATCAATGTTATCTTTTTCATAAGGTTAAAATTTTCAATTAAACATTATTCCCATTTCTCTCCTCTGATTATAGGATACGATCTCAATCCTATTGTCATATCTTTCACCGAAAAATGTTCGTATATTAAAAAATAAAAATGATTTAAAATCGAACTGATATTTTCTATTTGCAATTCTTTCATGACTTTCTAATGATATAAATACTTATTGTTTGTGTTTTATTAGCGAATAATAATAAATCACATCAAAGAATTTCATAATCTTCTTCATGGTTTGTTTTTTATGCAATGGTTATATAATATTAATACCAGATTACTAAAATATCTTACCTTCTTTTCTTATAATAGCGACAAAGAACGAACCAAACAGCAATAAAAGTCCAAGGACGAAAAAGGCAATTGTTATAAATTTTGAAAATCTTTTGCTTTTTATCATAGGCTTTTTCTTAAGTATGGCCAAATATCTATTGTTTCTGATATAATAAAAATAAAAACCAACATTCATGATAAAAAGAGATATACATACGGAAAAATAACTATCAATGTCTAAAAGTATCATTATACCCATCGACATCAAATACAATGTATTTGATACAGTCACACAAGGCATCATTTCTGGATCAATATAGTGTACCTTTTGATTATTATAATACAAATAAAAATTATAATAAATCACATCTAAAAAATTCATAATCTTCTTCATGGCTGGTTGTTTATATAATTTAATTATATATATCATTTCTATTTCATTTTTTCAATTATAAATATTGACATATATAATACAAATACACTAAAAACTTCAAAAACAATTGTTATTATTTTTGAGAACTTCTTGCTTTTTATTATCGGTTTTTCTTTCAATATATATATGTATCGTTCTTTCCTAAAGAAATATTGGTGAGTTAATATTTGGATAATGACAATAAATATATTATATTTTGAATTTGGTATTACTTTAACACATATACTTATTACACTGCTGATACCAATAAACATAAATGCTAGATATGATGATAACGCAAACCAAGCCATATCCTTTGGAGATAAAAGATATATTTTATGTCTTCTATATCGTAAATATAAATTATAATAAATCACATCTAAGAATTTCATAATCTTTTTCATGGCTGGTAATTGTTTTCATACTTCAATTTCAATTCTGGATTTACTTTCAACTCTTTCTTTTTCAGCAGATATTCCTCATACGAAAATGGACCATAAACATCCTTGCTCACATGATTTATTATCCAAAACTGATGGATGGGGCTTTCTTTTAAAGCATTATCTAGATCATGAATATTATAATAATAATCCTTGGATCTTCTAACTACACCATTTTCGTCTCTTGTGTACTTGCCCAAAATACTATCAACAGGTTTCTGATCTGCTAATAAAAATGTATCATTTATTATATAATCTGATATATGTCCCTCTATCAATGTAGAATACGGCCATTCACTCATAACAAACTTCTTTCTCATAATACTATCATCATAAAAATTGAAATAACTGCCTCTATATTCTTTTATGACGGAAACATCACCTGTTCTTAATATTGAAATCGTATCTCCTTCATATAGACATATCTCATTGAAACCTTCCGTGTTAGAGTCTTCGCCGACTATATATTGTGTTTCATTCCTAATGCCATAGTGTGATTCATTTAGCAGACATGAAACCAGTGTAATAAGTAAATGAAGCACAATAAATACAATAGGAGACACGATTAATATAAAACATATAAGTAATATTTTTTTAATCTTCTTCATGGCTGTTAATTTTTATACAGTTTTCCATTATTGTCATACTCTTTCCATTCCCCTGTTTTTTCATCATTCTCATAATAACCAACTATGGCAATCCTTCCATTTTCATGGAACATCGTATATTTGTCAGTTAGTTCACCGTTTTTCTTATGATAGATTTCTTTAATGTTTCCATTAGGATAATAATTCACATAGGTTTCTTTTTTGAATACTAATGGTTTCTCTTCAGCATAATGTCATAAGTAGACGTATTAATATTATTTACGTTTTTATAAACAAAAATATAATTATCCTCGTCATATTTAATCTTGTCACATACATAATCGTCTGGATTTATAGAATGGCTTAAGGCATATTCGCACCATTTCTTATCCGCCAATTTTAAAGTATGCTTTATACTGGGTCTTTTGATATTATATATGGTGTTATTCCTATAATCCAAAGGATTTACATTGCTTTCTTTTGCATAGATATATCGCCAATCAATATCAGCAGAACTTATAAGATATTCCAAGCTGCGATTGTATCCGTTATATATCCAGCATAACATCATTACAATAATGATGTACAGTAACTTTTTAAGGATTGACTTTTGTTTTTCCATAAATCCAAATCATATAAGGTGAGCCTGAGCCATTGACAATATTTCCAATTTTTGCTTCAATATTTCTCATAATAGTTTCCTTTGACCAAGGGAGCATATTAAAATCATATATATCATGGTAAGAGCTATGAGCCGTGAGCCACGAGCTTGTTACGTACCAAGTGTTATATGTAATAGTTTCTGTAAACATATATGTTATATAACATCATTTCTTATTTCTGAAATCTGACCGCTGGCAATCATACTTGCAAAAAGAAGGAATATTAATGTAATTTTTTTCACAAGGTTAAAACTCAAGAGGTTTTGCATGTTATTTCTCGTTTTCGTATTTAACCATTATCTTCTTTTTAAATCTCTCTTTTTCTTTTTTGAAATTCAATGTTTTATCCTTTAATTCTTCGTCAACATCGGTATTCTGTTCCGAGTATTCAGTTCCGTTTATATAA
>JAFQCK010000151.1 GCA_017416465.1 Lachnospiraceae bacterium | reverse complement strand
TATCAGTCTAATTAACGGACGCGAAGTCCAAGGAAAGGAACGATATCCGATTGCTACCTACATTCTAACAGCTTAAGCAACAAGATGGATAATTCCTTACTGGCTGTAAGGGTTATTAACCATAAATATATTGTAGTAGGATAGTATAATATTTTATTTTTCTATATTCACCCAATATTTATTTTTACACAATTTTACACGTCAAAAAAACTGCAACATAGTACTTCTATATTTGCAGTTTTATGATTTTAAATATAAAATTTTTTTCTTTTTAAAATTAAAATTTCATCAAAATATTTTCCCATAATATAATAATGTATTTACATTCTCTTTTCCAAGTTAAGTACCCCAATAAGAGCCTCCTGTAAAATCCTTGAAACATTTACACCGGCTTTTTCTGCCTCATAATTCAACCAACTTGGTAAAGCTACATTTCTTCTAACAGTCCTTGTATCAATCTTTCTCCTATATTCAGTTGTATCAATATCTACAAACGATATAACTGTATCCCCCTCCTTTGAAAAGGTTCCTGTTCTAATATCTAACTTACATAATTCCGAGGGATTTGGTATCTCTTCTTTTGAATCCTCTAATGATATACATTTAAGTTCTATTGCATCTCTTGCCATTTCAATTGCATCATTCATATTGGTTCCTTCTGTCAAAATGTCCAAATCAGGAACTTCCACTAAAATAGCATCAGCTGTTTTTGTAAAAAATACAGGATAAACATTTCTCATTCTATCTACCTCCAAAATATAAACCTATTTTGTGTTAAACAACACTTACACTAATCCATTCCTCTTCAATATTGCTTTAGCCAAACTTTCATTAATTTCTTTGTGCCTAGGAATCATTTCTCTCTTATTCTCTTTTACATAAACATCATGATTACCACCATGTCTTTCTAAAACAAAACCAGCTAATTTAAGTCTTTTAATTAAATCTTTCTGTTTCACTAATTATTATCCCTCCTCTTATTTTATATTATACACAAAAAGTGTGTAACGTCAATAATTATTACACACTTTTCACACAATATATAATACACTACTCAGGAACTTCCACTCACCCTAACCTCTCCATAAGCACATCATATATCTCTTTTGCAACCGCCATTTTATACTCAAATCTAGTCTCCATTGCTTCAATCTTAACATCATACGCATAAATCTCCCCATCTACATAAATTCCAATATACACCTCTCCCGGAACTGATGCTTCAATATTTTTTTCATCCACATTTCCCATAGTTCCTGTTACACCAATTCCTATATTCGCACTATAAGCCTTGGCACAGGCTTTAGCCATAGAAATAGCTGTTTCTTTTGAATAAACCGAATACTTTTCAATTACCTCTTTCGAAACTCCCTGCATAATCTTTGCTTCATTACAATAAGTAATAAAAGCCCCCTTTAATATAGCTGATGAACCTTCTGTATCTGTAATAAGAGAAGCAATCTGACCGGAAGTCGCACTTTCCATCGTAGTAATTGTAAGTCTTCTTTCTATTAGTAAATTTGTAAGTTTTTTATAATCATTTCTTATATCTGCTTCACGATAAACTTTATTCATTTTTCTGTTTCTCCTCAAATAATTCTATATATTAAATTAGTGTATGACATCTGTACCATATTGGAACGAAATACGAAACGCTATTTACATCACCAATAATCTTAACATCCTCACACCCCATACTTAATCCTAATTCTCTCCAACTTCTCCCCAATCGGCTTAGCCAAAAACCACAAAAAAATAAAATTAGAAACCGCATACAACACTGTATGAGGAATAGCAGTAATCATCGAAGCCTTATAAATTCCCCATTCAAATGAACTGTTATACCATACAACTGACCACACATCCATAACCATCGAATACACTACACCTGACATAATCCCATAAGCAATAAGTAATCCTCTGCTTTTCTTAAGCCACTTAGACAAATATCCTGCAAAAAGTCCAATAAGTCCCCACGCCAACATCTGAAATGGTGTCCAAGGGCCCTGTCCGAAATAAAAATTAGATAAAACTGCTGCCAAAGCCCCCACCAAAAATCCCGACTCTCCTCCAAGATAAATTGCTGTAATAACTGTTATTGCCGTAATCGGTTTAAAAAATGGTATAAATCTTCCAACAATACAAAATGCAGTCATAACAGACACGATAACCATTCTCCTTGAACCGGTCATCTTTTTTTCAAATCCCGCAATAAATAAAATAATTGCCAAAATTGCCACTCCAAATGACACCAATAAATACCGTTTTTCTGCAAACACTATCACACCTGTAAAAACCAATATTGGAATTAAAACAAATGGAATTAAAATCTTTAAAAAATTCCTTAATCTACTATTCCTGATAACCAACATACAATTAACCACTCTTTTCAAATACATTTAACTATACTATTTAAAGCTTATTTTTTCCCATTTCTAATGCACAATTCTCCTGCCTCTTCTACATTTACCACTCCATCAAAATATCCTCTCGTCATCTTACTTACCCCTGTTGTATAAAAATTATTTTCCGAAAAAAATTCTGTTGAAGTTCCAACTGATACAATATTTCCCCTAAAAAACATTGCTACCCTGTCAGCACAAAGTGAAGCAAATTCTACGTCATGAGTCACCATTACAATAGTAATTCCCATTTCCTTTAAGTCCTTAATTATCTTTATTAATTTAATCTTTGCATATGCATCAAGCCCCTTTGTAGGCTCATCTAAAAGTAAAAGCTTAGGTTTTGTTGCAAGTACCTTTGCAAGTGCCACCAACTGCTGCTCACCTCCCGATAAATCATAAGGATGTAAATCAAACAAATAACTTAAATCAAACGGAAGCAACTCAACTCCTATTTTAGCCTTCATAAGCTCCTCACGAACAGTATTTTTAAGAAATAGCGTCTGAACATCCTGTGGAAGTAATGTCAGGCATTCCTTATAAAGTGTCTGATTTTTATAATCCTTTAATTTCTTACCAAACACTTTTATTTTTCCGCTATATATCTTTAATAAATTAGCCGCTGCACTTAATGTCGTCGTTTTCCCCGAACCATTTCCACCAAGAATACAAAATATTTCATTTTTATACACAGTCATATTAAGACCATTCAACACATCTTTAGAATTTTTCTCATATCTAAAAAATACATCCTTAAACTCCAATGCTTTTTCTTCAGAATGTTCATATGACAATTTTTCTAAACTTCGTATATCATTCTTAAAATTATTTTCTATAAAATGCCTTCCTTCACTGATATTTAAAGGACAATCCCCCTCACCTTTAACCTTATGATATAACCTTGAAGCTACCGGCATCGCACACAAAAGTTCAGGTTTATCACGCAAGTTTTCTACCACGCATTTAGGTTCATCATAACAAATCACCCTTCCTTTTTCCATGACCAAAAGCTTATCACTAGCCTGAATAACCTCTTCAAGTCTATGCTCAACCATTATAATTGTAATTCCTAATTCTTTTCCAAGTTTTTTAACAGTTGCAATAAAATCTGATGCAGCAATTGGGTCAAGCTGTGCAGTCGGTTCATCGAGTATTAAAATGTCAGGTTGCATAACCATAACTGATGCAAGATTAAGAAGCTGCTTTTGCCCACCTGAAAGCTCTGATACATTTTTATCATACCAGCTCTCAATTCCAAAATAAGCCGACATCTCCGCAATCCTTCTTGCAATAACATCTCTTTTCAAATTCATATTTTCAAGTCCGAACGCAAGCTCATGCCACACTTTATCCGTTACAATCTGATTTTCAGGATTTTGCATAACAAATCCTACCTTATAAGCAGACTCCTTATCAGATAAATCCTCCTGTAAAACTGAATTTATATATATTTTTCCGCTTTTTTCACCAAGTGGCATAAGTTCTTTTTTTAACATACGAAGTAAAGTAGATTTTCCACAACCTGTTGCACCGCAAATAGTAACAAACTCACCTTTATTTACAGAAAAAGAAACATCTTTAATTGCGGGCGAATTACAAAGCGGATAAGTAAAACTTAAATTCTCGACCTTAAGTATTTCCATTTCAAAATCTCCTTTACTTCAATAATTATAGGTAAACTAACAAGTCCCCCATACGAAATATATCCAATTAATCCTCTCATTGTTAATTCAGACATTTTTATAGCAGGATAAAAATCAAACTCTATATCTATAATACCTACTATAGTAAATCCTGATAAAAGCACACAAAGAACCAAGAAAATTACATCATCCATATAAAATCTGAAATTTGAAAAAAGAGAGCGCTTACCTACTCCATAGCCTCTTGCACTCATACTGTCTGCCGTAATTATTCCGTTTTCTAACGCCCAAGTAGCCATTACTGAAAATATCCTTAACCTTCCTTTAAAATTATCTACCACATTATCTTCCTTATATATTCCAAGCGCTTTTTGTGTATTGCTAACCTTCCCCTCCTGCCTGTAAAATAACGGAACATACCTAAGTGCCATAGATAAAATCAGTGCAAGCTTTGGCGAAATCCCACCAAATATATAAAGCAATTTATCACTTGTCATTATTTCTGAAAAAGTTCTAAACATATAAATAACTGAAACTACCATAACTCCTGAAGCAATTCCATAAATCAAAGCTTCAAGTGTAATAGGCTTATTATTCATAACAAAAAGTACAGTAACTCCATTATGCGAAACAAACGGATTAATTATTGAAAGAATAACAAAAAGTACAATCAAATGCATATGACTTCTTCCATCTTTAAATCCTGTTATAATCAAATTAAGAGCTACTGCACCAACTAAAGAAATAGAAAGGATAATCGGATTTAAGCAAAACATCACAATCCCTAAAATTGCGACAAAATAAATTGTTATTACAATAGGGTTTAACTGTGAAAAACTTCTCATAAATCCTCATTTCCTTTCTATCTATTCAATATCCCTACCTAATTCAAGGGTATAAATCCACTCAATTTTATCCCCGTCTTTAAGTGCATATTTATCACAACCAACAGAAGCTGTTTCTTCATTAACCTTATAAGTCCATCCTGATAATTCTCCACACTCGAATTCATACAGATAATTAATACCTTTAATGTAGGCGTTATTCTCATCTCCTGAATAATCTAAGTGAATATTATATTTTCTTGAAGCTTCTATGAGAATATCATACACTGTATCGTCTTCATCAATTTTAAATTCTGTATTGTCAAGAATGACCCCATCACTTGGAATGTATTCTGACTCAGTCTTTCCAATAGCCTTATCGCATCTGATGGAAAAAGTCACACTTCCAATAACATCTTCTTTCCTGGTATCTTTTCCATTATAATAACTGTCTTTACTTTGAAAATCCGTAAACATAATAAAGCATATTGCAAGAATAGTTACTACAACTAATACTATCAAATTCTTTTTATTAGATTTTTTCTTAATAAATAAAATTACACCTGTAATTCCTGAAATGATAATTACTCCTAAACTTACCCATATTTTATAATTTGCGATTTCCTTATCATTTATCTTATTATCAATTAATTTATCTGCTGAATCAGTCTGAGTAGTTTCATCCTCATTCGATGAACCCAAATAAGATGAACCATTATTTGAACTAATGTCATTACAACTATCCAATATATACAATCCTGATTTATTCTCACTCATTCTTAAAAATGCAACAAGTGAATAAAAAACCTGTGAAGTTGCATTTTCATCAAATTCTCCATTTTCTTTATGTGAAAAACTTCCATCATCTAACTGATATTTTTTAAGTCCGGCAATTAATGATTTACCATTCTTTATAAATCTTTCGTCACTTTCAGGATTTATTCCAAGTGAACAAAGTGCAGTAATAACCTGCGCCGTACTTTCTGAATTTGGAACTCCATAACTTGAATAATCTCCATCATCTAATTGACGGGCTGACAATAAAGAAATTGCTTTATCAATAGCATTTTTTACATTTGCGTTTGTTTTATAATAAGGTGCTAAACACTGAATGGCCATTGATGTTACATCATTATCTGAAATCGTACCGGTTATAGCAAATCCACCATCATTAAGCTGTAATTTTAAAATTTCATCTTTTACGGTATCTGACGTTATCAAATCAGACTCATATCCATTATTTAATAAATGCAAACCATAGATATAACTCATAATTCCCTGTTTGCCTATCGAATCGTCTAATACTTCGCTAATATACTCGTCACTACTACCGATTGTAGCAAATGATAATGCATATTTTTGTCTTGAGGAAGCGGAGTATACATCATTATTTTCCAAATAATTCTTAAGTCCCAACTCATAATTTTTAAAATCATATTTACCATTTTGACTTAAAGCAAGTATATACCATTCTGAAGTTATTCCGGCATTTTTAGATAATTCTGTATCTATCCAATCCTGAATTGATGTAGAACCTGACTTATTAAGTTTAAATTCTACAATATCATCATAAATATCTTGCACATCACTCACAGTATATCGTTTGCTTTCGCCATATACTGTTCTAACATTATTAAAAGTAGCTGATATTACTCCATTTACTATAAAACTTACTATTATAAAACTTATTATTAAATTCTTTTTCAGCCTGTTAAAAATTCTATTTTTCATATTTATCAACATCCGATTTGTAATTAATTTTAAAAAGATTTTTTCCTTAATGAAAGAACTGTAATTAAAGTCATTGAACCTATTAATAAAATTACCATTGCATAACTTCCTAAATTATCTTTAGTTTCAGGTGATACAGATTCATTTTTTGTTGTAAAGTTTTCTTTAACAGATGAACTTTCAGTAGTTGTATTTTCAACAGTTGTTGCACTCTCGTTTGTCCCCTTATTTTCATCAACTAAAATTTCTACTTTACATGCAGGCGGTACTAAATTCTGTGTATCTGAAATTGCACTTACTACATAAGAACCTTCTTTATCAAAGGTAATTATTACTTTTCCTTCACTATCTGTTTTAAAGTCTGTTTTTTCACCATTTAAAGTAATTGTCGCACCCTGAACTGGTAAAGTTACAGGATTAAAACTTGCATCATAGCCCGCTGCCATAAGATTTAACTCTATCGTTTCAGATACTTTTATTTCTTTTGAATTTATATCAAAAAAACTATAAGTATCTGACCAACCTACTAAATCAGTATAAACAAATGCATTTATATAATCATTTTCTTTTATCTTATCTGATAGACTAAGTGGTGATTTGTTATTCAAAAAATAACCATAACTTCCACCATTTGCAATTCCCCAAAGCTTATTAAGTGAAATTCCAAATTGACTCTGACCGGCTGCATAACCTGCACTTGCACCTCCCTTATACTTAACTTCATGAGTACAATATAAGGCATCATTAATAGTAAGTTCATTATCTCCATCTATATCAGTAACAGTAATCTTTTCCTGTGCTAAAGCAAGAGCTCCCTTATCATCTGAAATGGTAACATACACATTAACACTTTCATCAGCAAATGCACTTACACTTAATAAACCAACCATCATCATTACTGCAAATGATTTTACAAATCCTCTTTTCATACTATTTTTTTTGAATAAATTTTTTTTCATTTTGGCCTCCTTCTTTAATCTGATATTCTAATCAGATTACTACTTTTACTTTTTATTATTTCTTTTCTTAGATTTTTCTGATGTCGCTTTTTTCTCTTTTAATCCTGCACTTTCAAGTGCCCTCGGCCATGGCCCTAAAAATGCCTTAATTCTTGAGCGGGTTGCTTCATCAAAATCCTCTTTCTTTGGCAATCTTCCAACCTCATCCTGTTTTAATTTTAATTGTTCAATTGCCCATAATTTCTTATCTTCACACATAACAATCCTTTCATAAACTTTACTAACAACAAAAAATACCCTTCTAAAACAGGTTTAGAAGAGTACAACTGATTTATCTATAGTTCGTCAAAACAAAACTTTTTGTCTGAACACCTTCTCATAAAATAGCAAAGTATTAAATCCACTTTAGACTTCTCATACAAAAAAGAGTGCAAACAAAAATCGCCTGGCACGACAATAAACCGGTTGCACTCTTCACACCAAAGTAATGTTAAACCTTAAAAATACGGCAGGTATCCTGACTTATGATGTAGTGACTTAATATAACATTCGTCACAAAGAACATTCCTTCTCAGAAAATATTATTATCATAAAATATCATTTCCAATGGCTTATATGTTCTCATCTTCTCAAATACAGTAATGGCGGTTGTTCCGGATTCAAACCGGATTCCCTTTTACATCTACTAAGCTAACAACTTTTCAAACCGTATCTTAATATAAATATTTATTCGACTGTATTGTAACAAAACAATAATTAAAAAGCAAGTAAAAAAATCTCCCAAAACAGATTTAATTAAATTAATCTGCTTTGAGAGATTTGAAAATTATTATAACTATCTTAAAGATTTCTTTCTTAAAGGCACAGCAACTATAAATACTGCTATTGCTAACATTATAAACCAAACAAACATATTACTTGTATCTCCAGTCTGTGGAGACTCATTTTTATCTGCAACATCTGATTTATCTGCTTTAGTTGTGTCATCTTCTTTATCTTCTGTTTTATCACCTATTGAAACATCTTCATCTTTATCCGTAGGTGTATCTGTTGGCTTTTCTGTAGGTTTTTCTGTATCTTTTGATGGTTCTTCATCATTTGTGCTAATTTCCTTAAATGTAACTTTAATATCCATATCGTCTGTAAGATTTCTAATTACATACTGTCCACCTATAATTTCAGGAGTTGTAAGCACACCATTAATATAAATTCCATCTAATACATATCCATCATCAGCTGTTACATCTAATACATATGCCATCTGGTCATCAATTAACTGGTAATTACCAAGAACTGTTCCGTTTTCAATCTCATCATTTTTGATATTAATTGTTGCTGTTGGAGCAAAATATACATCTACAGTATGATTTGCCATTACATTTTCAAAATTATAAGAATCACTTACTGCAACATCTTCTCCATCAACTACAACTCTTACAATCTTTGAAAATTCATCAGGATAAAAATGTACTAATAATGAGCCTTCTTCAACAATCTGACTCACTCCTGCCGGACTTACTGTTCCATAAGTTCCATAAGCATTAGCTGTAATTGTATAAATGTTTTTAATACCTTCAACATACTGTGCTGTAATTGTCATATCACTTGTTACATAGCTATAAGTATTGATATCCCAACCAATAAATGTATATCCTTCTTTTGTTGGATTTGCAGGAGCTGTTGCGCCTTCTCCATGTTTTACTGTCTGTGTACTTAATACTGCTCCATCTGAGTCTACAAATGTTACTGTATATTCTTTTGCAACATATACAGCCACTACTTCTAAATTACTTGAAACATTTGTATAATCAAGACTCCAATGACTGAAATTATATCCTTCTCTTGCAGGTGCTTCAGGAGCTGTTGCATCATTTGTATATTCAACAGTCTCTGTCTTTAATACTGTTCCATTCCAGCCTACAAATTTTACTGTATATTGAGCCGGACTATATGTAGCTTTAATTGTTACATTTGTAGTTACATCATTATAATTTGTATCCCAACCATTAAATACATAATGCTCTCTTGTAGGATTTGCCGGAGGTGTCGCCTGTGAACCATGTTCAACTGTTTCTGTCTTTAACACTGCATTGTTATAGTCTACAAATGTTACTGTGTAGCTCTTAATCTTAAAGAAAATTTCAATTGTACAATCGCTTGAAACATTTGCGATAGAATAAGTTCCACTTGTATCAACTACGCTTCCGTTAACTAATACTTTTTCAACTTCATATCCAACAAAAGCACTATAATTAACAGTAAAGCTTTCACCTTCCCATACAGGTGTTACACCTTTTGGATTAACAGTATGCACGCTAGGATTATGTCCACTAACTATAACGTTTACATCATACTGAACAGGTAATTTCTTAAATGTAACATGTATTGTATGTTCTTCAGTAATATTTGCGATATTATAATACTCTTTACTTGCAAGATTTGTAATTTCTACATTATCAACAAATACTTTATCAACTTCATATCCATCATCAGGTATGAAATCAAATTTTCTAGTTGAACCTTCTCTTGCATGAATTACACCTTCAGGTGAAATATTTCCATGTTCGCCACTTGTAGCAGTTATATCATGTGTAATAACAGGATCATCACTGTAATATACTGATATGTCATGTTCTGCCTGTACGTTTTCAAATGTATAAGTTCCTGAATTTTTAGCTTCTTCATTTAATACATAATCAATATATACTTTTTCGATTTCATAGTAATGACCTGAACCATCTTGTGCCGGTGCAAATGTAAATGTAATGTCATCACCAATTTTTACATATTCATTACTTGAATTATATCCCTCGTAATCAGTTGTAATTGTTCCATGATAAGCATAAGAATCAACTTTATACGCAACTCTTTTAAATGTTACTTCAATACTATGAGTATCATCTGTAATTGCTTCGAATGTGTACTCTCCATTTTCTTTAGCTTCTTCATTTACAACACCATCAACAACTACCTCTTCAATCTCATAGCCACTGTAAGGATTAATTGTAATTGTTGGAGTCATACTGTGATATACAACTAATGAATTATCATCCCATGATACATAATTTACATCTGTATAAAGATATCCACCTGTTCCGCACTCTGTCGTAATACCATACTGTGCAGTAGGTGTACCTGCATAAGTGATTTCAATAGTCAAGTTCTCACTTGCAATATCTTCTTCTCCATTGAAATCAAATTCCTCATAATCATAATACCAATCTAATAATTCGTAAGTAGACTCATCATCTTTATCATATTTTACAACACCATTAACCTCTACTGTCTGAACATAACATCCTTCTAGCGGAGCACAGTATACAGTGTGTAAGCTTCTGCCTTCTGTTATAGAATAGCTTTCTGAATAATAGCCATTTACTTTATCAAAACCATAATCATTATGAATAATTGTAATATCATATTTAGGTGTAATAGGTCCCTGTATGCTAAGTACATTAGAGTATGCACTTTCAATACTTGAGTCATTTCCACTTACAGTTCTTTCGTTCTTATATTTTGTTCTTAAGTATACAGTCTCGCCATTCCAGTTAAATGCACTTTGGTCTTTATCAGGAAGATCTTCCCATAAATCATAAAACATTGAATCATAACTAATCCAAGGCTTACTTGCACTACTTTCATAAAAGTTATATCTATGTATTACAGAACCCTCAGCAAAATTAGGGTCAAGACTTGTTTCTGCTATAAGATACATATAACTGTCTTCTAACGCTTCATCATACTGTTCACTCCACTGTAATGCATCAATTACCTTTTCGTCAGGTAAAATATCAAATTTAACTTGAGGTGCACCATAATAATCATCTTCTTCATCAATTCTTAAATTACTGATTGTTGAAGTTCCTAAATCTGTTACAGCACTTGATACATCTTTATTGCCATTTCCTAAAGAAGTTGTGTTAGACCATGGCGATAAAATTATAGTCTTGTTATAATCATGGTCATACATTGCCACAATGTATCTGGCACGTACAGTTATTGAATGATTTTCCGTATCAAATCTGTAATATGTAGAAGAACCATCTGTTGTCTCTATTGCACATCCTAAATTCTTTAATTCTTCTCCAATTCCATAAGTATATGATGAAATACTTGCTAAATGAACTTCATTTACATAAGAACCACTAAACGATGAATAGGCATCGCAATTATATGAATTTTCATCCCAATCACTTTCATAGTGCCATTCTCCATCATCAACCTTATAATCAAGCTGAATAGCTGCACTTGACATATAATATTCTCCAAAATCTGTCCAAATATAATAATCATTTGTATCTCCACCATTTTCATCAGCATAATATCTGTTCATATATGCCTTTTCGTAAAAATCAATCATAGATTGAGGATTTTTTGTTTTTACATATAAAGAACTGTTATAGTTCCCATTATCATATAAAACAATGCTTGGAGCTTCCAACTGTGTTGGCAATGGTTCTGCTGCCTTAGCACTTACATACTCATTAACAATAGGAATTACTAAAACGAGTGCAAGTAATAGGGCAATAATTTTTCTCATTCTGTTTTTCATTTTTCACTTTCCTTTCTGTTTTAAATTTAACCATTTATATTAATCAAAATACTCTTCCAACTCTTTTTCATTTTCTTCCATATAACTTTCTGCTTCATCCATTGTATCATCAAAGCTTTTTTGTAATCCTACACCAATGTCAACACTAACACCGGTATAATAGAATATATATCCTAATTGGCTTTCTTTATCATTATCGTATTTTCTATCAACATAAACTGTCATAATTTTATCGTTATATCTGAAGGACCAACCACTTAAAAAACCACTAATAGCATCTTCTAATGTTGTCTCTGAAAGTGCGTCCTCTCCATCCGATACAAACTCATAACCAATTATGTTATATCCATCCTGAGAAACAGATGCTGTTGCTTTAAATACTTTGTCAAGCCACTCATTATATTCATCATCTGAAACTTCACTTTCCTCTTTCTTAAAAATTATAACTCCGTGTCCTGAACTTGAATCCGGGTCATCAGCATATGCTCCATATTCACCAACAGAATAATCAAATGCAGGTTTTACATCATCAACCTTAAGTCCAATTGATGAAAAATAATGTTCAACAGCTTCAACACTATATGAATCATATTCTTCAGCTTTGTCTAAATTATCTTTAACTACTTCCTCTGCCTTATTTGATTTTTCTGAAGATTTATCATCACCACATGAAACAAATGTAAATAACATTGTAAGTCCCAGTACTACAATACAAATCTTTTTCATTTTCATACTCACTCTCCTTTCTACCATCTTTTTTCCATATACTACCAATTAGTTAGTACAATATTTCTTGTACTTTAACTAAAAAAGTACTATAATAGTATGTATATAATTTTTTAGTATCTCGCACATAATAAAAAATTTACATGGCATAGTATTATAGTACAAAACAATAATATAAATATTTGCCAAATATTACTATCCCACGATGGGGGGATTTTTACCTCCCCCCCCATTTTTCAAAGGTTTGGTAAAATTTATTATTATTTAAGCAATCAATTTTTTACTGAAGGAGCTATTACTATGAACCACTCAATTTTTCTTGAAAATCAAAAAAAGAAATTAGACCATCCATTGTGGCTACTAATCTGTTTTTCAATGTTTAACTTTTGGCAAATGGGATTTATATATTTTATGGGACCATCTCTTACTATTGATGGTAAAACACCATTGCCTATATCTATGGATAATATTACTACTCTGATTGCTTTCGCGTATGTTTTCTGTATTACATATATGGTCGTCTTTCCAAAATATATTATTATTGCTGAAAGAATATCTGCAATAATATGTCTATTTACAGCATTTGGATTATTTTTACCATTACCTGATAATAATTTAAAACTATTAATATATTTACAGGTTTTTTTCTGTTGCTTTATGATAGGTTTTGAAACCTTTATAATTATTAATTATTTTTCAGAAAATAATGCAATTAATCATCTGACAGTTGCTTATGGAATATCCCTTGTACTTATTTCTGTTGTTCAAAATGACTTTATTCCCATAACTTTTCCTGTATTCAGATTATTAACAATTATTGCTCTTATACTTTTATTAATATTTTTCTTTTGTATGCCCGGCAATAAAGAATCCTGCCCACGCTATGTAAAAAAAACTGATGGAATAGTTGCCCCTAAAAAGCTTCTAATTAGTACCTTTATACTGGTATTTATCAGTTCCCTGATGGCAGTTTCAGGTCCTGCGATATCAGGTGAAATAAGACATGGAGTGTTTATTACATATTTATGTGATGCAATTGCAAGCTTATTAATTTATATTTTATACAAGAAAGCTAACATTTATCCATTTCGTTCAATTTCAATATGTATTAGTTTAGGGTGTATTGGATTTTTATTTATGTTTGTTTCCACATATATTCCTGCACTTTCATATATTGGTTGCGCATTTATTGGTTTTGGAATGATTCCATGCCAGATGATTCCGTTATATAATATTATACTTATGAAATCATATCCTTCTCGTTATTTTTCTTCTATAACCATAGGATTGGCATTAATCGCAGTTTTGGTACAAGGTAGTATGGTAGAGCTGTTTCGTGAATCACCAAATATGCTTTATTTGGCATATGAAGTAATAATGGTTATACTTGTAATCCTCTACTTTCAAATAGAACCTTATTTCCTATATACATTTAAAAAGAGAGTTACTGAAAATAGCATTACTAACAATATATCCGAAATTGAAATACATAATGATAAAGATTTAGATTCAACAGTTACAAATGAAGAAACTTCTGATTCTAAAACAAATGCTATTAATATTAACCCGGATAATACAAATGAAAAGCTATCTGAATATAAGACTAACCCTTCAGATAAGATAAACACTAACTTAGATAAGTCTACAGATACTACTGTTAATGAAATAAAAAATATTATTGAATCTGATGATACTTCTGATAATCCACTAAATGTTCTTACAAAACGAGAACTTGAGGTTGCTGATTTAATAAGTTACGGATACAGTAATGCTAATATAGCAAAAATATTATTCATTTCAGAGCATACCGTAAAAGATCATACAAAAAATATTTATCGTAAACTTAATGTTCATAGCCGTTTCGAACTTGCTGCTTTAGTAAACAAAATTAAGTCAAATGTAAAAAGTTAATTAAAATAAAAGTCGTTATAATTTGCTAGACTTTAGCTAATATAACGACTTTTATTTTAATAATTTTTCTACTCAGTAACCAACTCCCTGACCTGAACTCTCTTTACCTTACCGGAAACTATAAATGAAAATAAAAAGAAACAAATACATATAATCGCAACAGGAATTAAAACTGTAATTTTTGTATATTCAACTATAATATTTGTAACTCCCATTCCTCTTAACAGTGAATTAAGCAGATTTTCTGAACATAATACACACGTTACATAACCTATTATTGAACCCATAACTGAAACTATTAAAAATCTTAAAGCAAAATGTAATCTTAATGTTAATGAAGAAAATCCAATAGCCTTATATATACCAATATCTGTTTTTTCCCTTACAAATGCTTTTGAGCAAACCATTGCCACAACTACAAATGTAAATATTATTGAAAATCCATAAATAACATATTTTATAGCTTCAGCTGCAATATTAATCATTCCCATATCAGCCTCAATATCATAAACTTTTGCTAATATCAAATCTCCAAATTTTTCGTTTAACATATCCTCAACTTCAGTACTTTTCTCAGGATTTTCAAGGCTGTATCCTCCCGAATAGATATTATTAAAACCTATTTTTTGAACGCCTTTTAAAGATACCGCAAAAACTCTTCCTACATCATTCGTACTTTGAAATATACCTGAAATAATGTATTTTTCTGAACCTTCCTTATACGCAATTGATACCTCATCACCAATTTTTAAATCAAATTCATCTGCAATTATTTCAGTAATTACAATCTCATTATCATAAATCGGTGCTCTTCCTTTAAAAACTTTAATTACCTCAGGGTTCTTATGGACTATCCCCATAATCTCTTCACCTTCAACAGAAAAATAATTATTAGTTATAAAATAAGCCTTATTTATAGGTGTTATTTTCTCAATTTCCTTTTCCATCATACTTAATTGCTCATCACTTAATTCATCTTTAAACTGCACAGTACATTCTACACACATAATTCCCATTAACTCCAACGCATTCTTAGAAGTAAGTACATTTGATAAAAGTGTAACCGTCATCATAAAAAATACTAAAAGAGATGAAATTAATATAGTTGATATATATCTTTTTTTACCGGATGTAAACTGACGAACTGCAAGTGTAAATGAAAGTCCTCTCTTACTAATAGGAACATTTAATCTGCTATCAAAATATATCTCACTTTTTCCACCTGAAATTGCTCGCACAGGAGAAATCTTACCAATCTTTTTGGTTATTACTATAATAAATATCATAGAAACTAAGATTATCCCAACAATAATAAACAAGCTTTTACCAAATGATATCTTACCATCAATAATAATTGCCATAATTGGCTGAAATACTCCTGATATAACTTTAATTAACGGAATACAAAGAATTATACCTATTAAAGCACCTACTAATTCAGCCAAAAGATATTGTACTATAAAAATTAATCTGATTTTATTTTTACTAAATCCAACTGCCTTTAAAATTCCCAAATTAACATAATCCATTTCTATTGAACTTGATATACTATGCCCTATTATAATTAACATTATAACTAATAAAATCATAACAAAGACAATAAGAAAATCTCCACACATATCCGGAAACAAATTTGTATAATATATAGACATATCCTTTGCTATAGAACCTTCTGCTACATTAATTATACCTGTATCCAAATTAAGCTGTCTTTTAAATTTTCCAATTGATAGTTCACAATCTTTAGATTTATAAATCTCATACATATGTCCGGTGCCTATTTTTTCATCTGTTTCACTTTTCTTTGTCTCTTTATAAATCTTTTCAAAATCTTCATCACTTATATATACCTTTTTCCAACCAATCGTAGCTCCACCCGTCATTGGTTCTAATGCTACTCCCTTAATTACAAAATCATAATCACCTGAAAACGTTTTTATAGTAAGCTTATCTCCAACCTTACACTTTAGATTTGAAATTATACCTTGTGGAATATATATTTCACCCTTATTAAGTTTAGGTGTAGATTTCTCATATTCTGATAAATCTTCATTCATAATTTTTACATTTTCCTGAAGTTTCATCATTCTCCAACTATTTAAGTCTTCCTTAGTTCCATAAGTTACCTTATTACTAACCACTATCTTATAATCTTTAACTCTTTCAACAAATGGATGATTTTCCACTTTATCCCTTAATTCATCTGTCAGCATTTTATCTGATATTGTAACAGAAACATCACATGAATCCACCATTTTATGTGCATTTTCAATACTGTTGCGACAATTATCTTTAATACTTAAAATAGAAACCAATGACATTGAAATAATCAACATCAAAAAAATAATACTTATAAAAGAACCTTTTCTATGGCGAATATTTGCCTTTAATAATGTTAAAATATCCATAATCTTTATCCCTTTCTGAGCAATTTATTGCGATGAATCACTTACCAATTCAAGGAGTTAAGCCATGAATTGACTTGTATTTCTCTGTTTTTTCTATCCTGCTCTTGATAAGGAGGCAATGTCATCTCACCAATTATCTTCCCATCATCAAGATATAATATTCTATTTGCTCTAAGAGCTGCTTTTATATCATGTGTTACCATTAAAATGCTTTGACCTGACTTATTTAAATCTGTTAAAAGATTAAGAACCTCTTTAGTATTATTACGATTAAGTGCTCCTGTTGGCTCATCCGCAAATAACATCTTAGGACTGTTAATAACACCTCTTGCAATTGCACATCTTTGCTGTTCTCCTCCTGATACCTGATATGGTAAATGATTTTTTATATGTGAAATACCCATCTTTTCAATTAATTCTTCGGTCTCTTTCTTAATATCTGACTTACTCTTATCCTTATTCAAATATCCACAAACTGCAATATTTTCAAATAAAGTTAAATTACTTACAAGGTGCATTTGCTGAAAAATAAAACCAAAATCCTCATGACGTAATTTTGAAATCTTTTTCTCACTTAACTTTACTATATCTTCATCATTATAGATTACTTTTCCACCGGTTGCTCTATCCATTCCACTAAGAGCATATAAAAGTGTAGATTTTCCTGAACCGGAAGTTCCCATAATTACTGTAAAATCTCCTTCATATAGCTTTAAATCAACGTTTGATATAATATGTATCTGTTTACCATTATGTGCAAAACTTTTACAAAGTCCTTCTGCTGATAATATTACTTTACTCATCTTTATCTTCCTTTCTATTTATCATACACATATATTATCCTATTACATATTAAGAAATCCTTAAGAACTAAAAAAATTTAATTCTCAAGGATTTTAAATACAATAATAACCTCTAATCCATCATTATGATTATAAAGTAGTACCTTTCCTTCCATTTTCTCCATAAGATATTTAATAATATATAATCCAAGACCAGAACCTTGCTCATTCTCACAATTCCTGCCACGATAAAATTTATCAAATATAAATGGTACATCTTCTGAAGGTATACCTTTTCCATAATCCCTAAAATGAATTGATATCTCATTATCTATTTTTTCAAAAGATACATTTACATTTGTTTTTGCATATTTTCTTGCATTATTAATAATGTTTTCTACGATTTGCATAACTCTATTCTTATCTGCAAAAACATTTGCTTTGAATTCGGCATTTTTTATGCACACATCTTTATTATCTTCTGATATTTCTTCCACAATCTCTTTAATATATCCACATATTTCAATATTTTCAGGTTTAATTTCTATTTTTTCCAAATCAGAAATAGAATGTAAAAATAAATCATTAGTCAACTTTGAAACTTCATCACATTTTTTCATAATTACATTCAAATATCTCGCCCTTTTTTCTATTGTTGTATCCATATTAGCTTCAAGACCTTCTGCATATGCCCTTATTGAAGCTATTGGAGTTTTTATATCGTGAGAAAGTGTAGCAATTACTGTTTTATTATTTTCAATAGCTTCATGCTCGTTATTTCTTGCTTTTATTATTTCTTTTCTCATAGAATCAAAAGCCCATGTAAATTTACCAAAAAAATTAGTTCTCTCATATTCTAATGGAATATCGAAATCTCCCTGTGCAATTTTTTCTGCAAAATTCTTTAATTTATCAAATGGTCTTAAAATATTTAAATAAATATAACCACTTATGAGAATTATAAATCCAATACAAATTCCTGCGACAATATATAAACTATCTAATCTGTTCTCTGATAAATTAGTTTCTCTTATTTCTTCCTGTAAATATTCCAGTTTTTCTTCGGCCTTTTCATATTCTTTTTGCTTTATTAACTGATTAATTTCATTAATAGCCACAATTTGTTCTGATTTTTCATCCTCATAATTAATATTCTTTTCATCAAAATAAAAATATACTACTACAAATATTATTAAACATATAACAATGAATGATAATCTAAATAATTTATTTTTCAATACTATTCTCTTCCTTTATCTCTAACATATATCCTACTTTAAATACTGTTTTAATATACTCAGGTTTTGCAGGATTATCTTCCATTTTTTCTCTAAGCCACCTTATATGAACTGTAAGGGTTGATGGTTCAACAATTGAAAATGCGCCCCATATTTCGGAAATTAATTTTTCTTTAGAAACTGCAATATTCTTATTCTCACATAGATAAGCTAATAAATCAAATTCTTTTAAAGAGAGACTTATTATTTTTTCATTTTTTGTAACTGTACGAGAAGTTATATTTACAATTACATCTCCAAACTTAACAATTTTTTCTTCTCCAATAAAGCCGTAAGTTCTTCTAACAATAGCATTAATTCTCGCTAATAATTCTTTCATTGAATAAGGTTTAGGTATATAATCATCTCCGCCTAAATCAAATCCACTAATCCTATCTGTCTCACTAGTTCTGGCACTCGCAAAAATTACAGGAACCGTAGAAACCTTTCTAATCTCTTTGCATAATTCAAACCCTGAACTTCCCGGAAGATTAATATCAATTAGAATTAAATGATATGTATTAACAGACAATTTTTCAAACGCCTCATCACTATCTTTTGCAGTATCTGTCTTATATCCATAATTTTCAATCATTTCTGCTATTATAAATGAAAGATCCTCTTCATCATCAACTATTAAAATATTTTTTTTCATATTAATCCTTTTCTTAAATTATTTTTATTACTAATTTATGCCCCATAATTATTTTGACTACATATTGACTACAATTTCTTTCGATTATATATAATTATATATATCAAAAAACAGCTGAAATGCTTGTTTCTCAAACACTCCAACTGTCTTATTTTAATGAGACATCGGGGATTCGAACCCCGGACAACTTGATTAAAAGTCAAGTGCTCTACCGACTGAGCTAATATCCCATTCCTTCCCTTTTATGGGAAATGCCCAG
>JAFQCK010000150.1 GCA_017416465.1 Lachnospiraceae bacterium | reverse complement strand
ACCAAGTGCTATGAAAACAATGCGTTTTGAATCTTAGAATCAATATTCAATTTTGATTTCTTACGTTGAAACATATTTAAATATATATAGAAACCCGTTTACCACCATTTGTTTATTCTGCTTTAATTTATATTGATATTATTGTTCATTTATATGAATAGCTATTTCTCTGACTATAAAGTATCTTGTGTTGTCAAAGGAGGGAACACACAATGAATAATACAAATTTTTTCAAGCTGGTACAGTGTCATCTTGAAGAACGTGAATGCAACAATGTATACGAGAATCTTATGAAAGATAAGAACTATCTAAAAGCCTATCAGCATCACAAAGAAATGATGGATAAATATGAAAATCTTGATTTACCATTTGAACAACGCAAGTTCTTTAATGAGCTCATTGATGCCATTCACTCTCAGGAATGTGCTTATACTGCAGTTTTATTTAGAATGGCTATGCAATATGGATTTTCTATTGTTTGGGAGTTATTGGATATGAAATAGAAAATCTTACAATTTCAAATTCGCACTAAAAAACGCATTATCTTCATAGTAACAAAATGCTATGAAACATAATGCGTTATAGTTTTTGTAAACGTTATTAAGTTATAATGTCCTTATGTACACCCAGACGCAAAATTTCGCCCTAGGTATAAATTAATCTTCATGGATTCCATCACCTTCGGTGAGAGCCATTCAGATTAATTTATTGACAATGGTTTAGTTTGGTTGGGTGTCCTTATGTTGAGACATAATTAAAATAATAGTATTACTTCATATTATTCTTAACAAATTTCTTGATATCTAATATATCAACACATAATTGACTATTTTTATCTGAATAGTTGCTTAACATATAATCTAAAAATTCATCAATAAAAGAACTACCCTCAAGTACTTTTGAAATATTATCAAAAAAACTGTCTATTGTTTCATCATCAACACATTCTATTGTTTCCGGCATAAACTCTTGTTTTTCATACTGATAAGCATCTCTGATTATATATGCTAAAGCATTGGCAATACACATCCAAACAGGTTCATTAGCATCGTTTTGGTCAATTTGCATATATGTCATAATATCTTTCTCATCTAAATTCTCTAAATAAAAATATAGGTCATCTGCATCAATATTTTTTAATTTTATCCATTCCCAACATTTTTCTATCGCTTCAACAGTAATTTCATAACCCTCGCAATTTGCTATCTTTTCTATTATTACTTCACATAACTCCAATAAATATATTTCTTTAGCTTCTTCAATTAAACTATTAAATCTATTCATTTCTTACCTACTTTCTTATTCAATATATTGACCATTTTTTACTTTAAAACTTAATCGTCCGTTAGGCTTTATACCTTCCACAGTTTCAGATGTAACATCTATAACTAAATTAGGATATTTAACACTTAATTGCTTTATAACTCCTGAATCTTTCATTGGATTTCCCAAACCACTAAGACAAGTTGGACATACGCCTTTAGGATTTGATTGATGAATTCTTAATGTTCCAACTACATCTTCAGGTTCTAAACCTATTTTCTCAACTGCCTTAACAAACTCATTTGCAACAACTTCCTCAGCATGTCTTGTAGCTGACGGAATCTTGCCACTTGACTTAATTGTTCTATAAGGATAAATTATATCAATATCTGGTAACCCTGCTGCTCTTCTTACAGCTGGAGATCCACCTTCAAAAATAATATTCTCCAAACCTTTAACATCTGTTTTTCCAACAGCTACTGTATTCGTTTCTGGAACTCCTAATTTATTTCTGAGCTCATTTAATTCTTTTGTTCCGAGTTGTAAATTCTCACTACCACTCTTTACTCTGACTCTTTACCCCTATAAATATCCAAGCAAATGCCTTATCTTCGAAAAATGAATACACTTCCCAAAGCCGATGTTCACATCTGCTTAAAATCTTACCATATTTTTGACTTTTTCTCTACATATTT
>JAFQCK010000149.1 GCA_017416465.1 Lachnospiraceae bacterium | reverse complement strand
TATTATAACATATAACGGAGAGAAGATGGTTGTCGTTAGCCATCTTTTTTCTCTTTTTAGGGAAAAATTTAGCTGAGGCTGTGACTTTTGATGTCACAGCCTCAGCTGTTATGGACTATCTATTTTCCGACAGCCCCTTTAAGTCTTAAAAGATACAATTGTGATTTTGAATTGCCTTAAACAAAAACATAATAGTAGCAAAATATATTATTCAAGACTATTTTCTAAGATACATGCTGATACATCCTCAACACTACATCCTTGCATATCTACTGTAGACAAAATCGAATTAATAACATTCTTTAATTCATCTTTTTCCTCAAAAGTTATCTTAACCATTGGCAACAACAATATTTTTTCACTAGCGTTCAATTTGCTCGTATATTCAATAAACTGCGTCAACGAAATACTTCTAATCATATAAGATGGTCCCGTACAACCAATTTGACTACCATTTATGTAATATATTGTATCCCCAGGGTGAAATTCCACGCACAATTCATCCCCATTTGATAAACTAATCACAACTGAATTCGGAGCATTAATATAACCATCATTTTCATCAAAAATCCCATCATAATACCCTGTCAATTTGTCTATCCAATCTTTATCTAAGATACATGTTTCTTGAATTAATTCCATCAAAGAACATTCGTTAGAATTATCTATTCCTTCCGGGAAATTATTCATTAAAAACCAAGGTATAAAACTACTATTTGATATTAGTTCAATGTATTTAATAATCTGTTTCATTTCTACCTCCAAAATTGTCTGTATGGTGTTTTATCACTTCTTCCATTATACACAGGACCACCTAATGTTAATCCATCCGCTTCTAACAATGGTTGACATATATCCTTACATATATTACGTGACGTTCCATCTGCAATAATTGTATATCTATCTCCTTTATTATTCATTATAGTTTGTTCTGCATGCCCTTTGCCTCCTATATAAATTTCGTTATCATTTAATACACCTTGTAATGATTTAGGAAGTGTTTGATTTGGTGCATTTGTTGCAACTAAACAAAAAACTATTCTACACAATCAACCCCCTACTAAAAATGTTTCATAAGTTTCTCTTAAACATCTTCAAATCCCCCATCATAAAAAGCAATATCCTCTGTCCCCTTTGATTCATACCTAATTGCACAGAGCCAGTTTTCTCTATTCTTCCAGTTCATACGCTACCTCTTTATCCCATCAATACTTTTCCAGTTCCTTGCCAATCCACAATACAATATTTAATGTATCAGCAAATGCGATTCCTTCGCTGTATGTATTTTCTTCCTTATACTTCTCCCATATACGCTCTAAAAACTGACTTTCCTGCATGTCTTCGATTATCTCCTTATATTCTGTCAGTTCTTCCAAAGAGTCTCTTTTGGTTGCTGTTGCCAAAACCGCCTCTTTTAAAACATTCCAGTGGATTTCATCCTTCTTGATTTTTATCAACATAAACAAATCATAAAAATCTCTGGCTCTTGTGTTACCTATATTTCTTCTAATAACCGTTTCATATTTTTCCGCAATAATTGTCTCTAAAGTGTAAGCCTTTACCAGCACACTCTTATCCTCAAGCATAAATTTATAACCATAATCAATTTGTCTTGGAGTAATCTTATCTCCGGTTGTAATATCTATTTTCATTGGGATTTTCATTTTCCCATACATAGAACAAATTGATACACAGAAATTATTATATTCATCGTCTTCTCTTATTGGCTGCATTCCCTGATATTCAAAGTGAATTCCGTCTTCCACATCAAGAGCAAGAATTTCTTTTATTATTTTTTCTATCTCTTCCTCTGTCATAGAAAGACCTTGAATGGTTGTATCCATATCCATTGTAGTTCTTTCTGCAATACCAATCATGGATGCAATGAGCAACCCACCCTTTAATATGAAATTCTCTTTATATTTCGATATAGACAACCGTTCCACTAGTCTTTCAAACATAAATATTTGTAAAACTTCTTGTGGTTTCAAATTCATTTTCTTTGCTATGTTTTTAACAGCACCTTTTATCTGTTCTGCACTTTTCATTGTAATACCTCTATGTATTTTTCTAATTCTTCAGTTATACGAAATTCCTTTCCATACTTCAACAATTTTCGTATGTTCTTTTCCCTACTCTTAAAATATGTGTTTAATGCATTACTGTATAGCTGCATATCCACTTTTTTTCTATCTCTTATCAAGTCACATATGGTTCTCTCTCTATCATACACACGAATCTTTGCTCCCTGTGGTGATATAATCTCTACGATGCCGATGTCATACAAATTCCCCGGTAAATAATGATATTTTACTTTTATATCAATCTTTAGTCTGGATGTATTATATCCTCTTGGCACCGTACAACTTAGTACATTGGGTACTCTATCGGAAAGATTCCAAAAATATGCAGATGTTCCATAAGAAAAAATTCCTTTCGGACATCTCTGCTGGAACTCATAATATTCATCTACATCTTCTCGGCTAAGAGAATAAAGACCATGCCCTAATTTCTCAATCAGACCACTCTCCAACATTTCTCGAATTTTCTCTTTTCTAATCCCGGCTTCAATAACCATTTGTGTTTTAAAGACATTATTATTTTGTCTTGCTAATTCTTCAATCTTTTCATAGTCGGTCATACCATCACCTCCCATTTGTACTTTCAGACTTCAATTTTATCACTTTGAAGTCAATAAGTACATAGTCAATTATTAGTATTCCCAAAAAATTTTTGATTATTTATGCCAACAATAAAACACCTAACCTGATATGTAACCTCTTCACTGTGTACACTATGGTTGAAATGACAAAAGCACACAACCTAAACATCTATAAATATTTGAAATTTTTACCGGAACAACGTCCATCAAAAGAGTGGACAGATGAACAGTTTGAAAAACTTGCTCCATGTAGCAGCGAAGCGCAAGCACTTTACAATAATACTAGAGTAAATTTCTCGCATTCTCGCAAAGATTTACGTGGATGCGAGGATTATTATATAGGACGCCTTTTTATTAGGCGCTTACAAATAATCTGCACTGTACATTGTTTAAAAATTACGCAAAAAACGCATTGTCTTCACAGCACCAAGTGCTATGAAAACAATGCGTTTTGAATCTTAGAATCAATATTCAATTTTGATTTCTTACGTTGAGACATAATAAATATATATAGAAACCAGTTTCCCACCCTTTGTTTATTCTGCTTTAAATAATATTGATATTATTGTTCATTTATATGAATAGCTATTTTCTTGACTATAAAGTATCGTGCGTTGTCAAAGGAGGGAACACACGATGAATAATACAAATTTTTTCAAGCTGGTACAGTGTCATCTTGAAGAACGTGAACACAACAATGTATACGATAATCTTATGAAAGATGAGAACTATCTTAAAGCCTACCACCATCACAAAGAGATGATGGATAAATACGAAACTCTTGATTTACCATTAGAACAACGCAAGTTCTTTAATGAATTAATTGATGCCATTCACTCTCAGGAATGTGCTTATACTGCTGTTTTATTTAGAATGGCTGTTCAATATGGATTTTCCATTATTCTGGAACTAGCAGATTTGAAATGATAACTACTACACAACGTAAAAACCAGCAGGAAATCGTTAGGATTATCCTTGCTGGTTTTTGTTACTTCTTAAACTTCATACCAATACTGCTTGTAATATCTCACACTTAAGATATAATTTCACAATATATAGTAGCACACTTATTCTTATACTTTCTTTCACATATTTCTGCTGGATAAAAGCATTTATTTATTCGAGAATTTTTTAATCTCTCTTCTAAATACTCTAATTCTTCTTCATCCATACACATTTCTACAATATTTTCACTAATTAACATTTCATCCACATCAGAATCAAGCTTTATTGCAAATTTTTTTTCTTGTCCTAAATATAATATTGGAATATATTCTTTGCTTTTTTCTGAAACTGTTTCGATATACTTCAGCATTTCGTCAATACCTTGTGTATCTACTTTTAAGAGAAATGACATCGTATTATTCTTTAACATTTCAATCATATTTTCATTCTCCAACTATAATCACTTAATAGGTACATGAATATTTTTTATTACATCAAAACCATTTCCATTACTTCTTGGAGTCAAAAACTCAAAATGTACATGAGGTGTATTTGGTACGGTCGGTTGACCTATTCCATGATTTCCTAAATAGTCATCTGGTTTTACTCTAAATTGTCTAGTTCCATCAAGACTTCTCCATTTACCAGCATCTATCTTGACATAATCATCTCCTAAAAAGAGTCTCATCTCATTGTGAATATCTTGGTTGTTTATGCTTCTTCTCCATTCAGTCAGATTGGTTGTCCTTCTTGTACTCCTATCTCTTCCAAATAAATTATTACTTCTTCCATTCGACTGATAGCCTGTTCTATCATATCTAGACGAATTACCACTCTGGTATGCTAAACACATAGGAATTAAAAGCAGTCTTATTTTATCTATTGCTTATTCTTCATTCCTATATCAAAATAATCCTGTAATAGATAGAGGTGTGCGTCACCACTCTTGAGGCACTTTCTGTGACCCCCGCCAGTAAGACTGCTCCCTCTGCTTTGCAGGCTTTTGCGTATTAGCTGGATATTGGCAGTAAAATTACTGTACTTCGCATATCTAACCAGATTGTAACCCGCATTGATGTGAGGATTCTATCTACTTACAACACTCACGAAAGGAGATTTTTTATGTACATCGTAGGCATTGATATTGGTAAAAATCATCACGAAGCATCTATTATTGATTATTCAGGAAAATTAATTGGTCGTTCATGTCGCTTTCCTAACACTCACAAGGGTGCTGATAAACTAATGGAATATCTCATTAAAAACATCAGTAATTCTAATGTTTGTTTTGGTATGGAAGCAACAGGACATTATTGGTATTCAATCTATTCTTTTCTAAAATCAAAAGGATACACCATCTATGTAATCAACCCTATCCAGTCTGACAGTCTCAGAAGTATGTATATCCGTCAAACTAAAAATGACTCCAAAGATTCTTTCCTAATCGCTGAAGTCATTCGTTTTGGTCAATTTACTACTACATCCCTTACTGACGAAAAATTACTTGCCATGAGACAGCTTTGCCGTTATCGTGACAGTGTTATTACTGACAGAACACAGATTAAGCTACGTATTAATACTATTCTTGAACAAATATTTCCTGAATACGAAAAGCTATTTTCTGATATGTGGGGCAGCACATCAACAGGTATATTAGAAACTTACATCACCCCTGACAAAATCGCTAACACTCCTGTCGATGAACTGTATTCCCTTATAAAAGATAAAAGTCACAACAAGCTTACCATAGAAAAAGCTATAGCTGTTAAAGAAGCTGCAACTAATACCTTTGGTATTAAGATAGCACAAAATGCTTTTTCTTTCCAGCTAAAACAACTTTTTGACAGATTAAATCTGCTAAATCAGCAAATTGCTGAACTTGATGCAGAAATTCTTAAATACTACGAAACTTTTGATTGTTTCCTACATACAATTCCGAATATCTCACCTATTCTTGCAGCTTGCATTTTAAGTGAGATTGGAGATATTAAAAGATTTAGAAACTCAGCATCTTTAGTAGCTTATGCAGGTATTGATCCCACTGTCAAACAATCCGGTGAATTCTGCTCTACCAGAAATCATATGTCAAAACGTGGTTCACCATATCTCAGACATGCCATATTCCTTGCCGCCTGTTGCTGTTCTTTTCATGATAACCCTTTAAATGATTATTATAAAAAGAAACGAAGTCAGGGTAAACATCATCTAAGTGCTGTTGGTGCCGTGTCGAATAAGTTAACTACCATTATATATGCCATCCTAAGAGATGGTAAACCGTATGAACCAGTAAAGTTTGTATAACAAGCAAAAATACTTCAAAATCTTTTCTTAAGCCCCTCAAAAGAGAGGCTTAGTTGTGGTGCAATTAACATTTATAAACAAATATCCACTCGATAGGTGCTGTTAATTCTTCCCAATCATCAACATCTTCCAACTCAAAGCAAATACCATCCAAACCAGATATTAAATACACATCTCCATCATTTTCATACTTTCCAAACCTAGTCATCACATCTTGCATATTAGATCCAATACAAATAGATTTATAATTTCCCAAAAATCCTTTTGAAACTCCTATTTGTTCTAATTCCCCATTAACTCCAAACCATAATCTAAAATTATCCAAGGTATATATACAAAAACCGTCTTCTCTTTCCCATACCTTATAATTATCTTCTAATTTAGAAGTTACCTCTTCTTTCCTTGAACCAATCAGAAAATTACCGATTCTTATTCCTGGTTCAATTTCTCCACAAGAAAGTTTCATTTCATTGTACCCTTTCTATATTAATAAATCCATCTAAACTTGTTCCTTCATAGAAATCTATAATTTGTCCTGAAGCTTTATTAATAATTAGTTGCTTTCCATCTTTTCTTATAATAATTTGGTTCTGACCACTTTGACCACCACGTGAACTATTCCACACTCCTTCGTATATATTTGCTACATCCTTATTTTGTTCAAAAAACTCTCTAGCTGCTTTCTCGTATTCCTTTTTTCCGGAATATCCCATGAATTTTCCATGTTTATTATAATGCTGACCCTGTTGATACATTTTTTGTTTGGAAATAACTATTGACTTTCCATAGCTGGTCTCACATATACAACACCAATATTATATCTTAATAACATTAATATGTATACAAAAAAAGACAACTACTTATCATACAAAATGCTCCCACATACTAACAACTTTTCTGTGGAAGCATTAAAATAGATGATTCTATTCGTAAATATTAACTTCATATATATTTTCTATTTTACAGGAAATAGGAACCTTCGCATAATAATACTGATCATTATCTAATTCAAAGCGAACAAGTTTAATGTCTTGGTCTTTCCAGTAATTCTTCATACTATCAACATAATCTTCAATTTCTTCTTTATAATCAAGCTGAAGTATATATTCTGAATCTACCAACTGATTAATTACTATACTTCCTATAATTTCTTTATTATTCTTATCCTTCTTGTAATCGTCAACTGTATACCAAAGTTCGATAAGGTTATATTTTTCCCAAAATTCTTTATCTTCAAGAGCCGAAAAATCAACAAGTAACTGATTGATTTCATCACGGAACTCATTTGGTACAATCTCTTCCAAATCTTTATTTTCAGGAATGAATTTTTCTATTTCTACATTAACATTTATTTCTTTCTCAACATAATCAATCTCTTTATTAAATGTCATATTATTTTTGTAGTGGGCTAAATCATACGGATAATGATTATCATCTTTCAACTTCGAATCATCCAAATTGAAGATTTTAGCAATTGCTGCTGCTTCAAAGCTCCATAAACCAACATACCCTGGTCGTTTATGAGCAGTTGTCCATTCAAAATCTGCATGTCCTTTAAGCCAATCATTAATTACATAATTTACCAACTCTGCAGATGCTTCATTTTGACTCTTCACTGCAATTTCTATAATATCTTTTATCTTCTTATACGGATTTTCTTTTTGAAATTTAGTTGATCGCACACGCCTACTTAACCCATATGCGCTAGCGAAAAAATCAAAAATAATATCATCCAATACTTCCTTATCCGCAAGTTTAATAATTTGTTCAATCTTCTCGTTAGGTATCTCTAACAAAATTCCCAACGCCACATATTGTATCGTATTAACAAATCCTATTTTACAAAGTCCAATTTCCTGTAAAATATCAAGACCTTGTATATAATATTTTTCTAGCTTTTCACCATTTGCACCATTTGAATATTGTGCTCTAATCACTTCAAAAATAAGCTGAAATGTACGAATTCTTGAATCTAATAATATTTCTTCGTTTTTCTTTGGATATCTCTGTACACCATTTTTTACATCTTCTAAAATAGAATATATTTTTTCCATTTTCTTAAGTATTTGTTCATCATTAAACTTTATTTTTGAATTTAAATACTCTTCATTACATAAATAATCTCTCATTGCAAACCTCTTTTAATAATATATTTTATGGCCATGTACCTATATTTTTTCCTGTAGAGTCCAATCTATATGTACGGACATTACCTTCGGCATCGACTTTCGTTAACACTCTTTCTACTTGTCCATTTTCTAGAGCATCAATAATTTCCTCAGCCAGTTCATCATCTCCATCTACTGCATCTAAAATTCTATTATTTCCTGTTATGTCACCTCTTAACCATTCATCTGACATTTGTTTACCATCTTCGGTTTTTCCCAACCTTGAACGTCCAAATTTTGCTTCGTCAATAACATACTTAATCGGAGAATCTTCATTTTTATTTTTATATAGTCCATCTATACCTTTAACTATAGTATCATCTAAAGATGTTGGCGCAGGCCTTCCTATTGGTTCCAAATCATAACCTGCATCTTTCAAACTTTTATTATTTACTAAATTATAATCTGCTTTATATTCTCCAAAATTACCTTTTTGTATTGTTGTCGCTGTTTTGGCATCAAAACTTTCTATACCACTCTTTACTCTGACTCTTTACCCCTATAAATATCCAAGCAAATGCCTTATCTTCGAAAAATGAATACACTTCCCAAAGCCGATGTTCACATCTGCTTAAAATCTTACCATATTTTTGACTTTTTCTCTACATATTT
>JAFQCK010000148.1 GCA_017416465.1 Lachnospiraceae bacterium | reverse complement strand
GTATATATGGATTATGACGATTTGCTTGATAGAGTAGTTGTATGTTAAATAAAATATTAAATATTATGCAGAGGTTATTTTTTGAATAAAAGTTATGTTATGATGAGAGTGAAAATTTGAATTTGTGGAGGTTAATATGAGGGATAATTATAGTGTAAGAAGATTTCAAAATAGTGATGCAGATGAGGTGTCTAACTTAATCATCAACACGTTAAGAATGACAAATATAAAAGATTATTCAGTAGAGTATATTGAAAACGATGTGAAAATGTTTACTCCAGATGGTGTGATTGAAAGGGCTAGTTGGACACATTTTTATGTTGTTTGTGATAAAGAATGTATTGTAGGTTGTGGAGCAATTGGTTCGTACTGGGGAAAAGAAGATGAAAGTAGTTTGTTTAACATCTTTGTTTTACCAGAGTATCAAGTTAAGGGAGTTGGAAGAAAAATAATTGAAACGCTAGAAAATGATGAATACTTTTTAAGAGCAAAGCGTATAGAAATTCCTGCTTCCATTACGGCATGTGAATTCTATAAAAAAATGGGATATACATATAAAAATGGTATTGATGTCGTTGATGAAGAACAATTATTCCGTTTAGAGAAATTTAGATAAATTCCAATATGTAGAACAGTTAGATAAACTTGAATAGGTCGAACAGATAAAAACATGAAGTTGTAGGAGTAAGAAATATGGGATATGCGATTGTTGGTTATTTCGATAAAGAAACGGATGAAAAGATCCGAGGATTATGGAAGAATTTGATGCTCAAAGAAGTGGATGATTATTTATATAATTCCGAGAATAATCCGCATATAAAGTTTGCTATGTATGAAACTTTGGAAGAAGAACAAGTAATAGATGTAATTAGAAATATAGCTGAACAAACAAAAACAATGAATATTGTTTTTAAGTCATATAGTTTTTATCCAAATGAACAGCCTTTTTTAAATATAGATATGGCTGTGGGTATGGAATTGTTAAGATTGCAATCCGAAATAAGAGAAAAATGTGATAAGTTTTCCAAATTATTACCCATTGATTTTTTTGATAAAGGAATATGGAAACCAGATTGTCAATTAACAAGAGAAATTGATAAAAGTAAATTGATAGATGCTGTCAATTGTTTATATGAAACTAAATTGCCTATTAAAGGAAGATTAGTAAAAATTGGATTAATAAAGTTTCATCCAGCAAAACAGATTGCGAATTTTAATTTGAATATATAATTATTGCATAGAAGCATAAATTCCAATAGGTCAAACAGTTAGATAAACTTGAATTTGTAAGGATTTTTAAATTAAAATATAATCGACTAAAGAATTAGGATTTGAGAGGTATCGAAAAAATGGGAAAGTATGAAGATATGAAAAAACTATTTGATTCACATGAAGATAAAGAAAAGGCTGTATCTATGGCAAATTACATGAAGAATCAATTTGATTTTTATGGAATAGCAACACCTGAAAGAAAAGAATTGTATAAAGAGTTTATTAAGTTAGAAAAGAAATCAAAAAAGATAGATTGGAATTTTTTAGATTGTTGTTATATAGATAATCATAGAGAACTTCAATATCTTGTGTATGATTATCTTCTTGCGTTAAAGCAATTTTTAACTTTTGATGATATATCTAAAATCAAAGAGTATATTTTATCTAAATCTTGGTGGGACACGATTGATTTTTTATGTAAAGTTATTGGTGATATAGGTTTGCGAGATATAAGGGTAAAAGAATTAATGCTTGAATGGTCATTGAATGACAACATCTGGATTAAAAGAACTTCAATACAGCATCAATTGGCATATAAAGGTAAAACAGATACAGAACTTTTATCCGAAATAATCATCAACTGTATGGGCACAGATGAATTTTTTATAAACAAAGCTATAGGATGGGCATTAAGAGAATATTCAAAAACAAATGCGGTATGGGTAAGTGAATTTATAGATAGGCACAAAGATGAAATGAGTAATTTAAGCATTAAAGAAGGAAGTAAATATATAAAGTAAACACACCATAATGCATTGATAATTATGTTGAGCTGATTTGATAGTGAGTTATCTCACAGTTAGACCGCAAGTTCGGATTTGTAGAGAACGGAAACTTTCAGTCGTGCGCCCAGCGAAGGGCAATTAACCAAACGGGTGAAAATCCTGTCTAATTAAGGTCTAGCCAGCCGATTAGTAGCGAGTCTTGAGTAGCTGTTAGTAATGACAGTTGTTAAGCGTAGACAGCGAGCAAGTAGGGTTGCAATGCGATTGAGCCTCGAAAGGTTACTTACAGAGGGCTGACGTTGTGACTGATACGGAAAGCAACATCGAATGGAACGACACGGCAAGAACCATTCGGCACT
>JAFQCK010000023.1 GCA_017416465.1 Lachnospiraceae bacterium | reverse complement strand
TAGACATATTTCTCCTGTGCGGGATAACTTGTTTTGCGGGACGATGTGGGCATCGTCCCCTACAATTTTGCTCAATATGCACTTTTTATCCTTCGTACAAATTGTTATAAAATACGCACCCGGCAAAGAATAGTCATATCCCTTCAGCCTTGTCCTTTTTCGTTTTGGTAAATCCATATTTTTTATTGTTTAATCCTTAAATTCAAATAATTTTTTTAAGGGGATGTTTAATGCATTGGCTATTGAAATAAGCGTATCTAAAGTACAAGAACAAGCGGCAGTTTCGATTCGTTGCAAATGGTTTTTGCTGATATTGGATTTTTCTGCTAATTGCATCTGAGTCATTCCCTGTTCTTTTCTGTAATGAAGAATATTAAGACCAATGCCTAACCAAACATCAAAATTCTCATTTTTCATACGCTCACCTCTGTCATATATTATAATAAATATGACAGTTTTTATCGACAATTAAATCGGGTGATAAAACAATCAAAACGATTGATTTTTCGGCAAAAATGTGATATAATACACTTATATTAATGGATTTTAAATTTGATTGAGTGTTTTTTATTGGGCTTAGGTTTTTTCTTTTAATCAAAATAAAAAACGGATGTATTACATCCGCTTATTTACGAAATGGAGAAGAATCATCACTACGCTCCAAAAGATAGTCTAATGAAACATTAAAATAGTCGGCAATGCGAATTAATGTTGCATAGTCTGCTTCGTGAGCACCGGATTCGTAACGGCTTATACTGTTTTGATTCAATGAAAGGTCAAGAGCAAGTTTTAACTGGGTAATGTTTCGCTCTTTGCGTATTTGTTTTAATCTCATAATAATCCCTCTTGACAATATTATACCGTATTGGTATAATATTTATATCCCGATTCGGGATAGTGGTGCCTTTGTATAGGGACAACCTTCTGAAGGTTAAATAAAAGAGACCATATCAGATGATACAGTCTCATTTTTACAAAATGTATTATTAATCTTTTTGTTCCGGAGGAATAAACTCCAGCAAATCACCGATTTCGCAATCCAAAACCGTACAAATTCTTGCAAGTACATCAATATCAAGCTGCGTTATCTGATTTCTGCAAAATCTGTTAAGCTGAGTGTGTTGCATCATCGCTTCGTGTGTAAAGCGGTTCTTGCTCAATCCTTTTTCCTTAATAAGCTCATCCAGCTTTATTATAATTTTTCCGTATTCCTGCATACTTTCACTCCAAAAAATTATTGACAAGTATAGTATACACAAGTTATAATAAATATGTAATATATAAGATGTTATCTGTAAGGTGTTGCATAATATGAAGATATTTAAAAGAGAAAAACAAACTGATAAAATTGGAATGAAAATAATAAATAAGCTGTATTATAAAGGCTTTAGCGATGAAGAAGTAGGAGAAATTCTCAAGTCTGCCTACAGTTGTTTCAGGGTGTATAGAATATTGGATAAAATAGAGCTTTCGCCTGAAGACTTTGAAGAAGGTATTAAGATAAAGTAAAAGCTGACGCTCATTGTGTTGCGACTTTTTTGTCAAAGGAAAGAGCCTGTCGCCTTGGCAAATAATAAAAAACGGATGTAGTACATCCGTTTTCTATTTGTAAAAGCAATCGCTTTCCCACCTTAGTACATTTGTGCCGATGTATTCGGAGACTTTTTTGTAGTCCTCATCATTACGGATTATGTGGTCGTGAAAGGAGCGCTGAAAGATGGAGTTGCCCAGCTCTTTTGTTACCATAGTTTTAAATGAACGTATGATATTTTCTGTGTTTATTGTAGGGGACGATGCCTTCATCGTCCCGTGAATAGTTATAATCATATGAATGTGATTCGGCATAATAACATATTTATCTACCGTTGCATTTTCATATACATTATTT
>JAFQCK010000147.1 GCA_017416465.1 Lachnospiraceae bacterium | reverse complement strand
CTGTTTTTCCATCTCTAATAAAATGAAACGGAGCATCTATATGCGTACCGTTATGTGCACACATGCTAAATGCAGTTAAATTATATACTTCACCTTTTTGCATTGATTTCAACACGTTTTTCTCCGGTATAGGGTCACCAGAATATACTTCACAACTAAAAACTTCTTGAGAAATATCATAGACTTTCATCGCATATTCTCCTCGCCAAATTCAAATTTGAGCGTGCCTTAACATCCACTCATATCATAAATATTCTACCATATCATCTGTTATTTATCATCCAAATTTTTTATAAAAAAGACGTGTCATCATACCTTTCGATACAGTAAAACGCGCCTACACTATTTAACCTGCTTATGAAACCGGCTATTGTATCTCAACCATAACAAGCCTCCATTTTCTATTTTTACTATCATTTCAAATAGTTATATCAAAAAAAATCAAGAAAAATTCCGAAATCAGAATTTTTCTTGATTTTTCTATACTTTTTTATTCGTAACTCCAAACCTTCGGTTCGTCGTTAACATATCGGCTAAAATCAAATGCCAACCCTTACGGGTTGGCGCTTGATTTTCTTCCGATATGTTATATTACATCATTCCCATTCCTGCTCCACCTGCTGGCATTGCCGGAACGTCTTCTTTTATGTTAGCTACTACTGATTCTGTTGTTAATAATGTTGAAGCTACACTTGTTGCATTCTGTAATGCACTTCTTGTAACTTTTGCCGGGTCAAGAATTCCTGCTTCAACCATGTTTACATATTCTTCATGTAACGCATCGAATCCCATTCCTACTTCCGATTCTCTTACCTTGTTTACAATAACTGAACCTTCAAGACCTGCGTTCATTGAAATTGTATATAATGGAGCTTCAAGTGCTTTAAGAATAATATTAGCACCTGTCTTTTCATCACCTTCAAGTGTTGCAACAAGCTTAGCAACCTCTTTTGAAGCATGAACGTAAGCTGAACCACCACCTGCGATGATTCCTTCCTCTACAGCAGCTCTTGTAGCATTAAGAGCATCTTCCATACGAAGTTTTCCTTCCTTCATTTCTGTTTCTGTAGCAGCTCCAACTCTGATTACAGCAACACCACCTGCAAGTTTTGCAAGTCTTTCCTGTAATTTTTCTTTATCGAAATCTGAAGTTGTCTCTTCAATCTGTCCTCTAATCTGAGCAATTCTTGCTTCAATATCAGCACTTTCGCCTTCACCGTCAACGATTACAGTATTTTCCTTCTGAACCTTAACTGATTTAGCGCGTCCTAACATATCCATTGTAGTATCTTTAAGGTCTAAACCAAGTTCTTCTGAAATAACCTGACCACCTGTTAAAATTGCGATATCTTTAAGCATTTCTTTACGTCTGTCACCATATCCAGGTGCTTTAACCGCAACAACATTGAATGTTCCTCTTAACTTATTAACGATTAATGTTGTTAATGCTTCACCTTCAACATCTTCAGCGATGATTAATAATTTTGCTCCTGACTGAACAATCTGCTCAAGTACAGGTAAAATATCCTGAATATTAGAAATCTTCTTATCTGTAATAAGAATAAATGGATTATCTAATACTGCTTCCATCTTATCCATATCTGTTGCCATGTAAGCTGAGATGTATCCTCTGTCAAACTGCATACCTTCTACTAAATCAAGTTCAGTTAACATTGTCTTAGATTCTTCAATTGTAATAACACCATCATTAGATACCTTTTCCATAGCATCTGCAACCATGTTACCAACCTCTTCATCACCTGCTGAAATTGCTGCAACTTTTGCAATCTGGTCTTTTCCTGTTACTTTACTGCTCATTTCTGCAATAGTCTTAACTGCAACATCTGTAGCTTTCTTCATACCTTTTCTTAAGATAATCGGATTAGCTCCTGCTGCAAGGTTCTTCATACCTTCATTAATCATTGCCTGAGCTAAAACTGTAGCTGTTGTTGTACCATCACCCGCTACGTCATTTGTCTTTGTAGCAACTTCTTTAACAAGCTGTGCACCCATATTTTCAAATGCATCTTCTAACTCAATTTCTTTAGCAATAGTAACACCATCGTTTGTAATAAGTGGTGCTCCATATGATTTATCTAAAACTACATTTCTTCCTTTTGGTCCAAGTGTCACCTTAACTGTATCTGCTAACTGGTTAACACCTGATTCTAATGATTTACGAGCTTCTGCTCCGTATTTAATTTCCTTTGCCATTTTTTGCCTCCTATAATTCAACTATTAAAAATATTATTGTAACTATTCAACAATTGCAAGAATATCACTGTGTCTGACAATAATATATTCTACATCATCAATTTTAACTTCTGTTCCTGCATATTTAGAATAAATAACTTTATCTCCTGTTTTAACTTCCATCTTAACTTCATTTCCATCAACAACCCCGCCAGGTCCAACTGCAACAACTTCTGCCTGCTGTGGTTTTTCTTTTGCCTGACCAGGTAAAACAATCCCCGATTTTGTTGTTTCTTCAGCAACTAACTGCTTTAATACTACTCTGTCATTTAATGGTACTAACTTCATTACCTAATCCTCCAATTCTTTCTCTTTTTTTTGATTTATTAGCACTCTTAACCTTTGAGTGCTAACACATAGTTAATATATTAATTCCTATATAGTAAAACCGCAAGGTCTAAAAATAGGATTTTTAACTTATTTTTATCCGTTTTTCTTATTTATTCTTTTATTTTTTTTCGTTTTCTTGTTTTTTCGTTTTTGTGTTATTAGTTTAATTATTAACACTATTTTTATCAGTCATACTAAATATATTTTTATAATCTAAAATATATTACACCTATTTCATTTTTTTCTCTCTTGCATAATAGAAAAGATATTGTTGTGCGTACCCTCCATAATCCCCAAATCTTTCTTTTGCAAATCGCATTATTTCATTATTATCTGTCTCTTTTTCAAAATACATGTGCTCCATTATTCTTTTAATCCAGACATCTACAGGAAATGCATTTCTATACCCAAGTGCAAATAAAAGAACACAATTAGCAACCTTTTCCCCTACACCTTTTATTGTAATTAATTTTTCTTTTGCTAAATCATATCCCATATTTCTTAACCCTTCTGAATTAAAATCTTCTGAATTAAGCTTAACCCCGGCATCAAATAAATATGGAGCTCTAAAACCGGTCTTACACTCTCTATACATTTCTTCACTAATTTTTTTAATCTGTAATTCATCCGGAAATGCATAAAAATCCATTCCATTAATCGACCCAAGGTAATCACCGTATTTTTCAGATAAACTTTTCACAATTGCTTTTATGTGTGGAATTTGTTTATTTTGAGAAATTATAAAGGACATCAGTGTTTCTGCAAAATCCTGGTTCAAAATTCTTACACCCCTATTTTCTTTAATTGCTTCTAAAAGCCTTTCATCTGCACTAATTAAATCTTCTTGAATGCACTTATAATCCCTGTCTAAATCAAAATAATACTTCCACACATTCTCAAACTCTTCTACTGATGTATTTTCACACTTAAGTACATTTCCATTCTGTTTAATTCTTAAAAGATGTTTTTTATAAACTACGGCATAATCCATTTCATCAAGCTTTTCAAAATGAAAACACTGTCCACATTCAAGAGTCTGCCTGATGTCAAACTCACTAACATCTTCAACTATGACACAATCACCTTCGTTAAAAATCCTCATCTTAAGTAACCTTATATATTACTTCGTAATATACCCTTTCTAAATGTAACTCGCATAGATATTTGTAATTTTATGATACAGTAGAACAGTTATATCTAATTCCTCAAAACATACGCAGGTGCTTATGAGTCCGTCACTACTTATGTGCCGTCTTTTGGCACATTATGTAGTACTACGAGACTCATGCAGCGAAAGCGTGCCTGCAATGTTTTGAGGAATTAGATATAACGTAATAATGTAATAATACTATTTCAAATATCTTAAATCAATCCAAATCTATGAAGTGCATTATATATTCCACCTTTGTTAAAATCCTCTGTCACATATTCCATCATAGCTTTAAATTCTTCATTAGAATTTCCCATAGCAACACCATACTGAACATACTTAAGCATCTCGTAGTCATTCATCCCATCACCAAATGCATACGTATTTTCTTTAGGAATACCAAGTTCATTTATTAATTTTTCAATTCCTACTGCTTTAGAATAACCTTTTGGAATCATCTCTATAAAATTCTTCCCGTGATTTACTATATTAAAACTTTCTTCATAACGATTAATAAATTTTTTCCTATCTGTGCCTTCAAGATATCTTCCACTTATTTTTGATATATTAACTTTCATATCTTTAGTTAAAGCAATGGCACTACTTCCGACTTTTTCAATATACAATTCATAAATTGGTACATATTCTTCCGGCATCAGCTCTGTGTCAAAATAAATTGCTTCAATTCCCTCCGGAATTGCCATTATATTACTTTCTTTCATAACACTAATAACTTCAATAGCCTGTTCATCACTCATTCTGTATTCATCCAAAACTTTACCATTAAACTCAACATAAGTTCCCGCACCTGCTATAATTCCGTCAAATCCAATCTCGAGTATCTCCGGAAATATCATCGACTTAGTTCTGCCTGTACAAATAATTGCAAGATGACCATTTTGTTTGAGACTTTTTATTGCTTCCAATGTATCATTCGGAATGTTTTCGCCATACCTGTATATTGTTCCGTCTATATCAAAAAAAACAATCTTTTTATTTAAATTCTTCATATCTTCCTCCATTTCAATACATAGAATATCATTTAAAATGGAAGAATACAATAGTAAAGAAATTATATACTATTTTATAATAATTTTACTTTATTTTTCCAGAAAATAGTATTACAATAGTATAAACATAATTTAGAAAGGAGTTTTAATATGGCAAAGAAATTAGGTAAAGCATTATTATTTACTGCCCTTGCCGGAGCAGCAGTTGCAGGAGGAATAGCTATTTACAATAAATATAAAGCATCTACAGATGATTTTGATGATGATTTCCTCGATTTTGATGATGAGGATGATGATTTTGATGATGACTTTGATAATGATTTCCTTGATAATAAAAATGAACGTGAATATGTATCAATCCCAAGAGATGATAAATCAGAAGAGGCTTCAGACGATTTCAAAGTAAATGTTGACGTTAAGATTGCAGATACATTCGTTGATGAAGAAGACGATTTTGATACTTCTGAAGACGAAGCTACAACTGAAGACAAGTCATCAGACACTACAGATAAATAATTTTTTAGTATATAAAAAATGCAGGCATTATACCTGCATTTTTTTATTTATTTTCTTCAAGATTCCCATCTACCGTAACAGTTTTAATAATAGCTCGTGGTAATGCATCCTTAGAATTCTTCCATGGTTCATCTTTATGCCTGTAATCAAATTTATCAATAAACCATTCTAAATCATCTGTCACTCTTTTCATATTATCAAGATAAATCTTATTTGTAACCTCTATGTATTCATCAAGTTTTGCACCACTTAAATTCTTTGTTGCTTCTATAAGTAAATCCTGGTAGTGTTTTGTACAAAAACCTTTTGAATTCTCATATTTTCTTTTAAAGCTTTCTTCATTTGACCATAAATAATGAATTGTTCTTATATATCTTTTAAATGTTTCTTCAATTCTGTTACATACATAACACGAAGAATTCAAATCTTTAAGATATGATGTCAATGGACTTATATCCTTTTTCTTAAATAAAGTACTTGCTTTTGTGCTCTGTGAAGATAATTTTTCAATGTCTTTATTAGTCTTTACCATATGAGAATGTAATATTAATGATATTCCAAGCTTATTCTCCATTTGCAAAAGCTTTCTTACATGGTCTGTACAAAATCCAATCTTATCTGTAACTTCTCTTACATCATCCTCCATATAACTTGGTCCCATGGTAAATTCAACAGCATTCTTCTCAAGTTCTTTATACATTGCACAAATCGGACATTCCATATCTTTAGCAAATGCATCGTTTACCGGAATTGTATATAACTGTTCTTTCATTGCTACCCTCCATTATACCTATATAATAATCATTCCATCGACTTTCCTTCTTTTACTTCCTGTCTTATTATCTCTTTCAAATCTCTTGCTCTTTCTTTAACTTTAGTTGGAGTATTTTTTGAAATAATAAGCTGCGAAATAAGTTTTGCTGAAGTTTCATAATCTTTATTTCTTCTTGCCAAATCAGCAATTAAATATATAAGTGTAGGCTCATCCATTCCACAAATAGGGAAATATTCATTCTGCATTGCATTTTTAAATCCTTCATATGCATTTGCAAGATATTTTTTCTCTTCACTTTTGCACTCTTCAAGCCACGCATCATAATCGATTTCGGTTTCATCTAAATGTTCTGCCTTACCTCTGTATAACCATGCAAGTTTAAGACATGCATATGCACGTTCACTGTTTTTCGCATGCTTTACAATTGAATTAGCAAGCGCCAACTGATATCTTGTAATTGCATCATCATATGAATAAATATTCTTTCCAAATTCAACACCTTGAAAATTATCACAAATATTATCTTTTATAGACTTTATCTGTGATGATGATAAAGAACCAAAATATCTTGTTAAAACACTGTATCCACAATTATCACAAGTAACGCAGTCATATTTAATACAATCTACTTCCTGATATCTTGGTCTTAAATCTGTATCAATAGAAACCAATTTTGCTTTTCCTGTCATAACAGTTTTACTCTTAAATTCAATATCACAAACCGGACAAATATATGTTTTATCATATATTGTATCCATTTCATCAATTACCACTTTTTTCTTATCAGCTTTTTTTTGCTCTCTTCGCGCATTCTCTTCTAAAAAATCATTTTTTTCATCTTTTTCAAAAATCTCAACGCCCTCAATACCATATAATCCTAATTTTGATAATCCTGAAAAAATACCACTCATAATAATCTCCATTCCGCAGACATTTTTAATACTGAAGGAATCTCGAGCTGAATTTCAGATTCAGCTCTGCGATAAAGCTACTTTGTGCTGCCTGCGGCACAAAAAGCCGTGTAAAAACCCATTATGATGGTAATTTAAATGAACTCTTTAATGACACTATTCTATTAAATACCAACGCTTCATCTGTTGTATCTTTTAAATCCACACAGAAAAATCCATTTCTTACAAACTGGAATTTATCTTCTTTCTTAGCTGACTTAATACTTTCTTCAATGTAACATTCTTCTACTACAACTTTTGAGTTAGGATTAAGATTAAGACTTCCGTCTTCATTAAGTTTACCTTTTTCTTCATCCACAATATTCTCGTACAATCTAACTTCTGATTTTACTGCATGAGCTGCACTTACCCAATGAATTGTTCCTTTTACTTTACGTCCTGTAAATCCGCTTCCACTTCTTGTTTCAGGGTCATAAGTACAATGAACTTCTGTAACTTTACCATTCTCATCTTTAACAAAGCTTTCACACTTAACGAAATATGCATTCATAAGTCTTACTTCATTACCTGGGAATAATCTGAAATACTTCTTAGGTGGTTCTTCCATAAAGTCTTCTCTTTCAATATATAACACCTTAGAAAATGGTACTTTTCTGGTTCCCATTTCTTCATTCTCAGGGTTGTTTACAACATCAAAATATTCAACCTGGTCATCAGGATAGTTGTCTATTACTAACTTAATTGGGTCTAATACTGCCATCACTCTAGGAGCTTTTGTCTTTAAGTCCTCTCTTATACAATACTCAAGCATTGCATAATCAACTGAACTGTTACTCTTAGAAACACCTACTAAATCAACAAACATCTTAATAGACTCAGGTGTAAAACCTCTTCTTCTTAAAGCTGCAATTGAAACAAGTCTTGGATCATCCCAACCATCAACAATTCCATCTTCTACAAGCTTTTTAATATATCTCTTACCTGTAATTACATTTGTTAAATATAATTTAGCAAATTCTATCTGCTTAGGTGGCTGTGGATATTCAAGTTCATTAACAACCCAGTCATATAATGGTCTGTGGTCTTCAAATTCCAATGTACATATTGAATGTGTAATACCTTCAACAGCATCCTCTATTGGGTGTGCAAAATCATACATTGGATAAATACACCACTCATCCCCTGTTCTGTGATGTGTCATATGTGCAACTCTGTAAATAATAGGGTCTCTCATATTAATATTAGGAGAAGCCATATCAATCTTAGCTCTTAATACTTTCTCACCATCAGCATATTTACCATTCTTCATATTTTCAAAAAGCTCAAGGTTTTCTTCAATGCTTCTGTCTCTGTATGGACTATTCTTACCAGGCTCGGTAAGTGTTCCTCTGTATTCTCTGATTTCTTCCGGTGACAAATCACATACATATGCTTTTCCCTTCTTAATAAGCTTAACTGCTGCCTCATACATATGACCAAAATAATCTGATGCAAAGAAAAGTCTGTCCTCCCAATCCGCACCAAGCCATTCAATATCTTTTTTAATTGACTCAACAAATTCAACCTTTTCCTTAGTTGGATTTGTATCATCAAATCTCATGTTAAATTTACCATTATATTTTTCAGCAAGTCCATAATTAAGTAATATAGACTTAGCATGTCCGATATGAAGGTATCCGTTTGGTTCAGGCGGAAATCTTGTCTGAACAGTTTTGCAATGTCCCTCACTTAAATCTTTATCAATAATTAATTCAATAAAATTTTTAGATACTTTTTCGTTTTCCATTATCAAGTTGTCCTTTCAATTCATTTCATCATCACTTTATATCATACTCTAAGAGTAAAAACCTGTCAAAAACTTTTCTAAATATTTTTGGTCTTTTATTCCCATTAATTCTTTTGCAGAGTGCATCGCAAGAAGCGGGATTCCAATATCCATTGTTCTAATAGGCATAATTGTTGAACTTATTGCCCCTAAAGTCTGACCTCCCACCATATCCGATTTATTTACAAACACCTGATATGGTACTTCATTTTCCTTGCATATATGCTTAATTATCGATGTACCGATAGCATCATTTGAGTAAGATTGAGCTGCTGATAACTTGATAACAATACCATTATTTAACATAACCTTATTAGTAGGGTCAGATTTTTCAGGTGAATTAGGATGAAGTGCGTGTGCCACATCACAGGAAATCATTGTTCCCTTTAACAAATCTTCTAAAAGTGTTTGTCTTTCATACCCCATAGAATTGTAAATTTTTTCAAGTAACAGCATCATAATATTAGAAGCTGCTCCCTGTTTTGTCTTGCTTCCTATCTCTTCATTATCAAAATACATTGCAACATTTATTCCATCATTTCTTAAAGCCTTAGTAATAGCTTTCGCCTCGGCATAAACAGATGTTAAATTATCAAGTCTTGGAGCCTGAAACATTTCTTCATTAAGCCCTAGCTCACAACCTTCTTCACTCGAATATATATACAATTCATAATCCAAAATATCTTCTTTATTAATTCCTTGATTATTAAAATCTTCTTCAAAAATCATTTCCAAGATATCTTCCTGTTTATCCAAATCATTTTCAAACTTATTATTTAATCCTATTACAGGTAGCATATCCTTTTGCTTATTAAGCTCAAATCCTTTATTAACATCCCTGTTCATATGAATTGCAAGATTAGGTATTGTAAGCAAATTTCTCTTAGAATTAAGAAGAATAGTTTTTCCTGAAAATGCATCTTCACCTTTTAAAACAATTCTTCCTGCTATTGCTAACGGTCTGTCAAGCCAAGTATTTAAAATAGGTCCACCATACACTTCAGTATTTAATTTAATATATGAAAGCCCCTCACAAACCTCTGACTTAATAATCATATTAGGTTTTATCTTAAAACAAGGAAAATCTGTATGAGATGACGTAATTCTTATGCCTTTATTATTCTGAAAATCCTTACCAACCGTAAATGCAATCAAAGAAGAATCATAAACATCAATAAAATACTTACCACCCTTCTTAATCTCAAAATCCTTCGTCATCTCTAACTCTGAAAAACCCTCATCCTTTAACATCTCCTTAACTTCATTCACCACATGAAACGGAGATACCCCCTTATCTACGAAATCACTGAACTCTATTAAATCAAATTCTTTATTATATATCATATACCAAGCCTTTCTATTAAAATCATTTTAATAACTTCTAATTTCATCCGACCCATCATCTTTAGTTCTCTCAATCTTTTTTATAACCACATAATACCCATAATCATCTGACACCTTAATAAATATCCTGTCATTAACCTTATGTCCTTTTATGGCATTCCCAAGTGGCGAATCAATACTAATATTTCCTTTCATTGAATCTCCTCTTATTGAAGTAACTAATTTAACGGTTTCTATTTCATCATCTTCCTCAAAATACAAATCTACAATACTATATAAACCAACTTCATCTTCTTTAGTATCATCTTCAATAATAACTGCATTTTTTACCAGTCTCTCGAGATATCTTATTCTGCTTTCATTTTTATTCTTGTCTCTTTTTGCAGCATAATATTCAAAATTCTCACTTAAATCCCCATGAGCTCTTGCTTCCTTAACAGCTTCTATTGCATCTTTTCTTACTACAACCTTACGATACTCTATCTCCTCTTCAATCTTCTTAATATCATTCTTTGTCATTTCATTAGACAAGTGCACTCATCTCCTAACCAATGTATTCAAAATCTTCTTCCTTGTATTCAATAGAACATTCCATAATTTCTTTTCTTAAATTATTATCAGTTATAACAGAATGTTTCACAACCTTAATTTTCTTTCCCTCTCTTATAAACAAAGGCACTTCATTTAATTCAACATTAACATAGTGAACTCCTTTATCTAATTTTTCAGTTACTATTTCACCATCTTTGACAAATTTTACAAATGTCATATTCTCAGGTAAATACACATAACGCCCTGTAACATTCTGAGTATAAACAGGTGCAATCATAACATTTTCACCTAACATAAGCTGGTCTTCAATTTCTATTGCCATCTTATCCTCTGAATACTCAAATGCCAATGGTCTAAACATCATATCATCATTTTGGACAGCTTTCATATATTCATCATAGATAAATGGTAATAATCGATATCTGACATCAATAATATTCTTAAAGTCTTTAGTTCTTGTAAACTGATAACATTCCTGATTACGTGTTCCAAGTGCAGAATGATTTCTAAATAACGGAGTAAATACACCTAACGCCATCCAACGCATAACCAAATCTTCAGTAGCATTACTTCCAAATCCACCCACATCAGCACCAATATATAAAAATCCGCACATATTAAGACTCGGCAACATCTTTAAATTCAGAAGTATATGCGACCACCAAGAACAATTATCTCCCATCCATATTCCCGAATACCTATGCATTCCTATATATGAAGATCGTGAAAACATTAAAATCTTTTTATCCGGTGATAATTTTTCAAATGCCTCACCTGCTGCTCTCGACATGTTATATCCATACAAATTATGCACTCTGTCATGATTAACCACTTTTCCATCAATATTGTGATACATTGCATTATAATCATCACCATTATTTGCAAGTTCATTAAACTTCCATTTTATATCAAGTAGTTTATCATCATCATTTTCAATATCAATTTCTGATAAACTTTTTTTAATTTCTTCTAATTTATTCTTTGAATAAAAAATTGCAGGCTCGTTCATATCATTCCAAAAACCTTCAATCCCTTCATCCAAAAGAATTTTATATTTATCTCCAAACCACTGTCTTGCTTCTTTATTAAGGAAATCCGGAAAATGTGTATATCCCGGCCATACAGCAGTTACATAATCATTTCCATCTTTATCTTTAACAAAATAATTATTATTTACGCCTTCTTCATATACATCATATCCGTTTTCAATTTTTACTCCTGCATCAATAATTGGTACGAGTCTTATACCTTCATTTCTTACCTTAGAAACAAATTCTTTAAAGTTCGGAAATCTTTCATCACTAACAGTAAAATCTTTATATCTTTCCATATAATCAATATCCATATAAACAGAACTGATTAACATATCATTCTCTTCATAACCTTTTATTACTTCATCTATCCTATCCGATGTTTCATAACTCCAACGACATTGTCCAAAACCAAAAGCCCACTTTGGTGCAACATAACTTTTACCAATTAATTTTCTAAATTGTCTTACTATATCAAGAATATCATCACCATTAACTATATAAACATTCATATCAGGATATTTTGGTGTTATAACTATCTTATTGATATCCTCATATCCGATATCAAAAGTCACCTTACCAGGATTATCAAAAAACACACCAAAAATTTCTTTATCTTCTATAATGATAAAATTATGTGCTCCATATAATGATTCTTTATCTTCTGTATGGGATGGTTCATCGCTACAAAAGCTTACATAACGATATCCTCTTTTATTAATGCCTCTATTAGCTTCTCCTAACCCATAAACTTTAGTATCTTCACTCATATCATAACTAAAACTTCCATCTGAATACCTAAGTTCATTTATCTCATCCGTAGAAATAGAAATTTCACATATAACCGCATCCGTACCTATTGGCTCTCCAAAAACATATCTCTTTATCATAACTATCCTTTCTTTTCCTAATAATAAAAATAGTGTTAAAATATATATAATATTCTAACACTATTTTGCATATAAATCTATTCAATTATAAATCTGTTCCGATAAGGTTATTCTATTAAAAATATACCTTTTTATACATCTCTTGTATAGTTTGGAGCTTCTTTTGTAATATGAATATCATGTGGATGACTTTCTTTAAGAGAAGCCGCAGAAATTTTTACAAATCTTCCTGTCTCCTTAAGTGTCTCAATATCCTTAGCTCCACAGTAACCCATACCTGAACGAATACCACCTATAAGCTGGAATACTGTATCTTCAAGATTTCCTTTATAAGCAACTCTTCCTTCAACACCTTCAGGAACAAGCTTCTTAGCGTCTGTCTGGAAATATCTGTCCTTACTACCATTTTCCATAGCAGCAATAGAACCCATACCACGATATACTTTGTATTTTCTTCCCTGATATAACTCGAATTCTCCTGGACTCTCATCACAACCTGCAAACATACTACCCATCATACAAACGTTAGCACCAGCGGCAATAGCCTTAGTCATATCTCCTGAGAACTTAATACCACCATCTGCAATAATAGGAATACCATATTCTTTAGCAACTTCATAACTATCCATAATAGCACTAATCTGCGGTACACCTATACCTGCAACTACTCTTGTTGTACATATTGAACCTGGTCCGATACCAACTTTAACCGCATCAACACCTGCTTCAATAAGAGCCTTTGTAGCTTCGCCTGTTGCTACATTACCTGCAATTACCTGTAAATCCGGATATGCTGCTTTAATTTTCTTAACTGTCTCAATAATATTCTTAGAATGTCCATGCGCTGAATCTACTACGATAACATCAACCTTAGCTTTAACTAACGCATCGATTCTGTCCATAATATTAGCTGTAATACCAACTGCTGCACCACAAAGAAGTCTTCCCTGTGCATCTTTAGCAGCTAATGGATATTTAATCTGCTTCTCAATATCTTTTATAGTTATAAGTCCCTTAAGAACATAATTATCATCTACTATTGGAAGTTTCTCTTTTCTGGCTTTAGCAAGTATCTTCTTTGCCTCATCAAGAGTAATTCCTTCCTTAGCAGTAACAAGATTCTCTGAAGTCATTGACTCTTTAATCTTCTTACTAAAATCTGTTTCAAATTTCAAATCACGATTAGTAATAATTCCAACTAACTTCTTATCTTCTGATACAATCGGAACTCCTGATATTCTGAACTTAGCCATCAGGTTGTTAGCATCCTCAAGTGTATGCTCTGGTGATAAATAAAAAGGATCTGTGATAACTCCATTTTCAGAACGTTTAACTTTATCAACCTCATCAGCCTGTTCTTCAATAGACATATTCTTATGAATAATACCAATACCACCCTGTCTAGCCATAGCAATTGCCATTCTATACTCAGTAACAGTATCCATTCCAGCACTCATCATAGGAATATTAAGTTTGATTTTTTTAGTAAGGTTTGTAGATAAATCTACCATGTTCGGGGTCACTTCTGAATAAGCAGGTATCAATAACACATCATCAAATGTAATTCCTTCGCCAACAATCTGTCCCATTTTTCTAATCGTCCTCTCTTTCATATTTGTTATTGTTCAGAGTCAAGCAGATTTGAATAAATAAGATATAACGAATGCTCGCATTCGTGAAATCTTATTTATTCAAATCTATTTGGCGAATACGCCACAGTGAGAAAACACGTAGTGTTTTCGAGCTTGACTCTGAACTGTTATATTAATATCTTGTAATTATATAGGACTGTACATAAAAATACAGTCCTAATTCTTATAATTTCATAAATTTTATCAGATATATACTTAACTGTCAATTGTTAAAAATAACTATTTTCACCTCTTAAATAGACTTTTCTTGGTGAAATCATCTTCATTTCTTTTATTATTGAATCATTCGGCTCAAATATTACTTTAATAAGACTCGAATTATTTCTTTGAAATGCAACATATCTGTTTTCTACTTCTAAATCCTGTGAAGAAAAGTCTCTTACTTTATGAACCTGTCGTTCAAATTCCTCTAATTTCTCTGAATCTTCAGGAGCAATTATCTCAACCTTATCCATCTCAAGCTTACCGCAGCCTTTTCTCTTTGTTCTCCCACAAATCCTGTCAAACTGACATTCTCCACCAAGGTATAAGTATTCATACTCTACATCAGTTCTCTGAAACATAAATTTTGCAAGGTATCCTAATGCCAAAATTAATAACACCGCATAAGGCAATGTGTTACTAAAAAACAAAAATGGCGCCGGTAAAAAACAAAGCACTACAAAAATTGCTCTGATAACATAATCTATATACGTTGTTTTCTTCTTGATTAGCTGTTCATGGTATACTTCACCCATCTTTAATCCTCCATTTCCTATTAAACATACTTTGACTATTATACCTATCTTAAATCAAAATAACAAGCATTTTATAGTCTTTTTATACTTTATGGTAACAGTTCCTCCATAATAACTTCTACTCAAACCAACGAACGAATTCTAAGACATCATCAATATGCTCATTACTATCCAAAGTACTTGTATCCTTCATTTTTAAATAATAGATTTCATCTTTATCATTCTTAACACCTATCCATTTCTCATTATCAGTAATATAAAATTCGACGGGACCATTAGCCTCCGATATAGTTATTTTCTCTGCATCATCCTTAGGTTCAGTATAAACTTCAACTTCTTTTAAAATTTTATGAGTTTCTTTTTTCCATGCATCAATTGCAGGAGCATAATATCTCCATCCCTTTACTTCTTCCAACTTACCTTCATTATTAAGTACATACTTAACATTAGTTGGCCATGATGTTCCTAACGATTGTTTCTTTGTTGTAAAAATATATCCTTTACCATCACCATAACAATCATCTCTAAAAAGCATTTTCGGTATAAAACCAACATAACTCAATTTTTCACCGGTAAATCTAAAGAAATGTGTAAAAGTTTCACTTGTCAGACCTTCATCAAATATTGCAATTTCAACATATTCATCATTTTCATCAATATCATAAAAATATGCAGAATACCTATAGTCCGTCATTGGTTTCTGAAAAGTTACTTCTATTTCATCTGATGTACTTTCTACTGCCAGCTTTCCAATCATAGAACTGTAATCAGTTCCATTTACTTCTAGTTTTATAGAAAAATCATATTGATAATCTTTATCAAATGCACATTCATACTGTACTTTTTCTTCCACACCATCACCATTTAAATCCAAATAATTAGTTGCATTTAAAAATATATTTTTAAAAAAAGGTGTTCTTTTTTCTTCTTTTAAATCTTCAAGCTCTGTATAATTTGAAAGTGATGAATTATCATTTAATTCTTTATTTTCTTCATCATCTGACTTTTCTTCTGAATTTTTTTCAGAAGATTCTTCATTTATTATCTGTGATTCTTTGTTCTCTGTTTTTTTATCTGCACCACACCCCGTAGCCATCATCCCAAATAATGCAATTACACATACACTCAAAGTTATCGCTGTTTTTTTTATATTTTTTTTCATATTTTTATATTTCCTTTCTTCTTCAAACTTTAAATATATGACTTTGTTCTCTTCATATCAGTTACCAAATGAGGATTATCTTTTTTCATATTTTCAATCAAAATATGTATATTATTTCTATCTTCTAATATAGCATTTATCTCCTCTTCCGTAACTCCTACAAGCTGAATAAATGCAGTCTCTCCATAAATTGTGTCCTTCGTTTCAAGTTCTGTATCCGGTACTAAAATAAGTGCCGTTATTTTAGAATCAATACCTACATGTAAAGATTCACCATTTCCTTTTACATACTGATATGGTTCGAAAAATCTTTCGGTTGTATATGTATATCTTGCAAGATTACCTAACATATCAAGTGCCCATAAACAATCTTCCGGATTATCTTCCTTGAGTTTAATTGTCATCTCATATCCCCATTTATTCCATTCTCCGCCAAAAGCCTCCTCATCTGCATAAAGCTCTGTCATTCCAAATGTAACAATGTGCTTGTATCCATTATCTGATGTATATATAGAATATCCATCAAGATACTGGTCTCCACCAAATATTGCTCTTTTCACCATGTTAGTTCCATAATGATTCGGTTCCTGACCCGGATATAATTTACTAAATTCATTCTCTATAATATCCCAACCAGGTGCCCATTCCTTATCTTCTTCACTTTTTTTGATAAATTCTTCCTTTGTCATTTTTACTTTTACTAACCTTTCTATATTTTAGTCTAAAAACTTATATAAATTGTTCCTTTTTCATCTATCTAAAAAATCCTATGACATTAGTATCGGTAAACTTTGTATATGCATTAATTCTCTTCCATCATATCTATTTAAGAAAATCAGACATAACAAAATTACTTACATCTAAACCTTTATCTGTTAAAAAAATTCTGTTTTCTTTTATTTCAAGTAAACCATTTTCCAAATGCTTATTAATCACTTCACCATATTCATCATAAACATTTTTTTCAAAAATCCTTTCAAACTCTTTAATACTAATCCCCTTAACCTTTCTAAGTCCAAGAAACATATATTCTTCCATCTGTTCATTTATAAGTATCTCGTTCTCTTCAATTCTTATCTTAGTAATATCTCCATTAGCCTGAACATAATCTTTCCTATTATCGGTATTTAAATACCTTACATTATTAACAAGAGATGCTGCTGCCACACCAAATCCATAATAATTTATTCTGCTCCAATATTTAAGATTATGTTTACATTCATAACCAACTTTTGAATAATTAGAAATCTCATATCTGGAATATCCTTTTTTTAAAAGAAATTCTTTTGTATAATGATACATTTTTCTCTCGGTATCTTCATCAGGTAACAACTTTTCAAACTCATCATCACCATAATATTTGTCATAAAACGGTGTGCCTTCTTCGATTATAAGGCTATATGCTGATATATGTGTCGGATTAAGTCCTACTACCTTTTTTAGAGTTTCTTTATATGACTCAAATGTCTGCAAAGGTATCGCGCTCATCAAATCTATGTTAATATTATCAAAACCTGCTTTCTTTGCAAGTTCATAAGACTCAATAAACTTATCATATGTATGTATTCTTCCAAGCACCTTTAATTCTTCATCATTTGCCGACTGCAAACCTATACTTATTCGGTTAATTCCTACACTTTTATAATAACATAATTTCTCATAGTTTAAAGTTCCGGGATTTGCTTCAATGGTACATTCTAAATCCGGGGATAGGACATTTTTCTTCTTTAACAAATCCATAATTTCACCAATATATTCTTTAGGATATATTGATGGTGTTCCTCCTCCAAAAAAAACAGAATCAACAGTCTCATTTATAACTGTTGATTCTATTTCATTTAGAAGAGCCTTTTGATACCCACGCATATCTTCATCACTTCCACAGTTTGAAACAAAATCACAGTACAAACACTTTTGTTTGCAAAACGGAATATGAATATATATGCCTGCTTTCATATCAAAAATCCTACCTCATTCTATTTTTTCATTATAGGCGTTTGTGAAACTATAATTAATAGCACTTTATGCATACTTCCACAAACACCTTATTTATCATCTAGTTTTAATACGCTCATAAATGCCTTCTGTGGTATCTCTACATTACCAACCTGACGCATTCTCTTCTTACCTTCCTTCTGTTTTTCAAGAAGTTTCTTCTTACGTGTAATATCACCACCATAGCACTTAGCGAGAACGTCTTTTCTCATAGCTTTAACAGTTTCTCTTGCTATTACCTTACTTCCTATAGCTGCCTGAATAGGTATCTCAAACAACTGTCTTGGTATTTCATCCTTAAGTTTTTCACACATTTTACGTCCACGCTCATATGCTGTACCGGAATGTACAATAAATGAAAGTGCATCCACTTCTTCTTTATTAATAAGAATATCAAGCTTAACAAGTTCTGAACGCTCATAACCTTTCATCTCATAGTCAAATGATGCGTATCCTCTTGAACGCGATTTGAGTGCATCAAAGAAATCATAGATTATCTCATTTAAAGGAAGGTCATATTTAAGTAATGCTCTTGTACCTTCAATGTATTCCATTCCATTATATACTCCTCGTCTTTCTTGACAAAGTTCCATAATAGAACCTATAAACTCTGTTGTAACCATTATCTCCGCTTTTACAATCGGTTCTTCCATATAATCAATCTCTGATGGGTCAGGAAGATTTGACGGATTGGTAAGCTCAATAATCTCTCCGTTTGATTTATGCACTTTATAAATAACGCCCGGTGCAGTTGTAACCAAATCAAGATTATATTCTCTTTCAAGTCTCTCCTGAATAATCTCTAAATGTAATAATCCTAAGAAACCACATCTGAAACCAAATCCAAGAGCAATTGAAGTCTCAGGTTCATAATTAAGGGATGCATCATTTAACTGTAATTTTTCAAGTGCATCTCTTAAATCTCCATATTTGGCACCATCTGCAGGATAAAGTCCACAATAAACCATTGAATTAACTTTCTTATATCCAGGTAATGCCTCATCACAAGGTCTGTCTGCATCAGTAATAGTATCGCCTACTGTTGTATCCTTAACATTCTTAATACTTGCAGTAAAGTAACCTACCATACCTGCACTAAGTTCATCACAAGGTATATACTGACCTGCACCAAAGTATCCGACTTCAACTACATTTGCAGTTGCACCGGTAGCCATCATTTTTACCTGTGTACCTACTTTAATAGTTCCATCCATAACTCTGAAAAATACGATTACACCTTTATATGAATCATAAATACTATCAAAAATAAGTGCTTTAAGCGGAGCGTCTTTATCTCCCTTAGGTGCCGGAATCTTAGTTACAATCTGTTCTAAAACATCTTCTATATTAAGTCCGTTTTTCGCAGAAATAAGTGGTGAATCCTCTGCTTCAATTCCGATTACATCTTCTATTTCGTCAATTACTCTCTGCGGTTCTGCACTCGGTAAATCAATTTTATTAATTACAGGCATAACATCTAAGTCATGGTCTAGTGCCATATATACATTCGCAAGTGTCTGTGCTTCCACACCCTGTGCAGCATCAACTACTAAAATTGCCCCATCACATGCAGCAAGGCTTCGTGATACCTCGTAATTAAAATCCACGTGTCCCGGAGTGTCTATAAGATTAAATATATACTCTTCTCCATCCTTAGCCTTATAAACTGTTCTTACAGCCTGAGACTTAATTGTAATTCCTCTCTCTCTTTCAAGCTCCATATTATCAAGCACCTGTGCCTGCATCTCTCTGCTTGTAAGAAGGCCTGTCTTTTCTATAATTCTATCTGCCAGTGTAGACTTACCATGGTCTATATGTGCAATAATACAAAAATTTCTGATTTTATCCTGATTATATGATGACATCTATAAAATTCCTTTCAAATATATCGTAAATAAATAATTGCGAAATTCCTCATAACAACTACTTTGTGCATTCTCTCACTCCGTTGTTCGTACAATTCGTCGTTCTTTGTTCGTCTTTGACGTACAAAGAATGCCAAATTGTTCGCCCCAAGTCGTAATTCGAAATGCGCAAAGTAGTTATTATGATAGTTTCACAAAAATATATTGTCATAGCATTAATAATAATGCATTTTTAAAAAATTCGCAATATTTTTAGTTTTATATTAGGTAAAAATGTGTTATTATATTATTCGTCAGTTAAAACTTTTAGTTTTTAAGATAAATGAAAGTGGTGATTAAATGTCTATTTTTTCTAGATTTTACAGAAAATCTAATAATAAGAAGCTTGACTTATTCTGTGAAGATGCTAAAAATTTTATACAAGTCCACTTTGTAAGAGAACGTGACGGTGATAAATATGCTTTTTCAAAATTTACACTCAAATCAGACCCTGAACGTGATAAATGTAATGAATGGTATGAAAAGCATGGTAATCCTCATAATTTCTCTGAAATTGTTGATATATATCTTAATGAAAATAAACTTAAAGCATCAACTCTTTGTAATGAATACGGTCTTGAATCAAGGGTATTTATGCAAACAGAAGATAATATTAGAAATGTTGAAAAATGGGAAGCTATTGCAGTGTGTTTGGGACTTGATTTAAATATAAGTGAAGCCCGAGCTTTGTTAAAATCAGCCGGATATGCACTCAGTAATTCATCAGAAACAGATTTAGCTATACGTTTTTGTTTAGAAAATGATGTTTATCTTTTAGAAGATGTAAACTATATTCTGAACAATATTTTTGAAAGAAAATTAAATCAAATTGCATAATCACAAATTTTTTAAATCATACAAAAGAAACTGGCTGTAAATGTTCAGTACATAAAAAAGTAGGTCGTAGCTTATGTAAGCCACAACCTACTTTTTTTACATTATAATCTACTTTCAAATTAAAACAATCTCTAGGATTTTATAAATGCCACATACGCCTTCATCGCCTCATATACATCCGCCTTACTTACCACTTCATTAGGTGCATGCATATTAAGTACCGCCACACCACTGTCAATAACATTCATTCCATATACTGCCATAATATAAGCAATTGTTCCACCGCCGCCTTGGTCTACTTTTCCAAGCTCTGCTGTCTGATATGATATATTATTTTCTTCAAATATTTTTCTAACTAAGCCAACATATTCTGCATTAGCATCATTCGAGCTTGATTTTCCTCTGCTTCCTGTATATTTATTAATAACAATTCCTTTAGAAAAATACGCTGAATTTTTCTTTTCAAAAACAGATGCATAAGTTGGGTCATATGCAGCACTTACATCAGATGATAACATCTTAGAATTAGCAAGTGTTCTTCTGAGTGTAAGCTCACTATAAATTCCCATGAGATTAAGAATCTCTGCAAGAGTGTTTTCAAAGAATTTTGACTTCATTCCTGTTGCTCCTACACTTCCTATTTCTTCTTTAGCTACCAAAAGAAGACATGACGTAGTATCAGTTTTTCCCTGTGAAAGCATAGCTACTAAAGATGTATATGCACATACTCTGTCATCATGACCATATGCCATAATCATACTTGAATCTATTCCTGCATTCTTTGCTTTTCCTGCAGGTACTACTTCGAGTTCCGCAGATATAAAATCATCTTCTGAAAATCCATATTTTTCTTCAAATAACTTGATTATATTTTTCTTTACTGCATCTTTTTCCTCGCCCATTAAAGGTTTATTACCAATGATAATATTTAAATCTTCACCTTCAACAACCTTTGCGCCCTTCTTCTCAAGCTGAGTTTGCGAAAGATGTACTAACAAATCAGAAATAAACACAACCGGGTCATTTTCATCTTCACCTATTACAACATTGATTACACTACCATCAGTTTTAACCACAACACCATGAATTGCTAACGGAATTGTAACCCATTGATACTTTTTAATTCCACCGTAATAATGAGTATCAAGATAAACTAACTCTTTTTCCTCATATAATGGATTCTGCTTAATATCAAGTCTTGGTGAATCGATATGTGCACCTAAGATATTCATGCCTTCTTCCATAGGTTTACTACCTATATTAAATAATACAATTGATTTTCCCATAAAAGAAGCATATACTTTATCTCCTGCCTCTACTTTTTTTCCTGACTTAATTAAATCATTAATGTCTGTATAGCCTGCTTTTTTCGCCATATCTATTGTAATGTTTACACATTCTCTTTCTGTCTTTCCATTATCAAGGAAATCTCTGTAATCATCACAAAGCTTTTCAAGTTCAATTAAATCTTCTTTAGAATATTTATTCCATGCATTCTCTCTCATAATAAAATACCTTTCTTTTAAATTCCCTCTAAATCAAAGGGTGGTGTATATTCTTCTTTTGCACTGCTTACATCCTGAATATAAGTATTATCAAGTCCTAATCTTATAGCTTCATCTACAACCGAATTATACTCAAAGCTGGTTATCTTTCTATTAATTTCTTTATATTCATTACATTTATAATGTGGAGTAAACTGACTCATTATACTTAAAATATAATCATTTTTATCAAATTTTTCTGCTAGATAATTTAATATCTTGATAGAATCTTTTCTGGCTCCCGGTATAGTTAAGTGTCTTATAATAGTTCCTGACTTAAGTAATGCATCTTCATCATCAAAACACTTTCCATCATAAAACACCGGTCGGCCTGTCTGATTAATCATTTCTTCAACTGCTAAAATACAGTTTTCAAAATATTTATCTGCTTTAGAATATTTTATAGCAATCTCATCATCAAAATATTTTATATCTGTAAGATAAATATCAACATATCCGTTTAACATCTTTATGGTACTGACATTTTCATATCCACTTGTATTATAGACAACAGGAATATGTAGTTTATGCTTAATCTTATCAATTGCTTTTATAATATGCGGAACAAACATTACCCCAGTGACTAGATTAATATTATTAGCACCCTGTTCCTCTAGATTAAGCATTATATTCGCAAGATTTTCTTCTGTAATTACTTTACCGAAGTTGTTATGTGATATTTCATAATTTTGACAATAACAGCATTTCATATTACACCCACTGAAAAATATAGTTCCACTACCCGCTTTGCCACTTATACAAGGTTCTTCCATAAAATGAAGTGCTGCTCTAGCTACTTTTATATCCGAAGTTGCACCACAAAAACCTTTATTAATATTTCTGTTAATGCCACAATTTCTCGGGCATAGGGTACAATTTTTAAGCACTGTAACATTACTCCTTAAGTTCTTAATTATATTTTTTGCCACATTAATATTATACTTTTTAAATATTCATTGTCAACATAATAGAACTTGGGATTTTTCAGTTATTAACAAACTTTTATTATGTTCTTCGAGTTGATACATAATTATCGCACTAAGTTTGTGAAAATCCATATAATGCTCAGTTTCAGAATTTTTTTTATAATTATTACAATAAAAAGCACTTTTCAATTCTTCTCTTTTATATTGATAATATCTTTCTGAATTTTTACATAACTCTTCCAATTTACGAATATTAAAGTTACAATATTCTCTAAACTTCTCATCTGTTTGATTATATATGTATCTCACTAATGGCACTATCCATTCTTCCCATATAAATTTAAAATTACTTATCTCTTCCATATATCTTAATCCTTATTCAATATTGTATTTACTTAAACTTTTGTGTCTCTTATGAAAATCAATCATATCAATAAGCGTAGTTGCTGTATTATCCGGTTCAAACCTACTAACAATATACCTACTCGCAAAAACAGAATCACTTCTCCTTTTTAAAACAAAATACATTACAACTGCTGTAAAAACTGCTAAAATTATCACAAAACATACAGCTACTAAAATCCATATCATAATTATTCTCCTTCCAAAATAATACTATGTTAAAGTATGATTTCTATACTCACATTTTTCTTTATAACACATTATATTTAATCCAAATAAATCTCCATAAAAATCACATTGTTATAATAAATCCCATATGTTCTTTTATAAACTCACTTCCTTATATTTATTTTTGTTTATTATATCATTTATTAACTTTTCAGCAAATATATATTATTTTAACTCATTACTTATCTAAAACCATCTAGATTCTTTTAATTAATATAAACACAAAAACAGCTGTAATTTTTATTTACAACTGTTTTGTAATAATCTATATATTAGCAAAAATATTTTTTACACTTTATTTTTCTGTATCATTTCTAAAATTCTATATCACTTAATTCATAATAACCAAAATAATTTTTGATTGCTTTCGTTTCTTCATTATCACCATATTTTTCTAACATATATTTATAAAACTCAATATCATATGGATTCATTTTAAGAATATCTAAAAATACATCTGTAACTTTATCTTGTGGAAAGCTTGGATTTGATAAATTACTAAAAACATTTTTTGCTTGATTACATAATTCATCGTTCATACACCATATTTGTTTTCCATTCTTATTCAATACATTAATAAGCGACAAAAATACTCTCCAATAATCAAGAAACACCAGTTTAAACATATGTTTCGTATTTATACGTTCATACAATTCAGTTTGCTGTGCCTGATTAATTTTGCTCGCTGCTTTCGTTAAACTATTTTCTGTTGCATCACGAACTAAATTAAATGCCTGAGCTGTTGCAATTCCTTTTGCTGCCCCTTTCAATCCAAAACCACCTCCAACTAAATTCGGCACTAATCCCATAACACCTGCTACTTTTTCTTGGTTTGCTTGTGAAGTTAATTCCATACTTTTAAGTGTAACAGAAAATTCATCTAATGCCATATGAAAATTTTCTGTATGCTGATTTTCAAACAAATCTTTTGTAACAGTCCATATACCTTCTGAAATAAGTATATCCATTACCTGTTTAAACAAGACATCACGATATTTATAATAAATTTTCGGAAAAAACTCTACATATGTTACAAGATTTTGTACCTTTTTATCATATTCTCTTCTTGCATTCTCTGTACAAATCAAAGCAAATTCTTGAAATTTTAATCTATAAGAGTTAAATTCATCCATCTCTTGTGAAACAGAAAACCTTTTTCCATTTAAACTAAATTCTTTTTCTGTCCCACTAATATTTTCCCATTTATTTAATATAATTTCATTCTCATTAATTCCATTATTCTGTATATCATTTATATATGTAATAATATCATGTGCCAAATTCATTTGGTCATTAGTAAGTATAATAGTTACAAATTCAGTATCATTATATACAATCTGTAATGAAGTATTACTTTCTGTATCAACTAAAGAAACTGACATATCTGTAAAATATATTACTTTACCATCTGCTCCTCCTGCCATTGAATTGCCTACTATACTACCTAACCCCGCTTTCAATTCATAAATTATAACATAATCTTCATAAATTTCTATCTTTGTTCCTTGTTCTGACTGTAACATATACTTATAATTTCTTACAACTCCACTTAGCAAATCAATTTTCTCATTTGCATAAACCATCGCCTTTGAAAATCGATTTTTTTGGTTATAATCAAAAGCTAAAACTAATTCCTTACCACCAACTTTTGTTGAGGCTGTTCCATTTGATAATGGCATAGGCGGATTAACTATGCATATAGGTGTAAGTTGTGTATATAAATATTCGTCTTTTCCATATATTATAGAATTTTCTGTAATCACAAATTTTTTTCCTATCCCCATTGCAGGTGTAAATATTTCATACATAGTATGTTCAACATTATCAACTGCTATTTGATTTGTTTGTGTATCCGTATTATTTTCAATCATAGGCTTTGCTACAACTTTCTTTGATGGATTAATTTTTTCAAATATTTTTTTACTATCAAACATTCTTTATCCTCCTAAAAAGTATATTAAATCATCACAAGTCCATTATAACAATACTAAAGTATTTTGTCAATGATATACATATACTATAAAATCTTATTATTAATATAAAGGATGGTATCAATATGTTTGGTGAACAGTTAAAAACTCTTAGACTTTCTCATAATTTAAGTCAAGTTGACTTAGGAAAAAAATTATCCGTCAGCAAGCAAACCATAAGCAATTGGGAAAATAACAACATAACTCCTTCAGTTGATAAACTTCGTGAAATAGCATTATTTTTTTCTTGTTCATCAGACTACTTATTAGAGCTCGACCAAAATATTTGCATTATAGAAACAAACGACTTAACAATTGAGCAAATAGCACACGTTCAACAAATAGTAAAGGATATTCAAAAATTAAATCGACAACTTCATTCTAAAAAAATTAAAACCACTTAAAGACTTTCTCCTTAAGTGGTTTTTAAAACTATATATTAAACTATTCAACGTATTCCTATACCTATCAACTTACCTGCAAGTAGGAATCTCCAATAACTCACTAACGCGCTTTTCTAATAATTTCTCAATCAACTTCAAATGTTCTTCCGGCAAATTAATATTTGAATGACGTTTAAATCTAAACCCTATCATTTTTCTAAGCTGTTCTTTTTGTTTTACTCCCATTATTTCTGCACACACTTCTTCAAATGTAAGTCCATAAGGATTTGTTCGCGTATTTGCATATTCTACAAATGCTTCAAAGCTAATAACATCCTCTCCACCTGCATAACAAAGTAGTGATAATCCATTATCAAATATTGGAGCAGGTTGAATCACCTTACCTGTATGATTATCTCTAAGAATACCAAAATTCCCAAAATGTCTGTCTTCATTATAAATTAAAGCATCAAATACCAACATACTACGAATTTGTTCTGAAAATTCCATTCCTAAAGAATCATAATAATCAAGAGTCGCCTTAATTCCACCTTCTTTAATGATTCTTCCTATTGGAACATATGAAACCTCCAAATCAGTGAATAACTTACACTTTGAAGCAGTTATTCCCTTCCAATTTTCCAAATCATAATGTACAATATTAAGATTCATAGTTTCAGCTATCTGACATGCATAATACTCCATATACGGTTCACGCCCTGTATTAGATGCACCAAAAGTACCACCTTTATAAAGGTAAATTCCATCATCTTCAATATATCTCCAAGCTTTTGGAAGCATACCATTCGTAGTTAATTCCGGAGATGTTGTAAATGCTTCTCTACTTTGCCCTACACCCGTATAAGCTACCAAAGCAAGCATACTCGAAAATCTATTCTCATATAAATTATACTTTGAAAATTGTCCACTAAAACCTTTTGGTACAACCCAATAACAATCATTAAGAGATAATCCCTTACAAACATCTATTATCCCTTTTTTATCATTATGGCTAAGACCCAAAACTTTAAGTATTTCATCAACAAAGGTTCGGTTCTTTGGAATAACTCTTCGTTCCAACCACTTAACAATACCATTACCTGTAACTTCCATATCCAAAGGTAACAAATGTTGTTTTTCCTGATTTATAGATATAATCTCAGCTACAAGTCCTTCTAATCCACGTTTCTCTAATGAAAACTCCATAAGTTCCGTATCAAAAATACGAAGGCTATATATACTTTCCATCTGCTCCTCCTTTTATGCTTACTTACAATACCTTTTTAATTTAACTTCCTTACACTGTCAATGTCGAAAACTCCTCAAGATTCCATACCTTATCTACAAGTCCATCATAAAATTCAGGCTCATGGCACACAATAAGTACAGCACCCTTATATTCCTTTAATGCTCTTTTAAGTTCATCCTTTGCATCTACATCTAAATGGTTAGTAGGCTCGTCAAGTAATAAAATATTTGTATCACGATTAATAAGTTTACAAAGTCTTACCTTCGCCTGCTCTCCACCACTAAGCACCTTTACCAGACTTTCAATATGTTTTGTAGTTAAACCACATTTAGCAAGTGCTGAACGAACCTCGTACTGTGAATACGACGGAAATTCCTCCCAGATTTCTTCAATACAAGAGTTATTAGAAGGTTTAATCTCCTGCTCAAAATATCCTATCTCAAGGTAATCTCCAAGATGTACTTTTCCTGAAATCGGTTCAATTATATTTAATACACTCTTTAAAAACGTAGTTTTTCCAATACCATTAGTACCAACTACTGCTATCTTTTCTCCTCTTTCCATTCTAAGATTAATAGGCTTAGAAAGTGGAGAATTTTTATCATAACCAATTACTAAATCAGTAGTTTCAAATATTACTTTTCCTGTTGCTCTTGCATTTCTAAAGTTAAACTCAGGCTTTGGTTTCTCTTTCTTAAGTTCTATAACGTCCATCTTATCAAGCTTCTTCTGTCTTGACATCGCCATATTTCTTGTTGAAACTCTTGCTTTATTTCTTGCAACGAAATCCTTTAAATCATCTATTTCTTTCTGCTGTCTCTTATAGGCCGCCTCTAACTGTGCCTGCTTCATTTCATAAACTTCCATAAACTTATTGTAATCACCAACATATCTGTTAAGCTCCTGATTATCCATATGATAGATAATATTTACAACACTATTTAAAAATGGAATATCATGCGAAATAAGAATAAATGCATTTTCATAATCTATAAGGTATCTCTTAAGCCATTCAATATGATTAGCATCGAGATAGTTAGTAGGCTCGTCAAGAAGTAAGATGTCAGGCTTTTGTAATAATAACTTACCAAGTAATACCTTTGTTCTCTGTCCACCACTCAAATCCATTACATCATGGTCTAAAGATAATTCAAGAAGCCCTAAGGCTCTTGCAACCTCTTCAACCTTTGCATCAATTGTATAAAAATCGTTATTAGTAAGCATATCCTGAATAGTTCCAAGCTCTTCCATCATAACTTCCATTTCTTCCGGACTTGCTTCACCTAATTTATCGCAGATTTCATTCATCTTTTCTTCCATTTCAAACAAATATTCAAAAGCAGAACGAAGTACGCTTCCTATTGTCATTCCCTGCTGTAAAACTGCATGCTGGTCAAGATAGCCAACTCTTACATTCTTATTCCATTCAACATTTCCCTCATCAGGCATTAACTTTCCTGTAACAATATTCATAAAAGTAGACTTACCTTCACCATTAGCACCAATAAGTCCAATATGCTCTCCTTTTAAAAGTCTGAATGATACATTATTAAAAATCGCTCTGTCACCAAATCCATGACTTAAATTAGTTACATTTAAAACCATTATATTTCTCCATTTCGTTTATTTCTTCCATTATACACTATAATATCAAACTGACCAGCACATTTTTTAATGTTCTGGTCAGAATTTATATTTGTTTTTTATTAATATTTATTCAATTTTTTCGCATAGCTGAACTATTACATGCTGCTTGTTGTTTCTTCCGGATTATCAACTTCTCCTGAACTTTCTGAATTATCTGTAGCCTCATCTTTTGATGTAGTTTCATCTTGAGAAGTCTCTTCTTCTTTCGAAGAAGTTGGATCAGTTGTTTTATCTGATGTATCCGGTTCATATGGTGGATATTTAGGACTTGTTGTCTCAGGTGTACTATCTTCTTCCTCAGATGTACTCTCATCATCTGTACTTTCCTCTTCTTTAGATGTATCTTCATCATCCGTGGAAGTTTCTTCTTCACCTACAACCTCTACAATTGTATAAACTGTGCAAGTTCTTCCATACGCATCAGTAACCATATAATTAAGTCTTACATATCCTGCAATCGAAGGTGTATAAGTTACCGAATTATATTTTGAATCTGTAGTAACATTATATAACACGCTTTCTGTTACATAATTCATCTCTGTGTCAAATACTTTTACATTTAATTTCCAAGTATTTGAACCACTATTACTAACTGAACCATCTAAGTATATCTTCTCACCTAGATTTATTATAATATCGCCACCTGCATCAGTCGAATTACCACTTTCACTATAACCTTTAATGTATTTTGCTCTTCCGGATGTACTTCCACCATTATCTGTTGAAAATTCCGCATCAAATGTAAGCTGTGGTAATGTAGCAAATTCTTCAAAATTATCAATTGAGTCTTCTACACCTTCATCATTATAGATATCTTCCACTTCATCAAATGTCTTACAAAATGTAGCATACTCTAATTCAAGATTGGCTTCATCAGTAATATTTTCCATCTCATAAGCCACATCAAATACATAATATTCATCATCAATAGCTACTACTGTGTATCCTCTATCTTCATATTCTCCATCAATCTTAGCTTCGCCCTCAATATAATATGCTTCTAATCCATAACTTCTAAATACAATTGTAAGCGCACAAGCTAAATCTTCAGGCGAACCTGATTTTTTATTAAGTGCTTTATTAGCTCTGTAAATCAATTCCATATCAAAATATGATTTATAGTCAACTGACGAGCAAGTGTCATATACAGCGTCCTCATCTACATAAGATTTATTTGTCACTTCAAAATTTTTGATAAAATAGTCATAGATATTTCTTACATTTTCATAAATTGTTTTATCTTCATTAACCGCTTTTGAAATAACATTTTCGACTCTTAACTCTAGCTTGTTCAACCCTGAATCCATTGAGTCTAAAGAAACATCGCACAAAATATCTTTTACTTCCTGACTTATGTTAGTATCAAGATATGGTGATGTAAATACACTGTCATCTTCGGGTTCTTCCGTCGGTTGTTCAATAACTTCTGTTGAAGGCTGTTCTACAACATTATTTGTCTCAGGTTCCGGTGCAGGTTCTGCTTTAAACATATCAGCAATTACGATTGCGTAAAAAATAGTAAAACATGCAATCGCTATCCCCATTCCAATCATCACTCTGTTTACTATAACATTCTTAGGTAATTTTTCTTTATTGTTATTTTCTTTTTTTAAATTCACCTTTTTAGCATCATTATCTAAATCTTCATCATCTGCAAATTCTTCATTAAGTTCTTCGTCATCATCATATGTATCCATATTCCGTTTATCTGCTGATAAATCATCTTCATATTCTTCATCTTCATCAATTTCTTCAAATAATTCTATATATTCATCTTCTGAGTTGTTATCGTCTTCTTCAAGATAACTTTCATCATCAAGATACTCAAGCTCTAATTCATCATTTTTATTTTGGCTCATTTTCTTATCCCTTTTCTTATCCTAAATCTAATGTTAACATTTGTAATACAGTTCTTATCATAACTTTCATAATTATTTTATATAAGTTATGACATATTTTTCACTACAATTTTCAATTGTATTATAAATGTTTCAACTATTCAAGCACTTTAAACAGTACATCCGAATTTTTCACTGTTTTTTCACATTTTTCTTTTTATATTTTGCTATCTTCCCAATATTTTTCCTATAGCACTAAAAATCAAAAACATACAAAGGTTAGTTACCACTATGCACGCACCTGTTGGAAACGAATAAACATAAGAAAAAATCACTCCTGTTATAAAACAGATTATTGAAATTATTCCCGAACTGATAATAACTTTTTTAAAATTTTTAAAAACTCTCATAGAAGTAAGTGCCGGAAATATAATTAAACTTGATATTAACATTGTTCCCATTATTCTCATTCCTACAACAATTGTTACCGCTGTAAGAACTGCTAAAAGAGTGTTATAAAATCCTGTCTTTATACCTGTTGCTTTTGCAAAATTTTCGTCAAACGTAATAGCAAATATTCTGTGATAAAATATAATAAAAATACTTAACACAACAATTGCCAGTATAATACTAATCTGTACGTCACTTCCACTCATTGCAAGAACACTACCAAACATATAACTGTTCAAGTCCATATTCGACCCATTTGATGCTGCATTAATAATAACACCAATCGCTATCGCACTACTTGATATTAAAGCAATTGCAGAATCTCCTTTTAACTTTCCTTTATCACTTAAGCGAAGCAGGAAAAATGCTGCAACAATTACAACCGGCATTGCAACCAACAAAGGTGCTGCATTAAGTGCAACTGCCAGCGATAATGCTCCAAATCCCACATGAGACAAACCATCCCCAATCATTGAGTATCTTTTTAATACAAGAATCACTCCAAGAAGTGAGGCACATAATGCAATTAATGCTCCAACAAAAATGGCTTTCTGCATAAATTCATATGAAAACATCGTTATTATATCTTCAAACATTTATCTAATTCCTTCCAATTTATCTGTCATCTGATTTTTTAGTAATTAATTTCTGTAAATTTCTTATAATCTTTAACTTTTATCATAATTTAATCACTTTATAATTACCATCTCATTTTACTAATTCTAATTAGCAAGAAATCCTCTTGCTAATTTACTTTCTAAGTACTCCTCTCTTGTACCAAAGAAATATTTATTCTCATCCATATGCAGAATTTTATTCGAATACTTCATAGCGTTCTCAAGGTCATGCGAAACCATTATTATTGTAAGATTGTTTTTAATATTCAAATCCTTAATAATCTCATAAAATTCTGCTGTTACAATCGGGTCAAGACCTGCAATTGGTTCGTCCAAAAATAATATTTTATCAGTGGCCATTAAAGCTCTCGCAAGAAGTACTCTTTGTTTCTGACCACCCGATAAATCCCCAAATGTTTTATTCGCAAGATTAGTTATCGAAAGTCTTTCCATTACTTTTTTAACTTTCTTTTTAGCCTCTGCTGAATAAAACACTGAAAACTTACTCGTACTTAAACTTCCCGATAAAATAACCTCTTTTACAGAAGCCGGAAAATCCTTTTTCATCGCTGTCTGCTGTGGCAAATATCCAATATTTTTTTTAGAAATCTCATCTCCGTACTCAATTGAACCTTTCTTTAAAGGAACTAAGCCTAAAATTCCTTTAATCATTGTGCTCTTTCCGGTTCCGTTTTCTCCAACAATACTTATATAATCGCCTTCACACACAGTCATACTGACATCTTCAAATATATTAACTCTTTCATATGCAATTGTTATATTTTTACATATTAACTGCTTATTTTCTTTGTCCATTAACTACTCCATTCAATATTATAAAAATTCAGTTTCTTATCTGTTCAGAGCCAGCTTGAAAACACTATGTGTTCCCTCACTCTGAATATTTATACAATCCAACTTTTAAATTCTCAAGATTTTGTTTCATAAGACTTACATAAGTTACACCCTTATTAAACTCATCCTTAGAAACATTATGACACGAATGTAATAACAACTTCTTTGTATTAGTTTCTTTACTTATGGTATCTGCTGCCTTATGATTAGATAATTCTGCATAATAAATAGCTTTTACTTCATTTTTCTTCACTTCATCAACCATTTTTGCTACAAGCTTTGCACTGGGTTCTGTTTCTGCTGAACATGAATCATATGCCGAAGCATAAGAAAATCCATACTCTTCAACAAAATAATACATCGCAAATTTATCAGCAAAATAAATTGTCTTTATATCAGCTTCATCAGCCAATGTTCTAAACTGCGAATCTATTTCATCTAATTCTTTTAAATAATTGTTAGCATTTTCTCTGTAATATGCCTCATTTTCAGGGTCTTCTTTTACGATTTCTTCTAATATATTATTTAACATCTGTTTAGCAATTACAGGACTTGTCCAAATATGAGGGTCATAGATGTGATTGTGACCGTTGTGATTATGCTCATCTTCATCATCAGATTCACTTTCTTCGTGTTCGTCAGCATCTTCATGTTTTTCACTATCTTCATGATTATCTCCATCTTCTGATTTAATCAATTCAATCCCCTCTGATACATTTAATACATTTACTTCATTTTCAAGACTTTCTATAATATCTGCTGCCCACACTTCCATGTTCTCACCTGTATATATAAACAAATCACTCTCATTTATCTTAATAATATCTGCCGGTGTAGGGTCATAGCTATGAGCTTCAATTCCCGGTGCAAGAAGCAACTCAACAGTTCCTTTATCTCCTACAATCTGTTTTGCAAAATCATATTGCGGAAAAAGCGTTGTTACAACATTTAACTTTCCATTATCCTTTGAACTTACAGAACACGCACTAACTGAAAAAATAAGATTTAAAATTATAACAATACATGTAATCTTTTTTAAACGACTTGTTAGTTTCATAATAATCCTCTTTTTGTTGTTATTTTTTATACTATTTACATAAAGTTTTAACTATAATTAAAAACAAGCATAAACTGAAACTAAGTTTCAATTTACACTTGTTTATATTAATCTTTTTTTTATATCATGTCAATCAAAAAATGAAACTGAGTTTCATTTTTATAATTCACTATAATTCTTCAACTGTAATACAGTTTATTTCCTTAAATTGTCTTAACTACTTATCATTCGTCAAAAACAAATATTAGCACTGTGTTCCCCTGTACTCTTCCTTTTACTGCTGCTAACATAGTGAAACCCTCCTTTTTCATACATGATACACAATTTATATCTACATATATTATACCATTCTATCGATTACTTTTCAATGTATCCAACATCAATACTACATTCACTCTTTTACACAATCTGTAATTTACACTTTTTACAAATCCCATAAAAAACTGTTTTGGAGTTATCCACAGTAAACCCATGATGTTCTAATATATGTGCACTTATCTCATCCATAAATTCACATGACACATGAAAAAGTTCTCCACATTTACTGCACTTAAGATGATAATGCTCCTTGCAATGATTATGACCTTCACTTCCAAGATACTGATAACACGCCCCTTGTCCATCTTCTACAGTATACTTTCTAATCAGATTCTGTTCCATAAGATTATCAAGATATCTGTAAACCGTAGACTTCCCTACCGGCGTATCATTTTTCTTAAGATATTCAAGTATCTCATCTGCCTTTATATGCTTTCCTTCTGATTCAGACAAATATTTTAAAATAAGTTCTCGCTGTTTAGTATTATATCTCATGAATAAATAATCCACTCCTTAATTTTGGCTCAAACCATGTTGATTTAGGTGGCATAAGTTTTCCTGCATCTGCCACATCAAATAATTCCTGAATAGAAGTAGGATACATAGCGAATGCAACCTTCATATCGAGTGCGCATCTTCTCTCTAATTCTTTCATGCCTCTGATTCCACCAATGAAATCAATTCTGTTATCTGTTCTTGGGTCAACAATTCCAAGTATAGGATTTAACACATTATCCTGTAAAATTGATACATCTAATCCATCAACCGCATCATCACTTAAAATGTTTTCTTTAGCTTTAAGGCAATACCATTCTCCATCAAGATACATTCCCACTTCTGCTTTAGTCTTAGGCTCATATGGATTAGCACCTACATTCTCAATATCAAAACATTCTGAAACCTTTTCAATAAATTCTTCATTAGTATTTCCATTTAAATCCTTAACTACTCTGTTATAAGGCATTATCATTAATTCCTGTTCCTGGAATAATACTGAAAGAAAATAATTAAATTCTTCTCTTCCATGGTAATCAGGATTCTCATTTCTTCTCTTAATTCCAACCTTTACAGCCGATGTCGCTCTGTGATGTCCGTCTGCAATATATATTTCATTAATCTTTGCAAATTCACTTTCGATTGTTGCAATGTAATTCTCGTCATCAACAATATATCCCACATGTTTGATATCATCATCTGATACAAAATCAAATATAGGTTCATTATTCTTAACGTTAGTAATAATGTCATTAATTACATCATTTCTTCTATAAGCCAAAAAGATAGGTCCTGTCTGCGCACTACAAGTATCAACGTGTCTGATTCTGTCAATCTCTTTTTCTTCTCTTGTATTCTCATGCTTCTTAATTACATTATTTAAATAATCATCAATACTTGCACAAGCTACAATACCTGTCTGAGTTCTTCCATTCATTGTAAGCTCATATATGTAATAGCACTTCTTATCAGACTTAACATATACACCTTTATCTCTCATCTCATCTAATAATTCTTTAGCCTTTGCATATACTCTGTCATCATAAGTACTAACGCTTGCATCAAACTGTGTCTCTGCTCTGTCAATTCTTAAAAATGAATATTCTTTTCCTTTAACTGCCTCTAGGGCTTCCTCTCTATTATATACATCATAAGGAAGTGCTGCTACTTCACTTGCAAGCTCTTTAGTTGGTTTTATACATTCAAATGCTTTTATTGTTGCCATAATATTTTTCCTTTCGTACTTTGATAGTTCTTATTTATGTACTCTAGTCAGATAATCATGTACACAAATTATTTATATATTATTCCTAACTATAATAGCATATGTACTCGGATTTTAACAATACTATTTTATACAGTGTATTAGATGTTGTAGAATTTGCAACAACTGAATTTTTTTATACTTTATTTCTACATCATATTCATATATCTTTCTCTTTCTTCTTCGGGAATCATCAGCATATCCATAGACTCTGATATTGACACATTCATTGTCTTCATTAAATTCAATATTGATTGTCTGATTCCGGTAGTTTTACCTTGCTCCATCCCTTGCTCTATCCCTTTCTCATAACCTATTCTTTCTATTCCATCACTATAATCACACATTTCCTCAATCTCTCCTTCCATTTCCACTGTCATTGGTATGCTAAATTCACTAACTAGCAATTCCTTTTTCTCTCTCACTGACAACGATTTAGATAATAATACATTCAACAGTTTCAGTAACTTATTATTCGTTTTTTTATAACTTTCCTTATCTGTTAAATCTCCAATACATATAATAATAACATTTAACAAATCATAGTCATTATTGTTTTTCTTTACATTTCCCACTACATTCTCTTCATGAATCCAATATTTTGTTATGCTGTTTTGTATATACTTAGGTGGATTTGTACACACCCACACTGAATATACTTTCTTTATTTTTGCATAATCTGACTTTTTAAATTCCTTCTGGTACTGCGAAGATATCATCCTACAACTGTAATAAACTCCTCTTTTCACAATCGGATAACCTGGAAAATAATTATTCTGTGGCTCTACATTAACATAATGCTTTATCCATTGTGCTTCTTTAAACTTTGTTTCATATCTTTCATTAGTCTTATTAGGTACTACAGAAGTATAAAATATATCAAATGTCGCTCTGCCTTCATTTACCGTTACATCTTCCGTATTCCGACCAGTTATTCTTTCATCAACATAGTTCTCGGTATCTTCGACTACATCATTCATTTCATCTCTATGTAATGATACCTTTGATATCTTTGGTATTCCTTCTATGAATTCTCCTGCAATATCTGAAACCTCATAATTTTCATACTCTTTCATAGTATTCTTCATAATCCATGCAAGAATTATCTTATTAGACAATATCTTCTTACATAAACTATCTAGTTTTACTTTATATTCCTGTAATTCTATATCCTTCGCTAATATAGTACTCTTCGTTATCAAATATTTTTCTCCTCCTAGTCAATTCATAACCCATATAATGTTTTAACACTTATACTTCTTCAATATGATTCTACAATATATCCGAATTACTTATTCATCTTATACAACATGCTAGCTTTATGTTATTATATCTTTTTCTTTACCCATTGTCAACTTTTTATTATGTTGCATTTGCATTTATTCTTATTAAGTTATTACAACAAAAAAAGCACTAATTTCTTAGTACTTTTCCTTTTTAATATTCATTCAATTTCCTAATAAACAGTTATCACCAATCTTTAAATTTCTCAACAACCTTCTTAATTATCTCATCTTCAACTTCCCCTAATACCGAAAATTTAATCTCAAGAATCTTATCTTCCCAACATATGATATATCCATTTGTAGCCCCACCACTTAATGAACTACCTTGTCTGTATACCTTTTCTGCTTTCCATACTTCATTTTCAATTTCTACAACATAATCACAAAACAAATGCAGATTATTTCCTTTAGGAATGCTTTTTTCATTATACTCTTTTAATAAATCTTCAAGCCATAAATTCTTAATCCCTGAAACCTTAAATTCTGTTATACGATAATTAATATTAGGATAATCTAACGATTCTTCAGAATTATATATAACATTTTCTTCAATATCATATACATTAGCAAATATCGAAGAATATTCTGTAACCTTAGAAGAATAATACTCTTTGTCTACCTCCCATATATCAGATGAAGTTAATGGTACATCGTCTTTAAAAATTTCATATTCAACACCATTACTAACATATGTATCTACCGGTTTTCTGTCGCTTTCTTTCAATTTTATAAAACTAAAACCAATACTTCCAATTAATAAAATTATAAAAATAGCAAACATACCAATCTCAACATTTCCTGCACCCTTTGTTTCAACAAATCTACCATCAAACTCTGCTTTTCTCTTAGCTTTTTTGTACCATGTATAATATACTGCTAATCCTATAATACCAATTACTATTTGAAATAATCCACATAATGCACCTATAAACCTAAAGTTATCCATTAATACTGAAATCGTATTTTCTAATATGTCTACAAACCAGCCTATTATATTTATAAGCCCTAATATAATCATCACATAATATGCTCTTAAAAAACTATTCTTCATAGTATTATGAATTGTTTCAACCTCTACAACTGCATCTGTTTCAAGCTCGACAGGATTTATATTTTCATTACAATATATCTGCATTTTCCCTTTTTTAGCTACAAACTTCCAACCGGAATACTCACAGAACTCCTTATATTCCAATTCTTTTTCAGAGAGATTTTCATTATCTTTAGTTCCATCACTAAAATAAGTTACTGCAAATTTTATTTCTTTAGGTTCTATTCGTTTAAATTCATAACCAAATATATTAATTTTTTTCAAAAGCCAACCCAGTCTTGCCATCTTTTCCATATATTTTTTTATACCACTACGGTCAAAAAACATAAATTGTCTAAATGTAATTTTCTTTTCTTTCATACTTCAATTCCTTTTTCAAATATTTTTTGATAATCCTTCATCTGAATTTGAAGCCTTGTATATTCATTTTCCAAAACTTCCTCACCTTTTTTTGTTAAAATATAACTACGTCTTCTTCCTTCTACCTTTGTTTCACAAATCATTTTTTCATCTAAAAACTGTTCTAATAAATTATATAAGGTTCCTGAACCAACTTTAACACGTCCATTTGTTAATTCTGAAACCTTGTCCATAATATCAATACCACAACACTCAGAACTAAGACAAAGTAGTATATAATACATTTGCTCTGTTAATGTTTTAAATTTTTCTCGTGGCACTATATCCACCTCCTATATCGATAATCGACATTTATAATTATAATATCGAATATCGATATAGTCAACTAAAAATATATCCCCTTTTAATTAACTATACTCATTCTCATTTGCTACGCGAATTATTGTGAATACATCACTCCTCATACACATAATAACAATCAATTTCCCACTCAGAAATTATCTCACCATACTTTTCCCTAACCCTATCAAAACTTTCATCCTCGAATTTTTCTTTTCTATATCTTGTATATATTTTATCTCCTACAAAATACATATCAATAAATTCTTCCTCAACAGTTTTAATACTAATATAACTGTCACTATCTTCAAATTCCTTTTTAGTAATAAATTTGCTACTACGGACTTCTTCATATTTTGTAACAAATTCTTCCTTAGTGTATTTAACCTCACCTTGTAAATTGAACTCTGAAATATTTTCTTCTGTAATATCAGGAAGTCCGACTGAATAACTGAACTGACTATAACAATCTAAGATATCATAAATACATGTATCCGTTTTTATTTTATACTTATCACCAGTGAACTACCCATTGTCTATAGCCAATGGGCTTCCTGCTTCGCAGACCTCGTAACCTACTATCTCCACAGGCGTTAATTCGGGCAGTTCCTGCCCTATTTATTCTTCTTATGCTATTTGTCTTAATCCTTCTGCCAGTATATTCTTTGCCGCATTGATGTCTCTATCATGCTTTGCACCGCAAACAGGACACAACCATTCTCTTATTGATAAATCTTTTGTCTCTGTATTTTGGTATCCGCAAGCCGAACATAGTTGGCTACTAGCATAAAATGTATCTATTTTGATATATTCCCTGCCATTCCACTTTGCTTTATATTCTAACTGTCTTGTCAGCTCATACCACGATACATCACTTATGGACTTTGCCAAATGATGATTTTTTACCATGTTTTTTATCTGCAAATTTTCCGAAACTATCACTTGGTTTTCGCTGATAATCTCATGTGAAATTTTATGCAGACAATCTTTTCTGGT
>JAFQCK010000146.1 GCA_017416465.1 Lachnospiraceae bacterium | reverse complement strand
GCCACAGACACAGCCACAGACAACTCAGGTTGTAACACAACCGCCTACTCAATCACCCGGAACAGTTACAATAACTACAGAATTGAGTAATGTTGATACTGAAAATTATATAAATGAAGTAATTAGGTTGGTAAATATTGAAAGGAATCGTGAGGGATTAAATTCGTTAACCAGAAATGCAAAATTATGTGACTTGGCATTAGTTAGAGCTGGTGAAATTGTAGAGGTTTTTTCACATAGCAGACCTGATGGAAGCGATTGTTTTACTATATTTGATGAATATGGATTTGTTATTAATGGATATGCGGGAGAAAATTTGGCAAAGGGTCATAGGTCACCACAGGAAGTTGTTAAGGGATGGATGAATTCTCAAGGACATAAAGATAATATATTAAGTTCTGATTTTAAAGAGATTGGAATAGGGATTGTAAAATTTGATGGAGTTATTTACTGGACACAATTGTTTTATGGAAGCATAGATTAATATCATAATATAAAATTTGTATTAATCCATAAAGGTGAATTTATGTTAGATGTGAAATCAATTTTTAATATATTGATTAATAACAAATATCAGATAATGAATTGTAATATTCAGTCAATAAAGATATTTGTAAAAGAAAATAAGGCTGAGAATATGGTAAATATAGTGGTATGTTTATCTAATAAAGCAGGTGAAGATTTCTTTTTTGAAAGTCTTGATAATATTATTTTCCAAATTGAGAGAAAGTTTTTATTATCAGGTATATTGAATGTTAATAAGATTTGTTTGATTTTGTCAGATAATATTGAAAGAGATAAAAGATTTGCTGAAGGTAATACACCATTTTGGTTGTTAGATATTTTAGCTTCCAGACTCGTTATTTTTGAAAAACAACCGGATGATTTTGATGGATTAAAATCGGCAATTGAAAACATAGTTAATTCTCCAACAAAAACAACTGGAAGGTATGGAAAAATCCCCTTTATTACATTGCTATTGTTATTAATTAATGTTGTTGTATTTATATATTTATCCATTAAAGGAGATACAAACGAAGCGACATTTATGTTGGAAAATGGGGCAATGTGTAATAAAATTATTTTCAAAGATTTAGAGTTATATCGTTTTATAACTTGTATGTTTTTACACTTTGATATGAACCATTTACTTAGTAATATGATGTCGTTGTTTTTTATAGGTAATGAAGTTGAAAAACAGTATGGAAAAGTAAGGTTTGTAATTATATATTTCTTAAGTGGAATAATTGGAAGCCTAATATCTGTATGCTATTACAATTATATTGGTGATAGTGTAGTATCAGCGGGTGCTTCCGGAGCGATATATGGTTTGATGGGAGCGGTATTGGTTAATATTATTCAAAATAAGAAAAAAGAAAATAATCTGATAAGTAAGATAATATTGGTATTGATATTTTTATACTTAGCAGGCCATTCAGAGGGAAACGTTGATATATTTGCACATTTAGGCGGCTTAATCGGTGGGATGGTTATTGCATTAATGTGTTATGGTATCAATTATGTTAATAAATATATTAAGCGGATTGAAAAATGAGTAATGATATATTAAAATTACTAAATAAATAATTTCTAAAAGCTTATATTTTTATAAATAGTTTAGATGACCATTAAAGAGAAAGGAAAATAAATATGAATGTTAATATTTATTATGGTGGAAGAGGATTAATAGAAGACCCTACATTATATGTGCTTTCTAAGATAGAAGAAGTATTAGATGAATTAAGAGTTAATGTAAACAGATATAATTTATTTGATTTGAAAAGCTCAATTCCGACATTACCACAAACTTTGAAAGAAGCTGATGCCATAATACTTGCAGCAAGTGTTGAATGGAAGGGTATTGGAGGCTATATGCAGGAATTCTTAGATGCTTGTTGGTTATATGGTGATAAAGAAAAAATTAAAAAAATATATATGGCACCGGTTGTTATTGCAACTACCTATGGCGAAAAAGAAGCGTTATCAGATTTAAAGCATTCTTGGGAATTATTAGGTGGGATGCCATGTTCAGGTGTCTGTGCATATGTTGAAGATTCGGTTGATTTTGAAATGAATAAAGATTATGCTGAAATAATTGAAAAAAAAGCAGAAAATTTATATAGAACTGTATCACAAAAGAGAAAACCATTACCGTCATCAAGTGGTGCGATTAAGCAAAATCTTATGAAAGATGCATTGGATTTAACACCACAGGAAACAGAGCAGTTGTCTAAATATGCATCGGATGACTCATATGTAAAAAAACAAAAAGAAGATATTGAAGAATTAACATCTATGTTTAAAGGAATGTTAAGTAAGCAGGAATCGGATGATGGTGATAGTATAATCAGTAAATTCAAGTCAAAATTCTATAATCCGGATATTTTTAGTGCTACATATTCATTAGTAATTGAAGACACAAAAAAGACTATATATTTAGATATTAATAATAATAATTTAAAGATTGACTATATTAATAAATTAGACGGTGATGTTTTGATAAAAATGACAAATGAAACCTTGCAAAATATTATGAAAGGAAAATTGTCATTCCAGAGAGCATTTATGACAGGAGAAGTGACTGCAAAAGGAGAGTTTAAATATATAAGACAACTTGATGTGGTTTTTCAGTTTAATTAATAATTTTATTTAGCGAAAATTTATTAGTGCCAATAAATAGATATTCCGAAACATATATATAAAGGGAATATGTTTCGGAACATATTATATAATATTAATCAATAGGCAGTGAGATGTTGAAGGTAGTACCTGAATGTAAACTTGAACTAACACTAATTGTACCATTATGAGCATCAATGATTTTTTTTGAAATTGGAAGTCCAAGACCTGTACCATCGGATTTATATGAAACCATCGGATTAAATATAGATTCAATATGCTCAGGAGAAATACCGCAACCATTATCATTTATGTTAATTTGTACCATTTCAGATGAACACACAATAGAAATATGTACAGTAGGGTTAGTTGAATCTATATCAAAAGCTTCTAAAGCATTCTTGATGATATTAATGAAAACCTGCTTGAGTTTTGTCTTATCGGCATTAATCATAGGTAAATTTTTATCTGATTCCAGCTTGAAATTAATATTAGAATATTTGCTGTTGGAAATAAAGGAATCAATAATGTCAGATATTAATAATTTAATATCTAATGTATCAAGATTAATATTATCACAATGATTTAGAGATGAGATATCTGACATAAGGTTAATTAAGTGGTTAACATCACCCATGGTAGTATTCCAATATTTGAAATTCTTAGTTTCAGGGTGACTTGATTCAATAATTTGAAGAGAGCTGTTTATCAAACAGAGAACATTGTTAATTTCATGAACAATTTTTCTTAGGGTGAGAGTTTGTTCTGTTTTTATATTATTAATGATATCAAACATCTCCGGATTAGAATTTAATGACATTTCGTAATTTAATAACTGACTTTTCAATTTATTTACACTCCTATATTATAAAAATATATTTAAGTCTAGCATTAAATAGAAAAATGTCAATTGATTTCGTTTTACATTTTTCGACAGTTTTATGAAAAAGTACAGAGAAATCAAGTGATTTGAGGTAATAAATAATTATTAAAGAATTAAAAAAGTATTATTTTAGAAAGTAAGAGGAAAAGAGAATGAAAGAAGATTGTATTTTTTGTAAAATTGCAAATGGAATAATTCCGTCATATACGTTATATGAAGATGACGACTTTAGAGTGATTTTTGATTTGGGACCTGTATCTAAAGGTCATGCACTTATTCTTCCGAAGGAACATTATGCAAATATTTATGAATTAGACGAGGAAATTGCATCAAAAGTTTTTGTATTGGCTAAAAAAATGGCAACGGCAATGACAGAGGCGTTTGGTTGTGATGGATTTAATATTTTGCAGAATAATAATGAGGCAGGAGGACAGACTGTATTTCATTTTCATATGCACCTTGTTCCAAGATATGAAGGAGATGGCGCAATAAAGTTTGGAAAAGCAGGAGAGGCCGTAGAAGAAAAATTAAAAGAATTAGAAGAAAAAGTAAAAGAAGTATTAAACAGTAAATAGAAATAAAAATAAGTCGAACAAAAGAAAATAAATACACAAAAAACTCGTAATAATCGCATTTGAATTATATTTTGCTATTATTACGAGTTTTTTTGAATTTAGTTAGCTATTTCATTGATTAAGTTAAGAATTGTTGTGACAGCATCTGTTGTGCCGGCCTCTATCATATTATTTACATATGCAGTTCTGTTTTCAAAGACTGTATTGATTGTTTCAATTAATAATTCATTAGTAAGTTCTTCTTCTTCGATTACTTCGCTAAAACCTTGATTTTTAAATGATTTAGCATTAAGAATCTGGTCGCCTCTGCTGGCTTTGGCTGAAAGAGGAATAAGAATATTAGGTTTTTTAAGAGCAACTATTTCACATATCGCATTTGCTCCTGCTCTTGATATTATTAAATCTGACATTGCAAATAAATCTTTAAGTTCTGATTTAATATACTCAAATTGCTTATATCCTGATTTGTTTTCAAGTGTAGGATCTGTTTTATCTTTACCACACAGATGAACAATCTGATATTTTTCTAAAAGAGTATCAAGACATGAACGAATGGCGTTATTTACTGCTACAGCACCAAGACTTCCACCAATAATCATTATTACAGGTTTATCGTTTGTAAAACCGCACATCTTTAGACCAGCAGCCTTGTCACCGGCTCTTAATTCGCTTCTGATAGGTGAACCTGTAAGGAGTGCTTTTCCATTTGGAAGATATTGTGCAGTTTCAGGAAAATTATGACATATAGTCGTTGCTGAAGAAAATGATAATTTATTAGCAAGACCTGGTGTCATATCAGATTCATGGATAATTACAGGTATATTGTATTTTTTTGCGGCAAGAACTACAGGGACTGAGACAAAACCACCTTTAGAAAAAACAATATCCGGTTTAAAATCTTTCATAATTTTTTTTGCTTCGCTAAAGCCTTTAATTACCCTGAAAGGATCTGTTAGATTTTTTGCAGAAAGATAACGTCTAAGTTTACCTGTGGAAATTCCAATATAGTCAATGCCGATTTCTTCAATCAATTTTTTTTCAATACCATTGTAGGAACCAACATATTTGATTTGATAATCAAGTTTATTTAATCCGGGAATAAGAGCCATGTTTGGTGTAACATGTCCGGCAGTTCCTCCACCTGTTAAAATAATTTTTTTTGACATATTTAGCACATACCTTTCATAAAATTACATATTATTTGCGCTTAATTGTTTGAGGGCTTTGGCAAGTTGGTCCGGACAAGATGTACCTCTTCCGCCACAGTCAATTCCTTCTGTGCGCTCGATGACATCTTTAATGTTCATTCCTTTTACAAGACTTGCAATTCCTTTTGTATTGCCATTGCAGCCACCTATAAAACACACATCTTTAATTGTATCTCCTTCGAGTTCTATATGTATTTCTCGAGAACATGTTCCTTTTGTTTTATATATCATAAAAAAATCCTCCTAGTAGATAATTTATTACATTTACGAGGTTATTATACTATAAAAAAACTTCTTATAAAAGAATAATTATGTCGAAATATGACGAACGAAAAAAAATTTATAGTATTCAAAAAAAAACGGACTTATGTTAACATTTTATTATTCGAAAAATATAAAATGGGAAAATAATTAAGGAAGAGGGAAATGATGATGGAAAGAAATATTTTTTTATTTGCACAAAGTGGTGGGCTTTTTTTTGTAATGTTTATGTTGTTTTTTATAGGGGTTGCAATAAAAGTGGCGACTGGATTGATTTATGATAATGCTACATCTAGGGCAATTGTATTTTTGGATAAAAGTCCGGTTGCTAATATCATTTACAAATACAGTATAACTTTTAGTGAGAAAAATGAGTGTAAAAACACAAAGGCTTTTGTGGATAACGAATTACATAATTGGAAGATTTGTGGAATTCTTGTGGAAAGATTTAATGATATCGGAAATATAATATCAGGCACAGTATTTTTTCTATGTATTATTTTGGATATGGTGTTATTACTGGGAAAAAATGCAAGTGATAGAGATGTAAATTATAATATGAAATATATATATTTTTATACGATAATATCAATTGTTATGCTAATTGTAGTTAAAGGATTTGATAACTTTATAAATATAAAAAATAAAAGAATTGTACTGAGTGATAAGATTGTAAACTATTTAGATAATAATTGCGGTGCAGACGAATATGCAATGATAAGGACTAATATTTATGTAGACAAAGAAAATATTGAAGAAAATGAGAATAATATTGAATTAAAAAATAGTGTTGATATTGAAACGGATAAGATAGTTGAAAATTCTGATTTGTTACAAAAAGATGAGAAGGAAAAAGTTATAGAACAGGTATTAGAAGAATTTTTAATGTAAATAATAAAGTATGTAGTATTAGTATTTTATTGAATACATTTAATCTATTACTTGCCAAATTTTAGCGTAGGTACTATAATGAAAGGGAATTTGTTTAAAAATAATTACATTAAAATAAAGATAAATTAAAGGAGCGTGTAGAAATGGCAAAGGTTACATTTGATTATTCAAAAGCATCGAATTTCATTACTGAAAATGAGGTAGCTAATTTTGAGAGTATTGTTGCTAATGCAAAAGAAACTTTAGTATCAAAGAAAGGTGCAGGAAATGATTTCCTTGGTTGGATTGATTTACCTGTAGATTATGATAAAGAGGAGTTTGCAAGAATTAAAGAAGCGGCTAAAAAGATTCAGAACGATTCAGATGTATTATTAGTAATCGGTATTGGAGGTTCTTACCTTGGCGCAAGAGCTGCTATTGAATTCTTAAGACATAGTTTTTATAATAATTTATCAAAGGAGCAGAGAAAGACTCCTGAGATTTATTATGTTGGTAACAGTATAAGCAGTACTTATATCAAACATTTAATGGATGTTGTTGAAGGAAAAGATTTCTCAATTAATATGATTTCTAAATCAGGAACAACAACAGAGCCTGCTATTGCATTCAGAGTATTTAAGAAGATTCTTGAAGAAAAGTATGGTAAAGAAGAAGCAGCAAAGAGAATATATGCAACAACAGATAAAGCTAAGGGATCTTTAAAGAACCTTGCTAATGAAGAAGGATACGAAACATTTGTAGTTCCTGATGATGTTGGTGGACGTTTCTCAGTTCTTACAGCAGTAGGTCTTCTTCCAATTGCAGTAAGTGGAGCTGATATTGATAAGCTTATGGAAGGTGCTGCATCAGGTAGAGAGATGGCGCTTAACAATGAGTTTGCTGAAAATGATGCGTTAAAATATGCAGCAATTAGAAATATTCTTCATAGAAAAGGAAAATCGGTAGAGATTCTTGCTAACTATGAGCCAAGTGTTCATTATGTATCAGAATGGTGGAAACAGTTATTCGGTGAAAGTGAAGGAAAAGACCAGAAAGGTATCTTCCCTGCATCAGTTGATTTAACAACAGATTTACATTCAATGGGACAGTTTATTCAGGATGGTTCAAGAATTATGTTTGAAACAGTTATCAGCATTGATGAACCAAAATGTACATTAGAGATAGAAGAGGAACCTGTTGATCTTGATGGACTCAATTACCTTACAGGAAAGACAGTAGATTTCATTAATAAGAGTGCAATGAATGGAACAATTCTTGCTCACACAGATGGTAATGTTCCAAACTTAATGGTAACAGTTCCGGAGCAGAATGAATTCTATCTTGGACAGCTTTTCTATTTCTTTGAGTTTGCATGTGGTGTAAGTGGATATATTTCAGGTGTTAATCCATTTGACCAGCCGGGTGTTGAAAGCTATAAGAAGAACATGTTTGCTTTACTTGGCAGACCGGGTTATGAAAAAGAAAGAGAAGAATTACTTAAGAGATTATAAGAATATCTTATTTTAGAAAAAGCTTTTGCTAAATAGATGAGTAATCTATGAAGCAAAGGCTTTTATTTTTTTAAAAAATTTTGTGACCATTTATAGTTCTCGTTCGTTTTATTATTAGGAGGGCAAGTTTTGAAGCTATTTAAAAACGAAAAACAAGAGATTGCATTTGATACTATATATGATTTATATGCGGATACATTGTTTCGTTTGTCATATTCTTATATGAAAAATAAAGAAGATGCAGAAGATGTAGTGCAGGATGTATTCACTAAATATTTTTGTGGTTTGCATTTTCCGATGAATCAGGAACAGGAAAAAGCATGGCTTCTTCGTGTTACTATTAACCAGTGTAATGATGCTTTGAGAAAAAAGAAATATCGACTTCATGAATCATTAGACTATGTTAGGGAGATGGCATATAAAGAAGAGGAAGATACAAGGCATATATATAGTGCGTTGGATAAATTATCAGAAAAATATAAGGGAGTAATAATACTTCATTATTTGGAAGGATATTCAGTAGAAGAAATAGCAGATATTTTGAGATTATCAAAATCAGCAGTAAAAATGCGCCTCAAAAGAGGCAGAGAGTTTTTAAAGGAAGAGTTAGAAAAGGAGTAGTCAGATGTTTAAGGAAGAAGAAAAACTGGAGTATTTAAATACTAAAGCACCAGCGGAACTTAAAAATCGAACGAAGTCAGCTATACAACAAAAAAAGAAAAGTGTAGCTAAAAAAAGGACAGTAAGAATCGTCGCAGTAGCTTGTTGTGCTTGTGTGATAATTGCAACTAATGTAATGTATCACAATAGTACAATTATTAAAGTTAATGATGTACCGGTTTCTTATTTGGACGTAAAAATTAAAAATGAGACTGAAAATATTCCTTCAACTGCTTCAATGCTAAGAAACAAAGGACCTCAAAGTGTAATACCTATGGAGATTGATGTTAAAGGAAAGGCCCATGTTAAAGTTTCCGAAGGAAGAATTTACACTAAAAGTAGCGAGATGGATTTATCAGATACAATTCAGGAATTGGATATTAAGAAATCAGATGTAATATATTGGGAAGTAGATGCAAATACTACTAATGCAACCTGTGTTGTTACAACTGAAAAAAAAGAATATCATTATGTAATTGAAAAGGATAAATCCGGATATAAAATTAAATTAGAACAAAGCAAATAAGAAGGAGAATTTAAAAAATGAAAAAATTTACAGTACTTTTACTTTCAGTAGCAATGGCATTTACATGTATAGGGTGTGGAAAGACAGAGGACAAAGATAAAACAGATAAGACTAACAAGACAGAAAATCAGGGAAATAGTGTATCTGATGTAGAGATTAAGGATGCAACAGAAGTTCTTGCAAAGACATGGGAAGAGTATAACAATGCGGTTTCGGAAGAACTTAAATTTCCGGTTGGTGGTGGAAACATTGAAAACTTTGAACTTGTAGTAATGGATACAGCCGGAAAATGTGATACTTCATTAGAAGGTGCTAAAGATGCATTAAGCGTGTCATTCTGTATTCCTACAGAAGCTATTGATATGACAGATGATGTGGCTACAATGATGAATATGATGATGGCAAACAACTTCTCTTCAGCAGCTTATCATATTGCTGATAAGGCTAACGTAGAAAAAGTAGTTGCAGATATTAAAGATACTACTCTTAAAAATCAGTGGATGTGCGGTTTTCCTGAGAAACTTATTATTGTAACTGTTAATGGAGATTATGTAGTATCAGCATTTGGTAACGGACAGGTTATTGATGCATTTAAGAAAGCTATTACAACTGTTTATGATGATGCGGCAGTTGTTTCGGTAGAAGAAAATCTTGCACAGTAATTCAAGTAGGAAAGATTTGTACAAGAAAGTTTTAAAATAAAAGATTTTAGAAGGAAAGTTTAATGTTATTTTCGAGTATACCATTTTTGTATTATTTTTTACCAATGGTATTAATAGCATATTATTTGGCTCCAAAGTCAGTAAAAAACATGGTCTTGCTTATAGCAAGCCTTGTTTTTTATGGTTGGGGTGAACCGACTTATGTGATTTTAATGTTAATATCCATTGGAACCGGTTATTTATTTGGAATTTTAATTGAAAAATTTAGAGAAACAGTTTGGTCTAAAATATGTCTGATAGTTTCCGTAACTATCAGTTTGGGATTTTTAGTGTATTTTAAATATGCCAATTTTTTTATTACTAATTTTAATAAAGTGACAGGGAGTTCATTAAAAATTTTAAATGTGGTACTTCCTATTGGAATTAGTTTTTATACTTTTCAGATTGTAAGCTATATTATTGATGTATATAGAAATCAGGTTAAAGCGCAAAGAAATCCTATAACATTGGCAACATATATTACTATGTTTCCACAGCTTATTGCAGGGCCTATTGTACGTTATTCAGATGTAGAACGCCAGTTAGTGAAGAGAAGTATATCATTTGAAAAAATATCATATGGTATTAGAAGATTTTGTTTTGGGCTTGGTAAGAAAATATTGATTGCGAATGTTCTTGGAGAATATTGTGCAGTATTCAAAGCGACAGATGAAAAATCAATTATTTTTTACTGGACCTATGCGATTGCAGTGTCATTGCAAATATATTTTGATTTCTCAGGATATAGTGATATGGCAATAGGTTTAGGCAGTATGCTGGGATTTGAATTTATTGAAAACTTCAATTATCCGTTTATATCTAAAAGCGCAACAGAATTCTGGCGCAGATGGCATATGTCACTTGGAACATGGTTTAGGGATTATGTATATATTCCGTTAGGTGGAAGCAGATGTTCAAAGAAAAGATTAATTTTAAATATATTTGTGGTATGGATGCTTACAGGATTTTGGCATGGAGCGGAGTGGAACTTCATTGTTTGGGGACTGTATTTTGGAATCTTACTTGTGTTAGAAAAAAGCTTTTTGCTTAAATGGTTGGAAAAATATAAGATAATAGGTCATTTGTATATTTTAATTTTTGGAATTATGAGTTTTATAATATTCGACGCTATAAGTATGGAAGGGGCAATAAGTCATATAGGAGTTATGTTTGGTGTTACAGATATTTCATTAATGACTTATATTACAAGATATTATTTGAAGAGTTATCTTATAGTATTTATTATAGCTATAATTGGTGCAACTCCGGTTCCGAAGATTTTAATAAAAAAACTTATGAAAAATAAGATTGGTAATATAATTATAAAAATATCAGAACCAATTGTGATGGCAATATTGTTACTTGTGATTACAGGATATTTGGTTGACGGTTCATTCAATCCGTTTTTATACTTTAGATTTTAATTCCGGCAAGGAGGATTAGAAGTGGATAAAAAAATAAATAAGATATATGTAATCGTATTTGGAATATTGTTTTTCGGAATAAGTTTTTTTGCATGGTTTAAGCCTGCTGATGATTTTTCATATACTGAACGAAGGCACTTAGATAAATTTCCAACTCTTAATAAAGAGACTATTCTTAGTGGAAAATTCATGAGTGAATTTGAAGAGTATACGTTGGACCAGTTTCCGTTTAGAGATGATTTTAGGTCTATAAAATCTATAAATCATTTATATGTGTTTGGACAAAAAGATAATAATGATGTATACATTGCAGATGGGTATGTAAGTAAAATTGATTATCCCTTATCTGAAAAAACTATGAATAATGCAATTAATAAGTTTAATAGTATTTATAAAAAATATATAGATGGTACAGATGCAAAAGTTTATTATTCCATTATTCCGGATAAGAATTGTTTTTTAGCAGAGAAAAACGGATATCCGGCATATTCATTTGAATCTATGAAGGAATATATGAATGAAAATCTTTCTGATATGAAATATATTGATATCTATGATTTGATTTCTGTTAGTGATTTTTATTATACAGATACTCATTGGAAACAGGAAAATATTATAGATGTAGCTAAAACTCTTTCAAAAGAAATGGGAGTTATGTTAGAGGCAGAATATGAAAAAGTTACGTTAGACATCCCTTTTTATGGAGTGTATTATGGACAATTAGGTCTTCCGATGAAGCCGGACAAGATATCATATCTTAATAATAAAATGTTTGAAGAGTGTATAATTGTAAACCATGAAACCGGGAAAGAAATTCCTATGTACAGCATAGAGAAAGCGAAGGGAAGAGATCCTTATGAAATGTTTTTATCAGGTTCGATATCGGTAATTACAATTGAAAATCCTAATGCGACTACAAGTAAAGAATTAGTTATTTTTAGAGATTCGTATGGTAGCAGTTTAGTGCCGCTTTTAGTAGAAGGATATTCAAAAATAACGATGATAGATGCAAGATATATTAATGAAAGAATGATAGGATATTATGTTGATTTTGATAAGCAGGATGTACTTTTTATCCATAGCTCAAGTGTAATAAATAATCCTATAGCTTTTAAGTGAAAAATGCCCATTGCGGAAATTGTATTTCGTAATGGGTATTTTTGTATAAAAAAATCCATATGTTTGCAACGATTATGAGTACTAAGAATCCTACCCAATTTACGACCTATACAAATAAACTTTAAGAGGATAGCATTTATATAAATGCAGAAAAAATTAATTAATATTCTGTTAATAGAATTAAAACAAAGTAAATGGTCCAAATGTGGACAGATACTAACTGTTGGAAAAATTAGGTAATTGCTAAAATGTTTCTTATAAAACTCTAATGAGGAAGATTTATGTCAAGTACAAAGGTTAGTATTGGTGAACGATTGAATATTGTTCGAAAAGAAAAATTGAAAATTACTCAAGAAGCTTTATCTGAAAAATGTGGTATTTCTGTCGAATTTTATAGACTTCTTGAAAAAGGTGAATATCTACCGAATATAAATGTATTAAATTGTATACATAAATTGGGTGGAGATGTAGATTATATTTTAACCGGTATTGAAGCAGAAAAGAGTGTATTTGAAAAAGGCTTAGGAAATATCGAAGAGTGTAAAAGAAATAATATCTGCAATTTACTAATCTTCCAGATGAAAAAGATGTTAAAACATAAGGATAATTCAGAGTATGTTGCTGAAGCAGTAATTAAAGAAAATATAAATCTTAATTATACGCCTGATGAAAGAATTAAAGAAATAATATTTAATGAAAGAAAATATGAAAATGTCACTAATAGTGAGATTGCTAATGATTTAAATAAGAGTAAGAAGACTATTAACAGGTGGCTTAACGGTACAAGTGAGTTAAAGACAGAGATGGTGTTAGCTATTTATGAAAAGTATGGGTATTTTCCATCATATATTTTATATGGTGAATTAAATAGCAATTCAAAAGCAGATGTATATTTTTCAAGACTTCAAGATGCAGATAAAAAGTGGGTATTAAAATTTATGGAAACGTTAATAAAGTTTATATAATTTTATTAACGTTTTAATATAATATGATGAAATTATGCTTGAGAGGAAAGGTATAGTAGCCTGGATAGAGAAATGAGAATAGCTATATGTGATGATGATAAAATTCTTTCTGAAAATCTTTGTAAAAAAATAGAAATATTAATGTATAAATTGTCAATAAATGCAAAAATTATGGAATTTAATGATGGTGCGGATTTGTTATATGAAATTGAGAGTACGGGGATATTTGATATAATATTTTTGGATATAGAAATCGGGAAAATGAATGGAATTGATATTGCATCAGAATTAAGAAACAGATATTATAGATTTACATTAATTTTTGTATCACAATATGATAATTATTATCGGGCTGCATTTGAAGTGCAGCCTTTTTGGTTTTTAGATAAACCTATATCAGATGAAAAATTAGAGCTTGCCATTAATAAAGTAATAGACAGAGTTCTGGATAAGGAAGAAACATTCGATTTTTCGTTTAATAAAGTTTATTATAAAATATTTGTGGATGACATAGTTTATTTTGAAAGTTATAAAAGACAGGTTATTATTCATTGCGTAGACAATAAAATTTACAAATGTTATAATAAACTCAGTGTGATAGAGAAAGAATTTAAAGAGAAAAATAGGAATTTTATAAGGATTAACAGGTCATTGTTGGTAAACCAGATATATATGAAAATATATTATTATGACAAAATTGTATTGTATAATAATGAGGAATTGGGGATTAGTATATCAAGGAGAGAGGATGTAAGGAATAGTTATCTTGATTCGGTGGAAAGGAAGATGTTGGTAGTATGACAACGGTGTTTTTTATTATATGCAATTTGTTTCAGGTACTAATTATATTTTCGTTTGTAGATAAGATGCTTACAAGAAAGTATAGTAAAAAAGTAACAATTATTGCTTGGATAATTGGATTTATAGTTGATGAAAGCTTAGTTTATTTTGCAAACAATATGAATATTAACACTTTATTATATTATACTGTTGTTATTTTAATATTATATTTTTTCTATAATGAACACATAAAAAACAAGATTATAGTATTAGCATTTATGTGTGTATTTTCGATGTTGTCAGAATGTATAGTATATTTTGTAATGATTGCTTTTTTTGAAATAACGGAAAAGACATATTTGATGGGTTCGGCATCTGCAAAGATTATTGAATGCATAATAATAAGGGTAGTGTTGATTATAAAAAAGGATAAATATATAGTTAATTTTAATTTTAGACTGTGGTTAAGTGTGCTTGTTATTCCGATGATATCATATGCTTTTTTTATAGTTCAGTTAAATTTAAATGATGGATTTTCAAGTACATTAGTAGAAGTTATCTTTTATACAATGTTTTTGATTATTAACTATGTTGCATTTTCAATGTTTGATGATGTATCACAAGTTATGCTATTAAAAAGCGAAAATAAAATATTGGAAAAACAGAAAGAATATTATATTAAACAGAATGAACAAGTATTTGCGTTATGGGAAAGTATGAGGGAATTTAGACATAATATCAGTAATCAGTATTTTTCTGAACAGACTTTGTTAAGAGAAGGAAGATATGAGGAGCTTGATAAAAGATATACTGATATGATGTCCTATGTGCGTTCAAATGTATATAGTGTGAGGACAGGAATATTTTGTATAGATTCGTTACTTAGCTATAAGTTATCAATGTTAAAGGAAATGAATGTTGATATTGTCAGTGAATTTAAGTTACCAACAGATTTGGAATTTGATATGAATGACTTAACAGTAATAGTAGGTAATCTTGTTGATAATGCAACAGATGCTTTAAAGGAGGTTAAGTCAGATAAGAAGAAGTTTAAGATATTGATGTTTTACGAAATGCCTAATTTGGTAATTAAAGTATATAATTCTTATGAAGGAGAAAGAAAACGAGATTCAGATAATAATTTTATAACAACTAAGGATAATACAGATATGCATGGTATAGGTCTTAAGAGTATTAAAAGAATTGTAGAAGGATATAAAGGAATAGTTAAATTTGATGTAAAGGAAGAACTATTTGGAGTAATTATTCATATGCAATTGTAAAGATTACATATAAACCTATCATTTATTACATCCATGAATTTTGTTGCCGGTCTAATGATATATTCTCATTGTAATTTATACAAAGGAGGATATAGAGATGAAAAATCTTGTAAACAAAAGCATTAAGAAGGTAACAGAAAAGAATATGGAAAAGAATGCAAATTCACTTTGCCATTATTTCTTCCATGAGCCAAAGGCTCCAGCTAATTTAAAAAAATTTAGCAAAATCAAATAATTCAGTTATTAATTAATGATTTTAACGAGTAAAGAGGTTGTTTTTACAGCCTCTTTTGTATATCAGAGAATATTGTTAAGGAGACTGGATTGTATGATTATGAATAAGATTATAGGTTTGATGATTAACCATTGGATAAAAAATAATGTTATTGATGAAGATGAGAGAGAGTTGTATGAATATGGTCTGATAATTACGATTGAATATACTCTTAATCTGATGACAACGATTTTAATTGCGCATTATACAGACGAATGGTGGGCTTGTTTGTTCCTTTACGGAAGCTTTATGAAACTAAGAAGCTTCTCCGGTGGAGTCCATGCAAAGACATTTTTAAGGTGTTATATTTATTCGTCGCTTGTAATACTGGTATCGTTATTATTGATAAAGTATAATTTGATAAGTATATGGATATACAGGTTGGGAGCATTGATTGGTGGGATTTATCTGATATATACTAATCCTGTGCCGTCTGAAAATAAACCGTTAGATGAAGATGAAATAGAATGTTTTACAAAAAAAGAAAAAAATATAATTTATATTATGATGTTAATTTCCATCATTGCAATTTTTGCTGGTTTTGATAAAATAGAGAAGGGTATAGACAGTACTTTTATCATAGCGGCAATAAGTGTTGTCATATCTAAAATAATGGAATACAGCAAGAGGATTAGCATAGTGGAGGAAACAATAATAAGAATAGCTATATGCGATGATGATATTGATATTGCAAACAGGTTAAAGAAGATTGTAGATGAATCAAAAGTATATGGCAGTTGCGAACATTTTGTAGAGGTTTATAATTCAGCAGAAGAGATATTAGAAGCCGTAGAAGATAATGAGTGTATAGATATTATTTTTATGGATATTAAATTGGGAGATTCTAATGGGATTGATGTTGCAAGGGAAATAAAAGAGATATGTCCGGATGTGATGTTGGTTTATGTTACAGCATTTCAGGATTATGTTTATGATGTGTTTGATACAGTTCCAATAGGATTTGTTGTAAAACCATTTGATGAAGAAGAGATTAACGTTTGTTTAAAAAGAGCTATTAAGATGTTAAAGAAACATGAAGCGATTTTTGTAAGAATGGGTAAGAAAATATTAAAAGTTCCTATTAAAGATATAATGTATATGTGTAGTTCGGGAAGAGAGATACATATATATGACAGGAATGATGAGAAATATGTTCAGTATGGGAAATTGGACGATTATGAGAGAAGATTAGCGCCATATATTGAATTTATAAGAATACATAAATCTAATCTTGTTAATTTCGATTATGTTACAAGGTATGAGGGGAAAAAAGTGATTTTGATGAATGATATGGAGTTAAGTATTAGTAGAGATAAAAGAAATTGTGTTCGGGAAAGATATTTAGAGATGATAGAAATATAGAGGCATATTATCAAAATAATGTTAGAGATGATATTTATAGAAAAAAAAGAAATATTACACGAATATAACGAAAGTGTTAAAAAATGATTTCAAAAGTATTACAAAAGTATTACGAAAAAGTTGAAATGGTTATTTTTTACATCTAAAGTGCTATTTTTGACATTTTCGCAATTTGGCAAAAAAAGTGTGGTATAATATGTGGGTAATCAACTTTGTCGTCGTTGATTATTTGGTGGACCTGTTTTGAGGATAAGTATTTAATTAATATAAATGTTAATAAGGGGTTTTTGTTGTAATATATAAATATAAATCAGATAATATAAGTAGGAATAATATCCTGCTTTTTTTGTTGTTAAGAAAAGCGTTATCAAGTTCTTTATGCTTGATATTTTGTATTTGGTGAATTATAATTTTTTAGTAAAGAAAGTGAGCGATTACCACGCCAGACGCTTCGGAAAAGAGGTTAATATGAATAGTAAAATTGAAGAATTGAAAAGGATAATTAAAGACAGCAATTATATAGTATTTTTTGGAGGTGCAGGAGTATCTACTGAAAGTGGAGTTCCTGATTTCAGGAGTGTGGATGGATTATATAATCAGAATTATAAATATCCGCCTGAAACAATTCTCAGCCATACTTTCTTTATGAAAAAAACGGAGGAATTTTACAGGTTTTACAAAGAAAAGATGTTATTTAAGGGAGTAGAACCTAATGATGCCCATAAGGTTTTGGCTAAATTAGAAAAAATGGATAAAGTAAAGGCTGTAATTACGCAAAATATTGATGGCTTACATCAGATGGCAGGAAGTCGTAATGTATATGAATTACATGGAAGTGTACATCGTAATTACTGTATGAAATGTAAAAAATTTTATGGGTTTGATTATATGTATGATGCAACAGAAATCCCTAAGTGTGAATGTGGTGGAACAATTAAACCGGATGTGGTGTTATACGAAGAGGGACTTGACGATAATATCGTAAATGAAGCTATTAATCATATATGTAAAGCAGATACATTAATTATTGGAGGAACTTCATTAGTAGTGTATCCGGCGGCCGGGTTAATAAGATATTTTAGCGGAAAAAATTTGGTACTTATAAATAAATCAGAAACTTCGGTAGATAATAAAGCGAATCTTGTTATTAATGACAGTATAGGAAAAGTGTTATCAGAAGTATCAGAGTTATAGAAAAGGAATAGAGTAAATGGTAAAAAAATATTTAAACAGAGTATTTATAGATGGGTTAAGTGGAATGGCGTTAGGACTTTTTTCGACGCTTATATTTGGGACGATATTGGCGCAGATAGCAAGTTTTGTAGATGGTACTCCGGGAGTATATCTTAATTTTATAGCAAACGTTGCCAAGACAATAACAGGAGCCGGTATAGGTGTAGGTGTTGCTTCAAAGTATAAAGAATCTCCGCTTGTAACAGTTGCTGCAGCAGTAGCCGGAATGGTCGGTGCTTTTCCTGCTTTATATCAAAATGCAGCAACAGATGGATATGTTTTTGTATTAGGTAAACCGGGAGAACCTCTTGGAGCATTTATTGCGGCATATATAGCAATTGAAGTTGGACATCTTGTATCGGGCAGAACCAAGCTTGATATATTGATTACACCATTTTTGTCAATATTATCGGGTTCTATGCTTGGAATTTTAGTGGGACAATACATAACAATGTTTATCAAGTGGATTGGGAATATGGTTAATGTTAATGTGGATAAGCATCCGATTATTGGTGGAATGATTGTGGCGGTGTTAATGGGAATGATATTAACGTTGCCTATCAGTTCGGCGGCAATTGGTATATCTATGGGAATAACAGGTCTTGCTGCAGGAGCAGCAACTGTAGGCTGCTGTTGTCAGATGATAGGATTTGCGGTAGCAAGCTTTAAGGAGAATAAAACAGGAGGATTAATAGCTCAGGGCGTTGGTACATCAATGTTACAGGTACCGAATATAATGAGACGTCCTTTAATATGGTTACCTCCTATTTTAGCAAGTGCAGTATTAGGACCGGTTTCATCAGCTGTGTTAAAAATGGTAAGTACACCGGAAGGTTCGGGTATGGGTTCTTCCGGATTGGTAGGACAATTTGCAGCATATGAAGCTATGGTTGCGGCAGGAACTTCAATACCTCTTACTATGATACAAATAATGGTAATGCATTTTCTTTTACCGGGAATACTTACTTTTGTAATCGCAGGAGGATTTAGAAAAGCAGGTTGGATTAAAGATGGAGATATGGCTCTTAAACTTGATTAGAACAGATAATATTAATCAGAGTTTTACAATTATCCGGTGTCAGTCATTTGAGAAAGGATTAATATATGGAGAATAATGAAAAAGCAAGTGTAACTATTGTTACAGAACAAGAGAAGGAAGAATTTTTTTCGGGCGGTTCGAATGAAATCAAGGAAATGCTTGATTTAATAGAGAAAAGAGATAAGCTTATAGATGAGATAAAATTAACATCAAGTGAAGGAAAGAAACTTGAAAAAGAGCTTACGGACAAAAAAAAGAGTATCGAAAAAGAAGAAAAAGAGGTAGTAAACAAAGCACTATCTTCAGAATTAGAACAGGAAAATAGAATAATTGAAACTACAAATAGTAAGATAAAAACTATTAAGGGTAAAAGAGATAAGGCTAAGGAAAAAGGAATAAGAAGAAGAATAAAAGAAGAAACGGCTGATTTGATTGAAACAAATACAAAAGTAAAGTGTTATATAAGAAAAACGCTTAAAGAAAATAATCTGCCAGGATATTGTGATAATGACTGGTATTATTTAATGTATTGTAATCAGGGAATTGTTCAACTTTTAATGAAATGGATGGTCTTTATTATCGGATACGTTGTAATACCATATATTGTTGTTAAGATTGTAAATCCATGGTTTTTATTAAAAGGTATTTTGTGGTTTGTTATTGCAGCTTTGTTTTTTGGGATTTATATAACTATATATCTTTTAACAAAGGATAATGACACCGGAACGTTGGAAGAACTACGTGAATATAGAGAAAAAATTGCAAAAAATAATAGAAGAATTAGGGAAATTAAAAGAAATATAAGAAAAGATGATGAAGATGAAACCTATGGTCTTGATAAATATGATGAAGATTTGAAAATGCTTGAAGAAACCTTAAATGAAGCTACAGACAAAAAGAATAGAAAGACCAAAGTGTTTGAAGAAAACGTGAAAAAACAGATAATTGAGAGTGTTAGGGAAAAACATTCGGAAAGTATTTCTAAAATTGAAGAAGAAATTACAGGTAAGGTTAATATTTGCAAAGAAAAAACTGAAGAATTAAAAAGTATAGAAGAAAAACTTGAAAATGATTATGAAAAGTTTTTAACTAAACCATATTTAAATGTCGGATGCATAAGCCGAATGCTTGAACTGGTTGAGGGTGGTAACGCAAAAAATATTGGTGAAGCTTTTGAAATTGTAAAATAATAGGAATAATTGAAATATTTTGTAGAAAACTTTTTTGATAAACGTATATAAAACGACATACATATTATGGATAATATGATACAATAACCGAAAATTAATAAAGAAAGGGAGATAAAAGTTGATTGAGGTTATTTATCAGGGAGAAAAAGAAGTTACTACAAAAGAGGAAGAACTTAAGCTTCCTAAGAATGTAAGACAGATTGGAGACTGTGTTTTAAGTGAAAATGGTTCAGGAAACTATTCACCGGGAGATATAAAAATATACGTTGAAGATTTTGTAATGACATATATCAAGCATTTTAACAGTAATAATTTACGATATGGAGTTTTGCTTGGTGATGTTAAAAAAAGTAACGGTTATACATATTTTTTTGTGAAAGGAACAGTTCTTGCAAAGCCGGTATTGGATACAGAGGTTATATTTGACGATAAAGTTTGGACAGGAATGTACGAAGAAATAAAGATGTATTTTGAAGAAGTAGAAATTCTTGGATGGTTTGTATCATTGCCGGGAATGCTGGAAAATGATATGTTACAGATTCAAAAAATGCATCTGGATAATTTTGCGGGAAACGATAGGATATGTTTTGTTCTTGATAGAATAGAATGTGAGGATTCATTCTATTATTATAGTGACGGTGGAATGAAAAAATGTGGGGGACATTTTATTTATTATGAGAAAAATGAGGATATGCAGTCCTATATGGTAATGAACGAAGAAGTAAGTGAAGTTCCAAAAGATTATGAGCAGACGAAAAAACGTTTTATAAATGCAAAAGTACATAAGTTGTTGTACAGAAGTGATGAGATAGAGAAAGAAAAAAGGTTATTACCGACTTTTGCATATTCTGCATCATCATTTATGATTATTGCTGTGTTACTGGTAACAATCGCAATTATGAATGCGTCGGGACAGATGCAGGAATTAAAATCTGTTGTGGCGGGAATAAGTAAGAATGAAAATAATAAAAATACAGAAGTATCATCAAGTGTAGAAATTGTAGAAGTAGGAACTAATCCTGAAATTGCTACAACGAAAAAAGAAGTGGAACAAGATATGAGTAGCGAAGAAGAAATAACAAAGGAATTAAGTTCTGAAGAAACAACAGAAGCATTAACATCCACAGAAAAAATTGATAATGAACAGCAAACGAGTGAAGCAGTACCAAGTGTTGTTCCGAATAAAGAAACAACCGGTACGTATGTTGTCAAGGCAGGAGATTCGTTATATTCTATCAGTATAAAAATGTATGGAACTTCGGCTAATGTGGAAAAAATAAAGGAGTTAAATAATTTAAAAAATGAAAACTTTATAAAAGAGGGAGATACAATTTTACTTCCATAATATTTTATATAGTGATATACTTAACAAATGTGAAGATTTTCTGTAAGTAGAAAGGGTAAGATACAATGAGCAAATTCTCTTTTAGTATGATATTTAGAAGAAAAGCGATTATAATATCTGCCATACTGATAGTAGCTATTATTGTTGTGGCATATGTTAGTATTAGCCGCGAAAAGAATAGGGTATTTGAAAGCTTTGAAGTGAAAAGCAGTGTGGAAATTGATGGAAGCATTGAAACCAAATATATGAAATTTGCGGATGGAATGATTGGCTATACTACAGATGGCATATCATATTATGCCGGAGGCAGAGAAATATTTAATAAAGCAATTTCAATTATTGCACCTATTGTAAGTGTGAGCAACGAATATGTTGTAATTGGCGAAAAAAAATCGAGTGAGATTAATCTTATAGATAAAAATGGAAGCCTGTCAAAGATTACGTCTACTTATCCGATAGTTGGACTTGATGTGTCAGATAAAGGAGTAGTTGCAGCAGTGTTAGATGATGGAACTGCAAATTATATAGAATTTTATGATAAATCGGGCGCTCGTCTTGTAAGTGGAAGAACAGTACTTGAAGGTGATGGATATCCTATTGATATATCAATATCAGATGATTCTACAAGACTTGTAGCTTCATATTTAGCGATATCAGAGGGAACAGCACAGTCAAAGGTGGTTTTTTATAACTATTCATCAGTTGGTGAAAACGAAGTTGATAGAATTGTTGGTGGTTTTAATCAGTATAAAGACACGATAGTTCCGGAAGTAAGCTTTATTAATGATAGTACGGTTGTAGCTATGGGAGACAATATGTTTTCTATTTACAATATTAAACAGAAGCCGAAGCTTATTCATGAAGAAAAATTTGAAGATAAGATTCAGTCGGTATTTTTCAGTGAGAATAATATTGGAATTGTATATATCAGTAATGATTCTGCGTATGCACAGGTTCTTAAGGTATATGATACAGAAGGTAAATCGATATTTTCAAAGACAATTGATTTTAAGTATAACGATATAGCTTTTGCAGGAGAAAATGTAGTTATGTATGATGAAGCTATGTGTAGAATGTATTCTTTTACGGGAAAAGAGAGATTTAATTATACATTTGAAAAAAAGATTAATTCATTAATTCCTATAAAAGACGATATGTTTATTATTGCAGGAGATACTGCGATAGAAGAAATTGAACTAAAATAATGCCTGGCGGAAAGGAATACCAAGGATATGGATATTGCTATACTGATTGGAGTAATTATATTTTTATTTATAATGTACATGTATGGATGTAAAAAAGGTTTTGTATTTATTACATTATCGCTTGCAATGTCATTAGTGGCTTTTGTGCTGTCTTTAATGCTTGCAAAACCACTTGAGAATTTTATTAAAGATAATACAAAAATAGATGATAAAATTAATTCAAAGATGGAAAAATATGTTGATAAATACATAGAAAAAGAGATGGATATGGCAAGCATTGAACTCCAAAAAGATTCCATTAATGAGTTGAAGCTGCCTTCTTCAATAAGAGAAAAATTAATAAAGAATAATACGGCGGATATAAGACTTAATATGGGAGTTGAATCGTTTAGTGAATATATAGCGAAAGCACTTACTGATATTTTAATTAGTTCTTTGGCGATGATGATTCTTTTTATAGCTATAAGAATACTTTTGAGAGTTATCATAACGGTTGCCAATTTGATTACCAGACTACCTATTATAAGAACTGTTAATAAAACACTTGGTGGTATAATAGGTCTTGCAGAGGGTATAATAGTAATATGGATTGCAGCAATAGTGGTGACAGCATTGGGTGCAACTGCTATGGGAAGTAATATTCTTGAAGCAATCAGTTCTAATGAAATTCTTAATTTTATTTATAATAATAATTTATTACTAAATCTGATGCAGACGTTTTAAAATACTTAGCTAAAATATATTTTTGAAATAGAGTTGAAAGAAATAATAAAAAAGTACTTGACGAAATAAACACTCATTGCTATAATTAAATAGCTGTTGAAAAATAGCAGTTAAGTAAGGCGCGATCGCCAAGTGGTAAGGCCCCGGTCTGCAACACCGTTATCGCCGGTTCAAATCCGGCTCGCGCCTCTATATATAATTAAAAACTCGTAAACATAATGTTTGCGAGTTTTTTTGTATTTGATAAATATTAGTGAGTTAATTCCTCATCAGCAAGTCCGTAAATATATGCTCTCGCCATACCTTGTTTTGACGGAGGAAGGCGGTTATATAATTCAAGCATATTTCGTGTTTCAGAGTTTAAAGAGATTACATTTGTATCAACATCGGAAAAGAACTCAGACATGGTAATATTTAAACCTCTACATAATTTGTATAATGTAGTTACTGTGGGCTGAGTATTTCTTAAAAACATATTGTTAAGGCTTGAATAAGGGATATCACTTTCTTTAGCAAGTTTGTATACAGACCAATTCTGTTTATCGCATATGTCTTTTATCTTTGCTAAAGTATCAATATTTTCAATATCCTTCATTATAGTAATCCTCCGAAATCAAACTCTTTAAAGTAAAGTTTAGCACTTTGAAAATCTCATTATTAGGTGTAAAAATGGGTGTTGAAAACTAAACCCATTTTTATGGCGTTAGTGGAACAATAGTCCACTGATATACGCATCCAGATATTGTTTTTGTGTTATATTGAGTGTTTCGTATTTATTGATTAGTATCCTATGTTCTTCAAGAATATATTCAGGAGTTTCTTCTAATAAAAAAAAGTCGCTTAGAGTTATATGGAAAGCAGTACAAATTTTTAATAAAGTCGGGATAGAAGGAAAACTGCCATTAGAAAAAAGACTGGTTATCGTTGAAAGAGGAACACCTGATTCTTTTGATAGCTTATATAATGAAAAATTATTTTCTGCACAGAGTACTTTTATTTTGTCCAATATAATGCTTTCTGTCAAAAGTATTTCCTTCTTTCGTAAGATTTAAGTAATAACAATGATTGATTTTATTATAATTAAATTGTTTTTAAAAAAAAGATATAAGAATGTAGGTTAAATTTGGTACGATATTTCGTCGTTTTAAAGGGAAATGTATAGGGGATAAATGAGTAAGTTTTGTTGATTATACTATTGTTAAAATTACTAAATTGTTGTATAATAATTCTATATTTTACGTGAATGTTACCAAAAAAATAGTATAGACGGAGGGCGGACATGGCAAAGAAAGTACATGTGAAAATGATTAGTGCAGTTGCACGAATGGAGAAATTGGATGCAAGTAAGCTTGCACCGGAATTAGCAGATATATACAGTCGTTTATTAAATGGAAGAAAGAAGTTTGGAACTATTGTTAAGAGTCTTATAGCATCTAATATGAAGATGGGGTCGCTCGATACATCTTTAGTTGATAAAGCGGATCATATCAAGGTGATTAGTGATGATTTATCAACTTTGGCATCAAACTTAAGTAAGACTTCAGAAGCAACAGCAAGTGTTGCAGGTGATGTTGCTAATGCACATGAAGATTTGACTCATTCAATAACTCATGTATCAGAGAGCTGCAATCTTATTTTAAAAGGTATAGGTGAGAGTGAAACTGAACTTAATACCATCATGAATCTTTCAGGTACAGCTATTAAGCAGTCAGGACAGATGAAGGAGGATATGTCTACCTTATTAGGTGTAATTCAGCAGATGTATGAAGTTATTGAAGGTATCAATGCTATTTCGGCACAGACGAATCTTCTTGCACTTAATGCATCTATTGAAGCAGCAAGAGCAGGTGAGAATGGTAGAGGTTTTGCGGTAGTTGCAGAAGAGATTAGACAGTTGGCAGAACAGACAAAGGTTCTTACAGGTGATATGGGAATATTTGTAGAAAATATTGCTGAAGCATCAAGTAAGAGTTCAAGAAGTGTTGAAAGTACTGTATCTTCATTAGAAAGCATTAATTCAAGTCTTGTTTCAGTTATTGGTATTAACAGTTCTAATAAAGAGAACCTTAATAATATTAATGGTGCTATTACAACAATAGCAGCTACAAGTGAGGAGATAAGCAGTTCGGTAAATGTTGTTGAATCGCAGATGACAAATCTTGACGAACAGATTGATACATTAACAGCTAAGTCCGGTGTATTGGCAAAAGTAAGTGATGGATTGTCAAGTGCAATTAAACCGATTTTTGCAGTTGAAGATATATTAAAGGAAGCCAGTGCAAGTATTTCGGATATAGTTAAAGATGAATTTTATAAAATTGATGGCGAAACATTTATTAGTTCTTTGGATATAGTTAAAGATGTGCTTGAAGGCTGGAAAGATGCTGTTAAGACAATGGTTTCTGATGGAGAGGTATTGCCTATTCAGACTGATCCTACTAAGAGTGGATTTGGACATTTTTATAATTTTACAAAGCCTGTTGCAGAACAGTTGGTTCCTTTATGGGAAGATCTTGGAGCAAAGAATGTTGCGATACATAAACAGGCAGTAGAGATAATTGATTATCTTGAGGCTGGTGATTCATATTCTGCTAAGAATGTATATAATCAGTTGGAAGTTGATGTACAGGATATGTTTACAACTATGAATAATTTGAAAGAATTATCAAAAGAATTGATTAATAAAGATATTGTGATAGTATAAGAAAATATTGATATGTGACTTAAAGGAGAATAAAATTTATGGACTTTCAGGTTGGACAGATAGTAAAGCTAAAGAAAAAACATCCTTGTGGAAGTTTTGAATGGGAGATACTGAGAGTTGGAGCTGATTTTAGATTAAAGTGTTTAGGATGTGAACACCAAGTCATGTTATCAAGAAGTTTGGTTGAAAAAAATTGTAGAGGATTAAGAGATAAATAATTATAGTATTTGAAAAATAGTAGATAGTTTAATTAGTAGCTTGAGAATGTTTTAAATATTTTCGAGCTGCTTTTTTGTGTAACAATGCAGCTATGAGCAAAAATTGAATAAATATAAAAAAAGCTTGACAGAAGAGAAAATGGGTGTTATATTGTATTAAGTAATTAATACAACTATACAACGCGTAAAAGGAAGTGATTAAGTGGCATGGGAATTTGATAATGAAAGACCTATTTATACTCAGTTGCTTGAGCGGATACAGATGATGATAATTTCAGGATTTTATAAGCCGGGAGAGAGATTACCATCTGTTAGAGAGTTTGCAAGTGAAGCGGGTGTTAATCCTAATACGATGCAAAGAGCGATGCTTGAGCTGGAGAGAGAGGGACTTGTTTATTCGCAACGAACCTCAGGCAGATTAATTACAGAGGATAAAGATTTAATTGAAAGGACAAGAAATAATATAGCAATGGATAAGATTAAAGAATTTATAAAAACAATGGAGAATCTGGGATATTCTAAAAAAGATATTGCAGAGATGATGAATAAGTTTTTAGTATGATTTGAATAATAATAGCTTGAATTATTTTAGAAAGGCAGTTGGTAAAATGAGTGAATTGATTTTAGAAACAAGAGATTTATCTAAAGCATATGGTAAAAAAATGGCAGTGAATCATATGAATTTACAAATAGAAAAGGGAAAGCTTGTAGGATTGCTTGGTCCGAATGGGAGCGGAAAATCAACTTTTATTAAAATGTGTAATGGAATTATACAGCCTTCAGGAGGAGAATTATTAATTAATGGATATCCTGTCGGTATAGAAACAAAAAAGATTGTGTCTTATCTTCCTGAGAGAACATATCTTGATAATTCAATGACACCTGTAGATTATATTGAGTATTTTTCTGATTTTTATGAAGACTTCGATGCAAATAAGGCATTTGATATGTTAGGTTCATTAAAAATAAATCCTAAAGATAAATTAAAGACGATGTCTAAAGGAACAAAGGAGAAGGTTCAGCTTATTTTGGTTATGAGCAGAAACGCAAAGCTTTATTTACTTGATGAGCCGATTGGAGGCGTTGATCCGGCAGCAAGAGATTATATATTAAATACAATTATTAATAATTATAACCCTGAGGCAACAGTCGTAATTTCGACACATTTAATTACTGACATAGAGCAGGTGTTGGATGATGTTATTTTTATACATGATGGCGAATTAAGATTACATAAGTCGGTTGATGAGATTAGAAGAATTGAAGGAAAATCTGTAGATGCTTTATTTAGGGAGGTATTCAGATGTTAGGAAAATTAATTAAACATGAATTTAAAGAAACTTATAAATTATTTGGTATATTATATGGAGCATTTATTTTACTTACATTGATATCGAGATTTAGTTTGATATTACCATTTGACAATATTATCTCAGAGGTAATTGGTGTATTTCTTAATATAGTATATTTTATATCTATATTTGGTTTATCTCTTGCTGTTACAATAATTGTAATGATAAGATTTTATCATAAGATGATGAAGGATGAGGCATATCTGACTCACACAATACCTGTCAAAACCTGGGAACATATTGTAGCTAAAATAACAACATATTCGGTTTGGATGATTTTAAGTTTAATTATGATGATTGCATCACTTGCGCTATATTTTGTTGGTACTGAAGAATTTGGCGATATAATGGAAATTATTGAAAAGGCTGTTGGTGTTGTTGGAGATTATCCGGTATTAATCAGTTCGATAGTAATTGGAATAGTTCTTTGTATATTACAGGCGTTTGCAAATCTTTTAATGTATTCAGCTGCGCTTTCATTAGGCCAGATGTTTCGTAAGCATAAAATTGCGGGAGCAGTAATGTTTTATTTTGTATTAAATTACGGATTAAGTATGGTTACCAGTACATTGATGTATTTGATGCCGGGCTATCTGGATAAACTTGAAACGTTTGAGGTTAATGTAGCAAAAGCTGATAGTGTAAAAGAAGTAGTCAGTACGGTATGCGGAACTGCTAATTTTATAATGCTATATACAATGATTGTATTATTTATTATGATTGGAGTTTGTTTCTTTATTACTAACCATATGTTATCGAAAAAATTGGAGTTGGAATAAATGGAATAGATAAATAAAATTGTCCTAAAAATTTGCTTGCATTTAGTTAAATCGTATGTTAAACTATGTATTCGTGATATATTATATTTAAATATCCTTGTTCCCTATTTGAGTAGGGGGCCAGAGACCAAAAGGAGGTAAAATACGCATGAACAAATATGAATTAGCAGTAGTTGTTAGCGCAAAACTCGAAGATGATGAAAGAGCTGCTACTATCGAAAAGGTAAAAGAGTATATCGCTCGTTTCGGTGGAACAGTTACTAACGTTGATGAATGGGGTAAGAAAAGATTAGCTTACGAAATTCAGAAGATGAGAGATGCGTTCTATTATTTCATTAAATTTGAATCAGATGCTACATGTCCTGCACAGGTTGAGCAGTCAATCCGTATTATGGAAAACGTAGTAAGATTCTTATGTGTTAAAGATGAAGCTTAATAATTAAAGAATACAATAAGATAGTAGATATCTGGAAAAGAGGTAAGTATGAATAAAGTCATTCTTATGGGTCGTTTAACAAGAGACCCTGAAGTTAGATATTCGCAGAGCGAACAGTCGATGGCTATAGCAAGATTTACGTTAGCTGTTGACAGAAGATTTAAAAGAGACGGTGACCAGCAATCAGCTGATTTTATATCTTGTACAGCATTTGGAAAAACAGGTGAGTTTATCGAAAGATATTGTCATCAGGGAACAAAGCTTGTGGTTGAAGGAAGAATTCAGACAGGCAGTTACACTAATAAAGACGGAGTAAGAGTGTTTACTACAGACGTGGTTGTAGAGAATTGTGAATTTGCTGAGAGTAGGGCAGCAGCCGGTAATAATGAAGGGGCTTACCAGGCAGCAAGACCTGAGCCAACCAGTGCAGCAGGTGATGGATTTATGAATATACCTGATGGCGTGGAAGACGAAGGTTTACCATTTAACTAGATTTCAACTAAATTATAAGTGAAGGAGGCCATTTCAATGCCATATAATAAATCAGAAAAAGGCGACAGAAGCGATGCTCCAATGAAGAGAAGAGGCGGACGCAGAAGAAAGAAAGTTTGCGTATTCTGTGGCGAAAATAATAACGTAATTGATTACAAGGATGTTAATAAATTAAAGAGATACGTTTCTGAAAGAGGAAAAATTCTTCCAAGAAGAATCACAGGAAACTGTGCTAAACATCAGAGAGCTCTTACAGTTGCTGTAAAGAGAGCTAGACACGTAGCTTTAATGCCATACACATTAGATTAATTTTAATGGATTTTACCCCATAGTTCGAAAGAACTATGGGGTTTTTTAAAATTAAGCATGTAGCTAAGTACAAGTGTACATCAATTAAGTATAATTATAAATGTAATTGTACATATAAATTTGGATAATTAAAAAAATTAATAAAAAAAGAACAACTCGCAATTCAAAACAGGAGTTGTTCTTTTTTTATAATGGTTGAACTTCATTGTTATAAAGCGATTCATTTATTTTCCAAATCGGATAATGGTTTTGTAAGCCGAATATGATTATGCTATCACGTTTGAGTTTAGGAAATAGTGGTGAGTATTCAGCAATTCTTAGAGTTTCATTTGTTTCTTCAAGAGAAAAACCTGCACCTATGCAAATGGATAATAATTTATTGCGGGAAGGTGATCTTTTTCCTGAAAGAATCTGATAACCATATATTTCATTAATATCAGCTTTTTTTAATACACTTGATTTCGAAATATGCATTTCATCAAATTTGTTGCATAAATAATCTGATAAAGTTGTATCTATCAAAAATTTGTCATTCTCTTTTAAATATTCTTCAATATGTAAAGTCTGGTTTAGTTCTTTATATAAATCATCTGTCGGTTTGTTCATAGTAATACTCCTTCGAAAATTGCCTTAAATAATAATTATATTGTATCACATTGCAAGTAAAAAAGTACTAAGCAATCTGCTTAGTATTGAATATTTGAATTAATAAATTTGTCTGTTATAATATATTTAAAATATTAAAGGAAATAAATAAAATGTATAGATGGATTGAGAATGTTATAGATAAAGAGTATGAAATAGAAAAAGTAATAAAAAGAAAAAAAGATTATACAATTATGCTTATGACTAATAAAAATAATGGCAAACGTGTAATTGTAAGAAAATATGTTGGGGATTGTGTTGCATACAAGGCTTTAACTATGATTAAACATAGAAATTTGCCAATTGTATATGAGGCAATATCGAATGGAGAAAAGTCAATTGTTATTGAAGAATATATAGAAGGTATAACGGTTGGTGAGATATTGCAAACAGGACATTATATAGAGAAAGGTGTTGAAAGGGTTATAAATCAATTGGTAGATGTGCTGGATGTTTTGCACAGCAATAATATAGTTCATAGAGATGTAAAGCCGGAAAATATAATGGTGAATAATAAAGGCATAGTAAAACTTATAGATTTTAATATATCAAGAATATGTAACAGTACAAACGAAAAAGATACAAGAATCTTAGGTACAAATGGATTTGCGGCACCGGAGCAGTATGGAATTGCTGAAAGTGACCCGAGAACGGATATATATGCACTTGGAATTCTAATAAATATAATGCTTACAGGGGAACATCCTGCAAAAAAGATGTGTGATGGGAAATGGAAAAGTATAGTCAATAAATGTACTAGAATTAACCCGGACGAAAGATTTCAAAGTGTGAAGAATATTTTAAAGTAAGCACATAGCTTAGTACATAATTCATTTAATTTGTTATAACTAAATATGAATGGTGTAGATGTTTTTACGTTAATGCCTATGACAAAGGAAAATTATGATAATAGAGGTTTTAATTAAACTTTAACTTTAGTTAAAAACTATTTAATGAATCTTTTTTCTTTGTTATAATGGTAAAAAACGAAAGAGGTTAATATATATGAATTGTCCTAACTGTGGTAAAGATTTGCCTGATGAGATACAATTTTGTCCATATTGTATGGAGAAGTTTGGCGATGTTAAAGATTATAACAAGTCTAAATTGGTTCGGAAAAAGAATAAATTTATTGCAGTAGTCCTTGCAATAACTGTGGTAATAGTAGTATGTTTACTGGTTGTTGTATTGAGAAATAATGTTCCTAAGAAAGAGAAACAATATAAAGAAGATAATCCGAAAAATGAGAATATTATATCGGATAATGATACAAACAATACAGATAATGAAAGTACACCATTAAACTACTGTGGAACTTGGTATAACGCAGATTTTTCGGGAGAAAGCCCTGAACTTGATGGTGGAAGTGTGCTTAAAATTATATCAATGAACGATGAAAAAGTGATATTTGATTTGGGAACGTATCAGTCGCCACCGGCTTCGAGAATAGCTGAAATTACAGGTGTAGAAGCTGAGATAATTGATGGTGAAGCAGAATTTATATTTGGAAATGATGGCTGGGGCAATGGTGGAATTGGCAAAATATTATTTATGGACGAAGAAATATATGTGAATATTAAACTTACAAGTGTTAGTTCTGATAGCTTGTGGAATATTGGAACTGATGTGAAATTTAAAAAAGTTGAAGATGTCTATATTAACGACACTATAGACCTTTTAGGTGTATTAAATAGTGATATCAGAGTAGTTGAAACAAAACTTGAAAAACTGGTGGATGAATTTGATGAACTTGAAGAGGATGTTTATGGTTGCGAAGGAATAACTGTAATAACATCTAATGAAAAGGTTACATCAGTAAAGATAGAATATGAGAATTTGTTGCCGGGATATAGAAAATGGTTATGTTTTTCCTTTGGTATAAATGGAGAGGCTTCATTTGATTCTGTGAAGAATAGATTAGGTACTCCAATTTTAACTTTTGAAAAAGATGGTAACTATATAAGTCTTTTTGAAACATCTGAAACAATGGAAAGTTATATTGAAATTGCATATTCGGATGGAGAAGTAGTGTATATAAGATATTTTATTGATGAAATTTATTAGAATATACAGAACATGTAATACAACTAACAGCGTGGCGAAAGTCTACGCTGTTTTTGGTAATCAAATAAAAATTAGCAAACTCTATTAAATTAAAATAGTTATATCAAAAACAGTTGAAATTAGTACAATATTATGTTATTGTGCAAATATCGGTTATGATTTTAACTTTATAAAATCTATAAGAAAATTTTTATAACAAACAGAAAGGAAAATACATATGGGAAAACTTAAAGATAAAACAAAAGAGGGTGGAAAAAAAGTCGGAGGCTTTTTAAACGAATTTAAGACATTTGCTTTAAAAGGAAATGTAATGAGTATGGCTGTCGGTGTTTTAATCGGTGGAGCATTTAACGGATTAGTGACATCACTTACAACTAACATTATTACACCTCTTCTTAACTGTTTTGGAAAGATGGATAATCAGGCAGCAAAATTGGCACTTAAGGTTCGTGGTCAGTCGCTTGAATTTGGTGCATTTATTGCAGATGTGATTAACTTCATCATAATGGCGTTTATCGTATTTCTTCTTGTAAAAGGAATGAATAAGCTTGCGGATATTGGCAAGGAGGAAGAAGCTCCTGCGGCTCCTACAACCAAGAAATGTCCTTACTGTAAGAGTGATATTGCATTAGAGGCGACAAGATGTCCACATTGTACAAGTGAAGTTGAGTAAATTAGTAAGATAGATATTTAATGATACAGAATAGTTAATATAGTGTTAAGTGTAAAAATTAGAAGTATTGCTTGTTATTATGATATGAGCAACACTTCTATTTTTATTTGTTGCAAAGTTTTTTGCATAAGAATTTTGTAGGAAAAATTATAAAAATGTATAATACTAAGCTTACAGCTTAACACTTAAACTCTTTCATCTGCTATTATATTAAAAAAAAGAAAGGATATTCTAAGGAATATAGGTGAAATGAGTATGAAGAAAAAAATGATAAAAAAGATTTTATTCGGTCTAGGAGTGTCTTTGCTTGTTACAGGAGGAATTATAGGTAAGACGACAACTGTTAGTGCAGAAACAAATAATTATACTATTGAGGAATTTTTTCTTGATTCGGAAAAAATAAATGAATTATGGATGGGAGATAAAGTAAGAGATTATATAGATTGTGGTGCATCGAATCTAAAAAAATATACTTGTATTGAAGGAGAATCAGTAGAAATATTAACAGATGAATGGGGGAATCAGGAGATATGTGCAGTAAGAGAAGGTTATTCAAAAGTGAAAATTGAGTATAGGGATTATATAGAAGGTATGGATAGAATTGAGGAAAATATTGAGGTGGTAGAAACTAAAATTTATGAATTTAATGTATTAGAGGAAAGGGATATTGAATTTATAGGAGTTCCTAATAGTATAAAAGTGGGTGAACAAATAGATTATAAAATAATTAATGCTAATTATGGTTGTAGACCGGGTATATATATTTCTGAGCCGAATAATAGTTTTTCCATGCCAGGATCTGGTGGAGGAGCACAGCAGAGAGTGTGGCCGGGACATATATTTACAGCGGTTAAGTATGATTATAATGGAGAGTTACACGAAAATTGTAATAATGTAGCCACAATAGCTTTGTATCCAGGTTCGTATTCATATGGTATGTATGAAAATATGGATTATGATGCAATAAAAGCCGGTACATTAAAACCTGTAGAGACAGGAATATTAGTTGTTGAAGAACCTGTAATAACAACTAATGTACCTGAAGTTATTAAGCTTGGAAGCTATGTTGAGTTTAAGACGGGACTTGAGAATTTGTATATGGAAGATGAAGAGATTCTTAAATTGTTCGAGGGGATTTATAGTCCGGAGATTGTGGTGCTAGAAGGAGAGGATTGTATTAAACGATCTGAACAGGTTTATGGAAAGTTATCTACTACTGAAAAAATAGAATTCGTAAAAAATGGTACAGTAAAATTACAAATTAAATATATAGCAACTATGCCTAGTGAGGAAGAATGGAGTAATAGTACATATAGTAAATATATATTTGGTAATGAAAAACCTATATTATATACAGCGGAAAAAACAATAAGTATAAAAATTACAGATGAAGAAGAAAAAGAAGAAAATGTAGAAAAAGAAAATTCAAAAAATGATAATAATAAAACAGATAGATATGAAGGAGTAATTACTGAATCAGAAGCAGAAAGTCTTGAAAAAGGTGTGGTTGTAGAAGGTGTTGAAAAAAATGATAAAATAAAAATAGGAATAGTACAAGGCGAGTCTGATGATTATAAGTTAGTAGAAAAGAATAAGAGTGTTTTGGGAAGTAAATATATGGTTATGGATATAAGACTAACTAGGGAGGGTAAAGAGATTCAACCGAAAAAAATGATAAAAATAACAATGCCGGTTATGGAGAAATTGAAGAATGCTAAATATATTGAGGTGTTTAGAGTGAATAGTGATAAGTCCGATATGGAATCTCTTGGAATAGTATGTGTAAAGGATGGAAAGGTTACATTTGAAACAAATCATTTTAGCACATATGTATTTGTGGAAAGGATGCATAGTAATGAGAATCCAAAAACATCAGATGGAATGGATTATGCCAATTTTATTATGTGTATTTTAAGTATGGTTGTGGTTAGTATTAGCATGTTTAGTAATAAAAAATTGTATAATAAATAATAGCTTTCTGATAAAATACAGGTTGCATGTGACAATGTAGCCTGTATTTTTAGTTGAAGTAGAGTGTGGCAATATAAAAAAATGTTATAGACTATTTAAACCTTCTAGTAAAAAATGTTATAATATGCTATACTTAAGTGCACGCTAGCTTTAAATGATGCGAAATAATAATACGCTCATTAATTCTTTATTTAGAGAAAAAAAGAGGTTACAAAGAAAGTAAAATGAAAAAGAATGATAAAAACGCTGTAAACTTTATAGGTAGCAGACTTAAGGGTCAGACATCGTTATATTTAAAGATGCCAATGTATTTTTCCTTTGCAGCATTGCCGATTGTTATATGGGAATACACGCGAGATATTAAAGGTGGATTTATATTAAGTATAGCATTAAGTATATATTTGATATTTTCTATTGTTTTTTATAATTTAGCTAAAGGAAAATACAAGCAGGAATTAATTGATTTTGCTACAGATTATACGCAGGTACAGAAAAAGCTTATTAAAGGATTGGATATTCCATATGGATTGCTTGATAAAGATGGTAAATTTTTATGGGGAAATCCTGTTTTGGAAAATATATGTAAAAATACAGGTGTAAAATATATTAATTCAATGTTTTCGGATATAAGTCTTGATAGTCTTAAGTTTGAGGAAGATAGTGAAGTTTCCATTACATATATAACACATGAGTCTGTTTTTTATAGAGTAGAATTTAATAAAATTCAGCTCAATAAGGATTTTACTGATGATGGAGTAGAAGAAGGTACAGAATATCTTGTTGCTATGTATATGTTTGACGAAACGGAGATTAAACGTCTTACTAAAGAGAATAATGAACAAAAGATGGTTGCCGGGCTAATTTATATTGATAACTATGATGATGCTTTGCAAAGTGTAGAAGATGTAAGACAATCACTTTTGGTTGCACTTATAGATAGACGAATTAATAAATATTTTGCGGCATATAACGCAATTGTTAAGAAAATTGAAAAAGATAAATATTTTATCGCTATGAAGCAGAAGTATATATCTGTACTTCAAAGTGATAAATTTTCTATTCTTGATGAGGTAAAAGCCGTTAATATTGGAAATGAAATGGCAGTTACTATAAGTATTGGCTTTGGAGTTAATGGAGAAGAATATACACATAGTGTTGAATATTCCAGAGTTGCTATAGAAATGGCATTAGGAAGAGGCGGAGACCAGGCGGTTGTAAAAGATGGTGAAAGACTTTATTTCTATGGTGGAAAGTCTAAACAGGTTGAGAAAAATACCAGAGTAAAAGCAAGGGTAAAAGCTCACGCACTTAGGGAAGTATTGGAAACTAAAGAAAAGATAGTAATTATGGGGCATAAGATAGGTGATATTGATTCGTTTGGTTCGGCTATTGGAATTTCAAGAGCTGTTAAGTCAATTAATAAAAAGGCATATATAGTAATTAATGAGATAACATCATCTATAAGACCGATGTTGGAAATATTTAAAGAAAATGATGAATATGAAGAATTATTTATAAACAGTGATGAGGCTATAGATATAGTTGATTCTAATACTGCGGTAGTAGTTGTCGATGTAAGCAGACCAAGCTATGTTGAATGTCCACAAATTCTTTCAAGAGCTAAGGATGTGGTAATTCTTGACCATCATAGAAGAAGTAGTGATGTGATAGAGAATGCAGCATTGTCTTATATTGAACCGTATGCTTCGTCTGCATCTGAGATGGTAGCAGAAATTTTACAATATTTTATAGATGGAATAAAAGTAAAAAATATCGAAGCAGAAGCAATGTACGCAGGTATTATGGTAGATACGAATAATTTTACAAAAAATACAGGTGTAAGAACTTTTGAGGCAGCAGCATTTTTAAGAAAACATGGTGCGGATGTAACACATGTCAGACAGATGTTTAGAGATTCGATGGATGATTATAGAGCGAAAGCAAAAGCTATATCTACTGCAGAAGTTTTTGGAGATGTGTATTCTTTAGCCGTATGTCCATCAGAAGGAATAGACAGTCCAACAGTGTTAGGTGCGCAGATTGCTAATGAACTTTTGAATATCAGAGGAATTAAAGCGACATTTGTACTTACTGAATTTAACAGCAAAGTATATATAAGTGCACGTTCAATGGGAGATATAAGTGTACAGCTTATTATGGAAAAATTAGGTGGTGGTGGTCACTTGGATACTGCCGGAGCACAGCTTGAAAATGCTTCTATTAGTGAGGCAAAAGAGATAGTAAAAGAAACTGTTTTAAAAATGGTAAAAGAAAAAGAAGTGTAATGAGTTTGATTAGAAATTAGAATTTTATGGAAAGGAAAACAAATTATTATGGAAGTTATTTTGTTAGAAGATGTAAAATCTGTAGGAAAAAAAGGTCAGGTTGTAAAAGTAAATGACGGATATGCAAGAAATTGTTTGCTTAAGAAAAATCTTGGAATAGAGGCAACTCCTAAAAATCTTAATGATTTGAAGTTAAAAAATGCAAATAATGCAAAATTAGAGCAAGAAAGACTTGATAGTGCTAAAAAATTAGCAGAAGATTTAAAGGATAAAAGTGTTACTGTGAAAATTAAGACAGGTGCAGGCGGAAAGGTATTTGGTTCAGTTTCAAGTAAAGAGATAGCTGAAGCAATTAAGAAACAGCTAAATCTTGAATTTGATAAAAAGAAAATGCTTTTGGATGAGCCTATTAAATCACTTGGAACACATATAGTGAAACTTAAACTTCATCAGGAAGTAGTTGGAGAGTTAGCTGTAAAAGTTGTAGAAGAATAGAAAATGCGATAAATCGCTTCGAAATGGAGGAAAAGTATGGACGAAGCGTTGATTAGAAGAACTTTGCCACATAGTGTTGAGGCCGAACAATCCGTAATAGGCTCGATGCTTATGGATAAAGAGGCTGTTGTAACAGCTAGTGAAATGATAAATGCTGATGATTTTTATGGTAATCAATATGGAATTTTATTCAAGGCGATGACGGATTTATATTCTGAGGGGAGTCCTATAGACTTGCTTACATTACAGAATAAATTGGGTCAAATGGATGTTCCGGCAGAACTTAGCAGTGTTGAATTCTTAAGAGATTTACTTGCATCCGTACCGACATCAGCTAATGTTAAATATTATGCAAGAATTGTTAAAGAAAAGTCTAAATTAAGGAATATAATTAAAGCTACTGAAGAGATTACAAATACCTGTTATCTTGGAAAAGAGAAGTTGGATGTTATTTTAGAAGAGACTGAAAAAAAAGTATTTAATCTTGTTCAGGCGAAGGAAAGCGATGACTATGTACCAATCAGAGATGTAGTAATAAGCGCTATGGAAAAGATAGAAAAAGTATCAAAAACCAAGGGAACGGTTACTGGTATTCCTACAGGTTTTATTGATTTGGACTATAAAACATCAGGATTTCAGAATTCAGATTTGATACTTATTGCGGCCAGACCATCTATGGGTAAGACGGCATTTGAGCTTAATATTGCGCAATATATGGCATTTAGAAAGAATACAACGGTAGCAATATTTAGTTTGGAAATGTCAAAGGAGCAGTTGGTAAATCGTTTGTTTGCATTGGAATCTAAAGTGGACTCGCAAAAAATCAGAACAGGTGATTTGGAAGATAGTGATTGGGAAAGGTTGATAGAAAGTGCAAATATAATTGGAAATTCTAATCTTATAATAGATGATACACCGGGTATTTCGATTGGTGAGTTAAAATCTAAATGCAGAAAATATAAACTTGAACATAATTTAGGAATAATAATAATTGACTACCTTCAGCTTATGACGGCAGGTGGAAAGGTTGAATCCAGACAACAGGAGATTTCTGAAATTTCGAGATCTCTTAAGTCATTAGCAAGAGAATTGAATGTTCCGGTAGTCGCATTGTCGCAGCTTAGTAGAGCTGTGGAGAAAAGAGATGATAAACGTCCGATGTTATCTGACCTTAGAGAGTCAGGAGCGATTGAGCAGGACGCTGACGTAGTAATGTTTTTATACAGAGATGATTACTATAATAAAGAAAGTGAAAAGAAGGGTATAGCGGAAGTAATTATCGCTAAGCAACGTAATGGCCCTATTGGTACGGTGGAGCTTGTTTGGTTACCGAATTATACAAAATTCGCCAATTACTCACCGGAAAAAATATAAAAATAAATCATACCACATTGAGAGGAAACTTTTAATGTGGTATGATTTGTTTAAACTGTTATTATAAGTTGTTTGCTTTAACGGAGAAAATACAAAAAGGGGAAGATTATAGATGATTGATAAAAGATATATTATTTCTGATGCTGCAAAAATAGTTGAAGTAGAGTCACATGTTCTTAGATATTGGGAAGATGAATTAGGAATAGATATTCCCAGAAATGAAATGGGACATAGATATTATACTGATTTCTATATAAATTTATTTAAAAAAATAAAAGAGTTAAAAGATGCAGGATTTCAATTAAAAGCAATTAAAATAATGATTCCGGAACTCATAGAAATGGAGAAATCAGGTGAGGGTGATATTGAAACACTCAAGGAAGAATTATTTGGGAAAATAACGGAAGTTTCTGAGGAAGATTTCTGCGATAAAATAGAATTTCCAAAAGTATATGAAGCAGACAATTTGTCAAAAACACAAGAAAATAAATACAAATTAGAGCAATTTCAGGCGATTATTAATGAGGTTGTATCGAATGCCTTGAGAGAAAATACCGGATTGTTGGGAAAAGAAGTAAGTGATATTGTTTCTGATAATGTAATTAAAGAGATGGACTATTTAATGCATATAAGAGAAAAACAGGAGGAAGAAAGATTTAAAAAATTGGATGAAACTATTAGAAATCATCAGATTTTAGGAAAAGAACGACAAAAGGACAAAAAAGGTATATTAGCCAAAATAAAAAGCTTTGGAACATAAAACTGTCGCATATAAGAACAAGTCTTATGTGCGACAGTCCGGTCTAATAATCTGAAATGATTATTAATATGTTTGTGTTTAATAATATGAATTATTCAGCAGAGATAACTCCTGCAGGACAACCTGCTTCACAAGCTCCACAGTCGATACATGTATCTGCATCAATTACATATTTGTCTGTGTCTTCTGAGATAGCGCCAACAGGACAAGCACCTGCACAAGCACCACACATTAAACAACCATCGTTAATTACGTGTGCCATGAATAAATCCTCCTTTAGATTTTGCTTTTTTGCTATCCTTATTTTAATACAATTGTATAAACTATTCAAGTTCTAAAATAAATGCATATATTTTAACTTTTTTTGTTGTAAAGTTTCTGTTATAATATACGAAATCAAAAGATGTATAAAGGAGAAAGACCTTTAATGAGAAAAAAATTATATGTGTTATTAACAATTATAATGATTTTTTTGATATCCTGTGGAAACTATAAAAAAGATAATACAAGTGAAAGTATGGAAGAAAGTACGAAAGTGCCATTTACGATAGCAGAAAAAAATTATAATCATGAAGGTATAGCTGTTCCGAAGATTTATATTGATACTAAGCTGATACCGAATAGAGATGAATATGTTGAAGCTTCTATAAAAATAGTTGATGAAAGTAAACAGTATTCAGACATAGAGGTTGTAAATGGAAAGATTAAAGTTAGAGGACATACTACGGCATACGGTACAAAAATTCCGTACAATATAAAATTTTCTGATAAAAAAAATATTTTAGGAATGGGTAATTCTAAAAAATGGTGTTTGATTGCAAATCTATTTGATCCTACATTAATGAGAAATATGCTTGCTATGGATTTTGCGAGGAATATGGGGTTAGATTATACACCGAAATGCGAATATATAGAATTATTTTATAATGGAGAGGATCAAGGTTTATATTTAATTTGTCAACCGGTTTCGGAAGGAAAAGATAAAGTGGATTTAGATTTATCGGAAGGAGATTGTTTATTACAACTTCAGCCTAATTATGAATATTCAGATAAGATGAAAATTACAACGCATACAGGGCTGATATTTACGATAGAAGAGGGGAAGGATAAGGAGATAGAGAATATAAGTAAGTTTGTTAATGATTTTGAAAATTCAATAGCGTATGGTATTGATGCCGTAGAAGAATATGCTGATATTGATTCGTTTGTTGATTATTATGTATTTAATGAATTGTTTAAGGATGTGGATTTTGCTACAAGTTCAACATATTTTTACATAAAAGAAGGAAAGATATATGCGGGGCCGGTATGGGATTATGATTTGTCGGCAGGAAATGTAGATTACTATTATTATGAAAAATATAATAATATAGAAAAACATGAAGAAAATTATGCCGGTTTCTATTGCCAGGAATTATGGTTTATGTACCTTTGGCAAATACCTGAATTTAGAGAAAAAGTGATTGATAGATTTTTCGAAATTCAGCCATTAATTGAGAATCTTACAACTGATAACGAGCTTGGAGTTAATAGGATAGATAATATTATAAATATCTATGGTGAGGATTTTAAACATAATTTTACTATTTGGGATGTTAGTTATAGATATGGACCTAATTCAAAAATTCCGTTGAGTACATATGAAGAAAATGTTGAATTTTTAAGAAGCTGGTTAATTAATAGAAATAACTGGTTAAAGAATGAGTGGACATAGATATTGCAAATAGTTTATGGGTGTTATATAATACATTAGCAATAGAAAGTAGAAATTCTAGTCTAGGAGGTAATAAAGATGGCAAAAGTGACTAAAGAAATGATTATTAGTGATATTATTAAAATAGATGGCGGAATAATACCTATTCTTTTGGGTGCGGGAATGCATTGTATAGGTTGTCCATCTGCACAGGGCGAAAGTCTTGAAGAAGCAGCAATGGTTCATGGCCTTGATGTAGATGAATTAATTGGACAAATTAATGATTATCTTGAAAAAAGTGAACAGTAATAAGATATATTAAAAAAGTGAACAATAAAAAAAGCTGTAAATCAAAGGTATAAGAATATCTTTGGTTTACAGCTTTTTTTAAATAGTTGATAATTGTTGCAATGCATCTTCGGATAAAATTAATTCATAATGTTCATTCAAATATGCTTTAGGATTTTTTTTGAAATTGGTGTATCGCCCATATTCACAGATTATATTACATATCTGATTAAATTCTTCGGGTGAATGTGGGTTGTTATTTATTAATAAATAATATTCTTCATTATTTTTGAAAATAGAGCTTTCACCAATGTATTTGGTCACAAGAATTTTTGAAAGAGAAATAAGTTTGTCCATATTTTCAAATGCAAAGACCAAATTTATATCGCTATTGATTGGCTGTGGTGTAGTTTTTTTATTAGTTGAAGGATTCTTAAATTGTGGACCAACTGAACTGTCATGCATAGCCTGATTCAGTAATGCATCTTTAAACGACGATAAAAGACTCAAAATTTCGTTGGCTTTGTTAATTTTTTCCTGTTTTAAAGAAAAAGTATCTTTGATTGCATTTTCCACATCTTCAGGAGTAGGAGAAAATTTCGAAAAACGTGTATCAAGTTCATCGGGCTCATCATTTTTTGTTATAGTAATAAATAAAGATGCATCAGGCATAGGTATAGCTTCAATTTCTATTGGGGTGTTATCGGTAATAAAATTAAATTTATCTTTTGCGTATTTAATCAATTCGTTGAACAGAGAATTTAGAGGTTCTGTACCATAAATAAGACTATCTATTTCTAAGTTTCTTGCGGATAAATCATTTTTATTTAATATGCATTTAATCTGATTAGTATTTATTTGTTCTATTTTCATAAATTTTATACCTCCATATAAAGTATATGTCTAATAGTATATCGTAACTGACTTAATTATGCAAAGAAAAAATATTTCAAAAAAATCAAAAATAGATGTTGCAATTTAAAAAGAGATGATATATAATACAAAACACGACATATTAAAAGGTGATTAGAAATTAATCGTTCGTTACATTACTCGGATACATGGAAAGGAGAGAGAAAAATTTTTATTGATAACAGATATGAGTTAATAAGGGAACTGGCAAGAGGGGGAACATCGGTAGTATATCTTGTAAGACATATTGGGTTGGATAGTCTAAGAGTTGTTAAAAGAATTGAGAAGAGTCCAATTAATGTTAACAGTTATTTTGTCGAGATTAACATACTAAGGGATGCTGTAATAAAAGGGATTCCGATAATATATGATGTAGAAGAAGATGATAAGTATTTGTATATTATTGAAGAATATATACAAGGAGAGACTTTTATGGAATATATTACAAATATTCGAAGGACTAAGGCTGAATTAATCAAATGTATAGTGGATATATGTGATATTATTACCGGTATTCATTCGTTGCAATCTAATCCCGTAATATACAATGATTTAAAGTCAGAGAATATATTGATAAAAGAAGGAAAAGTATATTTGATTGATTTTGGTAATTGTAGAATATTAGGTAATAAGTTTGATAATGATGCCAGAGCTTCTGTTAGCAATGTTACACCGGAACATCTTAATCTAATGGAACCTGACATTACCACTGATGTATATGGTATTGGCGTACTTATACAGATGGTTTATCAGTATCATAAGAATATTTTCGAAGAAGATAAGGAATTAATTAACGTTATTGTTTCAGGGTGTATGGAAAGTAATAACTTTAATAGAATTGCTAATCCTGACATAGTAAAAAAGTATTTATCTCAATGTATTTTATATGAAGATAGTGATAATGCAGTTAATGATACATCAGCTAAAGGAATTAAGGTTTATGTGTATGGATGTAGAGAGTATGCGGGGGTTACACATTTTTCAATTGGTTTTACAAGATTTTTGTCTGAATTAAAAGAAAAGTCTGTTTATATAGAGACTGAGAATGGAAGAGGTTTTACAGAATATTTGGATAAAAATAGTATTAAACATAGAGGTGTAATTAATTATGAAAAATGTGAGATTTGGCCCTATTATGGTGGATTTATATATGAGCATATAAGTGAGTTTGAGGGCATGCATATTTATGATGGTGGAGTGTATAGAGGGGACGATATTAGAGATGGCGTTGTGATTGTGGTGATTACAGATATAAAGAGTTTTGGTGAATTAATGTATGAACAAAGTAGTGAAATGAATGTTATATATGTCGTGAATTTTTCGGATGAAGCAGGATTTAAAAGATTTGACAGAAAGACTGAACGTCAGGCAGTTAATATGCCATATTTTGCTAATCCGTTGAAACTTAATAATGATTCAAGAATTTTTTATAAGAAAATATTGAATCTTATTTTGAAAAATCAGGGATGTAATAGATAATCTTGATGAAATATGGGGTGAATTTATGGTTTTGAAAAAGACCGCAATGTATAAGAAACAAAAATTAAAGAAATGCGACAAGATATTTGTGGCAGGAATTGAACATAGAGTTGGAGCTACACATTTTAGTATTCTTTTAGCTAACTATAGGGCTAATTTATTAAGACAAAAAGTTGCTTTAGTTGATTTTAATAAAGATAATGATTATATGAATTTAGGTGAAGGATTAGGGGATATTAATCTAGAGAAGGCATTTGTCAAGGATAAAGTTACATATTATCCGTCTGCAACTAAGGATATTCTTGAAGAAATCTTTTTGAAGGACTATGATTGTATAATTATTGATGTCGGTAACAGCTATATGAAGTATAAAATAGAAGCAGGACTCTGTGATTTTAGATATCTGATAATTTCTTCAACTTTATGGAGAAATGTTCATTTTAAGGAAGAGTACGAAAATTATTTTTCTAAATATAAAAATTCCAAGTGGAGAATTTTGTATTCATTCGGTTCGGTTACTGAAGCTAAGGAGATTGAGAATGAATTAGGAGAAAAGATATATAAGATTCCTTATGTTGAAACACCTTTTAAGGTTGAAAGAAGAATTTTAGATATGATAGAAAAAGCAATTGGGGAGGGATAAGTTATTATTTGGCATAGAAAGAAGCAATTTATATTTACATTATTAATAGGGATTTTAGTGGGAGTTATACCTCCTGTTATAGGCTTATTTATATTGAATGGAAAATATGAATTGTTAGAGAGTGAATATGCGAAAAATAGTGAAAAAACAAATATATATTCAGAAAGAAAGTTTTACGCTATTGGCAAAGATTTAAAAAAAGGGGATATAATATCCGAAGCGGATTTAGTTGAAGTTAATTTATATGCAGAAGAATCTGTAAAGACAATAAAAAAAGAGAGTGTTATTGGCAAGGAGTTAAAGGTTAATGTAAGTAAAGGGGTGCTGGTTAATATGGATATGTTGGTTAATGAAGATAGAATACCGGATGATTTAAGGTTACATATGTTGTCTAATGTTGAATTACATTCTGAGATTTTGGATGGAAGTGTAATAGACATAAGAATATCATTTCCGAATGGTGAGGATTATGTTTTAATATCCGGTAAGAAAGTTAAGGCAAGGATAGATGATAAGATTTTTATTTATGTGAATGAGGAAGAAATTTTAAAATTATCGAGTGCCAATATTGATAAGAGTGTATACGCAGGGGCAAAAATATATGCAATTTTATATGTTAAGGACTATCAAAAAAATGCAATATCTAATTATCCGGCAAGTTTCAGCGTAATTGAATTAGGAAACTGGGACCCTAATCTGATTGATAAAGTGTTTACAGAGGATATGGTTAGTAAGAGAATGGTTCTGGAAGAACACATAAGTCAGTTCAGTAAGGGACGAGTAGAAAAATAGTATATCATAGGTAGTCAGGCAGGAAGAACATAATGCCATTTAAAAAAAGTTTTGGCATATAGAATTATGAAAGATTCTAAAACACCAATTGTTATTTGAGATATACCTGCCTGACTTATAAAAAATAATATAATATATGGTTAAAATGTATAAAAAAATTAATAAAAAAGAAGTTGAATTATTGAATTTTCATAAAAAATATGATAGAATAGCCAAAACAAAATAAATATAAAAGGGCAAAACAGATGAAAGTCTGTGACGCAAAGCTAGAGGGCCTTTAAAATGGCAGCCAGTTGCAAACAACCTTGTGATAGCTGTTAAGGAAAAGTCCTTAATGGCATTTTTTATTTTTAATAGATATGTAGAAAAATTGTCTAATTAAAAACATAAGAGTGATTGTTCGAGGTCTTATGTAAGTGTAAGAACGGAGGAAATATGATGATGAAGAAAAAAATCAGTATTTTGCTGGTTATAGTAATATTTGTGGCGGGGATTTTTGTTAATGAACCGGAAACCGCAATAGCATCTACAAAATATTCGGCATATTATAAGAATTTTTTGAAAAAGTTTTTAGATATAGGTAATTTGTATAGACATGATGAGGAAGAGTCATCTTATGAAGTAACAGATACTGTGGAAATAGAAACAGAAATTGTTGAAGAAGATGTTATAGAAATAAATGTAGAAGAAAATACAACAAATACTGTGGTAGAAAGAGAAGTAAGTACAGAATATGTAAGTGAGGAAATTACAAGTACTAATACTATGAATGAAGTTAATGATGATAGTATTAATGAAACAACGAGTGAAAATATAGTACAAAATGAAATAATAGAGGAAAGTATAACCGCATCAGATAACGAAGAGATTGATAGTAAAAAAAATACGGTTATAGAAACGGAAAGTAATTATGAGAACACAGAAGAAGAAACAACGGAAGTGATGAGTGGAGTTCAGGTGGAAGTTAATGATGAAGTGAAAGAAAAAATTGAATATTATCAAGAGTTGGCTAAAGAAGAGGCAGATTGGCTTTGGAGCCAGCAGATGTCAAACGGAGCATTTGCATTTTATAATGAATTTAATGGAACTGTAAGAGTTAATCCGTATTTTAGTGAGATTGTAGCAATTGCACTTATTAATTATGATAATAGTGTTGATGCTAAGAATAAGATTAAAAAATATATGGATTGGCATTTTGCACATATTAATAGTTCAAGTGAAGATTATAATGGCTTAGCAGGAACTATTTATGATTATACTGCGGTTGTAAAAAATGGAATTGTTATTAGTGAAACCACAAAAAAGACTTATGATTCAACGGATTCATATAGTGCATTATTTATCAAAGTTTTAGCTGATTATGCACAGGTATATGGTGATACACAGTATATTGTTGAACATAAGGAAACTATAAAAGATATAACAAATGTAATCTTTGCTAATTTATCATCTAATGGTTATTCGTATGCAAAACCGGATTATAAGATTAGATATTTAATGGATAATTCGGAGGTGTATGCAGGATTGGTATCAGCAAAATATATTTATTCTAACATTATATATGATTCGGAAATGTTCGAAAAAATTAACAAAACAGTGGAATTTTTTGATGCCAACTTTAATAAACATTGGTGGAAGGGTGATCATTATGCACCAACGCTTAGTACGAAGTATGAAGAACATAATGATTTTTCTTGGAATAATTTTTATCCGAATGCAACTGCACAGATGTTTCCGGTTATTTATGATGTGATTGATTCAAACAGTGATAATGCTAAGGTTTTATATGAAGGCTTATGCAATTCATGGGATTGGCAAAATATGGATTATATTTCAGAAGGTGTTGATGTGTTTTGCTGGGGAAGCTTTGCATTGCTTGGTGCTAAGATGAATGATGTTTCAAGGTTTGATGCATATATGAATAGATATAAAGAAATAATAGATGGTGGAAGACTATATCCATTATATTCATCTGAATCAGCAATGGTACTCATGGGACTTGATACAATGATTGATAACTTAAAAAAATAAATATTTTTCATCCTAAAAAAGTGTCGTTATGTACGACACTTTTGTTCTAATCTGAAATGATTTGACAATAAAAATTTAATAAAGTAGAATTATAAAAAAGTAATATTTTGTCAATTTATGAAAGGATTAATATAAATATGAGAAATGGGAATTTAATGAAATCATATGTTCCTCAGGAAAAGAAAAATATAAATTATTCGAGAGATTACAAATATTTAAGTAGTGGAAGATTTATATATTTTTTTCAACTTCTTATTATGATAGTTCCTGTGTCGATTTTGTATCTGTTGAATTATGAAAAATTGTCATGGTTAATAGCAAAATGTGCTAAGTATTTTTTACGAATTTTTACGGGACAGGAGATAAGTATATTAAAAATTGATTATCTACCTAAATTTGGGGATGTATACTATGTTGGTTTAGAAGGGAAGTATCCTAGTTTGACAATGACACTGATTAGTTTAATAGTTTCGGTGATTTTCATTATATTGTTTTCTTTGATAAAAACGAAGAATAAGCCGTTGTTGATTTTTTTGACAATGGGATTGTATATTCAGGCATTTTCTTCGTTGTATTTTGTTTTTTTTAGTAAAAGATTTGCATATGATTTAAATGGATATTCTGAATTGTATCTTAAGCATCAGATAATTGTATGGTTATTAATAATGGTTACATATTGGCTTACAACATCTTTAATTACCAAGATGATATTTTATAGAATATTTACTTTTACAGCATTGATAATAATGGAAGTTGTGTTTGGGTTTGTAAGATATGTATTATATCTTACGTTCTTGGCAAAGTGTTCATATTTATTTATGGCAGTGCTATATTTTAGTTTTGGATTTTTGTTTGATTTTATGATAATGGTTGGCTTTTATGCTTTATATATGAAGAAGGCAAGTGAAAAGTTTAGTACAAAAGCTGGAGGTGGGTTATGGAAGTGGTCATAAAAATTCTTCAAGGTTACTTTATTTTTACAATTGTTTTGATGGTTATTTATACTATAAGACATTTTATATTCACTTATAACAGATTGTTTTGCAAGCAGAGAGTATCATATAGAGACATTTATGACAGTGATTTACCTAGAGTAACAATAATGATTCCTATGCACAACGAAGAAAGTGTTGTTAAGAATGTTATTACATCACTGCTGGAAAGCGATTATGATAAAGATAAATTTGAGATTATTCCGATAAATGATCATTCGGATGATAAGACGGCGGAGATTGTTGATGAATATCATAGAAAATATCCTTTTATTAAACCTTTGCATAGATTAGAAGAGGGTGAAAGAGGAAAAACGGTTGGTTTGAATGATGCATTAAAAGTAGCTACCGGCGAGGTTATTATAGTATTTGATGCGGATTACAGACCGTCTAAAAACCTTATTAAAAAACTTGCGTCTGCTTTTAAAGATCCTAAGGTTGGTGCAGTAATGGGAAGAGTTATTCCTATTAATGCAAGAAGAAATCTTCTTACAGTTCTACTTAATCTTGAAAGGTCTGGTGGGTATCAGATTGACCAACAAGCAAGATATAATTTGAAATTATTACCGCAATATGGTGGAACTGTAGGTGGATTTAGAAAAAGTATAATGCTTGCAACAGGAGGATTTGATTCGAAAGTTTTGGCAGAGGATACAGAACTTACTTACAGATTATATTCTGAAGGTTGGACAGTTGTATATGATAATAGTGCAGAGTGTTACGAAGAGTCTCCTGAAACATGGGATGTACGAGGGAGACAGATTCGTAGATGGTCTAGAGGACATAATGAAGTATTGTTTAAATATTTCTTCAGATTCCTATTTTCTAAAAACATCAGTTTTAAAGGAAAAATAGATGGGATGTTATTATTATTTATATATGCAGTTCCGTTTGTGCTGGGATTAGCTCAGATAGATTGCTTACTGTTGTTTTTCTTAGGAGAGATAAATATTTTTACCGGATGGATTGTTATTATATTGCTTGGTATGTATAATACATGGGGCAATTTTGCGCCTTTTTTTGAAATTGGTATTGCGGCATTCATAGATGGAATAGAGGATGAAATACTTGCATTGCCACAGCTTTGCTTTAGTTTCTTCTTTTATATGTGGTATATTTCTTTAGGATTTATTGATGCAATAATTGACAGATTTACTCACAGAAATGTTAAATGGGCGAAGACGGTAAGGTTTAATAAGGAAGAAACAGAGTCGGAAGAAAGTAAATCAAATTAAGTTTAGATTAGATGGTTAGCGTAGGGAATTTAGGTTCTACGTAAGAAAGGATTAGCATATGGAAATGTTAATAGTATTTATCATAACATTTATCATTTTAATATTATTTCCGTTTCTTCTTTCACTTGGAGTAAAAATTGAAAGTAAGGATGTAACCTCACTTGTTGTAATGAATAATAATGTGAAAGATCCAAGATATTTTTCAAAATCTTTTAAAAAGAAGCTTACAAATGCTCTTATAGATAATCCTAATCCGCGAGATGTTATTCTATCAAAGATTGAAGAAATTGTATTTTGGGATGAAAAGTATGAAAATGTAAAGGCGATAGATAAGATTTGTATATTTGAAAAAGAAGCAGAGATAGATAATAAAGTGAAATTTATGAAAGAAATTTATTCGAAAGAAAACATTGAGATTGCAAATAAGTCTTCAATAAGGGCAATTGCAGGCGAAAAAAATGTGATTATTGGCGAAAAAAGCAATGTAATCAGATGGGTAGATGCGGAAAAATTACTTGTGCTCAAAGAGTTTTCTGATGCTGGTATTAGTGCAAGTTCGGGAGATAGACTTGTTGTTGAACATGGGTGTACGTTTAAAAGATTATTTTCTCCTATCATAGAAGTAAGAAAATATGTTGAAATTATAGATGAAGAGCCTGAAGAGATAGTTATAAACAGAGAAACTCCCGTTTATATGAAACTTCTTAGAAATATAAAGGAAGTTGAAGAAAGAACTACAATTAATAAGACTATTATTACAAAACACAAGCTTATAATTGGTTATGGGGCTACGGTTTGTGGAGATATAAAGTCTGATAAGGATATACATATTAAGGCAAATAGTGTTATTACAGGTAATGTTTTCACGGATGGAAATATTATTATTGAAAAGGGCGTAAAGATTTTTGGGAATGTATTCGCGGGTGAGAATGCTTATATAGGACCTGATGTTCAAATTGGAAAGATTGGAAGGATTAAGTCTGTAATAGCAAGAATTGGTATGTTGATTACAAACGGGACTACTGTTTATGGGTATATTGGAACTGAAGAAGGTGGAAAGATTGTAGATGCAGAAGATTTTGCGGCAGAAGTGTATATGCTTGCAAAAGTAAAGATAGTCGAAAGTGATGTTAAACCGCAAGATGATTATGATTGCGTAGTTTGTAATTATACAAAGGATGGTTGTGTTACTTTTAAAAGCGTAGAGGAATTTGAAGATATTGATTATTATGCATTCAGAGATAATGTAAGTATCAGATATGTTGTAATACCATCAGGTGCAAAAACAATTGAACCGAGTATGTTTTATGGTTGTTTGAATTTGGAAACAGTATATATACCTAATACTGTAGAGAAAATAGGTGAATATGCTTTTTACAAGTGTAAAAAGCTTAAAGAGGTTGAATTTGATAAAGGGACAAAACTTAAAGAGATAGGCGAGTATGCATTTTCAGAGTGTGAAAGCTTAGAGGAATTTAATATAGATTATGTTGAAAAATTGAAAGATGCAGTATTCAGAAATGACATTAATTTTAGAAAATTTAATGTTTTAGATAAGAGCGTAGAAGTAGAGTATGGAGAAAGTGTTTTCCAAAATTGTGATAAAATTGAAGAGGTATAATACTTTTAGCTGGAGGTAGTAATGAACGAAAAGAAAAAAGTTATGGTGGTGTTTGGTACAAGGCCGGAAGCAATAAAAATGTGTCCGCTTGTAAAAGAATTAAGGGGAAGAAACGGTATTCAGACAATTGTATGTGTATCAGGTCAGCACAGACAAATGTTAGATCAGGTTCTTAATGCTTTTGAAATAGTTCCTGAGTATGATTTGGATATAATGAAATCACAACAATCGTTGTTTGATGTAACGGTAAATATTCTTGAGGAGGTAAAAGTGGTTCTTGAGAAAGAACAGCCTGATGTGGTATTGGTTCATGGAGATACTTCTACAACATTTACAGTTGCACTTGCGTGTTTTTATTTGCAGATACCGGTTGGGCATGTTGAAGCAGGACTTAGAACATATAATATTTATTCGCCATATCCGGAAGAATTTAATCGTCAGGCAGTTGGAATTGTTGCAAAGTATCATTTCGCACCAACTAATCATTCAAAGGATGCTCTTTTAAGAGAAGGTAAGAATGCGGATGATATTTATGTAACAGGTAATACTGCAATAGATGCGTTAAAGACAACTGTTAGAGATGAGTATACTCATCCTGAGCTTGAGTGGGCAAAGGATAGCAGATTGATTCTTATTACAGCTCACAGAAGAGAAAATTTAGGCGAGCCTATGGAGCATATGTTTAAAGCTATACTTAGAATAATTAAAGAAAATCCTGATGTAAAAGCGATTTATCCGATACATATGAATCCTTTGGTTAGGGAAACTGCAAATAAAATTCTTGGTGATGAAGATAGAATACATATAATTGAACCTCTTGAGGTGTTGGATTTTCACAATTTTCTTGCAAGATGTCATTTGATACTTACTGATAGTGGAGGAATACAGGAAGAAGCACCTTCACTAGGTAAACCTGTACTTGTAATGCGTGATACAACGGAAAGACCGGAAGGCATAGAGGCGGGAACACTTAAGTTAGTTGGAACAGAAGAAGAAATAATTTATAAAGAATTCAAAAAGCTATTGGAAAATCCGGAAGAATATGAGAAAATGAGTAAGGCATCAAATCCATATGGAGATGGGTTTGCGTGCAAGCGTATAGCTGATATACTGGAAGGAGGATGAAGTATTGAAAAAACAATCTTTGCCAATAGTTTTTGCAATAGCTATTGTTATAGTTTCAATAGTAGTAATTGTTGTTGGAAATATAATAGATAAAAATACACCATCTAAAAAACACATCTCTGATAGAAAGATGAAAGAATTATTCTTATTAATGGATGGTTATACCGAAGATGAGAACGGAATAAATTTTGATAACGCAAAGGAAGCTCCGGAAAATCAGATTGCTATAATTTTGCAGAATCAACTGATTAAAGACAGAGCAGTTGTTATAGATGGAATAGTTTATCTTAAATATGAGTTTGTAAAAGAGCAGATTAACGATAAATTTTATTGGGATAAAAATGAAAATTATTTATTGTATACAACGCCTACAGATATAATTAAAACCTCAGTTGGAAGTAACGATTACTTTGTTTCTAAAATAAAAAACACTGAAGGGTATCAGATAGTAAAGGCTGAGGGGAATGATACTTATATAGCTATAGATTTTGTGAAAAAATATTCGGATATTGAATATACATTTAATGAAAAACCTAACAGATTAATGATTACAAATGTGTGGGGTGGGACTGTTGATACGGCTATTCTTAAAAAAGATGTAGCTATCAGAACAGATAAGAATATTAAAGCAGATATAATCCATAAGTGTGCAGTAGATACTAATGTAGAGGTTTTGGATAAAGGCAAAAAATGGTCTAAGGTTATAACAGAGACAGGTTTCTTTGGTTATGCAGAGACAGATGCATTGTCTAAGAAGAGTACGAAAACACTGACAAGTACTTTTGTATATCCTGAATATACATCTATTGGAAGAAGTGATACGATTAGTATGGCGTGGAATGTGGTTACATCGAAAGCTGCAAATGAAAAGCTTGTTGATTTGGTAACACCTGCAAAAGGACTTAATGTTGTGTCTCCTACATGGTACAGATTATCTGATAATGAAGGTAATATGACTTCTTTAGTAAGCGAAAACTATGTTACAAGAGCACATATGCTTGGACTTGATGTGTGGGCGATGGTGGATGACCAGTCACCGGATTCTGATAATAGACAGGTATTTACTTATACATCAAAGAGAGAGAAGATAATTAATCAGTTGGTGGCTGATGCTATTAATTACGAAATAGATGGAATTAACATTGATTTTGAGTATATTTCCTCAGATATTGCGGATGATTATATTCAATTTATGAGAGAACTGTCTGTAAAATGTAGAATTAATGGTATTGTGTTATCGGTAGATTTAAAAGTTCCGGAACCATCGAATTCACATTATAATCCTAAAGCATTAGGTGAAGTTGTTGATTATGTTATCATAATGGGATATGATGAACACTGGGGGATTGATTCCGGTGTAGGCTCTGTTGCTTCATTACCTTGGGTAACGCAGGGTGTGGCCGACACTGTAGAAATAGTTGATTCAAAGAAAGTAATAAATGCAATTCCATTTTATACAAGGACATGGACAGAGGATTCAGAAGGAAATGTCGTTGAGTTTTCGGAAGATGTAATGGGAGTTGCAGAGAAAAAGTTGGCTAATGCGGGCGTTACACCGGTATGGGTTGATAATGTCGGACAGAATTATGGTGAATATACTTCAGGTGAAAATGTGGTAAGAGTGTGGCTTGAAGATGCTGCTTCAATTGAAGCAAAGCTTAAGCTTATAAGTGAATATAATTTAGCGGGCGTTGCAGCTTGGAGATTAGGATACGAAACTGATGAGATTTGGAATACGATAATAAAATATACGAATTAGAATTTATAATAAAAGACTTATCTGTAATTTTGATGCAGGTAGGTCTTTTGTTGCTTGTAGAATTAATTTATGCTAATAAATAAAAACACAAATGATAGTTATACTTATTATTAGCTAAAATTACACTTAGAAATTGAAAAACTCAAATTGAACATACGAAACAAGCCCGTTTTTTACGGGGGATTGTTAAGGTGTGTCAAAGAGATTAGTTTTCTCAGAACTTTAGGTGTGAAGAAAGGCGTCTGCTCGCTTTTGCGAACAAACGCCTTATGTTAAAACTGTTTTTTATAGTCCCTTTTGCAGAATATACAATGAAAAAATATTTGCATAAAGATTTAGGTTCGACCGCCTGTTAGTAAAGAATAAAATTTTGGTAAAATCTTTTTTAAGCAAATACTAAGTATAACACAAAATGCAATAACAGCTATTGGTAAGAAAAAATATTGCAAGAATTGTGATATTGTGCTTGCAGGAAGGATTTTTGCACAGATTTTCTTTGCAAATCTAAGGGTAAACTCATGGAAGAGATATATGCTAAAATTATAAGCGGATAAATTTAATAAATATTGTTTTAGATTACCGTTTATTAGGAATTTAGTAAGTGAAAACCAAAATATTATTCCAATAATTACATTGAAGCGGTGGATGGACATATGTATTTGCATATCACGTGATAATAAATCCACGGTTATACTAAATACATATATAAGAGTTAATAGTAAAAAAGGAATTTTATCTGCTATATCTAATTTAATATTTTTCTTAACGATAATTCCACCTAAAATCCAAAAACAAATAGCTTGAATATCTAAACAAAAAATTCCTGTCGATTCTATTGTTAGCCAGAGAATTACTGTAATAATAAGCATAAGGTTTGGGATTTTGTCAATAAATTTCCAAATGATTTTTGAAAGTATATTTAAAAAAAGTAGGTCACGTACAAACCATAATGTATATAAAAAGGGAGAAAAAGTATTCTTAAAGCCTAAAAATGCATTGGAAAAATCTATAAAATTATAATCTTTAATTATTTTACCTGAGCTTATAAAAAAATTTCTTGTATATGGCAATTCTTGGGCTACAAAAAAGAATATTATCCATATAAAATTTAGTAACAAGTAGGAGATTCCTAAAGTTTTGAATTTTTGTTTTACATTTTCTTTCCATGAAAAATCTTTTCGGTATAAGAAAAAAGCGGATAAAAAGAAAAATGCCGGTACAGACGATTTAGAAATTGCCTGTGAAATAATATATTTAAAATTCTCTAACCAAGGTGATATTTCCGAAATATTATTACTGTTCGAGGAGGAATATGCGTGGATATAAACAACCATAAATGTTAATATTAGCTTATAGATATTTATTCTCTGAGACAGCTCTTTTGTAATTTTTTGTGAGTTCATTACTTTTCTCCTTTATTTGATTAAAATATATGGTATTTTATCAGATTTATTTCAATAAAGCAATCTGATTTGAATATATAGTACTATTAAAAAATATAATGATAAAAAAGTGTAAATTAAGTGGGATTTTTTATGAGAAAGCGTTTTGAAATAATAATGAGTGTAATGATGATTATGATGGTACTTGTTGCAAGTATTTATTATAATTCGGGAGCAAACCAAGTGTTTGCATCGAAGCAGAAAAAAGATAAAGAGTCGAAAAAACACGAAAGGAATGATGAATTTAAAGATATAACAATTGTAATAGATGCAGGACATGGTGGATATGACCCGGGGAAAGTTGGAATAAACAATAAGCTTGAAAAGGATATTAATCTGGATATTGCATTAAAACTTAGAGATAAATGTGAAGAAGTAGGAATAAATGTAGTTATGACAAGAACTTTGGATGAGACGTTGGCAGAAACGGGAACTAATAAAAAGATTTCGGATATGGAAAATAGAATGAAAATAATTAATGCTGAAGATGTTGATATGTGTATCAGTATTCATCAAAACAGTTATTCATCAAAAGATGTAAAAGGGGCACAGGTTTTCTATCATACTGAGTCGGAAGAAGGTAAGAGGTTAGCGGAGAGCCTTCAAACTAAAATTATTGAGATGGTGGATAATACAAATCGTAGAAAGGCAAAAGCTGATAATTCATATTACATATTGAAAAAATCGAGCTGTACTTCGGTTATTGTGGAGTGTGGTTTTTTGTCAAACTGGGAAGATGCAACGAATTTGGCGGATGAATATTATCAGGAAAAGATTGCAGAGGCGTTGTGTGAGGGGATAAAAAATTTTGCTTCCGGTATGTTGCAAGATTAAAAACAAATATATAAGTCAAAATACATAAGTTGAACTTTTTGTAAATAACTGGTTTTAATTTACAGATAAAAGTGGTATAATTGAATGAAATTTGTATGTAATTCAAGGTGTTAAAAAATGCAGACAATTATTAGAAGTACGGATATAGATAACATAGACATAGAGGTTATTAAATTAGCCTCAGAATTCTTACATTCAGGAGATATGGTGGCATTTCCAACAGAGACGGTATATGGTCTTGGTGCTAATGCGCTTGATGAGTTAGCTTCTGCTAAAATTTATGAAGCTAAAGGAAGACCATCAGATAATCCGTTGATTGTGCATGTTGCAAATGAAGAACAGGTTAAAAGATTAGTAAAAGAAATTCCGGAAAGTGCTAAGAAATTAATGAAAGCATTTTGGCCGGGTCCATTAACACTTATATTTAAAAAGAGTGATATTGTTCCAAAAGGAACAACAGGTGGACTTGATACTGTTGCAGTCAGAATGCCTGACCATAAGATAGCACTTAAGCTGATAGAGTATTCTGATGTTGTTATTGCAGCACCGAGTGCCAATACTTCAGGAAGACCAAGCCCTACAACCGCAAGTCATGTTAAAGATGATTTGGACGGAAGAATTTCCATGATTATAGATGGTGGAGCTGTCGGAATTGGAATCGAATCTACAATAGTGGATGTTACAGAAGAGATTCCTATGATACTGAGACCCGGATATATTTCAAAAAAGATGTTGGAAGAAGTAGTTGGGAAAGTTGAAATAGATAAGGCAATAATAGAGCCTATGAGAGAAGATGTAAAACCTAAAGCACCGGGAATGAAATACAGACATTATGCACCTAAGGCAGATTTTAAGATGGTTAGAGGAGATGTCTTAAAGGTTGCAGACTATATTAATAAAAAGACTGAAAAGCTTATAGAACAAGGATATAAAGTTGGTATTATTGCAAGTGATGAAACGATATCGAATTATATCTTAGGAGATAAAGTTTCAATTGGAAGCAGACTTGATGAATTAACGATATCGAGGAACCTTTATACGATATTAAGAGATTTTGATGATAAAGAAGTTGATTATATATTTGGTGAAACTTTTGAAAGTGAAGAGCTTGGACATGCAATAATGAACAGGCTTCAAAAAGCAGCAGGATATAATATTGTTGATGTTAGGTGATATATATATAGTTATTAAATCAAGCTTTGTAATTACTTCGTTATGAAAGGATAGTGCAATCATGAACAGGTATAGAAAGATAATATTTGTCAGTAGCGAGGGTACTTGCAGAAGTATTTTAGCCAAAGCCATATATAAAAATATTAATAAAGACAAGCATATGCAGATATATGCAAGAGGGATGATTGTACTTTTTTCGGAACCGGTTAATCCAAAGGCGGTTGCGATTGCAAAGAGTAAAGGAATAGATATCGGAGAAGAAACATCAGAACAGTTAATATCCGAAGATTTTAATGATGATACACTTGTTTTGGTAATGACTGATTTGCTTAAGAACAAGGTATATGAGGATTTTGAGAATGCTGTAAATGTTTATTCCATCAGAGAATTTACAAAGGAAGCTTTAGATGTAGAGATGGCTTTTGGTGGTGATTTATCTGATTACGGAAGTCAGTATGAGTATTTGGAAAAGTTGGTAAATAAAGTCTATGTAACTGTTCATAGCCAAGCAGATTTGAATTAAAAAGTATATAATATAATAAATGAGAAAGAATAAAGAAAGGTTTTAGGAAGATGATAGGAATTGGATGCGACCATGGTGGTTATGAATTAAAAGAAGCTATTATTAAACATTTAAAAGAAAGAAATATTGAATATATGGATTTTGGTTGCAATAGTGAGGATGCAGTTGATTATCCGGAATATGCGAAAAAGACTGCGTATGCTGTAGCGGAAGGAAAGTGTGACAAAGGAATACTTGTATGTGGCACAGGAATTGGTATTTCGATTGCTGCCAATAAGATAAAAGGAATCAGGGCTGCGCTTTGTACAGATTGCTTTATGGCAGAGGCTACAAGGTTGCATAATGATGCAAATATTCTTGCTCTTGGTGGAAGAGTTGTAGGTCAGGGACTTGCACTTAAGATTGTGGATACATTCTTAGATACAGAATTTTCGAATGATGAGAGACACATTAGAAGAATTAATATGATAGAGGACTAGCGAACATCAAGTTCGTAGCTATTTGTGCCGCAGGCAACACAAATAGCACTTATCGCAGAGTTGAATTTGAGATTCGGTTTGCGATTACTTCTGCATTTTATAATGCCTGCGGAATGGAGACTAATTTAAGTATATGAGTGATAAAAGAACAGATTATATAACTTGGGATGAATATTTTATGGGGGTTGCACATTTATCAGCAATGCGTTCAAAAGACCCTAATACCCAGGTTGGAGCTTGTATAGTAAGTCATAATAATAAGATTTTGTCAATGGGATACAACGGATTTCCTAATGGCTGTTCAGATGATGATTATCCTTGGGGAAAATGTGAAGATGAATTAGCGAGTAAGTATTTGTATGCAACACATAGTGAACTTAATGCAATACTTAATTATCGAGGTGGAAGTCTTGAAGGTGCCAAGATGTATGTTACACTATTTCCGTGTAATGAATGTGCAAAGGCTATTATTCAGTCAGGTATTAAGGAAATAGTGTATGATTCAGATAAATATGCAGATACACCGTCCGTAATAGCTTCAAAAAGGATGCTAGAATCATCAGGTGTAAAGGTAAGCAGTTATGTCCATAGCGGAAGGGAAGTAAAGATAAGTTTATAGGTGTTTTCCGGTAGGTTCTGAACAATCAAGACAGAAGGGATTTTTATGAAGAAAAAAGGTTATGGTAGAGAAGTTTTTGCCAATATTGCACTTATTTCACAACTTGGAATTAGTATGATGGTTCCTATATTCTTATTGCTTTTTATAGGGATTTATCTTGAAAGTAAGACAGGCTGGTTTTTAACAGTGCCTTTTCTGATATTGGGAATTTTAGCAGGATGTAGGAGTGTTTATATACTTGTTAACAAGGCTACAATAAAAACAAAAAGACATACTGAGATAGAAGAGGAGAAAAAGCTGGTAAATGAAGCGATTGAAAAATGGAATAAGAATAAGTGAGACGGGAAAAGAATTACTTATTGGAAATGTATTATTTTATATCGTTGGTCAGATAATAATTTTAATATTAGCAAAGCATAAATTGTATGTATCCTTAGGATTTTTATTTGGTGTTCTGATATCTACATTGGGGACAATTAATATGATAATAACAGTAGAAGAGACTGTGAATATGAAATCAAAAGGTGCAGAGATGCACTTAAGAAAGACAGCTTCTATTCGTCTTATTCTGACACTTTTAGCAATGGTGGCAGTTGCCTGGTTTAAGATTGGCGATGTTATAGGACTTATAATAGGAGTTATGGCATTGAAAGTATCGGCTTATTTACAGCCGTTTACTCATAAAGTTTTAGCAAAAAAATCTATAGAAAAAGGAAGGTGAGAATGTGGGAAACGGAATATTAGGTTCATTGAGTTTGGTAAAAAACATAAATGCATATTCCACACTTTTGGCGGCTGATGCTAAAGAGCCAAAAGAAAGTGCCGGAAGTTTTATGATACAACAGCTCGAAGAAATTACTATTGGTGGACAGAAGCTATATATAACTACAACGCATGTATGTCTTTTTATAATTACATTAGTAATTATGATATTTGCATTAATAGTAAATAAAAAGATAAAGAATGCAACAGAAGATAGTGAACCCGGTGTAATTCAAAATATTGCCGAACTTGTTGTTGAGATGCTTGACAATATGGTAAAAGGAATTATGGGTTCAAAAACTAAGAAGTTTGTAAACTATATATCAACTTTGTTCATTTTTGTATTGTTATGTAATTTATCCGGACTTTTAGGTCTTAGACCACCAACAGCAGATTATGGTGTAACATTACCTCTTGGATTAATTACATTTGGTTTAATTCAGTATAATGCAATTAAACAGAACAAATTAGGACATTTTAAATCGATGTTCGAACCGATTTGGTTTTTATTCCCAATTAATATAATTGGTGAATTTGCAGTACCGTTATCGCTTTCACTTCGTCTTTTTGGTAATGTAATGTCAGGTACAGTTCTTATGGGTCTTATATACGGATTGGTGGGACCATATACAGTTGCATGGCCTTCTGTATTACACGTATATTTTGATATTTTCTCAGGCTGTATTCAGGCATATGTAATTTGTATGCTTACAATGGTTTATATTACTGATAAAATAGGCGACTAAAACTAATTAAAATATTTAAAAATTCTCAGTTATTGAGGCAGAATAGGAGGACAATTTTATGAGTCAAGTTACAGGACAGGAATTTATTAATGCTATGTCAGCAGTTGGTGCAGGTATCGCAATGATAGCCGGTGTAGGACCTGGTATTGGTCAGGGTTATGCGGCAGGACAGGCAGCAGCAGCAGTAGGACGTAATCCGGGTGCAAAATCTGATATTACATCTACTATGTTATTAGGTCAGGCAGTTGCTGAAACAACAGGTCTTTACGGATTTGCTGTAGCAATTATCTTAATGTTTGTTAAGCCTTTCAAATAAGGTTAAGCCTAAATAAAGAATTGAAGAAAAACTCAGAAAGGAGGCAAGACCTTGTTTGGTGAAAGACTATTTGGATTAGATGCGCAAACTTTATTTGATGCCGGAATTGTGGCAGTGAATATGTTTGTATTATTCATATTTGTATCATATTTTTTATTAAATCCTGTCAGAAATCTTTTGGATAAAAGAAAAGAGAGAATTGCTAATGACAGAGACCAGGCTGAAAAAGATAAGTTAGAAGCTGCGAAACTCAAAGAAGATTATGATGCAAAGATTAAGAATGTAGAAAAAGATGCTGAAGCTATCCTTAGTGAAGCAAGAAAGAAAGCACTTAAGAATGAAGAAAGAATAGTTGCGGAAGCTAAAGAGGAAGCGGCAAGAATTATTGCTCATGCTAAAAATGAAGCAGAACTTGAAAAGCAGAAGGTTAAAGATGAGCTTAAGAAAGAAATTATTGCAGTTGCTACTCTTATGGCAGGCAAGGTTGCTGCGGTATCTGTTGACGAAGCTACACAGAACGCACTTATTGAGGAAACATTGAAAGAGATAGGAGAGAGCACATGGCAAAGCTAGTATCAAAAACATACGGTGATGCATTGTTTGAACTGGCTCTTGAAGAAAATAAATTAGACTTACTTTTTGAAGAGTCTAAGGTTATAAAAGAAGTGTTTCAAAGCAACAGTGAGCTTATAAAACTTTTGAATCACCCGAAGATAGACAAAGATGAAAAAATCAAGGTGATAGAAGACATTTTTAGTGATAGGGCATCAAAGGATTTTGTTGGATTTTTAACTGTTATAGTTAGAAAAGAAAGACAAAATGACATATTAAATATTCTTGATTATTTTATTTCAGTAGTTAAGGAATATAAGAAAATCGGAGTTGCATATGTCACAACAGCGATAGAGCTTAGTGACGAAAGTAAGAAAAATGTTTTAGATAAATTGCTTGCAACTACACATTATGAAACATTTGAAATGAATTACACTGTTAATAAGGATATTATCGGAGGAATGATAATACGTATAGGCGACAGAGTTGTGGATACAAGTATCAGTCACAAGATTGACAAATTATCCAGAGAGCTGTATAAGATTCAGCTTGTTTAATTATTAGGAAAGAAGGTGGGTTAGCTCCATGAATTTAAAACCGGAAGAAATAAGTTCTGTAATCAAAGAACAGATACAAAAATATTCCGCTGAACTTGATGTGTCAAACATCGGTACAGTAATCCAGGTAGCTGACGGAATCGCTCGTATACATGGTCTTGAGAAGGCTATGCAGGGAGAACTTTTAGAATTCCCAGGAGAAGTATACGGTATGGTACTTAACCTTGAAGAAGACAACGTTGGTGCTGTTCTTTTAGGTAACCAGAAGAATATAAATGAAGGCGATACTGTTAAATCAACAGGACGAGTAGTTGAGGTGCCGGTAGGCGATGCAATGCTTGGTCGTGTTGTAAATGCACTTGGTCAGCCTGTAGATGGCAAAGGACCTATCCATACAGATAAGCACAGACAGATTGAGAGAGTAGCATCAGGTGTTATTTCAAGAAAATCTGTTGATACACCGCTTCAGACAGGTATTAAGGCTATTGATGCAATGGTACCAATCGGAAGAGGACAGCGTGAGCTTATCATTGGTGACCGTCAGACAGGTAAAACAGCTATAGCTATAGATACAATCATTAACCAGAAAGGTCAGAATGTTAAATGTATATATGTTGCAATAGGTCAGAAGGCTTCTACAGTTGCAACAATCGTTAAGACATTAGAGGAGCATGGTGCGATGGCTTATACAACAATCGTTGTTTCAACAGCCAGTGATTTAGCACCACTTCAGTATATTGCGCCATATTCAGGCTGTGCAATAGGTGAAGAGTGGATGGAAAATGGTGACGATGTATTAGTTATCTATGATGACTTAAGTAAACATGCTACTGCATATCGTACACTTTCATTGCTTCTTAGAAGACCACCGGGACGTGAAGCATATCCGGGTGACGTATTCTATTTACATTCAAGATTACTTGAACGTGCTGCAAGACTTTCAGATGAATTAGGTGGTGGTTCACTTACTGCTTTACCAATCATTGAGACTCAGGCAGGTGACGTTTCAGCATATATTCCGACTAACGTTATTTCTATTACTGATGGTCAGATTTATCTTGAGACAGAGATGTTTAATGCAGGTTTCAGACCGGCTGTTAATGCAGGTCTTTCAGTATCACGAGTTGGTGGTGCTGCTCAGATTAAGGCTATCAAAAAGCTTGCTGCTCCTATTCGAGTTGAGCTTGCACAGTATAGAGAGTTGGCAGCATTCTCACAGTTTGGTTCAGAACTTGATGCAGATACTAAAGAAAAGCTTGCACAGGGTGAAAGAATCAAAGAGATGCTTAAACAGGATCAGTATAATACATTACCTGTAGAGTATCAGGTTGTAATTATTTATGCTGCAACAAAGAAATATCTTTTAGATATAGAGGTAGATGACATTCTTTCATTTGAAAAGGATTTATTTGAGTATATAGATACACAGTATCCTGACATTTTAGAGAGTATCAGACAGACAAAAGAACTCACTGAAGAGACAGAAGAAAAACTTGTTAAAGCAATTACAGAATGTAAGGCAAATAGATAAGTGATTTGAAAATAATCATAAAGGATGGTGAATGTCATGGCGTCAATGAGAGATATTCAGAGACGTAAGGTCAGTGTTCAGAGTACTGAACAGATTACAAAAGCCATGAAGCTGGTTGCCACTGTAAAATTGCAGAAAGCAAGAACTCGTGCCGAAAAAGCAAAACCATATTTTAACAATATGTATGAGACTGTTCAGGAAATGCTTTCACGTTCAGGAAATATTGAGCATAAGTTTTTAAAACCGGGAGCAAGTGATAAAAAAGCTGTTATCGTTATAACAGGTAACAGAGGACTTGCAGGTGGATATAACAATAATGTTACTAAATTGCTTACTAAAAATCCTGAGTTTTCAAAAGATAAGGTAGTCGCATATATACTTGGTAGAAAAGGTAGAGAAACCTTATCAAGGTATGGTTATGAGATTAAAGGTGATTATTCAGAGGTTATCAATGAGCCAATGTATAGAGATGCAATGGAGATTGGTGCAAAGGTTCTTAAAGATTTTGAAAATGGAGAATTTGGAGAATTGTATATTGCTTACACAGTATTTAAGAATACTGTAAGCCATATTCCTACAATGTTAAAGGTTCTTCCGGTTTCAAAGGATGAAGGAACAGAGAATATGACAAAATCTGATAAACTTACACTTATGAATTTTGAGCCGGGAGAAGAAGAAGCTCTTGATTTGATTATTCCTAAGTATGTAAGCAGTCTTATATATGGTGCGATAATTGAAGCTGTAGCCAGTGAGAATGGTGCAAGAATGGCAGCAATGGATTCGGCAACAAGTAATGCTGATGAAATGATAGCTGAACTTTCACTTATGTATAACAGGGCAAGACAAAGCTCAATTACACAAGAATTAACAGAAATTATAGCTGGTGCGGAAGCTATCAGCTAAGTAAATATAAAGGAGTGAGACAATGGCAGAAAATAATGCAGGCAAGAATTGCATAGGTAAAGTCACTCAAATTATCGGAGCCGTACTTGATATTAAGTTCAGTGCCGGTAATCTTCCTGAAATATATGATGCGATTAATATAGATTCGGAAAACGGAAGACTTGTTGTGGAGGTTTCACAGCATCTTGGTGATGATACAGTAAGATGTATTGCCATGGGACCTACTGACGGACTTGTAAGAGGAATGGAAGCGGTTGCAACAGGCGCACCTATTACAATTCCTGTAGGTGAGAACACATTGGGCAGAATGTTCAATGTACTTGGTAATCCTATTGATAATATTGCACCTCCTGAAGGTGTGGATTATCTTCCTATTCATAGAAAAGCTCCTGAATTTGCAGAGCAGTCTACAGAAACAGAGATTCTTGAAACAGGTATCAAGGTAGTAGACTTACTTTGTCCTTATCAGAAGGGTGGTAAAATCGGTTTGTTCGGTGGTGCCGGTGTTGGTAAGACAGTATTAATTCAGGAATTAATTAGAAATATTGCTACAGAGCATGGTGGATATTCAGTATTTACCGGTGTTGGTGAGCGTACAAGAGAAGGAAATGACCTTTATTATGAAATGAAGGAATCCGGAGTTATTAATAAAACAACAATGGTATTTGGGCAGATGAATGAGCCACCCGGAGCGAGAATGAGAGTTGGTCTTACAGGTCTTACAATGGCTGAATATTTTAGAGACCAGGGTGGTAAGGACGTATTATTATTCATTGATAATATTTTCCGTTTCACACAGGCAGGTTCCGAAGTTTCAGCACTTCTTGGTCGTATGCCTTCAGCAGTTGGTTATCAGCCAACACTTCAGACTGAAATGGGTGCTTTACAGGAGCGAATTACTTCGACTAAGAGTGGTTCAATCACATCTGTACAGGCTGTATATGTTCCTGCGGATGACTTAACAGACCCTGCACCTGCAACAACATTTGCACACTTGGATGCAACAACAGTTTTATCAAGATCAATAGTAGAACTTGGTATTTATCCTGCGGTTGACCCTCTTGAGTCGACATCAAGAATACTTGACCCTAAGATTGTAGGTGAAGAGCATTACAGAGTAGCAAGAGGTGTTCAGGAAATTCTTCAGAAATATAAAGAATTACAGGATATCATTGCAATTCTTGGTATGGACGAGTTATCAGAAGAAGATAAGCTTGTTGTAGCAAGAGCAAGAAAGGTACAGAGATTCCTTTCGCAGCCATTTAATGTAGCTGTACAGTTTACAGGTATTGAAGGAAAATATGTACCTGTAAGTGAGACAATCAGAAGCTTTGCTGAAATTCTTGATGGAAAACATGATGATATTCCTGAAAGCTATTTCTTAAATGCAGGAAGTATTGACGACGTTCTTGCAAGAGTAAATAAGCAGTAATTAAGTTTTGTAAATAGCTATAGTTACTAGTTTAAGAAAGGAAAATAGCTTATGGAAGATGAAAAAATGTTTGATTTAGAAATCATTTCACCGGACCGACAGTTTTATGAAGGAAAAGTATCTTTTGTGGAAATGACTACCACAGAAGGCGATATTGGTGTGTTCAAGAATCATATTCCTTTAACATGCATTCTTGCACCGGGACTTGTAAAAATGTATGAAGAGGGTTCGGATGAACCTAAGAAAGCTATTATTCATGCAGGATTTGTTACTATTCTTCAGGATAGTGTTACAATTATGGCAGAAGTGGCAGAATGGCCTGATGAAATTGATGCAAATAGAGCTGAAGAAGCAAGAATCAGAGCACAAAGAAGAATTGAAGATGGTGGAGACGGAGTTGATATTGACCGAGCAGAGTTAGCTCTTAAACGTTCTCTTGCCAGACTGGAGGCTCTTAAAAAATAGTTATGGTTCAGAACGAATGATTTTTATAATATCAGTTATGGCTGAAATGTTATAAAAGTTTCGTGGTAGTTGATTTTATATCATAAAGTATCGTTTGATTCTATTGAGATTAAACCTTCTTTCGGATATTATATATCTGAAAGGAGGTTTTTTATGTATTTAATTAACTTTTCAGAAAACATATCAAGACTAAGACGTGAAAAAAAGATAACACAAGAGCAGCTTGCTGATTTTGTAGGAGTTACCAAAGCATCAGTATCAAAATGGGAAACGGGTCAAAGTATTCCTGATGTGATGATTTTGCCACAGCTTGCGAATTTTTTTGATGTTACAATTGATGAGATTCTTGGATATCAACCACAATTAAGTAATGAGCAGATGAAAAAGATTTATTTGGATTTATGTTCTGAATTTGCTACGAATGAATTTGAAAATGTAATGGAAAAAAGTAGTAATCTTGTAAAGAAGTATTATTCCTGTTATCCTTTTTTATATAGACTAAGTCTGCTTTGGATTAATCATTATATGCTTACAATGGATTTAGAAAGACAAAAAGAGATATTAACAGATGCATTGAATTTATGCATTAGAATTATAGAGAATTCAAAGGATATTGCACTATGTAACGATGCAGTTCATTTAAAAGCAACTATTAAATTATTACTTGGTGATGCACAAGATGTTATAGATTCGTTAGAAGAAATAATGAATCCTTGCCGTATTGGTAGCCAAAGTGCAGGAATTCTGATAAAGGCTTATCAAATGGTGAATAAATTAGATAAAGCAAATGAATATACTCAGATTACGATGTATACGAAAATAATAGAGATAGTAGGTTGTGCTGTAGAATATATTACAATTCATAGTAATGATTTATCTGTATGTGAAGAAACGATAAGACGTGTTGAGATGATAGCAAATGCTTATGATTTAGGTCATTTGAATCCTAGTACAATCTCAGTTTTTTATTATCAGGTAGCAATTGTGTATTGTATGCAAGGAATGAAAGATAAGGGCTTATTGTATCTTGAAAAATTTGTAAACTGTATTGAAGAATTCTTTAAAGATGGAAATGTCGGACTTCGTAGTGATGAATATTTTAATAAGCTTGATGTATGGTTTGAGCAAATGGAACTTGGAGGAAATGTGCCAAGAGATAAAAAAGTAATATTGGAAAGTGCAATACAAGGATTAAATCATCCGGTATTTGCGATATTAGAAGATGAACTGAAATATCAAAAAATGAAGAAAAGATTGATTGTATAGTGGTAGCGGTTGATTATTTAAGTAAGGAATAATATAAAATTAATTTTAGAAAGGAAAATTTGAAAATGAATGAACTTAGTCAAATAAAAGAATTTTTACCATTTTTAATACCGATTGTTGTTATTGAGTTAGGATTATTAATTTATACCATAAGACATATATTAACACATAATAGCTATAAGATGGGAAACAGAGCTATGTGGCTTGTAATAAGTATTGTGCTAATGAATTTTATTGGACCAATATTATATTTCTTATTAGGAAAAGAGGATTCATAGAATGAATATTTTAAAGATAACTAATGTAGAAAAATCTTTTGGAGATAAAAAGATTATAGATAGAATTAGTTTTTCTGTACCGGAGAATTGTATATATGGTTTTATTGGAGAAAATGGTGCGGGAAAAACAACCACTATGAAAATGATTTTAGGTTTGATGAAAATTGATAGTGGTGAAATTTGTGTTTGTGATAAGCAGGTGAGCTTTGGACAAAATGAAACTAACATTTTTATAGGATATTTACCGGATGTACCTCAGTTTTATGATTATATGACTCCTAAAGAGTATCTTGTGTTATGTGGAAATATTACAGGAATGTCAAAGAAAGAAGCAGGAAGTAGAGCAGATGAATTGTTGGAACTTGTGGGGCTTTCTAATGCTAATAAGAGAATTAAAGGATTTTCAAGAGGAATGAAACAAAGACTTGGAGTAGCACAGGCATTATTTAACAAACCTAAGCTTTTGATATGTGATGAACCAACATCAGCACTTGACCCACTTGGAAGAAAGGAACTTTTAGATATACTGGTTAAGGTGAAAAATGAAACAACAGTAATCTTTTCGACACACATATTATCTGATGTAGAAAAGATTTGTGATAAGATTGCATTTTTACATTCAGGGAAAATTGTATTAGAAGGGAATTTGGATGAGATAAAGGCTAAAAATAATCGTTCGGATTATGTGATTGAATTTAAGAATCAAAGTGATATGTCAAAATTCATTAAGGCTTATCCAACTGAAAACAGTGATTCTTCATTAAAAATTGTTTATGACAAACAGTCAGAGAAAGAAATTTTAGATAAGATGAATTATATGTGTTTGAATCAGATTGCCCCGGAAAGAATTGAAAGATTAGAAGTTCAGCTTGAAGATTTATTTATGGAGGTAGTTGCAAAATGAAACAGTTTTTAGCCTTTTTTTATAAAGAATGTTTAGAGTTAATGAGAACAGGAAAATTGTTTATATTAACAATTATATTTGTGTTTTGTGGGATTATGAATCCGGGGTTAGCAAAGCTGACACCTTGGATTATGGAGATGGCATCAGATTCAATGGGTAATACAGGTATAGTTATTACAGAGGTTAATGTAGATGCTATGACTTCATGGGCTCAGTTTTATAAAAATGTTCCAATAGTAATAATTGTATTTTTGGTAATATTTAGTGGGACTCTTGCAAATGAATATCAAAAAGGAACTCTTATTAATATGGTAACTAAGGGACTTTCCAGAAGGAAGATTGTATTATCTAAGTTATCAATAATGATAATAGTCTGGACTGTATTATACTGGCTGAGTTTTTTTATAACTTATGGATATAATGAGTTTTATTGGGACAACAGTATTGCAAAAAATCTTTTTTTTGGAGCTTTTTGTATATATATTATGGGAGTGTGGTTAATATCAGTATTAATATTTGCACAGGTTTTGTTTTCCACAAATATTTCTTCGTTGCTAATTACGGGGGTTGGATTTGGTATATTTTATATGATAGGATTACTTACAAAAATAAAAGATTGGTTGCCAACCGGTTTACTACAAGCGTCAGAGCTTTTAAGTGGAGTAGGATGTGGTGGTGATTATAAGGTTTCAATTATTGTAAGTGTTATTTTAGTAATAATAAATATATGTGCTAGTGTAGTATTGTTTAATAAAAAGACTCTGTAAACAGGTGAGTTTTTTCAGAGAATATAGAAATTAAAATAAGAATGTAGATGAAAATGATTTATATAATGTAAGAAGTGCTAAACCAAGCACTTCTTTTTTGTACAAATCCAACATTGACGATTGGTAAAACAAGTAATAAAATGGTAAATATAGACAAAATCGTGAGAAATTTTTATACCAAAAGGAGGAAAAGTAATGGTGAAGAAAATCAAAAAAATTGTGGCAATGTTACTTGTTTTTTTGATGATTATTCCATCGTTTAGTTTTGAAGCGCAAGCCTTAACTTATAGTGGAAGTTCATCATATAAGTCAGGTAAATTCTACACCAGATTAACTAATGTTACATTAACTGGCGACCAGAGAACAGATATTGTTAATATAGCTAAGTCGCAGGTTGGATATCAGGAGGGAAGTTCATCTTCTCAATTAGCAGGAACAACATATGGAGGTAGTAACTATACTGAATATGGACGTTGGTATGGATTACAGGATATGTGGTGTGCAATGTTTGTTTCGTGGTGTGCAAATGTTGCAGGTGTTTCTACTTCAGTAGTTCCAAAACACTCTTATACACCAACAGGTTTGAACTGGTTTAAGAATAAAGGTCAGGCATATTCGCGTGCAACAGTTGCAAGCGGAGGTTATACTCCTCAGCCGGGGGACATTATTTATTTTAAGTCAAGTCGTAATCAGAATATTACTAACCATGTAGGTATTGTAACAAAATATAGTGGAGGAACAGTATATACAGTTGAAGGAAATACTAGTTCAGCTACAATTTCTACAAATGGAGGAGCAGTATGTGAAAAATCATATTCAATTTCAAATACATATATTGTATACATTTGTAAACCTAGTTATACAAACACATCAACATCAAGTTGGTTAAAAGATGAAGGAAAAGCAACCGTATTTGATGCTAAATACTACTCTTCTAAGTATTCAGATTTAGCGGCTGCTTTTGGTACAGACGAAGGTAAATTATTTGAACATTTTCTTGAATTTGGAATTGAAGAGGGACGATGTGCAAGTCCAATATTCGATATCGCATATTATGTTGATAATAATGCAACTATAAAGAGTACATATGGTACAGATTATATGGCTGCTATGAAATATTATGTAAATACCGGAATTAAAACAGACTGTAATACAGCAGAATCTGTGAATTTAGGAGATGATTTTGAAGCTAAGATTAAATTTCCTAAAGCAGGTTTGAATTTGTCACTTTCGGATACAAATGTTATTACATATACACCGAGTACAGCACCGGCACAGATTTGGAATTTTAAACGTCAGTCAGATGGAACATATAAGATAGTTAATACTAAACAGGGATATTGTTTAAATGTCGAAGGCGCTTCTACTGCTTCAGGAGCAAATATAAATATTGCAGAAGATAATGGAAGTAAAGCACAACGTTGGAACATATATGAGAAGAATGAAGGAGAGTATATAATTCGTTCAGCTTGTTCACCGGCATGTGTAATGGATGTAGCGAATGGCTCAACAGATACTTTGGCTAATGTTGGAAATTATACATATAATGGAACAACAGCGCAGGTATTTACTATCAACAAAACCTATAATATAGCGACATTAACACCTAGTGATGTTGGTACAGGATTTTATGCAAAGATAACAGCCACATCAGGAAAGAACTTATCTTTAGTAGGAACTGATGTAATATTGTATACTCCAAGTACAGCGGCAGCGCAGCATTGGAAGTTTGAACGTCAGTCAGATGGAAGCTATAAGATAATAAATCAGAAGACAGGTCAATGTTTAGAGGCATCAGATGGTGGTTCGACAGCAGGAACAAATGTATTAATTGATACAAGTGATGATTCAGCATCACAAAGATGGTTCATATATAAGTTAGATGGAAAGTATGCATTACGTCCGGCTTGTTCTTCTACATGTGTACTTGATGTGAAAGATAATAGTTCAGAAGATTTAACTAATATTCAGATTAATACGTTTGAATTTGGTGAAGCACAACAGTTTAAGATTAGTAAAGTAGCTTACATAGCTGAGAATACACATGAAGATTTAGGCACAGATTTTTATGCTAACATAACATCATCGTCGGGAAAGAATTTGTCAATATTAGATAAAGATGTAATTATATATACATCAAGTGTTTCTCCAACACAAATATGGAAGTTTGAACGTCAGGGTGATGGAAGTTATAAAATAATTAACAGAGAGACAGGGGAATGCCTTGAAGTAACAAGTGGTGAACCTGGTGCTAGTGTACACATAGGAGCTAATACTGGTTCGTCAACACAAAAGTGGTATATATATAAAGCAGGATCTAAGTATGTGTTACGTTCAGCTTGTTCGGAAAATTGTGTGCTTGAAGTACCTGATAATAGCTCAGTAGATGAAACAAAACTTGAAACAAACACATTAACAAGTAAAACTGCTCAGAAGTTTACAATCAATGAAGTTCAAAATACAGGATGGGTACAATCTGATGGAAAATGGTACTATTTTGATGAAAGTGGTGTAATGAAGACATCTTGTTGGATTGATAATACATACTATATGAAAGCAGATGGAACAATGGCTGTATTGGAAGTAGTTGATAATGGAAGGTATTATGTAGATGCTGAAGGAAAATGGGTAAAAGAAACTAAATGGGTAAAAGTTAATGATAATTGGTATTATCTGATTTCGGGAACTGTTCAGAAGTCAAAATGGGCACGAGTAAATGATAAATGGTATTATTTTGATGCCAGTGGAATAATGCAGACATCACGTTGGATTAATAGTACATACTATGTAAAAGCAGATGGAACAATGGCAATATCAGAAATAGTTGATAGTGGAAGGTATTATGTAGATGCCGAAGGAAAATGGGTAAAAGAAACTAAGTGGATACAGGTAAACGGATATTGGTATTATTTAGAAGAAGGAGTAGTTCAGACATCTAAGTGGATAAGAGGGGTTTATTATGTAAAAGCAGATGGAACAATGGCGGTTTCAGAGTGGGTTGATGATGGAAAATATTACGTAGGTTCGGATGGAAAATGGGTTGAAGGTGCACTTGATGAGAGTGCACCTGACGACTGTTTTGAAAATCTTGAGATACAGGATATTGGAACAGATTTTTATGCAAAAATAACAGCATCATCTGGAAAAAATCTCTCGTTATCGGGCACAAATGTTATTCTGTATACACCAAGTTCTGCAGCTGCACAGATGTGGAAATTTGAGAGACAGTCAGATGGAAGTTATATACTTTATAATAATAAGACAGGAGAATGTCTTGAGGTAGCAGATGATGTAGGTACAGCAAAAGCAAACGTGCAGATTGGAGCTGGCAGAGGTACAGATGGGCAGAAATGGAATATTTATCTTAAAGAAGGAAAATATGTACTACGTCCAAAATGTTCAACAGAATGTGTGCTTGATGTAACAGATAACAGTTCGGAAGATTTAACTAATATTCAGATTAATACAGTTTCTTTTGGAGAAGGACAGTTATTTGAGATTAATAAGATAGAAGAAGCTGAAGCTGTAGCAACACCTGAACAGATGGAAGTTATTCGTAAGATAATTTATGCAGTTGAGACTGGTGGACAGGTATATGGAAACGTAGATTATTCAGATTTTACAGAAGCATATACAAACTCTGATATTGAGCATGCTATTACTATCGGTGGTGGTCAGTGGTATGGAGTAGAAGCAAAAACATTGTTGAATTTGATTCGTGCAACATATCCCGCTGAGTTTGAGGCACTTGATACAGCAGGAATAGCTGCAGATCTTGATAGTGCAGATTGGAGTACTTATAAATTATCTAAAACGTCTGCAAAAGCAAAATGTATTCAAGCTATCATTGGTTCACCACAAGGAATAAAGTGTCAGGACAAGTTAATTGATGATCAGATGACAAAATATATAAAAGAAGCAGAGGCGCTAGGTGTAACAGACCTTGCAGCACAGATGATGTGTGCTAATATCAGACATCAGGGTGGCTCAGGAGCAGTTACACGTATTCTTAATAAGACAACAAAGCCATATACACTTGATAGTATTTATGAAGCTATGCAGTCTGATACCGGTAATCAGGTAGGAACATATACATCAAGACAGAAAATGGTTTATAATTCATTAAAAACATATCTTAAATAAGAAATGTTTTGATAGAAAATAATATATTTATTGATTAAAATCCAAGTTCGTATTAAAATATAAAGATACGAACTTGGATTTAATTTATACTTAATAGAAAAACTCTATTTAGAAGGAGAAAAGAATATTATGCGTTTTATCGGTTTTTATGATTATACAGTGGTATTAACTTATATTAGTTTATTCTCATCTGTTTTGGGTATGATACTTGCAATTCAAGGTAGATTCACTTTGGCAGTTATTTGTATGTTTATTTCGGGAGTTTGCGATGCTTTTGATGGTGTTGTTGCAAGGTCGAAAAAAAATCGTACTGAAGATGAAAAAGCTTTTGGAATGCATATAGATTCTTTGTGTGATGTGATATGTTTTGGAGTATTTCCGGTGATTTTTTGTTATTGCATGGGTGTTGACGGAATAGTAGGTGTGATACTTATATTTATATATTGTCTTTGTGCACTTATCAGATTGGCTTATTTTAATGTACTGGAAGGAAACAGACAAAAGAAAGAAGAAGGGTGCAATAAGGAATATCGAGGATTGCCGGTTACATCAATTGCTATTTCTTTACCACTCATATATATTTTGAAATTTCTAATATCAAAGAATACATTTAAAGTAGTTTTACATATAATACTTTTACTAGAGGCGTTTTTATTTGTGTTGGATTTTCCGGTTAAAAAGATTGATTGGAAGAAGATATTAGTTGGTGAAAGATGATTGTGTTAAAATGCGATATAGTTTATTTAGATAAAATATTTTAGCAAATGAATCATATCAAAATTTAATCCCTAATAGTTGCAACTATTGGGGATTTCTTAAAGAATAAAGTTTGAAAGGAAATAATTATGGATTCGAGAATAACTCTTAAAGAAATGCTTACAATATGCATGGTTATTGTGTCATTTACTGTTACAGGAATTATGATAAAGAATGAAAATTATGAGCATGCATTAATTGCCTTATGTGTTACTGCATTTTGTGTATTACTTGCGTTTATTGCAGTGATTATAAGTGATGGTGATAAAATACTTGATTTAAGTAATCCGTCACTTCGTAACCCAAGAAAAAGTAAATCGCCAAAGAAGGTTACGTATGTAGACAGACTTACAGCAGATTTAGCAAGGTCAGGAAGTAGAAGGTCAAGAAAAAAAGGTAAAAGTTCTGCGAGCTCATATCAGGGAGGAATGGATGATTTTTATGAAGGTGTAGGTAATATGAGAGTATACAAACGAGGCGAAGAGATAGAATATAATAATGATGAAGATGATTTTTAGAAATTATAGATAATTACAAAATAAATATTTAATAATACTTATGTATTTAGTATTTTGAAAGGAAATATATTTAATGAGTAGAAAGAATTTTATTATAACAGCTTTGCTTATTAATCTTACTATCTGTATAACTCTTTGTATCGTTGTATTTACTGATAAAGATAATACAGGTTCTGTTGAGCCGACTAAGGAAAATATTGTAGAAGAGGAAAATAGTAAGGTTTTAGAGAATGAACCATCGACTTCAAAAAAAGAAGAAACAGATAATATTGTTGAAAGTCAGACAAAGTCAGATACACCACCTGTTACATATATTGATTATAATGGTATAACATTGAATAATCAGGAGGATACAACTACTGAGGATAATCAGGAAGAAACTACTACTCAGGAGGAAACAACGGTGTTTGTAAATGGTACGATGGCAACCATAATACAGAGTTGTAATATTCGTTCGCAAGCTGATTTAAGTAGTGGAAGAATAGGAACAGCTATTATTGGTTCAAGCTATAGAATTGAGCCTACATTGTGTTTTGGTAATTGGACAGCTATTTATCTTGAAGATAATACTATTGGTTATGTTTCGACAAGTTTTTGTTCTATTAGTTAATATATACGGATAAAGAAAGTGATGGTATTTAAATAAATATCATCACTTTTTTTTGTAGTAGTTATATTTGGGAAATACCTGCATATAATATTTATAAGCAAATATGTATGATAATGGAGTTTAGTGTGAAAAATAAGTCTGATGACCTTATTTTTCACACAACGATTTGTGTAGAAGCGTCACAAATCGCCTATGATGCTACAAAGAAATCGCCTATGCGAATTTCTTTGAGCGATTCCTACGCTAAACGCTTCGGAATGGAGTTTGTAATGAAAAAGAACATTATCAATATTCTGTTTATTGTTATGTTTGGGTGTTTGTTATGTTCCTGTGAGGATTTGGAGAAAGAGGAAAAAAAGTTAGGAGAATTAGAATTTGAGATACTGACAGATGAAGATTTACCGACAGAAGTAGAAAATATTATTTTTGACAGACAAAAGAGTGAGTTTATGACAACATATACTGATAAAGACGATTTGTACATAATTATTGGTTATGGAAAACAAGCTACAGGTGGATATAGTATCAGAGTAGATGAATTATATGAAACTAAAAATAATATTTATATAGGAACAACTTTTTTAGGACCGGAGCGAAATGAAAAGGTAACTCAGGCAGAGTCATATCCGCATATAGTTGTTAAATTAAAGCATATTGATAAAACCGTAGTTTTTAAATGAGTTTTAACAAGGAGAGATTATAAAAATTATAATAAAGGAAGGTAATAGAAATTGGCAGTAATAAAAAAGAATATCAGAATGAATAAAATGAAGGGGAAAATTATAAGCCAGATTACTTTAGATGATGATGTAAATGTTTCAGACCGATTACCGGATATAGGGCATAAGATTACTGAAACAGGAGAAATAATTGTTGATTCTGTTAAGGCATCACAGAATAAAATTGCAATTTCGGGTAAACTGAATTTTAAAATAATGTATAAAGCTCAGGCAGCGGAGGTAGATATACATAAGCTTGAAGGAAATATGAACTTTGATGAAATTATCAATATGGAAGGCATAGAAGATGGGGATACCATAAGTGTAGACTTAAGTATTGATGATTTAAGTATTGACGTAATTAATTCAAGAAAGATAAGCGTAAAGGCTGTAATTACAGTAGTAGCAATAGCGGAGAATATTAGTGATGAGGAGTTTGTTGTTGAATTAGAAGACAGTAGCATAGAATACATAAAAGAGCCGATTGAGTTAACAAGGCTTGCAGTAAAGAAAAAGGATTTATTGAGAGTCAGGGAAGAAATAAATCTTGTATCCGGAAAATTGAATATCAATGAAATAATCTGGAACACAGCAAATCTTAACAAACAGCAGATAAAACTGGCAGAAAACAAAGTTTTAGTTAGTGGGGAAATTGCAGTGTTTATTTTGTATTCAGCAGAGGAAGGACCATTACAATGGGTTGATATTAATGTTCCTTTTAGTGGTGCAATTGATGTACCAGGTTGCAGCGAAGAAATGATACCACAAATTGAACTTAAGTTGAAAGGAGCAGAGATTGAGGCGAAACCGGATTTAGATGGAGAACAGAGAATGTTTTCTCTTGATGGAATTGTAAATGTTGATATTAAGCTATATGAGGAGCATTGCTTTGATGTAGTTAAAGATGCTTATTCAAAATCAAAGGATATAATATTAAAAGATAAAAAAATAGATTATGAAGCTTTGCTTACAAAAAATATTACAAAGGGTAAAGTAAATGAAAAGTTTCAGATTAATAGTCTTGAAAATGTACATATAATGCAAATTTGCAGTACAGTAGCGGATGTAAAGCTTGATGATACATCGCTAAGACCGGAAGGGATAATGGTAGAAGGTGTTTTAGACATATCGGTATTGTATATTTGTTCAGATGATGCTAATCCTTTAAGGTGCATGCATGAATCAATACCATTTTCCCAGATGATTGAAATAAATGATATTAAAGAAAATAGTGTGTTTAACATTCGTGGAATGCTAGAGCAGATTAGTGCAAATATGGCAGGTTCAGATGAGATAGAGATAAAAGGAGTTATATTATTAGATTGCACAGTATTTGATAAGATGAGAAAAAATGTTGTAATGGATTATGAAGAAAAAGAATATGATATGGAAAAAATAGCAAGCATGCCGGGAATAGTGGGATACATTTGTAAAAGTGGAGATACATTGTGGAGCATTGCAAAGAAATTCTATACATCTGTGGATTGTATAAAAAATATTAATGAAATAACGGATAATCCGAAAGAAGGGCAGATGCTTATTATAGTAAAACAAATGGGATAATAAAAAATGCTGTTGCATTAAAGTCGGTTATGTCTTTAGGCAACAGCATTTTAATATCTTAAAATTTTAAAAATTAGTACTTAAATTTCTTCAGTAATCTCACCGTTTTTGTAAGCTTCAAACTTCTCAAGTACGGCATCATAAGTTTTACTTGAGATGTCAGGTAATGATTTACCCCAAGATTTAGTAGCTTCATTAAAGCCTTTCTTGAAAGCATCTAACATCTTATCCATCTGCTCTGAATCACCGCCTGATAATGCAACGGCAAAGTCGAAGATTCTTTGTGATGTCTGTTTAACGCCCCAGTAACCATCTTCTGAAATCGCTTCCTGAGCTTCTTTTGCAGCAGCTTCATCAACTGTAAAGTTGCCATTTGCTAAAGCTTTCCACATATCATCATTAGTTTTAATGGCTATGCCTTGTTTTGAAAGCATATCTGCCACAAGACTTCTCATCTGTGAAACTCTGTTCTCGGCATCAGCCTGTAATTTAGCAACCAATGCTTTGTTAGAAGATGCAGATTTTACTGCGTTTGATTTTTCATATATTGCTGCGGCTTCCTTGCCATATGAACTGGTCTTTACAGTATCGACAGCTTTAGCTGTACTTGTGTAAGAATCAACTGAGCTTACGTTTTTAATACCATTAACGTCCATAAAATACCTCCATTCTGAAAATGCATATGTTTTCGTAAAAATCAATCTTGTGAGAACTTATTATAATTGTGTATAATAAGTGTTTTCTTGTTCATAATATCGGATTTTATAGAGAAAATATTATAAGATTACTTGTATTTTATTTCTAAATATTGTACAATGTATACAAAGTACGCGTGTGAAAAAGTAAAAATTCTAGAGTAGTATGGATTTAAATATCCAACAGGAAAGGTATAATATGGCAAAGGACAAAATGTATTTAAAAGCATATGGAAAAATCAATCTTGCATTAGATGTAATCAGAAAGCGTGAAGATGGTTATCATGATGTAAGAATGATTATGCAGACAGTGGGGATTTACGATGGTATTGAGATTGTAAAGACTGATACGGGGAAGATTGAAATTGAAACTAATATATTTTATCTGCCTACTAATGAGAATAATATTGTATACAAGGCAGTAAAGCTGTTGTTTGATGAGTTTAATATTACTAAAGGTGTAAGAATTAAACTTAAGAAGTTTATTCCGGTTGCGGCAGGAATGGCAGGTGGAAGTGCTGATGCTGCAAGTGTAATGTATGGAATTAACAAGATGTTTGACTTAGGTTTGAGTCTTGATGAGCTTAAAGAACGAGGTGTTAAAATAGGTGCAGATGTTCCGTATTGTATGATGAGGGGAACTGCTTTATCAGAAGGTATTGGTGAAAAGTTAAAAAGACTTCCGGATATGGTTCAGTGTCCGGTACTTATTGCAAAGCCACCTATAAGCGTTTCTACGAAATATGTCTATGAAAATCTTAAGTTAAATGAGGGTATAAAACATCCTGATATAGATGGAATGATTGAAGCTATAGAAAAAAATGATTTGGAAATGATTGCCTCAAAGCTTGAAAATGTACTCGAGACTGTTACGGCAAAAGAATATCCTGAGATAGAAGTGATTAAAAAGACTATGATAGAATGTAATGCTCTCAATGCGATTATGAGTGGTAGCGGACCTACAGTATTTGGTCTGTTTAAAGATAAAGATGATGCATATAAGGCTAAAGAAAGAATAAAAGAGCTTGGATATGCAAAACAGGTGTATGTAACAGATATGTATTTACCCATTAGAAAAGAAAAGGAGTGATGATGTTTGAAGAATCTAAAAATGGTTATTGATAATTATCTTCCGCTTAGAGATGTCGTGTTTATTACTCTTAGAGAAGCAATTCTTAAAGGAGAGTTAGAGCCGGGAGAAAGACTTATGGAAATAGCTTTAGCACAACAGTTAGGTGTGTCAAGAACACCTATTAGAGAAGCTATTAGAAAGCTTGAACTTGAAGGTCTGGTTCTTATGGCTCCGAGAAAGGGTGCGGTAGTGGCAGAGATAACTCCAAAGGATTTAAAAGATGTACTTGAAGTTAGAAAACATCTTGAAGAAATGGCAGTTAAGCTTGCTTGTGAGAAAGCCACAAAAGAAGATTTAGAAGAATTAAAGCAGTTACATGAAGAGTTTATTAATAATTTAGAACAAAAAGATTTGACAATAATTGCTGAAGCTGATGTTAAATTTCATGATAAGATTTATGCAACGACAGATAATAAACGTCTTATACAGATACTTAATAATCTTCGTGAGCAAATGTACAGATATAGACTTGAGTATATCAAGAATGAAGATAAGCGTAAAAAAGTTGTAGAGGAACATGCTGAAATTTTAAAAGCAATTGAGAATAAAGATGTAAATACGGCTAAAGAATTTATAAAAGATCATATTAATAATCAGGAAGCAACAATCCTTGCAAAAATAATGAATTAATTTAGTAATTGTTCAGAGCCAAGCAGATTTCACAAACTAGGCTTTTATGTATGCATAAAAAAGCCTGTTTTGTGAAATCTATTTGGCGGATACGCCGTAGCGAGGAAACACATAGTGTTTTCGAGCTTGGCTCCGGACAGTAACTTAATTTAGATGAATTAATTTTAACAAATTGCACACCCTTAATATTGGAGGGTGTGCAATGTTTTTATATGAAAAAAATTATTTGGAAACGAAATCATATTTGGATGAAAAATTCAAGAATTGTCAGGATATTAAACAAGTTGATGTAGAACTTAAATATCTTAATAATACAAAAGGGAAGATATATTATGTAGAAGAAGCTGTTAATGATATAACTCTTAGAGATGTCGTGTTAGGGCTTTCAGATGTTGAAGAAATAACAGGGCTTCCTGAATTAGAAAGTGCAATATTAAATGGTAACGCAGTATTAATAGTAGAAGGAAAAGAAAAAGCGCTAAAGATAAGAGGTTCAGGTTTTCCGGGAATGTCTGTAAATGAAGCTAAAAATGAGCAGGTAATAAGGGGCTCAATGGAAGGCTTTGGAGTGTCGCTTAAGACTAATCAGGTATTGATAAGAAAGAGGCTTAGAAGCAGTGAATTAAAGGCTGAGAACATGATACTTGGAAAAAGAAGCAAAACCTCAATATCTATTCTATATATGAATGAAATTGTAAGACCTAATATACTTATGGAAGTGAAAAAACGTCTTAAAAATTTCGAAATAGATGGATTTATGGATAGTGGAATAATAGAGCAGTTGACAAGTAGTAATGAATGGTCTTTATTTCCTCAATATATGACAACAGAAAGACCTGACAGAGCTGCACAATTATTATTGGAAGGACATATTGTGGTAATCACAGATAATTCTCCGGTTGCGCTAATTCTGCCGGTTAATTTTTCAACTTTTTTAAAAACTCCGGACGATTATTATAACAGATGGGGGATTGCCACACTAGAAAGAATATTAAGATATATAGCAGTATTTTTTGCAGTAGCTTTGCCGGCATTATATATTTCCGTAGTGAATTTCAGACCTGAGATATTACCGACAAATTTAATACAGGTATTTATAACTGCGAGAAGCAACATACCATATCCGGTGTTTGCTGAGGTTATAATAATGGAAATCTCATTTGAATTAATAAGAGAAGCAGGAGTAAGAATTCCCGGAGCAATGGGAAATGCAATTGGAATAGTTGGCGGACTTATTGTAGGTTCTGCAGCAGTTGAAGCATCACTTGCCAGCCCGATTATTGTAATAATAGTAGCACTCACAGCACTTTGTTCTTTTACGATACCTAACAATGAATTTTCATCATCATTTAGAATTATAAAATTTTTACTTATAGTTCTTTCAGCTGTATATGGGTTATATGGTTGCATTTTTGGCTTGTTATTGGTTCTTATACATTTAAGCGGTTTGGAAAGCTATGGATTTCCGTATTTCATGCCGATTGCAGGGAATGAATTTAATGACAATGAAGATGCGAAGGATTTTATTTACAGAATGCCATATAAATATTTAACAAAAAGGTCTGTATATGCTAAGGGGAGCAATAGGCGAAGGTTGAGAGTGAAAAATAATTAGTAATGGAGAGTATAATTTAAAATGGTATTTAATAATGAGAAAATTTCACCCAGACAATTATACAGATTAATGGTTATGGCAACCATAGGAATAACGTGTATTTTGGAAACAGAGCTTTGTGTAAAATATGCCGGAGGATATGGGATTTTATGTATTTTGTTTCAAATGCTATTAACTATATTATATACCGGATTAATATTGTTTTCGTGTGATAAATGTGATTGGAATTTTTTAAAATATAAAAATAGGTTTATTAATTTAAAAACTAAAAAGATAATATATTTTATTTTTATGGTAAAGTATTTTTTACTTACAATATTTGCAATCAGCTATCTTATTAAACTTATAAGAATAGATTTGTTAAAGGAAATGGGATATATGGGAATACTTATTCCGACGCTATGTCTTGTAATATATTCTGTAAGTAAGGGAGTAGAGGCGAGAGCAAGACTTGCGGAGTTAATGGTATATTTTATTTTTATATTTATATTACTATTGCCAATTTTGAATATAAATAAATTGGAATTTAGATATGTTATTCAATCAGAAATAGGGAGTGTATCAGGAATATTTATTGGAGGAGGAATACTTTTTCTTTTATTTTCACCGGTTGAAATGCTATTGTTTATGACTGATAAATTTAAAGTTGATAAAAATAACGTTGTAAGTAAAAAGAAAGTAAGATTATATAAAAAAGCTGTATGGATGGCAGTGATAACAGCCTTTGTTTTAAATATCATTTATTATGTGGTATGCACAGGAGTTCTCAGCACAAATGTAATTATTGCTAAGAACGAGGCCGTTATTTTACTTGCTAAAAATGTAAAAATGCCCTACATTGTGTTTGAAAAACAGGATGGAATTTTTATTGCATTTTTTGTTATAGGAATTTTTTTTACTACATTTTGTCTGGCACATCAGACACTTTTTCTTGGAGAAAAGTTATTTGGTAAAATAAACAGACTATCTTTTATTTCGTTATTTTTGTTTTTGTTTATGGGATGTTTTCTTGCAATTAATAATTCAGACTTTTTTACATCAATAAAAGATGAAAAAGAAAAAAGAGTTGAAATTGAAAACAGAGCTTATGCAGATTCGATTTATATAGATTATGTTAATGAGAAATTTAATGTGGCACTCATATTTCCAAATGAAAAATCTGTTGAAGATGTTATGAAAATTGAAGTAAATAATTTAAAAGAGATTGAAGAGGAATACTTAAAGAAATCGAATAAAATACTTGATATGTCACATGTTCAGGTTGTATTTATAAATGAAAAAATAATTACTAATGAAATACTTTTTAAACATATATTTTATTTTGCAGAAAGTAAAGATGTGTTTTCGGATAATATGACAATTTGTGCATTAACACAAAATAGAGATGAATTTGTAGAAAATATTAAAGAACTAAGTCCGGCACCAGGCAGATATATAAGTAAAATGCTTGAAAACAATACTGAATTTCAAAAAATGAAATTAAGAGACTTTCGATTACTTATGTTTAATGCAATCGATAACGTCTACATGTCCGTATTTGAAGCAAAAGAAAAAAGACTGGTATATATAGAAACGAAAAAAATTAGCAGAAATGAATAGGTTAATGGTACTTTTATATATAAATTTATGGTATTTTGATAGATATAACTTTGAACGTTTTGTGTATAGCGAATTGCGACTTTGGGCGAACGATTTTGATGATTTGTACGTCAAAGACGAATAAATCATCAAAATCGTTCGAACAACGGAGTGAGAGCATACACAAAACGTTCAAAGTTAATATTAGAACAAAATATTAATCAAACAATTTATTAAAAAAGGTAAGATATTTAAAACGAAATTTAACATTACAGTCCCCTGAAATTGCATTAAATTCTTCTGTTGTCAAAGTTTCTTCAAGTTGTTTTTCGCTGTCACCATCTACGAAACCATGGGATATGTCGACGAAGCATAATGGCGGATATAATACACACCACCAGTTTTGTCCTTTTGCACTTCCGATTTTAATCTGATATGCTTCATAGTTACCGGGCGGAAAAGTATATTGACCATAGCTTTTAGTTGGAAAATAGGTATCTGAAAGTTCTGCTTTAACATTATAGTTATAACCATTTTCAGTGATAACCTGATTGCAGATTGCTATTATGTTGTTTGTTTCTTCTTTAAGGATGATTCTACTTTCGTCAATACTTTTTGAGTTGGATAAGATGTTTTTTGTGTAATTAACTACAGCCTCTTTTACCTTTAATTTTAGTTCTTGATCTTCTTGTGAATCACTATTGGCAATAACGTGAAAACGGATAATTTTATTTGAGATGCCAGATTGGATTTCTTCAATATTTTCATTTGAATTAGATGTAAAATATGTATAAGCAAGTCCTATTATAATAGAAATTATTAGTATTAGCATCGTTGGTAAAGGTTTTTGATAATTATTGGTTTTGTTTATTTTTTGCATAAAAATAACCCCTTTCAAAAATAATATTTTTATATGAAGATTAATTACTTATGTTTAAAGTATAGACGAAATATTTTTATTTAATCAAAAAAGATTTATTGATTATTAATAAATTATATTTTATAGTTGTATTATGGAAATAAAGGTTAACTACGATTCAATTATTTGGGAATGGAGGATTATCGTGAGAAAAACGAAAATTGTATGTACATTAGGACCGGCAACAGACAATGGGGAAGTTTTAAAAGAATTAATGAAAAATGGTATGAATGTTGCGAGATTTAATTTTTCACATGGTTCACATGATGACCATAAAAGAAGATTTGAAAGTGTTGTAAAATATAGAGAAGAGTTGGGGCTTCCAATTGCTGCAATGTTAGATACTAAGGGACCGGAAGTAAGAGTTAAAGATTTTACAGATGGAAAGGTTTTGCTTGAAAATGGTAATAAATTTATCCTTACAACAAGAGAGATTATGGGAAATGTTGATGAAGCATCAATTACTTATAAGGGACTTCCGAAGGATGTAAGTGTTGGAACGAGAATACTTATAGATGATGGATTGATAGAGTTGAAGGTAATGGAGCTTACCGATACAGATATTATTTGTGAAGTTATATGTGGTGGCTATGTCTCAAATCATAAAGGTATAAATATTCCAAATGTAAATCTTGATATGCCATATATCAGTGAGGTTGACAGAAAAGATATAGAATTTGGTATTAAGATGGGATTTGATTTTATCGCTGCATCTTTTGTAAGATGTGCAGATGATGTATTACAAATTAGAAAGATTTTAAAAGAGAATAATTGTAATAATATCAGTATTATTTCAAAGATTGAAAATAATCAAGGTGTAGAAAATATTGATGAAATAATTAAAGTGTCAGATGGAATTATGGTGGCAAGAGGTGATATGGGTGTTGAGATACCTAATGAAGATGTGCCTATAATCCAGAAGATGATTATTAAGAAGGTATATAATGCAGGAAAGCAAGTAATTACTGCAACCCAGATGTTAGATTCGATGATTAATAATCCTCGTCCTACAAGAGCTGAGACTGCAGATGTGGCAAATGCTATTTATGATGGAACAAGTGCAATTATGCTATCGGGAGAAACTGCGGCAGGAAAATATCCAATAGATGCTCTTAAGACAATGGATAAGATAGCAAGAAGAATTGAATCGGATATTAATTATAAACAGAGATTTGACATATTAACAAGAGAAGGTGAAATTGATGTGACAGATGCAATTTCTCATGCAACATGCACAACTGCGCATGACCTTAATTCTAAGACTATTTTAACAGTTACATTAGCGGGAAGAACAGCTAAGATGGTATCACGTTACAGACCTGATTCAGATATTATCGCTTGTACAATGGATGAGAAAGTAAACAGACAGTTAAATCTTTCATGGGGAGTAACTCCTATACTTATAAATGAAGAAAAGGATACGTTTGAATTATTTGATCATGCAATAGAAAAGGCAAAAGAACTCGGATATCTTGAAGCTGGTGATATTACAGTAATAACTGCCGGTGTTCCGTTAGGAATATCAGGAACTACTAATATGTTAAAGGTTCAGGTGGTTAGTTAAAAGAACCTGTTCAGAGTAAAGCTCTGAACAGGTTCTTTCTATGAGTTATTGTCGGTTACTGATATATGAGATAAATCCAATTCATCAATAGGAATGGAAATATCGCTTATGATACTTACTTCTTGGTTATTTACAGAAGTAAGTATTTTATTATACGCTTCGTCATCAAAATTATCAAAAACAGAATCATCGTATGTTAATGATATTTCATATTCAAGAGCATTTTTTAAAGTTAATGTTCCGCCATCTTTTTTATCATTATTAAAAAATGAAAGAATTTTATCTTCAATAAGAGGAGAAAGATTAACCGAAGCTGACATAATGATGCGGTCAGAATTAAGATTGCAACTGTCGCAATCAATAATAGGTATCTGAGAAATACTTGTATCTTTTTCTAATTCTTTTATAATAGTATCTGAAGCAGTTGCAATAATATCTGTATCAATAGGCACACTATATGCAGTATTATCTTTATCAGAAGAATATGATATATTTACTTTTACATTAGATTTATTAGCCTGTGATGCAGCATAATCTGCGCCTTGAAGAAATCCGTAACAATATTGTAAAGCCTGGGTATCAGTAGTGTCACATATGAAGTTAAGATGTTCATATCCCTCATATACAGCAGCATATCCTGCTAAAAAGCTTGAATCGGATTTATCATAAACTAAAGAGTGTACATTGTAGTTAATAGTGTTGTCGGAAGAATCACTATTATGAGGTATGCCATCAATCAATATAAAATAAGTATTAACATATGTTGACTGATAATTGTACATTGTTTCTTCGTAAGATGAATCAGGGAGAACCACCAAAGAAGCGTTGCTTTTTACGGCAGCTTCCAATATCTTATCATATGAGTTATCATAGTCTGATAAAGAAAAAGTTTTATAGGATTTATCAAGTGATTCTGCCATATTAGAAACGCTGGTTTCTATTTGGTTGAAATATTCCTCATCTAACACTTTACTGGATAAAAGTGCAATATCGCATAAATGGGATGAGTTTTTTTCTTTATCACCGGATTTGAGGATATCTATACTTATAATTGTAATAATAAATAATATTAACAGAATTGATAGCGTTAATATTAGCTGTTTGTGTAATTTAATAAATTTCATAAGTTACCACCAAGTTTGTAATAATTTTGTAATAATTGTACTATTAAAATTCATTTTTATCAACTAAAAAATTTGTAATAGTGCAGTTATGCGGAAAAATTGAATAAATATTGAATCAAAAGGAGTGTATATCGAATATGCTATATGAAAAATTATCATCATCATTAACAGAGAAAATTAAATCAGATAGAGAAAAAAATATTAAAAATCCTTATGCGTGTTTTAATGAAGAGGTTATAAGAAGAGATATGGGCAGAGATAGAGAAAATTTATGGAGACCTGCTTATGTAAGAGATATAGAGAAGATTATGCATAGTCCGTATTATAACAGATATACGGATAAGACACAGGTATTTTCTTTTTATAAAAATGATGATATTACAAGAAGAGCCTTACATGTGCAATTAGTATCAAGAGTTGCAAGGAATATTGGTAATGTGTTAGGACTTAATATAGACCTTATTGAAGCTATAGCACTTGGTCATGATATAGGTCATACTCCATTTGGACATGCAGGTGAACGAATTTTGAATAAAATTTACCATGAAAGAACAGGTAGGTTTTTCAATCATAATGTACATAGTGTACGTGTTTTAGATGAATTATTTGAAAGAAATATAAGCTTGCAGACTTTAGATGGAATAGTGTGTCATAATGGTGAGTTTGAGTTACAGGAGTATGTACCTATAGGGATAAAGGATTTTAATTATTATGATGATATGGTAAATAAATGTTATATTGATGAAAATGCTATTGGTAGTTTAATTCCTATGACTTTGGAAGGGTGTGTAGTAAGAATATGTGATATGATTGCTTACCTCGGAAAAGACAGGCAGGATGCAAGAAAAGCAAAACTCATAGATGAATCGGAAAAATTTACAGATGTGGGAATAGGTGTTGAAAATGCTGAGATGACTAATAATCTGGTTGTAAATATTATAGAAAACAGTTACGGCAAAAATTATCTTTATATGGATGAAAAATATTTTAAGGCGATTAAGACCGCTAAAAAGGAAAATTATGAAAAAATATATTTGAACGATAAACTAGATAGACAGTATAAAGAGAATATTGAACCTATGTTTTTTGAAATATATGAAAAATTATATGAGGATTTGATTAAACAGGATAAATCTTCAGTTATTTTTACGCATCACATAGATTTTGTAAATAAACAAAGAAGCTATTATGCGGGTAAAGATTATCTAAATGAAAATCCTGATAACATAGTCGTAGATTTTCTTGCGAGTATGACAGACGATTATTTTATAGATTTGTATAATTATTTGTTCAGAGAAGGAAAGCATAAGATTGATTATATTCCGTATTTTTAAAAGTGAAAAAAATATGAATTATTGTCTGAAAGGCTTTAAATTTTTATGAATATATGGTATAAATGGTTGGATAGCTTTTTATTAAGCAGATAATCTATAAAGAAGGAGAATACACGACTTAGTGTAAGTGGTGATAATGAAGAAAAAAATTGTAGCATTAGGCTTATGTGTAGTATTGGCACTTTCTGCAACAGCTTGTGGTAAAGATGATAAGAAGAAAGCCAGCTCGGGAAATGTTGGAAAGGAAAACACAAGCACAAGTACAGAGAAAGAAGATAAACCGGAAAATCACGTTGCTAATATGTCAGGAACAGAATACAAAGGAAAAGTTGTTTTACCGGATTACAAAAGTTTAACTATCGCAGAGTCACTTGTTAAGGTAGATGAAGAGATTCTCAAAAAAGTTGACCTTAATGTGTTAATGGCTGAGATAGCAGATTTTAAAAATGTTAAGAAGAATGAAGGAACGATTAAAGAATATGATGTTGTAAATATTGATTATGTAGGAAAGATTAATGGAGCAACTTTTGAGGGTGGAAGTGCGGAAGGTTATAATCTTGGAATTGGTTCAGGAACTTTTATTGATGGATTTGAAGAGGGACTTATAGGTGTTGAGACAGGAAAGACTGTAGACCTTTCTTTGAAATTCCCTGATGATTACCAGTCTTCTGATTTAGCAGGAAAAGAGGTAGTATTTACAGTTACCGTTAATTATATCTTAGAGATGACTGATGGATTTGTTAAAGATAATCAGGATTTATTAAGATATTTCTTATACAGATATTTTTCTAAAGCAGAGACAGTTGAAACTGTAGCAGAGTTTAGAAAAGTTGTTGAAGACGGACTTAGAGTACAGAATATTATTTCATATTCATTTGAAAAGATTGCTGAAGAAGCAGAAATTACAGCTGATGAAACAGAATTAAGTAACTATATTAAAGAACAGTCTGAAAGCTACAGAGAAGCAGCAGAGGCTTATGGATATACATTTGAAGAGTATTTAAAGAATTTCACATATTTCCAGACTGAAAAAGAACTTGTAGAATATATAACACAGGTTCATGAGAATATGGTTCTTATGATGGCCCTTGCAAGAGAAGAAGGCGTCGTGGCTACTGAAGATGATTATAAGGCAGTTGCTGATTCTATGGTATTTATAAGTGCAGGAGAGTATGAGGATATTGCATCCTTTGAGGTGGATTATCCAAAACAGACTACTGTAGATGATATTATTTATGGAAACGTTTATTATAAGATTGCAGATTATATAAAGGTTGTTCCTGATGCAGAGGCAATAATTAAGCCGGAAGAAAAAGAGACAACAGCACAGTAATTAAAGATGATGATTGAAAAAGATAGTGCAGGTTATGCATTATCTTTTTTATAATATTTTGAGAGAAAGGAAAGATAAGGTGATAATGGATTTTAAAAATATAAAAAAGTTATTTTGCGTAGTGATGAGTGCTATGCTGATGTTTACAGGGTGTGGTGTTTCTAAAGATGAAGATAAGAAGGAGAGTGTAGTTGATACAGATAATTCTTCTTTTGTATCAGAGGAATATAATGTTGCGATGCTTAAAGGACCAACTGCCATGGGGTTTGTTAAGGCGTGGGCAGATAGTGATGCGGGAATTTCTAAGAATAAATATAATGTAAGTGTTCATGGAACTGCTGATGGAATTACAGCAGGTCTTATGAAGGATGAAGTTGATATTGCTGCAGTACCTTGTAATTTAGCTTCTGTACTTAATTCAAAAGCAGAGGGAAAGTTTAAACTTGTTGCGATAAATACATTAGGGGTTCTTTATATGATTTCTGATTCTGATGAGATTAAAGAGATTAGTGATTTGAAAGGAAAGACAATTTATTCTACAGGTCAGGGAACAACTCCTGAATATACTCTTAATTATATTTTAGAGAAAAATGGTTTGGTTCCGGGAGAAGATGTTAAGATTGAATATAAGTCAGAGGCTACAGAAGTAGCAGCCTTGATGTCTAATACAAAAGGTGCGGTTGCAATGCTTCCACAGCCATATGTTACTACTGTACTTGCTAACAATGAACAATTTAAGATAGTACTTGATATGACTGAGGAATGGGATAAAGTATCAGAGGGGGCGCCATTAATTACAGGTGTCGTAGTAGCCAGAACAGAAGTCATTGACAGAAATAGAGAAGCTTTTGATGAATTTTTGAAAGAGTATGAGGCTTCAACTAAATATGTAAATGAGAATGTTGAAGAGGCTGCAAATATGTTAGAAGAAAGAGATGTATTCAAGGCAGCAGTTGTAAAGAACGCTATTCCATATTGTAATATCGAATTCACAAGTGGTGATAAATTAAAAGAAAAGGTTTCTTCTTATTTGGAAATATTATATAATGCTAATAGTAATTCAGTAGGTGGTAAATTGCCAAAAGAGGATTTCTACCTGGAGTAATTTATAGAATATAGATAACGTAGATAGAAAGGAGCCATATGATGAGTAGGAAAAATAGATTTACACAAATTTTAAAATATGTGTTTGTATTATTTTTCTGGATTATCATATGGTATTTTTTATCTTTAAATATAAATAATTCCATATTTTTACCTACGCCTAAAGATACATTTGGGGCTTTTATAAACATTTGCAGAAATGAAGAGTTTTTTGTAATAGTTTTTAATTCTTTTTTTAGAATTGTTAAAGGTTTTTTGGGGGCTGTTATTTTAGGATTTATTCTATCAGTAGTTTCATTTTTTGTGGAATTTATAGAGATACTTATAACTCCTGTCATGAAGCTTGTTAAGACTATACCGGTTGCATCTTTTGTGATTTTAGCATTACTTTGGATTGATTCTTCTAATCTGTCAGTGTTAATTTCATTTATGATGGTTTTGCCAATTGTGTATATTAATCTTTTTACGGCATTTAAAGGTGTTAATAAAAGATTACTTGAAATATCAAAGGTTTTTGAGGTAAGTATTTATAGAAGGATTAGATTTATATATGTACCACAGGTATTTCCGGCATTTATTTCAGCATGTAAGATAGGTTTGGGCTTTGCTTTTAAGGCTGGAATTGCAGCTGAAATTATTGGACTGCCTGTGAAGTCTATTGGTTGGGAATTATATCAGTCAAAACTATATCTTATGACAGAAGAGATGTTTGCGTGGACTATTATAATTGTTTTAATAAGCATATTTTTTGAGGTATTGTGTATATACTTATTAACTAAACTTTCAGAATTGGTTATGAAAGTGAATGTTAAAGCCAATAAGGTTTCGAAAAAACAATGCAGTGATGTAGATAAAGTTAAAGATGAAAATTATAAGATACGTTTGGAAAATGTCAGTAAATCATATGGTAAAAAGTTAGTATTGAATAATATTAATGTTAACATTGATAATAGTAGGGTAATAGGGATAATGGGAGAATCCGGTGTTGGAAAAACGACATTAATCAGGATAATGTTGGGGCTTATTAAGAACTATAGTGGTAATATTAGTATTAGAAATAAAGAAAATAATGAAGTCATTAGATATCCTCTTAAAAAAGCTGTAGTGTTCCAGGAGGACCGCTTGATTGAAAATGCAGATGTTTATACCAACATTTATGCGATATTGGGAGATACACTTAACAAAGTTCAGATAGATAAGCATTTGAAAGAGCTTGGACTTGAAGGGTTAGGAGAAAAAAAGGTTAGTGAGTTTAGTGGAGGCATGAAAAGAAGAGTTGAAATTATGCGTGCTATTTTGAGTAATGCAGATATATATATTCTGGATGAAGCGTTTAAGGGGCTTGATGATAAAAACAGGGATATGGCTATTGAATATGTAAAAAAATATACTACAGGGAAAATACTTATTGTTATTTCGCATGATATGGATGAATGTGAAAAATTTAATGCAAAGGTAGTGAATTTGAATGAAGGTTAATGTTAATGAGAATTTAATTCAAAGCAGGCTAAATAAAGAAACTGTAATTGTTATTGACCCGGGACATGGTGGAGAAAATAAAGGTGCAGATTACAGTGGTCTGGTTGAAAAAAGTATTAATATGAAAACAGCAAATGCGATGTACGAAGAGCTGTCAAAGTATGAGAATGTTAAAGTGTATCTGTCACATACAGATATAGAGTTTGATATGTCCTTGAAGGAAAGGGCAGAATATGCTAAGAGTGTCAATGCTGATTATTTGATAAGTCTTCATTACAACGCATCTGAAGACCATTCTTTATATGGATGTGAGGCATGGATTCCAAGCATTGGCTCTTATTATGTTAAAGGGTATCAGTTAGCTGATAACATAATAAATGAGATTACAGGTTTAGGAATAAATTCAAAAGGTGTAAAAACAAGAATTGGTGATGATGGGGACGAATATTATGGGATAATAAGAGAGTGCGAGAATAGAGGAATTACCTCTATAATTGTAGAACATTGTTATCTTGATAATAGAAATGACAGTAGATATGTGAAAAATGATGCAGGATTTGAAAACTTTGGAAAGGCAGATGCTCTGGGACTGGCAAAATTCTTAGGGTTAAAAAGTAATGTTTTGGGAGTTGATTATTCAACTCATCAAAATGTAAGTGTAATAGAGCCACAGACAAGAATATATCAGGACAGCACGCCACCTGAAATAATGAGTGTTGAAGTAACTAAATTTGATAAGGATAAGGCCGTCTTGGAATTTTCAATACAGGCTAAGGATAATGATACATATATTAATTATTACTCATATTCGTTGGATGGAGGAAAGAATTTTACGGAATTACTTTTGTGGGATACTTACGCAGGAGAAACATTGAATATTGGTGTAGGAAATATTTCAGAAGACATTATTAACAATGGTATTGAACTGGTGGTAAGAGTTTATAATATGTATGATGTACGTGCCGAGTCTGAAATGATAGATGTATATAAATTATATGGTATAGAAAACGAAAGTCAGCCGATGAAAGAGGAAACTTCAACAGAAAATTTTTCAAACGATGAAAGTTCGAATGATGAAGTTTCAAATAATAGTGATGGTGAAAATGAAACAAAGGAATTTATTGAAGAAGAATCTTTTGAAGAAATTTATGAAGAAACTTTCAAAGAAATTAATACCGAAACATCAGCAAGCAAGGATGTAGAAGGCGGGAATAAAGATAGTGTGATTTATAAAGGCAGTGTAATAATAATTATAGGAATAATATTAGCTGTTATACTTGCAGTGATTTTTAAAAAAGGAAAAACAACGAAGTAAAGCTTGAAATGGAGATTGGATTATGTTACAAATGGAAAATGGAAGACCTAATGATTCCAAAGAAAGATTAGAAAAAGAGATAAGGACATATGATTTATTAGATGAACTTAAAGTTGAATATATGAGAATAGACCATCCTGCAACTGATACAATGGAAGCTTGTAAAGAAGTAGATGAAGCATTACAGGCAACAGTATGTAAGAATTTATTTTTATGTAATACTCAAAAGACAAAGTTTTATCTTCTTATGATTCCGGGAGATAAAAAATTCAAGACAAAAGATATCTCAGCACAGATTAATAGTCCGAGATTATCATTTGCGACACCTGAATATATGGAGAAATTTCTTGACATAACACCCGGTTCAGTAAGTGTACTTGGGCTTATGAATGATAAGGAAAACAATGTTAGACTTTTAATTGATGAAGATGTCGTAGATGGAGAGTACATTGGGTGCCATCCGTGTGTGAATACTTCCAGTCTTAAATTAAAAACAAAAGATTTGATAGAAGTTATAATTCCTGCCATGGGACATGATATAACATATGTAAAGCTTTAAAATTTAATCAAATATATGTTTACGTAACAATGATTAATAGCACTTTGGGCATACTTTCACTCCGTTGTTCGTACAATTCTGTCTGATTTGTTCGTCTTTGACGTACAAATCATGCGAATAGTTCGCCCAAAGTCGCAATTCGTTATGCCCAAAGTGCTATTAATTAGCGTTTCGCAATTATCTAATTTATAAAATTATAGGAGGAAAAGATTATGCCATTTATTAATTCAAAAGTAACTGTAGCAATGAGTGAGGAAAAGAAGGAGACTGTTAAGAAAAGATTAGGTCAGGCAATTAGTATAATTCCCGGAAAATCAGAAAATTTTTTGATGATAGGATTTGAAGATAACTATGACCTTTATTTTCAGGGAAATAATAGCGCAGATACAGCCTTTGTAGAAGTTAAGATATTTGGTTCTGCTTCAAAGAGTTCATATAATGAATTAACAAAGGAGATATGTGTTATTTTTTATGAAGAGCTTGGTATTGCTCCAAACCGAATATATGTTAAGTATGAGGAAGTTGATAATTGGGGATGGAATGGAGCAAATTTTTAAATTTCAATTTTTACGATATCATCAAAGTTAATTATGGTATCTACGATTTTAATAGTGCGGTTGGTAGCGGAAAACTTCGATACCATACCGCATTTTTTAATATATTCTCCTTTGGAATAATAGATGACGGTAATTATGTCATTAGGTCTTATAGAATGGAGAGTGTAATCAATCTCTTCTTTCATATCTTCTGAAAGGTCTATCTTATCCATAACTATTTTCTCTCGTTTTGCCAGTTCTTCTCTTAAGCCACGCAAAGCATCAAAGGGAGCAAATTGCTTAGCGCGGTCAGCGCGATTAAAAAATGTGTCTTTCATGTCATTCACCACTTTTATGCCCTCCTATCTGATGATTTCGTTCAATTGTTGTTGCGTGTTCTAGCAGATTCATTCCTTTTAGAACAGAGTTTTTACCATATTTTTTCTTGATAGACAGAACAGCTTGCTGAATTCGACGGTCTTTTTCTAACACTTCCGGTGGTGTAAATAAATCATATTGCTCGTATATTTCATTAATAACATTATTAAAACAGATATTAATCTTTCTTATTGGAATCAAAGTATTGGTTGTACTTTTGTAAAGTTCAATAAAATGAGTTGTTATAATCTTTACCGAACTAGTAGTAATAGGAATTCGTACAGAGCCGTTTGTTGAAGATGCTAATGGAATTCCACCTTTCCCTTTTGAATATGAAATATATAAGGAAATTGAGTTCGTGACAAGGTGCCTGTCTACTAATTCAAGGCATAGTAGTTCTACCATCTCTTTAACTATTAATAAGGCTTCGTCATAAGAATAATCACGCATAAGAACCTGGCCGCTGGATAATGAATTAGACTTAGGGATGTATGACTTGATGTCACTAATGGTAGTAGGCTCTCTGCCCCAAGCGTGGTCTATCAGATATTCTGCATCTATACCGAAGGTTTTATAAAGTAACTGTTCTTCTGCCATGGCAATATCTTTCATAGTGTAGATACCAAGAGCAGATAATCTTTTGGAAATACCACGTCCTATTCGCCAAAAGTCAGTAAGAGGCTTGTGTGACCAAAGAGTATCCTTGTAGGATTCTTCGGTAAGAGTGGCAATGTGAGAATTAATATGCTTAGCGGTGATATCTAATGCAACCTTAGCAAGATATAAGTTCGTACCGATACCACAAGTAGCAGTTACACCTAAAGTATTCTTAATATCATTCATAATTCTAAGTGCAAGGTCATAAGCTGTCATATTATATAAATTGAGATAATCAGTTACATCCAAAAATGCTTCGTCTATAGAGTATACGGAAATATCATCTTTAGAAATATATTTAAGATAAATTCCGTATATATCAGCAGAATACTGTATATAAAGCTTCATTCGTGGTGGTGCAATAATATAATCTATATTATTAGGAATCTCAAAAAGTCTACATCGATTCTTAATTCCCAATTGTTTAAGAGATGGAGAGACAGCAAGGCAGATAGTACCTTTACTCCGTTCCGGGTCAGCAACAACTAAATTAGTAGTCATGGCATCAAGACCACGTTCTGCACATTCAACAGAGGCATAAAAAGACTTTAAATCAATACAAAGATATACTCGGTTCATAATAATCATTCACTTTCAAAATATAATCAATATAAACAGTGTGAGTGCGATGAAATTATTATACAGAACGTATGTTCGAAAGTCAAGAGGATAAAATATTTAAACCTAAAGTATTTATATTGGCAATGTAAGCGAGTTTAGAATTTATTTATAAATAGAAGGAATTGTTAAAAAATTACATTTTTAGTTGTAATTGTATGGCAAACATTGTAAAATATAACCAATAATTGTTGGCGTGATATTGAAAAATAAAATAATGATGTAGAGGGTAGTATTAATAAATTAGTGTATAATAATAAGACTTTATTTGAAAAGTTTAATTAAGAAATTATTGCGAGAGCATATACATCAAATTTAAGATACCTACATCGATAAATAAAGATGGTAGGTGTTTTTTGTCTGAAATCGGATAGTATAGAAGATTTATGATAAGGTAAATAGAATATTCAAGAAATATTGAATTAGAAGTAATAGTAGTAAACAAAGGAAAAGGCAGGAGAAAGATGGATAAAAAGATTGGAAGAATTATTAGTTTGTACAATAGATTGTCTGAAGGAGAGGTGATAAATAAGTTAGATGAAACTAGAAGATTCGAAGTGAATGAAAGAACAATTCAAAGAGATTTTGATGATATTAGAGCGTATCTTGCAAATGATTTTGAATTAAATCAGGAGCTTGTTTATGATAGAACAAAAAAGGTTACCGACTTTCTTTAGACAAGAAGAAAAGCTTAACAAATAGTGAGATTTTAACGGTGTGTAAGATACTTTTGGAAAGCAGGTCGCTTACAAAAGAAGAAATGTATGAACTAGTTGATAAGTTGATATCATGTTGTGTTCCGTATGAGAATTATAAGAAGGTAGTTGATTTGATTGGAAATGAAAAATTTCATTATTTGGAACCACATCATGGAAAGAAAATTGTTGATATTATGTGGGATGTTGGAAGTGCGGTAAATGAACATAAATTTATGAGAATACGATATCAAAAATTAAAAGAACCGGATAAGGTTATGCGAATGATTCAACCAGTGGGGATAATGTTTTCTGAGTATTATTTTTATCTTTGTGCGTATATATCCGTAAGTGAAGAAACACCGGAGGTGCCTAAACGTCCATTTCCTACAATATATAGGTTAGATAGGATTGTAGAGTATGAAATATTAGATGAACATTTTCGTGTTCCGTATGCGGATAGGTTTGAGGAAGGTGAGTTTAGAAAACGAATTCAATTTATGTTTGGGGGAGAATTAAGAACTATAAAATTTTTATATAAAGGTTTAAGTATCGAAGCGGTACTTGATAGATTCCCTACAGCAGAGATATTAAAGCATGATGATGAGGGGTGGTTGATAAAAGCAGAAGTATATGGTGATGGAGTAGATATTTGGTTAAGAGGGCAGGGGGATTTGATTATAGTTGTAAATGATGGGAAAATAAGAGAGTAAAGATGTTATGAATAGTGAGAGTGAGTTGAATAAATGTGTTTTATTATACCATCTTTATAATTTAAAATAAAATATTAATGAAAAACAAAACAATTATCGAAGAATACATGTCTTGAGTGGGGATTTGTGTAGAAATTAGCAATATTTAAACAGGGATTTGTGCAGAAATTAGGTTTACATGAATGGGGATTTGCGTTATACTACACTTGGAGAGGTGATTTTATATGTCTAAAACAGTGTTTAAGCGAAAAATATATGATGAAATACTTGAATGGAAAGAAAAACGTAGTGATAAATATGCACTACTGATAAAGGGTGCCAGACGAGTTGGAAAATCAACTATAGTTGAAGAGTTTGCTAAGAAGGAGTTTAAATCATATATTCTAATTGATTTCGCACATACAAGTAAAGCAATTATAGAATTATTTGATGATACGTATAACTTGGACTTTTTCTTTCTACAATTGCAACAGTTAACTGGAGTCAGATTATATGAGAATGAGTCAGTAATCATATTTGATGAGGTTCAGTTGTTACCAAAAGCCAGACAGGCAATTAAGTACCTTGTAGCTGATGGAAGATATAAATATATTGAAACGGGTTCTCTTTTATCTATAAAAAAGAATACGAAGGATATATTAATTCCTAGCGAAGAACATAAGATATCTATGCATCCAATGGATTTTGAAGAATTTCTGTGGGCTACCGGTGATGAAATTACAGCGGACACAATTAGGATACTATTAAAAAGCAAAAAGGCTGCAGGAAATGCAATGCATAGAAATCTGATGCGTATTTTTAGATTGTATATGCTTATTGGTGGAATGCCTCAGGCAGTAGAAACATATTTGGAATATAATAATCTACAGCTGGTGGATGAGGTAAAGAGAGAAATCATAGACTTATATGAAGAAGATTTCACGAAGATAGATGGTACAGGAATTGCTTCAGATATTTATGATGCGATTCCGGCAAGTCTTAGTGGAAATGCGTCCAGATATATCTTAGCAAATGCGAGAGAAGGAATGCGTGCAGAGCAGGTTCGCCAATTAGTGCCTGATATACTTAATTCTTATACGGTAAATATTGCATATCATGCAAATAATCCGGGAGTAGGAATGTCATTAGAAAAAGATGTAGGACGATACAAGTTATTTACATCTGATGTAGGATTGTTTGTGACACTCGTATTTAAGGATAAAAATTATACAGAAAATGTAATCTATAACAAATTGCTTGCGGATAAATTAGAAGCTAATTTAGGCTATGTCTATGAAAGTGTTGTAGCACAGATGCTAATAGCTAAGGGAAATAATCTGTTTTATTATACGATGCCAAGTGATACATCAAATCATTTGTATGAGATAGATTTTCTGATTTCTATGGGGGATAAAATCAGTCCGATTGAAGTGAAGTCAGGAAATTATAGAGAACATAAATCATTGGATGTATTTTGTGATAAGTATAGCAGCCGTATTAGAGACAAATACGTTGTTCATACTAAGGATTATAAATGGGAAAATGGCATCTATTATCTGCCGGTATATATGATACCGTTTTTATAGAAGAAGGAGGAATAATGATGAATACAGAAATTTTAGGAGGAATAATGATTCCTTTTGCAGGAACCTTTTTGGGTGCAGCCTGCGTATTGTTTATGAAGAATAAATTAAATGAAATGGTGCAAAGAGTTTTACTTGCATTTGCATCAGGAGTAATGGTGGCAGCATCTATATGGAGTTTGATAATACCGGCACTTGATAAAGCAGAGGATATGGGAAAACTCTCTTTTATGCCGGCTGTAGTTGGTTTTTGGTTAGGGATTGGATTTTTGCTTATTTTAGATAATGTAATACCACATTTACATATGAATAGTGAGAAGGCAGAAGGACCTAAGAGTAATTTAAAAAAGACTACAATGATGGCACTTGCGGTTGCATTACACAATATTCCGGAAGGAATGGCAGTTGGAGTGGTTTATGCAGGCTGTGTGTCAGGTGATGGAGAAATGACTATTATGGGAGCACTTGCCCTTTCGATAGGTATAGCAATTCAGAATTTTCCGGAAGGAGCAATTGTATCGTTGCCATTATGTGCAGAAGGTATGAAGAAAAAGAAAGCATTTTTATTCGGTGCGATGTCCGGTATAGTTGAGCCGTTGGCAGCACTATTTACGATTATGGCAGCAGATTTGATAGTGCCGGCATTACCATATCTTTTATGTTTTGCAGCAGGAGCCATGATATATGTTGTAGTGGAAGATTTAATTCCTGAGATGTCACAAGGAAAGCATACTAACCTTACAACTATATTTTTCTCGCTGGGATTTACAGGAATGATGATACTTGATGTAGCGCTAGGGTAAGCTACATTAATTAAGAGAATATAAGTTTTAAATAGTTCGAATAAAAGAGAATGGTATCTAATCGTGATTTACTAAATTATGATTAGATATTATTATATCATATGAAAAAGTGTATTATAAGTTATCAAATTTTGATAGTGAAAAAGGAATAGTTGGTCATGAATGTGTTAATGAAATTATTGTAGATAGACTACTGACTATTCTTGGGGTGGAACATTTGGAATATCAGCTCATTCATGCAGATATTGAAATGGAAGGAAAGATTTATGACACATGGTTGTGTGCATCAAAGGATTTTAAAAAAGTAGGAGAAACAAAATCAGCATTAGAATCAGAAATACATTTAAACAGGATATGGGATATGATTTGGTCAAGGTGGTGTGAATATGAAAAATTATGCAATTTATGATGAAGATTTGAGAAGGTCATCTCCAATAGGTTATTTGTTTTATTATGAAAAGTCAGAAAGTTTTATTATTGAATTGTGTGAAGATTTAGACGAATGGGAGGCACCACTGTTATTTCAAAGATTAGTTAGAAAAGGAATATATACTGTTTCAAAGGATATTAGTCTTATGTGGGTTAAGGAAAGAATAATTCCAAGTGGAAGGCAAAATATCGGAAGTATCCTTAAGAATCATAGATTGAATAAATATAGTGAGATGGATATTCTTTGGTTGTCAAAAGGAAGATGTTCTCAAGATAGTTGTTATATCGCCGAGATTAAGGAAATTCCGCAACATATTACAGAGAGAATGAGAAATAATGTATCAGAATGTGTAGCTATTGAGGGAAACAAGCTTATATGTTTATTTAGAGATGATACGGTAAGATTGGTAGATGTTGAAAAACTTAATGCTAAATATAAGGATATTTCTTATGTTTTAAAGAAAAAAGAATTATTTGAAAGTGTAAAAGTTGGAATTGGAGGATATAGTGTTTCGTTTAATGAAACTATTGAAATTCCTGCTTCTGATTTGAGAAAATTTGGAGAGATATTACCTTTGACTGCAAATGATATATATGGATTTATAAGAAAAAATGTAGTAGATACGACAACGGCTTGTGATATGCTTAAGTGCTCAAGGCAGAATTTATTTTATTTGGTTAAAGAGAAAAAACTTACACCAATTATTCAAGGGAAAAAAGAAAATATGTATTTAAAGGGTGAAATTATAAGATTAATGAATGAAAAAATATAAAATATTTAATGGGCTATGATGGAAAGTCAAAACATTTCCGGATAGCCCATTAAATATTTTCTAAAAAATACGCGATTATTTAGAAACAATTTTTCTATTACTAATTCCCTTAATAACATATACAACCAATTTTATAATCAAATTAACAAGTAAAATCATCAAGGAAACGACTGCAGCTTCTTCTAATTGCATCTGAGCTTCAAACTGGTTAATCATAAGTGACACCGGTTTATTCATAGTTGTTGCAAGGAATGAGACTGCTGAAATAGTCATCATACAGTTTACAAAGAAGTATGAGAACATTTCAAGTAAAGTGAATTTACATTGCGGAATAAACACATCTTTAATCATATGCATACGGCTGATTGCCATAGTTGAAGCAACGCTTTCTAAGTTCTCATTTATCTTTGAAAGTGAGTTATACATCATAAGGTAAGGTGAGGCAATAAAATGCACAATATTTACCATGATGAGAATAATTAATGTTCCATAAATCGGAGTTGTATTAAATGTAAGTACATATGAAAGACCTAATACAACACCAGGGATTGCGGCCGATGTCATTGCAGATAAATGAAGAAACCTTGATGTTTTTGATTTCATTCTGGCTGACAAATAAGCTGTTAAAAATGCTATTATTACACCGAGGGTAGCTGTACATAATGCTATGATTATCGAATTAATAAGGTATTCATCTGCTCTTAATCTTAAGGCATGTGATACATTATCCAAAGTAAATGAAAGATTATTAGGGTAGTCAGTAGTAAATGCTTGTAATATAAATGCAAATATAGGTAAAAATGTAAATACTACTGTTAAAATGCTAAATACATACGCAAAAGCTTTTAGAATTCGACTGTCAGACATAGCACATGGCTTTGTTACATAACTTGAATTACCTTTATCCTTATTGAATAAATCAATTAGAAAGGCGATAACAGCAGGGATTAATAAAAATGATCCGTAAACAGCACCCTTGCCGAAATTAAGCTGTCCAATTACTTCCTGATACATAACAGATGCAACTGTAGTATATTTTCCACCAACCATCAAAGGAACACCATAATCAGTAATTGTTAAAGTAAATACTGAAAAAACTACTGAGATAAGAGGTTTTCTAAGGTATGGAAACATTATATTCTTTAATTGTCTCCATCTTGGTATGCCTAGGATTTTAGCTGCTTCATATGGGGAACCGTCTTCATAACGAATCACGTCTGCCAACATAAGGTAAGCAACAGGGAAAGCATACATTACTGACCCCATTACAATACCTTGTAATCCATAAATATTTTCGTTTAAACTTAATAATTTCGTTATTACACCATTGTTACCAAAAAGAATAGTAAGCCCCATTCCAATGGAAATAGAAGGGATTAACATTGGTAACATAAAAGTAGTAGAAAAAACTGTTTTAAGTTTAATGCCGGTTCTTTGTATGCATAATGCCAATGTAAATGCTAAAATAACTGTAATAACCGTACTTAAAATTGAAGAAACCAAAGAATTCTTTATTGCTGTTCCAAAATTAGGAGAATCTAAAACTCTGCGAATACTGTCTGAATCCATATATGCTAACATTCGTATTAATGGTATAAATACTGATGAAATAAATATAGCAGAAAGTAAAATTTTGGTTGTATCAGCTTTACCTAATCGTGGAATTCTAATAGTTTTTCTTGATTTAACTTTTGAATTTTCCATATATCGTACCTTCTTTAAATTTATCTTTGATATTATTAAGCTTTTACAAATTTCATAAGTGAATCAATCTTTGACTGAAGATTATCTAAAACAAATTCGCGAACATAATCATTTGCAGGATTATCTATAATATTTTCAGGAGTATCAAGCTGAACAATATTAGCTTCTTTCATAACCATAATTCTGTCAGACATTGCAAATGCTTCTTCCTGGTCATGAGTAATATATATCATAGTTGTTCCGAATTCCTTCTGAATTCTTTTTAATTCTTTTCTAAGAGAAATTCTTGTTGCAACGTCTAATGCAGACATTGGTTCGTCAAAAAGAATAATATCAGGATTAAGAATTAAAGTTCTTGCGATGGCAACTCTTTGTTGCTGACCGCCTGAAAGCATTGTAGGAAGCTTATCCATATGCTCAGAAAGTCCCATGTCATTAAGAAGCTTAATTGCTCTTTCTCTAATTTTTTGTTTAGCTTCTTTATTTTTGTTTTCTTTTCGTATTTTAAGAGCGTATTCAACGTTTTGAATAACAGTCATATTTTCGAATAAGGCATAGTTTTGGAATACAATTCCCATTCCTCTTGCGTGTGATGGTACATTAGTAATGTCATTTCCATCTTTTGTAATATTTCCGCCTTTTGCCTTAAGAAGTCCGATAAGGATTCTTAATATTGTAGTTTTTCCACATCCTGAAGGTCCGAGAATGGAGAGAAATTCTCCATCTAAGACATTAAAGGAAACTTTATTAAGTGTACATACTCCATCAAATACCATCTCTAAATCTTTAACGATTAATTTTGTATTAGGCATGATTATCCTTCTCCTATAATCTAAAACTCATTAGTATTTCCATTTGTCTAAAAGTCTGTTCTTTTCGTCATTTGTATTATTACTCATATCTGAATAAGTAATATTTGTCGGGTAATTTTCAACATCGTAAACAGTATCTTTAAAAATCTGTTCAGGATAAAATTTTTCATTACATTCGTAATTGTAAGTGTTTATTAAGAAATCAAATACATCCTTAACGGCTTTGTTGTTTTCTTTACCGGCGATTATAGCCTGTCCGTATAAGCTGAATGGTGAACCTTCTTCAAAATATAAGATTTTTAATGGTGCACCTTCATTTGTTTTTATAACCGCACCTGAAGTCATTCCTAATCCGATAGCAACTTCACCTTGTACTAATGCATTAACAGGTCCTGAACCGGAAGAAGTATACTGTAAAATATTAGCATTTAATTTATCAAAATATGCAAAAGCTTCATCTTCACCCCAAGCATTTACAAGGCTTTTTAAGAACATATAACCTGTTCCGGAAGATTTTGGACTTGGCATGGAAATTAATCCCTTATATTCAGGTTTTAGTAAGTCTTCATAGCATGTAGGTTCATCGAGTCCTTTTTCTTTTAGAACATCAGTATTAACGATAATTGCACCACCATTACGACACTGAATAATATAATCATCGTTTTCTACGGTATCCTCTAAATATATACTTTTATCATAAGCGCTTAAGTCGGCTAAGATATTCTTTTCGGAAAGTTGAGATAAGTAAGCATATTCTAAGTTGAAAGTAATATCACAATCTGTATTCATTCCTTCTGCTAAAAGTTTTGCAGCATGATTTCCGGTAGACAAATATTCAACGATAATATCATAATCAGGAAATTCTTCATCAAGTCTGTCAATTAAGTCTTCTAAAATATAATTTTCAACGCTTGTATAGATTAAAACGGATTGTTTTGTTGAACCACATCCGCTAAAAATAGCTGTACATAAAATAGTAATGATAAGTAAAATACTAATTTTTTTCATAATAACACTCCTTTTCTTATGTTTTTCGAATTTTAGCAATAGGTACTGTCTAACTTCTTTAAATCTGTATAAGTATCTATTTCAATAATATCATCAAAGGTACAAGGTCGTACTTCAACTTGATAATTTTTAATACAATATTCTAATGGAACCTGGTCGAAGTATCTTTCTTTACCGCCAGGCATATCGTAGACCTTTTTAATATCCTCATATAATTTGGCACCATCATTTGCGTTCCAATATGAAATACCATATTCATGATGACAATTTGTTCCGCCAACTTTAACTTTTGTAATGACACGATTCTTAACTTCAAAGCACCAATCGTCCGTTACATCAACAGGAACTCCTAAGTAATTAGATGTATATTGATATTTCTGAATTAAATCAGGATTATATAATACCAAGTCAGCTTCAAGTACATAAGCATTTTGTAATAAATGTCTTGCACACATTGCTGATGAAATATTATTAGCTTCATTATAAATAGGATTTTCGATAAACTTTATCATAGGATATTTATAAAGAAGCTGGTCAAATTGTTCACCAAGATATCCTCGAACAATATAGATTTCTTCAATTCCGGCAGCAATAACTGCATCTAAAAGAGTGTCTATCATTCTCGTACCGTTAACTCTTACTAATGGTTTAGGAGTATTAAGTGTAATTGGAACGAGTCTGTGTCCAAAACCGGCAGCGATGAAGACGGCTCTTTTTACTCTGTATTCCTCTAAAATCTTATATCCTTTATCCGTTATGCTATTATCAGCTATCAAATTTTCATCTGATAATGATGAAAGTGTACGGTGTACAGAACCTAATGACATTCCTGTAGCTTCCGCAATATCCCTCTGAGTTGTTTCAGTTTTTGTTCGTTCTAAATAAACTAAAACATCAAATTGTTTACGTGTTAACATAGTTTTTTCCTTATTACATAGTCCTTTCTTTGATTTTATTATAACAGTTAAATTATAAATTATAAAATTGAACAAAAAAATATATATAATTCAGCGGAAATCAAGTGGTATTCAGTTCAACTTCTTAAAGTGTATATTATTTTTGGAACAAAGTCAATGTTTTTTTTATATTAATTAATAATATATGTAACTGTTATATAAAAATACCCTTATGAGATAAGTTATCTCATAAGGGTATTTTTATTTATTTTTTTTCTTTGAAACGATAGCATCTTTCCAAATGGAAGGATGGAACAATATCAATAGTGGGAATAATTCCAATCTTCCTGCAAGCATATCGAACATCAGAACATATTTTGAAAAAATACTGAACATTGAGAAATTACCGGTAGGTCCAACCATTTCAAGTCCCGGACCAATATTATTAATAGTAGCTGTGACAGCTGTAAAGTTAGTAGTAAAATCAAAATTGTCAAATGATATTGCAAAAACTGAAACCGTAAATAAAATCATAAATGTTATTAAATAAACATTTATTGAACGAACAACATCGTGCTCAATGGTTTTATCATCCATTTTAATCTTTTTAACACTTTTTGGATGAATGTAAGAATTTAGCTCTTTTAATAATGTTTTTGCCATTATAACAATTCTTGAAACTTTAATTCCACCACCGGTACTACCGGCACAAGCACCAATAAACATAAGTAAAACTAAAATGCATTTTGAGGCTTCAGGCCATAGATTAAAGTCTGCGGTTGAATAGCCTGTTGTTGTAATAATCGAAGCTACTTGGAACGAAGCGTGTCGAAGAGTTTCTTCAATACTCATTGTTGTTTCATATATGTTTATGGAAATTATTCCAACTGCAGATAAAATAATAAGAAGGTAATATTTTACTTCTTCTATTTTAAATGCTTTTTTAAACTGTTTTAATAAGATTAAGTAATATGCATTAAAATTCACACCAAAAATTATCATAAAAACAGTAATTATCCATTGTTGCAAAGCTGTGTAATCTGTAATGCTTGTATTTTTAATTCCAAAGCCACCCGTACCTGCAGTACCAAAGGAATGAGTAATCGAATCAAAAACAGGCATTTTACTAATTAATAATAATCCAATTTCAATAAGAGTAAGTACCAAATAAATTATATAAAGAAGCCTTGCGGTGTATCTCATCTTAGGAACAAGCTTTCCTACAGATGGTCCCGGACTCTCTGCTCTCATAAGATTAATATTTGAACCGCTACTAAGTGGCATAACAGCAAGAATAAATACTAATACGCCCATACCACCAATCCAGTGAGTAAAACTTCTCCAAAATAAACAGGCATAGGAAAGTGCTTCAACATCTGTAAGTATACTTGCACCGGTTGTTGTAAATCCTGATATGGTTTCAAAAAGGGCATCTGTAAAGGATGGAATATCTCCTGATAAAACAAAAGGCAGACATCCTATTATACTCATTATTATCCAACTAAGGGCAGTTGCAACACAACCCTCTTTAAGATAAAAAGTATTGTTAGTCGGTTTTTTTATTGTAGTAATAATTCCAATCAAACCACTTATTCCTGCAACTGTAAGAAAAGCGTAACCTTGTTTTTCTTCATAAATTAAAGCCACAAGACAGGGAAGCAAAAGAAATAGTGCTTCTACTTTCATTACCTGTCCTAATATATATCTTATTATAGAAGTATTCATAATATATTAAGCCTCCACTTTATAAGCTTAGTAAAAAGATTTATTATTTCAATATATCGTCAATATCATTAAATCCTGTGTGAGTAGTTACAATCATAACCGTATCGTGAGCCTTGATTTTATCCTGACCATTAGGAATAATAATTTTACCTTTTCGATTTATAAAACAAAGTAATAAATTATTTTTTAATTCAAGATCCATAATTGGAATGTCTGCTACTTTAGAATTTTCCTGAACAGTAAATTCAATAGCTTCAACTCTCGAATCAAACATATGATAAAGTGTCTCTATATTGTTACCACGTGAATTACTTTTTGCACGAACATATTTTATTATAGCTTCAGAGGTTATCATTCTCGGATATACAACACTTCCTAAGTCTAAACTGTTAATGACGTTTTTAAAAGTAATTCTGTTGATTTTTGTAATTACCTTAGCCTTAGAAATTTGTTTTGCATGGAGTGTAAGCATTACATTTTCTTCATCGATTCCGGTTAGAGGGACAAATGATTCTGCATAATCTATACCTTCCTCTTTAAGAAGCTCTTCATCAGCTCCATCACCATTTATGATAATTGCTTTTGGTAAAAGTATGCTAAGTTCTTCACATCTTTCTTTATTCTTTTCAATGATTTTTACTGAAACACCGACATTTAAAAGGTTTTTTGCAAGATAATATGCGAATTTACCACCACCAATAATCATAGTATCTTTAACCTGGCGTGTGTTAAAACCGGTTTTTTTAAGAAATTCTCTGGCATTACTGCGGGTTGATACAAATGATACAAAATCACCTTCACTTAATATAAAATTACCTGTAGGTATGATTACTTCACCATTTCTTTCTATTGCACAAACAATAAAAGCAATGGAAACCTGTTTATTAAGTTCTGAAATTGTCATACCATTAAGTGTAGAATCTTTTGGTATCTGGAATTTAATTAATTCTGCCTGACCATGTGCAAATGTATTAACTTCGAGAGCAGTAGGAAGATATAAAATTCTTGCTGTCTCAATAGCAGTTTCAAGTTCAGGATTAATAATCATTGCAAGTCCCAATTTCTCGCGAAGGTAAGAAGCTTCTTCGCTATATTCGGGAGTCCTTACTCTTGCGATTGCAGCACATTTACTGACACGTTTTGCGACAGTGCAACATAAGAGATTAAGTTCATCTGAATCGGTTACTGCGATTACAAGGTCGGCATTATCAATACCGGCTTCTAAAAGAACACTAAAGCTTGCACCATTTCCTGTAAGACCCATGATATCATAAAGACCTGCCATAGTCTGAACTTTGTTGTGGTCTTTATCAACTATCGTTATATCATGTCCTTCTTTACTTAACTGGTCGATTAGAGTTGTACCCACTTTTCCAATGCCAACAATAATGATGTTTAATCCTTTTGGCTTAGGAGTACTTGAAAATAACATTTTTTAATACCTGTCCCTTTCAATATTAAATTATTTTATATATATTGAGCTAAGTATAGCACTTTGCAAAAAAAAAATCATCAGTTCTTTTTGAAAATATTATAAGAATATAGTATAATAGAAAAAATGTGCGTTTATTATATATAGATGCAAATAAATTGCTCAGGCAGGAAAGGATTACAATAATGAAGAAAGAAAATAAGAAATTGGCACAGGAATTAAAAGCTAAGAAAAGAGCAAGAGATAAGAAGATAAAAACATTAAAAAATGTTGCGATGTTTGGAACACCGATTTTATTGGGTGCAGCATTTATAGGTTTGCTTGTATATGTAGGAGTAAATGAGAATGATAAAAAAGGAAGCACAACAGGCTCTAACACACAGATAAATAATGAAATAAGTACAGAACCAACAACAACTGTTCCTACACCGATACTTAACAAAGAAGAAGGCTTAGAAGTAACAGATGGAGTAACTGTAAATATTGATTATACAGGATATATTGATGGTGAAAAATTTGAGGGTGGCAGCACGGAAGGTTATGGCCCTCAGGACTTAACAATAGGTTCTAACAGTTATATTGATGGTTTTGAAGATGGTCTTATCGGACACAAGGTTGGAGAAACAGTTGAATTAAATCTTAAATTCCCGGATGATTATCACAACACAAACTATGCAGGAAAAGATGTAGTGTTTGAAGTTACAATTAATGGAATTTATGAATAATTATTGAGGTGGAAATGAATTACGAAGAAATTAAAAAGAATGAGGAAGTAAAAGCCTTTATAAAAAAAGGAAATGACAATCTTGGGATTTTAGGATATACTGACCACTCAGAGGCACACTGTTGTAAGGTTGCCGAGAATGCCGCGATGATTTTAAAAGAATTTGGATATTCCGAAAAAGAAATGGAACTTGTTAAGATTGCTGCATTTATGCACGATATCGGTAATGCTATTAATCGTAAACATCATGCAGAATATGGGGCTCTTCTTGCAAATGATATCTTGAAAGACACAGATTTGGCATTGGAAGACAGGGTTACAGTGGTTTCAGCAATAGCTAATCATGATGAGTCTACAGGTGGGGCAGTTTCACCAATATCTGCTGCTCTAATTATTGCAGATAAATGTGATGTTAGAAGAAATAGGGTAAGGAATCAGGATTTGAAGAATTTTGATATTCATGACAGGGTGAATTATGCTGTTACTTCGGCAGATTTAAAGCTTGATATGGAGAAGAAGGTTATTACACTTGATTTACAGATAGATGAAACAATGTGTACAATGTATGAGTATTTTGAAATATTTTTAGGAAGAATGATAATGTGTCGTCGTTCTGCGGAGATGTTGGGTGCAAAGTTTAAACTTATGGCGAATGGAAGCAAGGTACTATAAAAGTATGAGAAGAGGTTTTTTGAACTTATTTTAGAAAGGAAAAGTTTCAAATGACAGATTTAAAAAAAGATACAACATCTGCTAGTGAAGAAATTTTACCGGCAAATAAGATGGGAACAATGCCGGTGAATAAATTACTATTATCAATGTCAGTGCCAATGATGTTGTCTATGTTAGTTCAGGCAATGTACAACATTGTAGATAGTATTTTTGTGGCTCAGATTAATGAAGATGCACTTACGGCACTATCGTTGGCATTCCCGATTCAGACACTTATGATAGCTATTTTAGGAGGAACGAGTGTAGGTATAAATGCTTTTTTATCTAAAGCTCTTGGACAGAAAAAACAAAAACAGGTTGATGAATGTGCTAATAATGCGGTGTTTTTAATCGGTATAATATATATTGTTTTCTTTATTATAGGATTAACATTTGTAAAACCTTTTTATTTAAGTCAGACGAAGGATACACAGATTGTAGAATATGGAATTCAATATTTAAGTATTATTTGTTGTGGTTCAATTGGTATATGTATGCAGTTTGTTTTTGAAAAACTGTTGCAGTCAACAGGAAAAACTGTATGTACAATGGCAACACAGATGACAGGTGCAATTATTAACATAATTCTTGATCCTATTTTAATTTTCGGATATTTTGGATTTCCTAAATTGGGTGTAATTGGTGCATCAGTTGCTACTATTGCAGGACAGATTATTGCGGGGATTATTGCATTAATACTTAATCTTAAGCTTAATAAGGAAATTCATTTTAATCTTAAAGGTTTCAGACCTTCGGGTAAGATTATCGGTCAGATTTACATAGTGGGTGTTCCTTCAATAATTATGCAGTCTATTGGTTCTGTAATGGTTTATGGAATGAATAAGATTTTGATTTCGTTTACATCTACGGCAACTGCGGTATTTGGTGTTTATTATAAGTTGCAGAGCTTTGTGTTAATGCCGGTATTTGGACTTAATAATGGAATGGTTCCTATTGTTGCATATAATTATGGTGCTCAGAATAAAGAAAGACTGGTTAAAACCGTAAAGCTTAGTGTGGTATATGCTATGGGTATAATGATGGTTGGACTTGCAATTTTCCAAGTTTTTCCGGATAAATTACTTGGATTTTTTGATGCATCAGATAAGATGCTTGAAATGGGAATTCCGGCGCTAAAGATTATTAGCCTTCATTTTATATTCGCAGGTTTTGATATAATTGGGACAACAATGTTTCAGGCACTTGGAAGTGCAATATTCAGTATGTTTATTTCGATATGCAGACAGCTTGTGGCATTGCTTCCGGCAGCATATTTGTTATCTAAATTAGGAAAAGTTAATTATGTATGGTGGGCGTTTCCGATAGCTGAGATAATGGCTGTGATTATTACAATAATATTTATGATACATATTTATAAAAAAGTTATTAAGCCTATACCTTCTAAGGAAAAAGTTGTATAGAAAATTATTAGGATAATAGAAATGTATATGCGAAAGGGTTTTAAGAAAGGATAAGAGTGAAGTAAGTAATATGAATTTATCTGGAAGTAATTTTAAAAAGATTTTGATAACGTTATGTACGGTTGTTTTATTTTACGAAGCGTTAGAAAACATTGGTAATATTGTTTCATTTGTTAATAAGCTTATTGTTCTGGTATTTCCATTTCTTTTAGGTGGTGCTATGGCGTTTATAATAAATGTTCCTATGAGAAAAATTGAGAAACATTTATTTAAGAAGAGTAAGTATAGAAAGATTGCAGGAGTAAGAAGAGGCGTTGCTTTAGTTACAACTATCATTGCATTTGTTTTTATTATTTTCTTTGCATTAAAGATTGTAATTCCTGAGATTACAGATACAGTAATCGAGGTAAGTGAAAAGTTACCGGCAGCATTTGATAGATTTTCTAATAAATTAGAAAAATTAAGTGAAAAATATCCGGAGGTTGAAGCTTTTATCCTTGATGTTGAGGTTGATTGGGGAAAAGTTATTGATGTTGTAGCAAGTAATCTTAAGAATGGTGCAGGATTATTTTTGAGTTCAGGTATTGGAATAATAAGCAGTTTAATAAGTGGAGTTGCTTCATTTGTTATTGGACTTGTTTTTGCAATATATATTTTAATTCAGAAAGAAAAATTAGCAAATCAGGCAAAACAAGTGTTATATGCATTTTTAAGTAAAGAAAAGGTTGCAAAAATAATTAATGTATGTACTATCTCGAATAAGACGTTTTCAAGTTTTTTATCAGGACAATGCCTTGAAGCATGTATTCTTGGGGTATTATTTTTTGTAACAATGTCTATTATTGGATTGCCATATGCTCTTATGATGGGAGTCGTAATTGCTATAACAGCGCTCATACCTATTGTTGGAGCGTTTATAGGATGTTTTATAGGTGCAATATTGATATTGATTGATAGTCCTATGCAGGCATTAGTGTTTGTAATCATGTTCCTTATACTTCAGCAGATAGAAGGAAATCTTATATATCCATATGTTGTAGGAAACTCGGTAGGATTACCTTCAATATGGGTCTTGGTCGCAGTTACAATTGGTGGAAATCTTATGGGTGTTTTGGGAATGATTATATTTATTCCTATTTGCTCAATAGCTTATGCGTTATTTAGAGAGTTAGTTAAAAAGAGGTTAGCAGAAAGAAATATTAAAGTGGAATAGTTGTATTAAAGACATAAAATAAAAATCCGATTTTCTTTTGAATGGAATATCGGATTTTTATTTTTTAGTCGATTATAATTCGACCATCTCCAAATTTATTAGGATAGGAGAAATATAAAAAAGAAAAATGAAAATATATAGATAAAGTCTATTTTTTAGACTTAACAGTTATTTTTTTGAGTTCATAACACTCATCACACATTTTTGCAACCTGAGGAGAATGGCTTACTAAGATTACACATTTTCCGGAAGCGGCGAGATCTTTAAAGATAGCCATAATCTCATTCTGCGTATCTCCGTCAAGATTACCTGTCGGTTCGTCTGCCAAAATTATTTCAGGGTCGTACGAAAGAGCTCTTGCGATAGCTACACGCTGTTGCTGACCGCCTGAAAGTTTAAGAACTCTTCTGTTTGCTTCGTCTTCGTTAAGGCCAACACTTTCTAAAAGAGAAAGGGCCTTTTGCTTTTTGTTTATTTTCTTTGTTCCTGCAATGTCCATAGATAGCATTACATTTTCGGCAGCTGTAAATTTTGTTAATAAGTTAAAACTTTGGAATATAACACCAATATATTTACTTCTGAATTTATATTTATCAATTTTCTTAATATCTTTATCGTTGTAAAGGATGCTTCCACTTTTTGGAGAAGCAAGTCCTGATAAAATTGATAAAAGAGTAGTTTTACCAGCACCTGATTTGCCTACAATGCAATAGATTTTACCTTTTTCAAAATCATAAGATAAATTGTCAAGAACAGGCGTAGAGTCATATGAAAAACATATATTTTTTAATGATAATATAGCCATAATTTATACCTTGCTAAAAAGCATATTTCCTTTCTGAAAATTTATATTTAATCTCTGTTTGCTAGTATTTTGAGAGGGTCATAACGCATTACAAATAATGTTGAAACCATACTTGAAATTAATGTAAGTAGAATCGCGATTCCAAGCATTTGCAATACTACAGTAAAATTCATGGCAGAATTAATTTCTGATATATATTCTGCTCTTGTATCTTTGTCAGCAAGATTTGTAAACGGATTGTTGCTCATACCGCCATTTCCTCGGAATCCGCCACCAGGCATATCACCACCAGGCATATCTCCTCCAGGCATGCCACCAGGCATTGCCATATTATCACGGCCGAAATTTGATTTAACAGATAGAGATTTTTCTTCTTCAGAATTAACTTGGTTTTCTAATAATATATTTGTAACAGGAACAGAGCATACGGCTCCGATTAGTATTCCGAAAATAACGGAAAGAATTGTTACGGTAAAAGTTTCTATAAGGAATTGTAATGAAACTTTACCCTTTTTCATACCCATTGCAGTAAGAACACCAATGTCGTATTTTCTGTCTCTTACGTTAAAAATGTTAAGTACAATTAAAATTATTGCACCGATAATTAAGATGACTATAAGAAAATATCCTGCCATTTCACTTAAAGTGTTAAGAGGAGTAAGGCTTTCTTCGTATGAAGAAATATCCGATGAAGAAACAGTGTAGCTGTCATCCAAACCAAGTGTTCTTACTTCATCTTCGAATTTATAATAATCATCAGAATTATCAAATACATATGTACCGGATAATGTTTCCGTAAGTGCAGTTTCGTATTCACGTCCAGTGTTATCATCGGTCTGAGTTTCGGAATTTTCGGAAGATGAAGCAATTATGTCCGAAAGTGCAGTGGCACTCATATAAATATTGTTTACAGGGTCTGTTGAAGTTGAGCCCATCATTGAGAAGCTGCTTTCGTTAGCTGATGAATCATCATATATACCAACTATCTTTAATTCATAAGTTTCTTCTTCACTATTAGGATTTGTAATTATGATTGTATCTTCAAGTGAAAGATTGTTAAATGTCGCAAGCTCTTCTGAAATCATACATACATGTTCACTGGTATTTTCTTCGAATACTGAACCTTCAACGATAGAAGTAGTTCCGTTTATAAATGAAGTCATAGCTGAGTCACTACTATATCCGGTGAGAGTAAAGTCGCTTTGAGCACCAAACATTTGCTCGAATTTACCGCCAAAACCTCCCGGCATTTGCATGTCTTGTCCGTTTCCAAACATATTCTGATTTTGTGAATCGGATGAAGTGTCATCTTCATTACTATCGTCTTCAGAATAACTGTTACTTACAGGTTCAAAGTCTTTTGAACCATTAACAGAAGTTGTAAGTGTATAATAGAAATATTTTACGCTTTCAGCGGTAGCATAAGTTTCATATTCTTCAAGAGTGAGTGATGATGATGCACCCATCATTTCTTTGAACTGTGAACGATCAAATGAAGGAGGATTACTTGAATCAAAAGAGTCAGGTGATCCCATATTCTCTCTCATCTCATTCATCATAGACTGTCTGTCAAAGGATATGGTTGCTGTAATTGTTAAGTTGTTTAAAGTTTCTTCTTTTGCATTAATAGCCGCTTGTTTTATTGATAATCCAATACAGGATGATACGGCAATCACTAATACAATAATACCAATTAGAAGATTACGTCCTTTTGAACGTCCAATGCATCTGAAAGCATTTTTGATAATATACATAGGTTTAGTCCTTTCCTTAAATTATTTCATAAGGTATTTTAACAAGTAAAACTTAAGTGAAACTAAAGAAAATACTTGAAAAGTATGAATTAAATGTGAAAAAGTGAATGCATAAGCACTCACTTTTTGAAGATTACTTTAAACGCTATGGTATTTTTATCTTTTCTATAAGCGTATATATCACTATGATGTTTTTCAACAATGGCTTTAGCAATGGAAAGACCAATACCAAAGCTGCCATTGTGACTTCTTGCTTTATCACTGCGATAGAAACGGTCAAATAATTTATTAAGCTCAACTTTTGTTGTTTCAGAAAAAGTATTTTCTATTATAAGGACAGGATATCGTTTGTGATATAGTGAGATAGTGATAGTTCCATTTTTATCACAGTATTTATGTGCATTATCTAATAATATACTTATAAGTTTTCGTATTGAAGCTTCGTCGCCTTTATATATGATAGAAGGTTCTATATTTTTAACAAAACATTGATTTCTAACGCTAGAAAGTATTTCAAATTCAGAAGCTGTGTCGTAAATAGCATCACTTAAACTAAATTCCCGGACAGAAAGAATAAGTGAATCTTCGTCCATTCGACTTAATGCTACCAATTGGTTAACAAGGGCGCTCATATGTGTACTTTCTGTTCTTATATCATCGAGCCATTCGTTTGTACCGATTTCTGATTCTGCAATTTCCAAATTGGTAAGTATTAATGTTAGGGGTGTTTTTAACTCATGATTTGCATCTGTTATAAATTGTTTTTGTTTATCATAGCTTTCTGCTACCGGTTTTATAGCAAATTTTGATAAAATTACAATTAATAGTATAATCACTAATCCGCTACATAATAATACAATCAAAACTGAGAACATAAAAGTTTTTGCCATTTCTTTAGAAGAACTTCCATCTACAAAAACGATGAACGAACCTTGTTTAGAAGAAGTGATTTTATACCTATAATTTTTTATCCAACCACGAGATTTACCTTTTTTAAGAACAATATTTGAAAAATCTTTTGCTTCATTTTCTGTTACCGATGAAATAAATTCTGTATTTGAAATTAAAAATTCACCGTTTTCATTATATTTAACTGTGAAAAAGCGGGTGTTAAATGGTGTTTCTTTAGTTATAAAATTTGGTGTTTTAGGAAGCATATTCTTATTTAATTTTTTAGGATTTTCATTAGGCATATGTCCGTTATGATTTGATATCATATCAGTTAAAGTATCCATTCCGGCATTTAATTGAATTGTATTAAGAATATATACAAGTAGAAAAATCGCAAAAAAAACAAGTAGTAATGAAATGGTACAAATTCTAATAAACTTTCCTCGTAATTTATAAATCATAGTAATCCTCGTCTTCCGTTATGTTTCATATGTCTGTTTTGATAGTTTCCAAAATATAGCCTGCATTTCTTAGAAAACGTATTTCTATAGGAGCTCCAATTGCTATAAGCTTTTTTCTTAAATTTGAAATATGAACCCAAATTACACTTATATCTACAGAGGTGTCCCACCCCCAAATGTGAGTCATAAACTGTTCTGATGAGATAACAGTATTGGGCTTTTGCATAAGCATCTCCAAAATTTGATATTCTTTTCCACTAAGAGATTTTGAGTTGTGATTAAAAATTATCTGATATGTTGAGCGGTTTAAAACAACTTCATTTACAGAAAGTAAATCAGGGAGATAATTGTCTTTTCTTCGTAGCATAGCACGTACTCTTGCTAAAAGCTCTGAAGTGGAAAATGGTTTGGCCAGATAGTCATCAGCACCAGCATCAAGACCTTCAACTTTGTCGGAGACTTCGGTTTTTGCCGTTAAAAGTAAAATGGGCGTAGTTATTTTTTTTTGACGTAAAGTTTTTAAAATTTCAATTCCGTCAATTCCAGGCATCATAATATCAAGAATAATTCCATCGTATTCAGATGAAAGTGCATATTCTAATGCATCAATACCATTTGTTACACCATCGGTTACAAATTTATTTTTTTCGAATATATGTATTAAAGATTTTAATAATCTAGGATCGTCTTCAGCGAGTAACAGGCGCATATATATGTTTCATGCATATGCATGACTCCTTTCTAAGAAATTATACTATAAGTATACCATAACAGGCTAAAATTAAACTAAAGATATATTTTAAAGTTTAAAATTTATATCTAATATGGTAAAATAAATATAATAATTTTCGTGGCAATATATAAAAAAAGGTAGGTGTTTTATGGGAAGGTTTTTAATTGTTTCAAGAATTGATAAAATTCTTGAATATATGGAAATTTCGAAAGAATATAATGTGGGATTTGAAATAAATGATTTTTATGAGCCTGATATTTTAGATAATGATGTGAGATTGAATGAAATTATCGATAGATATTTAAAGTTAGGGATTCCAGAGAATAGTACAATGCATGGGGCATTTTTTGATTTGGCGATTTTTAGTAAAGATAAAAAGATACATGATGTTTCCTGTTACAGAATGAAACAGTGTATGGAGATTGCAAAGAAGATTTCGGTTAAAGCAGTAGTATTTCATATTAACTATAATTGTGAGCTTTCAGGAGATATTTATAATAGTAATTTTGTTGCTTCTACTTCTGAATTTTTAAAGGAGTTATTAGAAGAATATCCTGATATAAATATATATATAGAGAATATGTTTGCAAAAGGACCTTACATATTTAAACGTATAGCAGATGTTCTTAAAGATTATAATAACTTTGGAGTATGTTTGGATTGGGCACATGCAATTGTTTTTGGGAAATCTGCTCCGATTGAAGAGTGGATAGAGGCACTTGGAGAATATATAAAACATATACATATTAATGATAATGATTTGGAAAACGATTTACATTGGCCGGTTGGAACAGGAAAAATAGATTGGAACGAATTCGTAAAGTATTATGACAGATGTTTTAAAAATTGTACAGTTTTAATTGAGACAAATGAACCGGATGGTCAGGTAAAGTCTTTAGAATATTTAAAGAAAAAATTAGATTTTTAACTTGGAGGTATAGTTTATGATGAATAAAAAACAAAGATTATCTGCAGAAGAAATGTTGGAAGCAATTTTTTATGATATGAATTTATTGGTTGTGGAGAAGGATTTTTATAATTCGATTTTATTGTTAACTGATTTGGGACGAACTTTGGTTAATGCAGAAAGGGCTTCTTTTTGGTATAGAGATGTCAGAAAAAAACAGTATTGGACACTTGCTGCACTTGATTCTGAAAGAATAACTGTTCAGGAAGGCTCTGGAATAGTAGGTGCTTCAATCGAGAATAATGAAACGATTTTAATAAATAATCCATATGAAGATGAAAGATTTAATTCAGAAGTGGATAAGGAGACAGGATTTGTTACAAAGTCTATATTATGTGTACCTGTAACTAATGGCTGTGGCGAAGTAATAGGTGCATATCAGGCTATTAATAAAATTGGAGAAGATGAAGAAAGTAAATTTGATTCTCAGGACATTAAAAGACTTGCGCTGGCTGCTGCTTATTGTGGTAAGACTTTGGAGGCGCAACTCTTACGAGAACAAAGTCAGATTGACCAACTTACAGGGCTTAAGAATAGAAGAGGTTTTTATGATTATTATGATAATAATATGGCATCTATGGATGCTTCGCAAAGAGCAGGTATTATTGTGTGTGATATAGATTTCTTTAAGAAGGTAAATGATACATATGGACATAATGTTGGAGATGCAGTACTTGTATTTGTAGCAGATACTATGCAAAAGGTCGTTGGAAAAGCAGGAGAAGTATTTCGATGGGGTGGAGAAGAATTTATTATTTTATTTAAAGGATGTGACAAGGAAGAAACCGCAAAGTATGCAGAAGAATTAAGATGTACGATAAAAGATTCCGAATGTCAATGTGAAAATCAGGTAATAAAGATAACAATGTCATTTGGTGTTAGTGAAATTGACAAAAATATAAGTTCGGAAAAGAACGTAAAGAGTGCTGATGACAAGTTATATATAGCAAAACAGACAGGAAGAAATAAGGTAGTAAGCTAAAAGTAACTGTTTTAGTTAAAAGTTAGATAGGGTTGGAATGAAAACACTTCGAAATGGAGGAGAAAAGATGGGCAAGAAAAGATATGTTTTCATCAGTTATAGTTCAAAAGACATTAATTTTGTAAAACAACTGACAGATATGATGAATAAAGAAAGTATTGCGTATTGGAAAGCACCTGACATGATAGGACCGGGTTCTAATTATGCTAAAGAGATTCCAAAGGCTATTAGCGAATGTGAGTTGTTTTTATTAGTGCTTTCTTCTAATTCGCAGGATTCTATCTGGGTAGAAAAAGAATTGGATTCTGCTATATGTTGTAGAAAAAAAATTATTCCGCTGAGAATAGATGATAAGGATATGAATGATTTGTATAAATTCTATCTTAATAATGTTCAAATGGTTCAGGCAGAGGTGGATGCCGGAGTAATGACAAACCTAAGAGATATATTAAAACGGATTGATAAAGTTTTGAATGCAGATGAATCCGGTGACATTGAAGCAGATAATACTGAAGTTAAGATGGAAGAAGCTATTAAAGTGCTAAAAGAGAATGGAGATTATTCGAAAACTACAGGTCATAGAGGAGAAAAGCTTGATAAAAGAAGCAATGCATTTAGAATTAACAGGATTCCTATTGAGTGCGAGTATTGTGGTGGGGCAGTAGAGCTATGTTCATTAGGGGTATATAAATGTATTGATTGTGGTAAAGAAAATTATGATGATTTCCAAAAGGTTCGTAAATACCTTGAAAAGGTAGGAACAGCACCGGCAGTTGTTATTTCAAGAAATACAGGGGTTCCTGTTAAGACGATAGAACATTTATGGAGTAATGAGTTTCTTGAAGATTCGTGGAAGGTAAATACCGGAGTGATTTGTAAGAGCTGTGGAATGTCAATTCGAACAGGAAGTTTGTGTGACAGATGCAGAGGAAATTTAAGTGATAGAAATAGAGAAAACGGTAAGGGAGCATGGCATTCTAATTTATGGAAAAAATAATTTGGATAATGGAAAAAGAACGTTTAAATATGCTTGATATTCAAAGGAAGATTAATTCATTCGGTGGAATGAGGGCTACATGTATGCTTTCTGTTGAAGCATTAAAAAAAGCGATAGATGAGCTTGTTGATAAGGAAGATAGTGTACTTGGAAGTCCATCGCTAATTTTGATAGATTACAGTATGATATCTGAAGATGATATTGCTTTAAAAATGTTAAAATCTCGCCCCAATCTTGCAGGGGTTCCGTTGTTTTTTATGGTTGAAAAAGATGATGATGAAACCAAGGAAGAATGTTATAAAAAAGGCGCAATGCTTGTGTTAAAGAAGCCGTTAAGTAAAGCAGAAACAGTGAGAATTGAGAGAATGGCTTGGCAACATGAAGTTTCCAGAAATTATGAAAGAATTTTCAGAAAGCAGGAAGATGAGCTTGAGATGGCTAAAGAGGTCAGAAAGCTTAATGAAAAGCTTGAAAGCAGAAATGAATTTCTTCATAGGATTTTCGGAAAATATTTTTCGGATGAAGTATTAGAAGTTATTCTTGAAAGACCTGATGGTGAGTTTATAGGCGGAGACAGAAGAAATTTAGCTATTTTGTTATCCGATTTGAGAGGTTTTTCGGCAATGGCAGAAGAGATGAGTGCAGATGCTCTAACAGATTTGCTTAACTTTTATTTTGGAACAATGATTGAAGTTATTTCTAAATATAATGGTACGGTAATTGAATACACAGGTGATGGTGTGTTAGCTGTATTTGGCGCACCTATTAAGACGGAGAGATATTGTGAAAATGCGATTGTAGCAGCGGTTACGATGCAAAATAGGATGCAGGAAGTAAATGATTATTGTAAAAAGATGGGGTATGAAACCTTGCAGATGGGTATAGGTGTTCATTGGGGAGAAGCGTTTGTTGGAAATATTGGTTCGGAAAGAATGATGCGATACAATGTCATAGGAAGTGTTGTTAATGCATGTTCAAGAATTGAAGGTTGTAGTGTTGGTGGTCAGGTATTAGCTTCAGAAGATATTTTAGACAAGGTTGAATGTGATGTTCAAATAATAAGAAAATCAAAAATTTCTGCAAAAGGAATCAGTAAAAAAATAAATTTGTGCGAAATAATAGGAATTGGTGGGGATTATGACTGCTATATTCATGAAACTGTAGATGAAGAAAAATACTATATTCTTAAACATGAAGTTATGGAATTATATTTAATACATAATAAAGTTGTTGAAGAAAGACCAAGAGAAGTAAGCCTTATAGAGATTTCATTAAATCGAATAAAAGTTGATATGTGCCAGTATTTTGAAGGACATGAAGAAATGAAATTATATTCTGATGTTGAGATAAGATATAAGAATGATAAACTTGGACTTGGTTTTTCAGGAGTTTATGCAAAAATTGTAAAAGTGAAAGGAAAACATGTTACTTTACACTTTACTCACATCAATGATGACTTTAAAAAAGCCTATAATAAGGTAGTTGAAGATGCTGCAAATCATTGCTTAAGTAGTAATTGAATTTCCGGATAAATTTATAAAGTCAGGAGGAAGCTTATAAATGAATAGTGAAAAAAACATAATCAGAATAAAAGAAACAACGTTGGAAAACATTAAACAAGAATCTGAAAGTTATTTTGTTTTTAACGAAGAACCTGTTCTTTTATGGGCAAGGGATTCAGAAGATATAAGAGTGGTTTTTTTGAGTAATGACAAGAGTATAAGAGCAGTTGAATTTATAGACTATCTTGTTGGAACCTATGCTATGGTAAATGGAGATGCACATAATGCGTTTGCAAGTATTTCTAAAATATTTTTGAAGGTGCTTATGTCAGAGATTGAAGCAACGGATGTCAGAGATTTTTTGAAGAAAAAGGTAGGGTTATATTTTACGGAATGTCAATGGATATATGCAGATGAATTTTCGAACGAGCACAGGCAGGAGATTCTTTTATATCCGAAGTATAAGAAAAAAGTTGTTTCGTGGGCGTATGTTAAGACAACAAATATAGTGAATGCAGGTGAAAAAATCAAGATGAAATCATTAGAGAATGAATCCGGAATTATCGTTACGGCTTCTGATGATTTATACATAATGATAGGTTGCCGTGGTGAGATTTATAGCATAGATAGGGTTAAATTTGAAAAGACTTATGAGGTATCGGATAAGATTTTAGATGTGTATGAGCAGATGCTTAATTATCTTCCGGAGGTCCAGGCGTGTTCAGATGACAGATATATAAGTATAGATGATTTGGCATATCTTTGTTATCCTAAGAAACAAAAAGGGATATATGCTACACAGTTAAAAACACGTACGAAGGTATTTAACAGTCAGAATAATGGAGAATATTTTGTGGGAAGAAAAGGCGATTATATGGCGGTTAGGGAGGATGACTTAACTGATATATATATAATTCAGAGGGATATATTTTATCAGACTTATGAAAGTGAGTAATTTAAAATATGTGTATAAGAAATGCAATCTTATTTTCGGTAAGAATTTAAGATTGCATTTTTTTGAAAATTTACTTGACAAAAGATAAATTAGGAGTTATTATCAAGTTGTTAATATCAAAGAGATAATAACAGTAAAACTGAAAGAGGTGGTCGGAAAGTGAAAAATAGTACTTACAGTATCAGGGATTTATATGAAAAAAGAATTGTTTCTGATGAAGAAAAAAGTTTTTTGGCTGAATATGATATAAACCAATATTTTCGTCCATCAGTGTCCACTGATATTGCAGCATTTACAATTAAGAATAAAAATGAAGAGAATTACCGTAAGGAAGAAAAAGCAAGTCTATTAATACTTATGGTAAAAAGAGGAACTCATCCTTTTAAAGATTATTGGGCATTGCCCGGAGGATTTTTAAGAGAAGATGAAAGTATTGAGGAATGTGCTTATAGAGAAATAGTTGAAGAAACTAATATAAAACCTATTTCAATAAAGCATATAGGAGTTTTTAGCGAGGTGGGCAGAGACCCCAGAGGAAGAATTATATCAAATGCATTTACATCGATTATCTACGATGGTGAGGGTGAAATTATTAGCGGAGATGATGCTGATGATGCAAGATGGTTTGAGATAATCTTAGAAGTGAGGGATGATGTGTATTATCTTTCATTAAAGAATGGAGATATCCTGTTAGAAGCACTATTAAAAGAAAGTAAGAATGAATTTGGAATTAAGAGGTTTGAGATTATTGAAAGTGAAGGTATTGCATTTGATCATGCAGCGATAATTGGTTCCGCATTATCAAGCTTAAGAAAAGATGTACTTGATTTGGAGATGTTATTTGATTTTTTACCTGAGAAGTTTACACTGTTAAGTTTACAAAGAGTACAGGAAACAATACTTGATAAGGAACTTTTAACGGCTAATTTTAGAAGAAAGGTTATGCCGTATGTTGAAGAAACTGATGAATATGTAACAGGGGCAGGTCACAGACCGGCGAAATTGTTTGTTAGGAAAGAACTATCGGAATAATAAACTGATAAGGAATGTAATAAGTTAAACAATAGTTTGTTCGAAAATGATATATTGTAGTAGAAAGGCAGGTAATTTATATGAAAAAGGTATTAGTAGTAGTTGATATGCAAAAGGATTTTGTTGATGGAGCATTAGGTACAAGTGAAGCAGTAGCAATTGTTGATAATGTTGTTGAAAAGATTGAAAATTTTGATGGAGATGTAATTGCGACTTATGATACACATTATGATGATTATATGAATACACAGGAAGGTAAGAAATTGCCTGTTCCACATTGCATAAAAGGTACAGAAGGTTGGGAACTTGATAAGAAGGTGCAAGCTGCGCTTGATAAAAAGGGATACATAGCAGTTTGTAAGCCAACATTTGGTTCAGTTGATTTGGTAGAGATTATTGGAAATTATAATATAAATGATATAGAAGTAGAGCTTATCGGATTATGTACAGATATCTGTGTTGTATCAAATGCGCTTTTATTAAAGGCTAATTACCCGGAGATGACTATCAAGGTTGATGCGAAATGTTGTGCAGGTGTTACACCGGATAAACATAATGCAGCACTTGAAACAATGGCTTCATGTCAGATTGAAATAATAGCATAAGATAGATTGAGATTAGAAGTGTGCAAGCATGATATATTTGAAATCGTGGTAAATGTTGAATTGCTATAAATAGTAGAAGAGAGGAAGCTTATGATTAGATTAAATGATAAAAAGATTGAAATTGGAAAGTTTCCTGACGGAACAATTCTTATGAAAGAATATGTTTCTAAGGAGTTTGATGAAGATAGAAAAGCTGTTATAAAATGGACTTTTGAGAATAATGAAGAACTTGTAGCGTTAATTTATCTCACAAGACATTTACAGAGTCATGGAATTAATAAAATTGATTTGGATATGCCATATATTCCAAATGCCCGCCAGGACAGAGTTAAAAGTGATGAAGATGTATTTACACTTAAATATTTTTCTGAAATAATTAATTCTTTAGGATTTAGGTCAGTAAGAGTATTAGACCCACATTCAAGTGTAAGTGAGGCTTTAATTGATAATATAATAATCGATACACCAAAGCTTAATATTGAAAAAGTTATCGAAAAAGTTAAATGCAGTGATAGAAATTTAATTATGTTTTATCCTGACGAAGGTGCTATGAAAAGATATTCGGGAATGATTGATAAGCCATATACATTTGGAATTAAGAAAAGAGATTGGGCAACGGGCAATATAATGGGACTTGATGTATCAGGAATGACAGATTTGATTAACGGAAGCGATATCATAATAGTTGATGATATTTCAAGCAGAGGCGGTACCTTCTATTTTAGTGCTAAAGAACTTAAAAAACTTGGCGCAAATGATATTTACCTTTACATATCTCATTGTGAGAATACAATTTTAGAGGGCGAAGTGCTTACAAGCGGACTTATCAAAAAAGTATTTACAACAGATAGCATATTCACGGCAAGTAATGAAAATATAGAAGTTATTTGATGTATTTGTATATATTTTGAGAAACTATATTAACAACATCTTTGTGCATTGCGAATTGCGACTTTGGGCGAACAATTTTGCAATTTTGTACGTAGTATACGAACAAAATTGTTAAAAATTGTACGAACAACGGAGTGAGAGCAAGCACAAAGAGTTGTGGGTTAGAGTTTCATAAAAAATAAGATTATTTGAAAGGAAGTAGATTATTATGAATAACGGAAATCCAATGTTACTTATAGATTTTTACAAAGCGGTTCACACTGAAATGTTACCTGAAAAGATTACAAAATCTGTGTCTTATTTTACACCAAGAATGAGTAGGGTTGATATGTGGGATAAGGTTGTTATGTTTGGTTTACAGGGATTTATTAAAAAATATCTTATTGAATATTTTAATGATGAGTTTTTTGGAAAGTCATATGAAGAGGCTGTTGGTGAATATAAGAGGATTATGGATGCAGCTTTAGGAGCAGATGCTTATAAGATAGATAAGATTGAAAAGTTACATAAGTTAGGATATCTTCCAATAGAAATTATTTCTTTACCTGAAGGTGCAAGAGTTCCAATGCATGTACCAATGTTTGGAATTACTAATACTCATCCTGAATTTGCATGGCTTCCACAGGCACTTGAAAGCTTGATTTCGGCAGAGAGCTGGCATCCGATGATTGCTGCAACAGTAGGGTATACTTATAGAGAAATTGTTAATAAATATTATGATAAGACCTGTGATGATAGTCTTCCCAGAGCAAAAGCATTAGGAGCATTTGATTTTAGAGGGGAGGAATGTACGGAATCTGCTATTAAGGCAGGGGCCGGCTGGTGTTTATCATTCTTAAATACAGCTACTGTTCCAACAATCTATTATCTTGAAAAAATGTATGACTGTGATTGTACAAAGGAGCCGGTTGCATTTGGAAGTCCAAGTACCGAACATTCTGTAATGTGTAGTAATTATGCGATTGATGGTGATGAAATCACATTGCTTCGTAGACTTTTAACAGAGATTTATCCTAACACAAGTTTTTCAGCTGTTTTGGACTCGTATGATTATTGGAACATCATTGATAATGTATTACCACAACTTAAGGAAGAGATTTTAAATCATAATGGTTGTATGTTGATGCGCGGTGATTCAGGTGAATGTGTGGAAGTTGTTACAAAAACCGTATTTAAGCTTTGGGAGCAATTTGGAGGAACAGTAAACAGCAAAGGTTATAAGGTATTAGACCCACATGTTAAAGCTATTTATGGTGATTCAATAACAATTCAGAGATGTGAAGAAATCTATAGAATTTTGGAAGAAAATGGTTTTGCGTGTTCAAATGTAGCACTTGGTGTAGGTTCATTCTCAATGCAGTGTGTGGAGGAAGCAGGAATGTTGAAGCCATTTACAAGAGATACTTTCAGTTCTTGTATAAAGGCAACATATTGTGAGATAGATGATAAACCATATCCTATATTTAAAAATCCTAAAGACGGAGGATTTAAAAAATCACAAAAGGGCTGTTGTGTAGTTTCAGTAAATGCTGAGGGCGAATATAGCTTTAAAGATGAGTATAGTTGGGAAGAAGCTGTAGCTAACAAGGATAATCAGCTTGTTACAATTTTTAAAGACGGAAATATGATTAAAGAACAGTCTCTTAAAGAGATTAGAAATATTTTGCATGGAGGTAAGTTCTAATGTTTGATGCTAAGAAAGTTAAAGATGAATGTGTAAAATGGATACAGGATTTTTTTGAAGAAAATGGAAAAGGCTGTAATGCCGTAATTGGTATTTCAGGTGGAAAGGACAGTTCAATTGCAGCAGCCCTTTGTGTGGAAGCACTTGGAAAAGACAGAGTAATCGGAGTTCTTATGCCATGTGGTGAACAAAAAGATATCGACAGCGCGAAACAACTTGTTAATCATTTAGGAATAAAGAATTTTACAATCAATATTTTTGATGGAGTTGAGGGAATTAAGAATCAGATTTCTGAGCAGTTAGAGCTTAGTAATCAGTCTTTAATTAATCTTCCACCAAGAATCAGAATGGCAACTTTATATGCTGTATCACAGAGTATGAACGGAAGAGTTGTTAATACTTGTAATCTTTCAGAAGACTGGGTTGGATATTCAACTAGATATGGTGATGCAGCAGGAGATTTTAGTCCACTTTCTAATCTCACAGTGCAGGAGATTAAGGAAATTGGAAGATTACTTGAGTTACCAATAGAACTGGTTGACAAAGTACCTATTGATGGTTTGTGTGGAAAAACAGATGAGGATAACTTAGGATTTACTTATGAAACACTTGACAGATATATTCGTGAGGGTGTGATAGAAGATGAAGAGTTAAAGGCTAAAATTGATGGTATGCATGAGAGAAATTTATTCAAATTACAGTTGATGCCTGCGTTTAAACCTAGCGAGATATAAAATTTGTTTTTTAAAATTAGGGGGTAAAAATTTTTACCCCCTAATTACAATTTTGAATAAAAGTTTTTTATAGGAGGGAATATGAAAAATACTGAACAAAAGAAATTTGATGTTAAAGATTTTTTTGCAAATGAAATAAGTGGCTGGAAAAAAGCAGAAGTAATATGGCTTGTTTTATCGTGTTTGATTATTGCAGGATTATCAATCTACTGGGGAGATACTCTTATGGGAATTATTTCTGCAACAACCGGAGTTGCCTGTGTTGTCTGTACAGGTAAAGGAAAATTATCCGCATACATATTCGGACTTGTAAACTGTGTATTATATGCAATTATTTCATATAAAGCAAAGCTTTATGGCGAAACTATGTTAAATGCAATTTATTATGTTCCTATGCAATTTGTTGGTTTCTATGTTTGGAATAAAAATATGAATGAAGAAACTAGGGAAGTTAACAAAAGACGAATGAATGCATTACAAAGAATTGTGTTGGTTATATGTATAGCTTTAACAACTTTGGGATATGGATTGATTTTAAAGAAGTTGGGAGATGCAATGCCATATGTTGACAGTTTTACGACAGTATCATCAGTAATTGCAATGGTTGTTTCAATAAAGATGTTTGCAGAGCAATGGTGGATTTGGTTTGCGGTAGATGCTTTTAGTGTGTATATGTGGTGGTGTGATTTCCGTACGGGAAGTGGAAATATGGCTACTTTATTAATGTGGATTGTATATTGGTTTAATGCAATTATTATGTTGATAAAGTGGGAAAAGGAAGCTAAAGGAAAAGCAATCCCGACCAAAAAGAAAAAATAAAGAAAAAGTAGGTGCTTAAAGCGTGAGATATAAAGTTGGAATGTATGGAGGCTCATTTGACCCCCTTCACGTCGGACATATTCATGATATTATTAGAGCAGCAGCAATGTGTGAGGAATTATATGTTGTAATAAGCTGGTGTGAAGGAAGAGAATCTGTTTCAAAAGAATTAAGGTACAGATGGATTTTAAATAGTGTAAAACATCTTGATAATGTGAAAATTTTAATGGTTGAAGATGGAGCTGTTTCAAAAGAAGTTTACAATACTGATTTTTACTGGGAACAGGGAGCTAAAGATATTAAGAGATTAGTTGGCAAGCCTATTGATATAGTATTTTGTGGTTCCGATTACTATGGAACTAACAGATTTGAGTCGTTGTATTGTCCTGAAAGTGTAGTACATTATTTTGACAGGGCAGAGGTGCCTATTAGTTCAACAGATATCAGGTCATGGGCGATGAAGAATTGGGATTATATTCCGGAAGTATGTAGAGATTATTATGTTCGAAAAGTTCTGGTTGTAGGTGGCGAAAGCACAGGGAAGTCAACTTTAGTTCAAAATCTGGCACTTGCATATAATACAAACTATGTATCGGAGGTTGGAAGAGATACTTGTGAGTATGCCGGTGGAGAAGAATATATGGTTGCAGAGGATATGTACGAAAACATCTTAAGGCAAAAAATAAATGTAATGGATATGTCAAAACAGGCAAATAGAATATTGTTTGTAGATACAGATGCAATAACTACTATGTTTTACAGTTATTTTTTACTAGGCAATGATAAAGAAAATCTTGATAAATGTGTGGTGCTTGCCAAAGCGGTTAACGATATCTGTGTATGGGATTTGGTTTTATTCTTAGAACCGGATGTGGATTTTGTTCAGGATGGAACCAGAAGTGAGGAAATAGAAAGCGACAGAGAAAAATACAGTAATCAAATAAAAGAACTTTTAAAAGATGCAGGAATAAAATATCATTCTATTACAGGAGATTATTTGGAAAGATTTGATAAATCCAAGAAACTTATAGAAGAACAACTTGGGATAGACACAAAATGGTAGAAATGTGATAAACTTGTTTTTTCATAAGATATAGTTTATATTTTTTTTATTAGATTTATTAAATGGTTTGTAATATAGTATATATTGGAATTTATGTTTATATTATAGATAGAGTATCGGATAGTTAAGATACTCTATTTTTGTAGCAAAAGCCCTGCAAGCGAAGTAATGCTTGCAATACACAAAGTTGTAGTTAGTTTTAAAATATTTTATAAAAACAGAAAGGCGAATCTATGATAAAACTATTTAAAAATTTTAGAAAAACAGAATGGATGCTTGCAGGTCTTGCGATTTTATTTATTGTACTACAGGTATGGCTTGAACTTACTATGCCTGATTATATGTCTGAGATTACAATGCTCATCCAAACACCCGGAAGTGAAATGTCGGATATTATATCAGAAGGTGCAAAGATGTTGCTTTGTGCCTTTGGAAGTCTGATTGCATCAATGGTAACAGCTGTTTGTGCATCTAAGATAGCAGCAAATTTTTCTGCTACATTAAGAGGTAAGTTATTTAATAAAGTGCAATCATTTTCGATGGAGGAGATTGGACATTTTTCTACAGCCAGTCTTATTACACGTTCTACAAATGATATTATGCAGGTTCAGATGTTAATTGTTATGGGATTACAGGTTCTTATAAAAGCTCCAATAACAGCTATATGGGCAATCTGCAAGATTTCCGGAAAAAGTTATGAGTGGACTCTTTCAACAGCAATAGCAGTGGTTGTATTGCTCGCAGTTGTTGGAATATGCGTGTGTATTGCGATGCCTAAGTTTAGAATGTTGCAAAGACTTACTGATGATATGAACAGGGTAACAAGGGAAAATCTTACGGGGCTTCGAGTTGTAAGAGCATATAATGCAGAAGATTATCAGGAAGAAAAGTTTAAAAAAGCAAATGACGAACTTACGAATACTCATCTTTATGCTATGAGAGTAATGTCATTTATGATGCCGAGTATACATCTTGTTATGAGTGGACTCTCTCTATCCATTTACTGGATAGGTGCAGTTCTTATTGAAAGTGCAGATTTGATGGATAAAGCGTCATTGTTTTCTGAGATGACAGTATTTGCACAGTATGCAATTCAGGTTGTAATGTCGTTTATGATGCTTGTAATGATATTTATAATTTTACCAAGAGCGTCAGTTTCAGCTAAACGTATTAATGAAGTGCTTGATACAAAACCATCTGTTGTTGATGGAAATGTTACTGATAGTGATAATGGAAAAGTGGGAGAAATTGAATTTAGAAATGTTTCATTCAAATATCCTGATGCAGATGATTATGTTTTAGAAAATATTACATTTACAGCTCATAAAGGAGAAACGGTGGCATTTATAGGAGCAACGGGATGTGGAAAGAGTACTGTTATAAATCTTGTACCACGTTTTTATGATGCAACAGAGGGAGAAGTATTAGTAGATGGATTAAATGTAAGGAAGTATACACAGAAGGCTTTACGTAATAAGATAGGATATGTTTCGCAGAAGGCGATTTTATTTAAGGGAGATATTAAATCAAATATAGCTTATGGAGATAATGGAAAAGGTGAATCTAATCTAAATGATATAGAAAATGCTGTTAGTATAGCTCAGGCAAAAGAATTTATTGACAATAGTAAAGATACATACAAGGCTTATGTAGCTCAATCAGGTTCTAACTTTTCAGGTGGACAGAAACAGAGAATTTCAATTGCAAGAGCAATTTGCAGAAAGCCTGAGATATTTATTTTTGATGATTCATTTTCAGCACTTGATTATAAAACGGATAAGATGCTTAGAGAAGCACTTAATAAAGAATGTAAAGATTCTACAAGGCTTATTGTAGCACAAAGAATAGGAACTATTATTGATGCTGATAAGATAATTGTACTGGATGATGGAAAAATCGCAGGTATGGGAACACACTCAGAGCTTATGAAAACCTGTGAAGTATATCAGCAGATTGCATATTCACAGTTGTCAAAGGAGGAGTTAGCCTAATGCCTAGACCAAATAGAAATTTTGAAAAGTCAAAAGATTTTAAAGGGACTTGGGGAAAAATAATAAATTACTGTAAATCGTATATTCCTGCTATAGTGATAGCAATTATTTGTTCAATAATAAGTACTGTTTTAACATTAATTGGTCCGGATAAGTTAAAGGAAATTACTAATCTGATTGCAGAAGGTATTATGACAGGTATTGATATGGACGGGGTTAAAAAAATCGGTTTCATTCTTATAGCCTTTTATGTAATAGGATATATTTTATCGGCAGTTCAGAGTTTAATTATGGCAACAGTTACGCAGAGAGTATCTAATAAGTTGCGTTCAAATATTTCGGAAAAGATTAACCGACTTCCTATGTGGTTTTATAATAAAACTTCAACAGGTGATATCTTATCACGAGTAACAAATGACGTTGATATGATAGGGCAGTCGTTAAATCAGAGTGTCGGAAATCTTGTTTCATCAGTGATACTTTTTATAGGTTCACTTGTAATGATGCTTAAGACAAATGTAACAATGACTGTGGCAGGGATTTTGGCAACCATTATTGGATTTATACTTATGTCTGCGATAATGAGTCGCTCGCAAAAATATTTTATAAGGCAACAAAAGCATTTGGGAGAATTGAATGGGCATATTGAGGAAATATATTCAGGTCATACTGTTGTAAAAGCTTATAATGGTGAAGAAGATGCTTCAGCCACTTTCAATGAAATGAATGAAAATCTTAGAGACAGTGCTTTTAAATCGCAGTGTTTATCAGGAATGATGATGCCGCTTATGGGATTTATCGGAAACTTTGGTTATGTGGTTGTATGTGTTGTGGGTGCAACACTTGTATTAGATGATAAGATTAAATTTGGCGTTATCGTTGCATTTATGATGTATATAAGATATTTTACACAACCGTTGTCTCAGATTGGTCAGTCAATGCAGGCATTACAGTCAGCAGCGGCAGCGGGAGAGAGAGTTTTTGAATTTCTTGATGCAACAGAGATGGAAGATGAGAGTGAAAAAACAGCCTTACTTAAAGATATTAAAGGGAATGTTGAATTTAAACATGTGAAATTCGGTTATGAAGATTCAGACAAAATTGTTATTAAAGACTTTTCAGCGAGTGTAAAAGCAGGTCAAAAGATTGCAATAGTAGGTCCGACAGGAGCAGGAAAAACAACCTTAGTAAATCTTTTAATGAGATTTCATGAAATTCAAGGTGGAGAGATACTAATTGATGGAATTTCAACAAAGGATTTAAAAAGAGAGGATGTTCATTCTCAGTTTTGTATGGTTTTACAAGATACGTGGTTGTTTGAAGGGACAATAAGAGAAAATCTTATTTATTGTACAGAAGGTGTTACAGAAGAAAAAATGAAGGCAGCATGTAAGGCTGTGGGATTACATCATTTTGTAAGAACGTTACCAAAAGGTTATGATACGGTATTAAATGACCAGATTAATTTATCGCAGGGTCAGAAGCAGCAGCTTACAATAGCACGAGCAATGATAGCAGATAAGCCAATGCTTATTCTTGATGAAGCAACAAGTTCAGTTGATACACGAACAGAATTGATTATTCAGAATGCTATGGATGAACTGATGAAAAATCGTACTTCGTTTGTAATTGCACACAGACTTTCAACTATAAAGAATGCAGATTTGATTTTGGTGCTTAAAGACGGTGATGTTATTGAGAGTGGAAATCATGAGGAACTGCTTGAAAAGAATGGATTTTATGCAGAGTTGTATAATAGTCAGTTTGAACAGGCTTCGTAAAAGTTTTGTATATTTCGAGGGGAAATGATATAATTAAAGAATACAGTTTGGAAGGAGGGATTTTTTGATGCATGCAACAGAGGAAGTAAGAAACTGCAATGGAAAAATTGTAGGATTTGTTATAGATGGTAAATATGAAACATATAGCAATGTATTTGATAATATTAAATGGATAGAAAATTTAAAGATTAATAGTCAGGGTATTATAGAATCTATAGAAGATAAATTACCGATAATAGATAAAAGGGAAATTAATCTGAGAATTTATAGTGAATTATGCAAAGAAAATCCTTATGAACGAGATATTCAAAAACAGTTTGAAGAATGGAAAAAATATTTTAGTAATCTTGCATTGTATGTAAAAGGTGCCAGACAGATAGGAAAGACTACAGAACTTAAAAAATTTGCATATAAAAATTATGAGAATATAGTTTATATTAATTTATCAGATATTAAAGAACGTAAAGAGTTTGAAAAAGTCTGTAATAGTAATAGTATAAGATTTGCAATGATGAATTACTGTAAAGAAATGGGTCAGGAAGATTTTGAAGATATTGATAATACAATTTTGGTAATAGATGAAATTCAAGAAAGTGTGAATGTATATAATTCTATACGTAAATTACGAGCTGAATTAAAATGTAAAATTGCTTTAAGTGGAAGTTATTTAGGTGTAACACTTAATAAAGAATATTTTCTACCAGTAGGTGATTTGTGTGATGTAGAGATGTTATCTTTGTCCTTTTCTGAATTTTGCAGATTGTATGGTGCAGATGATATTTTGATGAATATCAATTTGTATGGAGAAGGAAACGATGAAGACTATAAAAAATTAACAAAATTGTATAGAATATATAGAGAGATTGGAGGATATCCTGCTGTAATTAAAGAATATTTGATTTATGAAGATGTAGAAAAATGTCATAAGGTTTTGGAATATATTATTAATAAATTTACAGATGAATCCTCAAGATATTTTAATGATGACAAATGTGCAGAGATATTTAGAAGTGTATATACTAATACATTATTAAATATGTCTAAAGAAAAAAAAGGTTCGGCGGCCAAAGATATAGAGACAATTACAGAATTCGTTAAAAAGTCTACAAAATTATTTGTCAGCAGAGATGAAGTTAATAAAGCGATGTCTTGGTTGGTATATTCTCATATTTTAGGGACTTGTAATCTGATAAATCAAGGTAATGTATATGAGATTTTATATGATAGAAGATGTTATTTTATGGATTGCGGAATAGCAAATCATATAGCAAAGAATTCAACTATAAGTAATAGTGATATTGATGGGTTGTTAGCTGAAAATTTTGTATATACGGAATTATATAGATTATATAAAAATTCAAATATTAAAGGTGACAAACCATGTTGCTCAATATATGGCAATTATGAATTGGATTTTATGATTGTAGATGAAAATGATAATAAATTAGGCATTGAAGTTAAAAATTCCAATTCCAATAATCCAATATCATTGATTAAGTTTTTAGAAGATAAAAAGATTGATGAAGGATATATAGCAGGAGTGACCAGAGGAGGAGTTCGTAAGGAATATAAAGCTATACCTATATATACAGTGGGGTGCAGATTTCCGTATTAATAAAAGACTATAACGTTGACGATTGAAAAATCTCAATAGTTATAGTCTTTTTTCTTGAAATAATATGTCAAATATTGTAGAATATAATCAGTGATTTATGGAGGGAGATGAAAAAATGCAAGAAGATGTTTTGTCGGAATTAAAGCTGGAATTACAATGTGATGAATGGGATAAAATCGGGTTTAACAAATCATCACTATTACATGGAATAATAATGCAAAATATTGGATCGGATTATGCTGAAGTGTTGCATAAACAGAATTTAAGACCGTATAGTCAGTGTATACGTTATGAGTCAGGCAAGAATATATGGTATATTAAGACTTTTAATTATACGGCATATGAGGGAATTATTTTGAAGTTATTAAGAGAAGATTTTAATAAGTTTAGAATTGAGCATAATGATGTAGAGGTTGTTATAGTAAAAAAAGAGATTAGTGTTGTAAGTAAAAAGACTTTGTTTGAGAAGTTTTATTCAGAGGATGCTAAGAGAATATTTACAATTGAATTTAAAACACCTACATCATTTAAAAAAGATGGAAGGTATTTTTTTTGGCCCGAAATCAGCAATATATATGGTAGTCTAATGAGGAAATATGATGCTTCATCAGAAGAGAGTATGATGGATTATGAAGATACTTTTAATCAGTTGGTAGAGAATACAAGCATTATATCTTACAATCTTAATACGACTAATTTTTCGTTGGAAGGAGTAAGAATTCCGTCGTTTATGGGAAATATTGTGGTTCGTATAAATGGTCCTCAGACTATGGTTAATTTTGCAAGAATGCTATTTGAATTTGGAGAATATTCCGGAGTCGGAATAAAAACAGCTATTGGAATGGGTTGTTTACAGATTACAGAGGGAAAGGTAAGGTGAATAAATGAACGAGAGTGAAGCAAAAGTTATTGTTGGAGGGTTACTTCACGATATTGGAAAAGTAATCTACCGAACAGGAGAGGGGAAAAATCATAGCAAAAGTGGTTATGATTATTTAACAGAAGATGTGGGGCTAAATGATGCTAAGATTTTAGAATCTGTTTTATATCATCATGGTTACAATCTTAAGTCGGCTGATATTGATAAAAATTCTTATGCATATATTACATATATTGCAGATAATATTGCATCAGCGGTTGACAGAAGAAAGAAAGACGAGGAAGAATTCGGGTTTGATATTTCAACACCATTACAACCTGTATTTAATATTTTGAATGGTAACAAGCAGGATAAATATTATGAACCAATGATGCTTTCAGAAAAGATTAATTATCCAATTGATGAGAAAAAGACATTTGGTCAAGGATTCTATAACGAAGTTAAAGCTAAGGTGACAGATTGTTTGAAGGGCATAGTGTTTGATGAGAATTTTGATAGCAAATATATAAATTCATTACTTCAAGCATTAGAGGTATGCCTTAGTTATGTTCCTTCGTCAACAGCAAAAGGAGAAGTTGCAGATATATCATTGTATGACCATATGAAGATTACGGCAGCTGTCGGTAGCTGTATTTATCAATATTTAGAAGAGAATAATATTAATGATTATAAACAGGAATTACTGACTAATGAGAGTGATTTTTGGAATAAGGAAGCATTTTTATTATTTTCATTAGATGTATCAGGTATACAGAATTTTATTTATACAATTCATAGCAAAGATGCGTTGAGAACATTAAGAGCACGTTCATTTTATCTGGAAATAATGATGGAACATATAGTTGACACAATACTTGAAAAGACTAATCTGTCAAGAGCTAATCTTATATATTCGGGTGGCGGTCATTCATATATGTTATTACCGAATACTAATAAGGTAAAAGAGATTATTGATACATATGAAAAGGAAGTTAATGAGTGGTTAAGCAAGGTATATGATATATCTTTATTCGTTGCTATGGGATATACAGTTGCGACTGCTAATAGTTTGAAGAATGAACCTAATGGAAGTTATTCGGAATTGTTTAAAAATGTAAGTAATATTCTTGGTGGAAAAAAAGCACATAGATATAATGCCGGACAAATCATAACATTTAATAGCAAAAAAGTAGCATCCTATACTAGAGAATGTAGGGTGTGCAAGAGGTTGGAAAATGTTAATGATGATGGAGTTTGTGGTATATGTGAAAACTTGAAAAAATCATCTAAAGATATATTATATGAACCGTTTTTCGTTGTGTTAAATGAACAAGTGGAAGGAACATTACCATTACCGGGAGATATGTATCTTACAGGATATTCAAAAGATAAGTTGTTAAAACGAATAAAAGAGAGTAATTCGATTGTTAGGATTTATTCTAAGAATGATTATTATACGGGAATAAATGTGGCAACTAAGATATGGGTTGGTAATTATACACAAGGTCAGACATTTGAAGAGTTAGCTGAATCTTCAAAGGGGATTAAACGAATTGGAATATTCCGTGCGGATGTGGATAATTTAGGTCAGGCATTTGTTGGAGGATTTGCAGATAAATATAATACTTTATCAAGAACAGCAACATTTTCAAGGCAGTTATCATTGTTCTTTAGATATTATATTAATTCGATTTTAGAAAATGGAAATTATGAAATTAAAGATAAGTATGATGTTTCAGAGTCAAAGCCAGGCAATAAAAAGAGAAATGCAACAATAGTATATTCCGGTGGAGATGATTTGTTCATTGTAGGAGCATGGAACGATGTTGTGGAAATGTCTGTAGATATACAGAAAGCATTATATGAATTTACTGAAAATACATTGACTATTTCAGGTGGAATAGGAATATATCATTCAGGTTATCCGATAAGCAGAATGGCATTGGAAGTAGGAGATTTAGAAGATAATTCAAAAGACATGCCGGGTAAAAGTGCAATAACATTATTTGATAGTGAAGAATCTACATATAAATGGAATGATTTTGAAAATAAGGTTATTGGTGAAAAATATGAATTAATAAATGAATTCTTCAGTTATTCAGAAGATAAAGGAAAGAGTTGCATGTATCATTTATTAGAGCTTATAAGAGGCAGAAGTGAAAAGATAAATTTTGCAAGATATGTCTACTTTATGGCAAGAATGGAACCTAATAAAACTGCATCAGATGAACAGAAGAAGTTGTATAAGAAGTTCTCGAAAAAGATGTATGAATGGTTTAAGAATGAAGAAGATTGTAAACAGTTATGTACTGCGATTAATTTATATGCATATATGATTAGAAATGAATTTGGAGAGGAAGGGTGAATATGGTACTGAATGAAAAAACATATGTAGAAAAAGCGGAAAATGTGATAAAAAAATTAGCACAGAATAAAGATAATAGAGGTAATGTGAAGATGGTAACAACCTCAAAATTAAGAAATATTTTAGCTATGACAGCAGATATATATAATGAGGTTCTTGGAAATGGGGAAAAATTAACAGATGAAATAAATTCAAGAATTGATTACTTAAGAGTTCGTTGTGTATATGAATATGGTAGAGATGACAAAGACAGGTTAATAAAAAGCTTTATGGACGAGGCAGAAATTTTAACAGCACTAAAAGAGATAAATGGAAGTAGAACAAATTATATATTATTTCAAAGGTATATAGAAGCGTTAGTAGCATTTCATAAATTTTATGGCGGACAGGATTAGGAGGGATTTTATATGTATTCAAAGATTCAGATAACAGGACAAATAGAAGTAATTACAGGTATGCACATTGGAGGAAATAGTGCCTTTGCAGCGATTGGAGCAATAGATTCGCCGGTTGTTAAAGATACAGGGACTAATTTACCATTAATTCCTGGAAGTTCTTTAAAAGGAAAAATCAGAACTTTACTTGCAAGAAAGTATAATCAAAGCATAGTTGAGCCAAATAAAGATGCAGAATGTATAGCAAGAGTGTTTGGAAGTGCAGGAAAAGATAAGCCTGTTAGAAGTAGATTAATTTTTTCTGATATGTTACTTAGTAATAAAGATGAATTAAGAAAACAGGGTGTTCAAACGCTTACAGAAGTAAAATTCGAAAATTCAATAAATCGTCAGACTGCAGTTGCTAATCCAAGACAGATTGAAAGAGTAATACGTGGAGCAAAGTTTGATTTAGATATCATATATGAAGTTGACGAGATGAATGATATATATGATGATTTAAAAATTCTTTCAGAAGGTATGAAGATGCTTCAATATGATTATCTTGGTGGTAGTGGTTCAAGAGGATATGGTAAAGTTAAGTTTAAAGATATTATTGCAGAAGTTGTTATTGGCGAAGTAGAAGATAACATTATTGAAGAGGTAAATAAAATGTTTTCTGATTTGTAATGGGAGGTACTTATGAATTATGTGAGATATAAGATGACGTTTCAAAAGGGAGTACATTTTGGAAAACGTAATTTAGAAGATAGTGAATATACTTTTTTTGCAGATACTTTTTTTTCAGCATTGTGTCAGGAGGCTGTTAGATTCGGTAAGGAATATCTTGATAAATTAGTTAGTATTACAAAACAGGGAAAACTTGTATTTTCGGATGGATTTCCGTATATAGAAGATACATTTTACATACCAAAGCCGATGTTACATATAAACGTTGAAAAAAATGGAGATTCAACTGTAAAAAAAGCATATAAAAAATTGTCATACATTCCGTCTGATTGTTTAGAGCAATATTTAAAGGGTGAATTAGACGTTATAAGTGAAAAAAATAAGTTTAAGAAGCTTGGAAAAAGTTCGGTAAAGAACATAGTTGCAATCAGAGGTGAGGAAGAGGCAAGACCTTATAGATTAGGAGTTTTTAACTTTGAAAAAGGTTGTGGGATTTATTTTATATTAGGATATGAAGATGAAAAAGATAAAATGTTTGTTGAAGAGATAATGGAAGCGTTATCTTTTTCGGGAATAGGTGGAAAAAGAACTTCAGGTTTAGGAAGATTTGACTTTTATTCAGGAAAGATTGAAGAAAAGTTTGTAAAAAGACTTGGAGTTAGTGGTGATTTGTATATGACTCTTTCTACATCTTTGCCAAAAGAAGATGAATTGGAGGAAGTTTTAGAGGATGCAAATTACAGTATGATTAAAAGAAGTGGTTTTGTAAACTCTTATAATTATGCAGATGAGTTTTTGAGAAAAAGAGATTTATATGTTTTGGCATCAGGAGCATGTGTTAAGAGTGTTTTTGATGGAGATGTATATGATGTTTCAGAAGGTGGAAAGCATTCAGTATATAGATATGCGAAGCCGTTATTTTTGGAGGTGAGTCTATGAAAGTATACAAATTAGATTTGCTTGTTAAAGGACCTTTGTTTGTAGGAAGCGGTATGGAGCTTTTAAAAAAGGAATATTACTATGATAGAGTGAATAAAAAGATAATTATTCCTGATATTATGAAAATGTATTCTGATTTGGAGAAATTAAAACTTCAGCAGGAATATGAAAGCTATTTGTTGAATGAAAATAGAAAATCTTTAGGTGAATGGTTTTTGGATAAGCGGATAAAAGAAGAACAAATAGAGTCTTGGACAAAATATAAGTTAGATTGTGCAGATGCAATTTTTGAAAAAGGAAAAACTATGCAGATAATGCAATGTGTTAAAGATGCATATGGTTTGCCATATATTCCGGGAAGTTCTCTAAAGGGAATGTTAAGAACGATATTGCTAGCATATAATATTCATAATAATAAAGCTGATTATTCCAGAGCAAAACGCGAAATTTATTCTGCTTTAGAAGAGAGAGAAAAAAGAAAAAAGGTAATGAGGAGTTTGCTTCAAAAAGAAACAAAATCGCTAGAGCAACAGTGTTTTAACAAATTGACCAGAACGCGTAAAAAATATGAAAGCCAAAATGATATTATGTCGGGAATAATTGTTTCAGATAGTATACCGGTAGCTTTGGAAGATTTAACATTATGTCAAAAATTAGAATGTAATACAGAAGGTAATGTGAAACGACTAAATCTTCTGCGAGAGTGTATTAAGCCGGAAACGAAACTTGAGTTTATGCTTACTATTGATGAAAGTATCTGTAAGTATACGATTGAGTATATTATGGATGCAATAAAATATTTTTCTGAAAATGTTTACAATTGTTTTATAAAAAAATATCCTAATACTGATTTACCTACCAAGAATACGGTTTGGCTTGGTGGAGGCGCAGGATATGTTTCAAAAACTGTAGTGTATAACCTATTTGACAGAGATGCAGTTGATGTAGTTAGTGAGATTTTTAAAGGAATAGGAGTTAATAATAATCATAAACATTTTAAAGATGTTAGGTTAGGAGTATCGCCTCATATTTTAAAATTGACACAGTACAAGGGTAAACGTTACCAATTTGGGATGTGTCAGATAAGTATTAGTGCAATATGATATAATTTTCTAGTAGAATTTGTTATATAGTAAGAGTATAATACATATTGATTTTATATATGATTAGTGGTTGATAAGAGATTGTATTGCAATTTTCAACCGCATAAGTAAAATCAAGGGTTTGAGAGTGTTTTGATGATACGAAGTTCATAAAAAGTTTGTCGTTTTGGATTTCAACCGCAAATGTGTTGTGGAAGGCTTGATTTTAGAGGGGAGTGAGAGTGAGGGTTATAGAAGTAATAACCCCGATAGGGGACGGAAACCCATAAAGTACTTCTTTCGTTTCAGCTTCCTGTACGTTATAGAAGTAATAACCCCGATAGGGGACGGAAACGGTATGCTTTATTATACCATAAAGGTACAAAATTTGGTTATAGAAGTAATAACCCCGATAGGGGACGGAAACTATATATAAGATTGATAAAATATTTTTTAAACGTTATAGAAGTAATAACCCCGATAGGGGACGGAAACAATTAAGCATTCAGAAACTTCTCTTCCGTTTGGAGTTGTTATAGAAGTAATAACCCCGATAGGGGACGGAAACATTAAATTGATTTTTTCTTAGCTTAATTGGTTCAGTGTTATAGAAGTAATAACCCCGATAGGGGACGGAAACGATTTTCGGTACACCATCTTGGGAAAAACCTATTAATCGTTATAGAAGTAATAACCCCGATAGGGGACGGAAACGGTTCAACACCTGTTTCATTATGCAAACGTTCACTTGCAGTTATAGAAGTAATAACCCCGATAGGGGACGGAAACTTTAATCTGCATATTAATGCAATCTGATAATCTGTTATAGAAGTAATAACCCCGATAGGGGACGGAAACCAACAGTTCACTTGTAGAAGAAATGAATGAAATTAGTTATAGAAGTAATAACCCCGATAGGGGACGGAAACGCTACAATTATAATGAGGTTCAAAAGATTGTAAAGTTATAGAAGTAATAACCCCGATAGGGGACGGAAACAGATACATATATTAGATTAAGATGTAGCGAAGAAGAGAGTTATAGAAGTAATAACCCCGATAGGGGACGGAAACTTTTATGGTAAGTATTTAAAATTTCGCTTCCTAGTTATAGAAGTAATAACCCCGATAGGGGACGGAAACGCAACCTCTTTTC
>JAFQCK010000145.1 GCA_017416465.1 Lachnospiraceae bacterium | reverse complement strand
CAAAAATAAAGATATATTTTAAATAAATACAACTAAAAAGATACCCTAACAGAAATTTTATCACCAAAAGGCTTGTATTTCTGTAGGATATCAATTTTTGTTAGAATTGGGGCGAAAATCGTTATTAACCGACTACCCCTTTTGAAATCAAATTATTCAATCAGATTTTATAATATATTTTTAAGTAATTCCTCAGGAACTTTCAAGCTTCCATATCCTGTACCTAATTCTAATGTTGGTTTTGCAGTTCCATGAAAATCAGAGCCACCTGTAATAAATAAATCATATTTTTTTGCAAGTGCTTTCATCCTAGCCTCATCATTCCATTTATTTGCGGAATAAATAGCTTCGATTCCCTGTAATCCTGTTTCTTTAAGAAGTTTTACAAGATTATCTAGTTCATTAGCAGATAATTTGTATAGAAGGGGATGGGCAAGTACAGGTTTGCCATTTGCTAAAAGTATTAATTTTACTGCGTCAGTTACAGTAACTTTAGTTCGAGGAATATAGCAAGGACAACCGGGATTTAAATATTTTTTAAAAGCCTCATCTTTATTTTTTAAATATCCACCTTCTATCATAAGAATCGCATAATGAGCTCTTGTAATTACAGTATCTTTTCCAAAACGCTTCAATATATTTTCAGGAGTGATATTTTTAAAACCATGGTCGTACAGAGATTGTACCATTTTTTCATTTCTTTCATTTCTTGTGTTTCTAAAGCTTTCAATCTGTTTTAAAAATTGCGGATTTATATAATCTAAATTCAATCCTAAAATATGAATATCCTGCCCTTTGTATTCGGCAGATAATTCAATTCCGGGAATTACTTTAATTATTTCGGAATCGGAAACTGAATTAATCTTAGAAGCTTCATTAATAGCTTCATCTATACCATCAACTGTATCGTGGTCAGTAAGAGCAAATGCTGATAAATTCTTTGCTATTGCCTTATTAACAAGTTCGGATGGTCTTACCGAACCATCCGAAGCTGTTGAGTGGACATGTAAATCAATATATTTCATTAATTATCACTATCCTTATTTCTGAGTAATTTATTACGAAGAACCGACACAAGAAATCTCGAAGAATTTCTTGTGTCGGATACGCAATTTGTTTTAAAACAAATTGCTATGTGAATAATTGGCATATCAATGCAATTATTCACATTATCCTTATTCTGAGTAATTTATTAGTTATCCTGTTCATCCATTGAATAAACTTGACGTTTTCTTGCCATTTCATCGCTTGCAAGGTATTCGTCATAAGTTGTAATCTTATCAATAAGATTTCCGTTTACGATTTCCATAATTCTGTTAGCAGTTGTCTGTACAAATTGGTGGTCATGTGAAGCAAATAAAGCAACACCTGGGAATTTAATAAGACCATTGTTCAATGCTGTGATTGATTCCATATCAAGGTGGTTAGTTGGCTCGTCTAGAATTAAAACGTTAGCACCACTAATCATCATCTTAGATAAGAGACAACGAACTTTTTCACCACCGGATAAAACTTTAACTTTCTTAACACCGTCATCACCGGCAAATAACATTCTTCCTAAGAAACCTCTTACATAAGTAGCATCTTTAATTTCAGAATATCCTGTGAGCCAGTCAACGATTGAATAATCATTATCAAATTCTTTTGTATTATCCTTAGGGAAATATGCCTGAGTTGTAGTAACACCCCATTTGTATGTTCCTTCATCAGGTTCCATTTCTCCTGCAAGAATTTTAAATAATGTTGTTTTTGCAATTTCGTTTGAACCAACGAAAGCAATTTTATCTTCACGACCAACAATGAATGAAATGTCATCAAGAACTTTTACACCATCAATAGTCTTTGAAATGTGTTCAACTGTTAATACTTCGTTGCCAATTTCACGATTTGGACGGAAATCAATGTATGGATATTTTCTGCTGGAAGGTCTGATTTCATCAAGTTCGATTTTTTCAAGAGCACGTTTTCTTGAAGTAGCCTGTTTAGATTTTGAAGCATTAGCACTGAAACGCTGAATAAATTCCTGTAATTCCTTGATTTTTTCTTCTTTCTTCTTGTTAGCTTCTTTCATCTGTTTAACAAGTAACTGGCTTGACTCATACCAGAAATCATAGTTACCTGCATAAAGCTGGATTTTACCGTAGTCGATATCAGCAGTATGAGTACATACCTTGTTAAGGAAATATCTGTCATGGGAAACAACGATTACTGTATTATCAAAATTAATAAGGAACTCTTCAAGCCATGCAATAGCATCTAAGTCTAAGTGGTTAGTTGGCTCGTCGAGAAGAAGGATATCAGGATTACCAAATAATGCCTGTGCAAGTAATACTTTGACCTTTTCAGAACCTCTTAATTCTTTAAGAAGTTTATAATGAAGTTCTGTTTCAATACCAAGACCATTTAAGAGTGTAGCTGCATCAGATTCAGCTTCCCAACCATTTAAGTTAGCAAATTCTTCTTCAAGTTTTCCGGCTAAAATACCATCTTCTTCTGTGAAATCTTCTTTAGCATAGATTTCATCTTTCTGTTTCATTATCTCATAAAGGCGGGCATTTCCCATAATAACTGTGTCAAGAACAGGAAATTCATCATATTTAAAGTGGTCCTGCTGTAAGAATGAAAGTCTCTGTCCCGGAGTAATAACGATTTCACCGTTAGTTGAATCAATCTGACCTGATAAAATCTTTAAAAATGTAGATTTACCGGCACCATTTGCTCCGATAAGACCATAGCAGTTACCCTCTGTAAATTTAATATTTACATCTTCAAAAAGAGCTTTTTTTCCAAGACGTAATGTAATATTATTAGCACTTATCATAGTTAATTCCGATGTATTTGCAAGATATAATTCAAAATTCGACAAAATGCATCAAAATCTTTCAAATACATTATCCTTTCTTTGTTTTCTTTCTTATATAATGCGTTTTAAGCATACCACATTTATTTTACAGTAAAATATTTATTTTGCAAGAGGTATTTGAAGAAACATATAAAATAAGTAAAAGTTGAGTTATAAAAATATTGGATTTAGATATAATTTGTGATAAACTAGAATAAGTCGACAAATTATAGTTTGTTTAGAATAGATTATTTTAAAATATAATTTGTAGAAATATTAAAATCTAAATATTTAAAGAATATTTAAAAAAGCAAAGGAAGATTAAATGTATGATAACAGGTGTAATAAAAAACAAGGTTGATAAGATTTGGACGGATATATGGGCAGGTGGAATTACTAATCCATTAACAGTAATTGAACAGTTGACATATTTGATGTTTATTCGTTCTTTAGATGAAAAAGAACTTGAAAATGAAGAATTTGAAAATATGACAGGTCAAAAGATGGATAAGATATTTCCACAGTCAGAAATTGGTCAGTCAATGAGATGGAGTAAATTTAAGGAGAAGGACTCAAGAGAAATATTTGAAATTGTTTCACAGAGAGTATTTCCGGCTATTAAGAAATTAAAATATGGCAGATTACCGGATTATAGTGAAATGGGAGAACTTCTTGAAATTCCTGATGATATAGAAAAGCAGGATGAGGGAAAAACTGCATTTGCACGTTATATGGAAGGAGCAGCATTTTTAATTCCGACACCACAGGTATTGCAAAAAATTATAACAGGACTTGATGATTTGTATGAACATGATATCGCAGACTTTGATATGCAAGGTGATTTGTATGAATATATGCTTGGGAAATTAGCAACAGCAGGACAAAATGGACAGTTTAGAACACCAAAGCATATCAGAGAGATGATGGTAGAATTGCTTGCACCTACACCGGATGATTACATAGTGGACCCGGCTTGCGGAACGGCGGGATTCTTAGTGTCTGCATCAGAGTATATCAGAAGAAAATATGAAGATACAATGACTAATGAACAGTGGGAAAACTTTACAACTACTGCATTTACAGGATTTGATACAGATAATACAATGCTTAGAATATCTGCAATGAATTTAATGCTTCATTCAATAACAAATCCTGAGATTGATTATAAAGATAGTGTATCAAAGCAAAATCAGATAAATAGTAAGTATACAATCTGCCTTGCAAATCCACCATTTAAAGGGACTGTTGATGCTGAAAGTATAAATGATGATTTAAAGTCAGTTACTAATACTAAGAAAACGGAATTATTGTTTTTGGCATTGTTTATCCGTTTGTTGAAGACTGGTGGAAGATGTGTATGTATCGTTCCGGATGGAGTATTGTTTGGTAGCAGTAATGCACACAAATCAATCAGAAAAGAATTGATTGAAAATCATAAATTACAGGCAGTAATATCAATGCCATCAGGTGTGTTTAAGCCATATGCAGGAGTATCAACAGCTATTTTAGTGTTTACTAAGACAGGAGCAGGTGGAACAGATAATGTATGGTTCTATGATATGAAAGCTGATGGTTTTACATTGGATGATAAACGTACAGAGATTGCAGAAAATGATATACCTGATATTATAGAGAGATTTCATTCTTTGGAAAAAGAGGCAGATAGAGAAAGGACAGAGCAGAGTTTCTTTGTACCTAAGGAAGAAATTGTTGAAAATGGATATGATTTGTCAATTAATAAGTATAAGAAGGTGGAATATGTTCCGGTTGAATATCCACCAACAAGCGAGATATTGGCGAATATAGAGAGTATTGAAAAGCAGATTGCGATTGAGATGGAAGAATTGAAGAAATTGTTGAGTGAATAAAAAATAAATTTAGATTTGTAAGGATGATTGTATGGAATATAAGAAAATATGTGAAATAACGTCCGTTGTTACAGGAGGTACTCCGTCGACATCAATAAAAGAATATTGGGAAGAAGGAACAATTCCGTGGTTGCAATCAGGATGTTGTCAGAATTGTGATGTATATGAAGCAGATAAGCTAATTACTCAGAGGGGATATGATAATAGTAGTACTAAACTAATGCCTAAAGATACGGTAATGATTGCACTGACTGGTGCAACAGCTGGAAAGGTTGGATACCTAAATTTTGAGGCGTGTGGAAATCAGTCTATTACAGGAATACTTCCTTGTGATGTGTTAAATCAAAGGTTTCTTTTCTATTATTTAATTTCCAAGCGAACGCAGATATTATCGGACTGTGTTGGAGGAGCACAAGCACATATTTCACAAGGATATGTAAAAAATATTGAAGTTCCACTATATTCATTAGAGGAGCAAGCGAGAATAGTAGAACTTATGGATAAAGTTATGAGTTTTATTGAGAATGGAAAAGAACAATTAGAATTGCTTGATGAACTTATCAAATCCCGATTTGTCGAGATGTTTGGAGATCCGGTTAGTAATTCAAAAGGTTTAAAAGAATTGACTTTGCCAGAACTTGGGGAGCTTGGAAGAGGCGTATCTAAGCATAGACCAAGAAATGCACCAGAGCTGTTAGGT
>JAFQCK010000144.1 GCA_017416465.1 Lachnospiraceae bacterium | reverse complement strand
GTCTTCACCTTATGAATTCTTTTCATCGGACTTTTTATAATATAATCTTCTTCCTCTAACCATGAAAAGAAAGTGGAAAGGCTTCTACGAATATTATCAATAGTTACCTTTCCACAATTATTTATCGCTTGATACTCCACAAGATATTTTTGTAGCATTTCCGTTGTAATCTTTATCACCGGAATATTTATTGTATCCAGCATTTTTTCAATATTACACCTATAATAGCGTATTGTTTTGTCAGAACCCCCTCCTTTTTGAAGGAGTATATCGTAGAAAAATCATCACAGCAACAGAACGTATTACTGAAATTTGTACCTACTTTTATTCTACTTCCAATATTGCTTCAAACAATTTAGCCGCCTCCCCCAGTTCCTCAAATATAGGACTATGCGCCGAATTATCAAACACATAGAATTCTTTTATAGGGGCATTAATCTGTTCATAATACTCATATTGCAAATCAAAACAGCATGTATAGTCATATTTGCCTGCAAAAAAATAGATAGGAATATGTAAAGAGGGCACTTCACTAAAAGCATTGAAATGCGTAGAATCATTTACAACCGGAAATTGTGCAGACAGCCCTTTTCCTCTCCATAAATTTATTCTTTCTTGCCATGTATAAGCCTTACAGCGTAGACTTGGAAAGAAAATCCCGATAATTACAGAGTCCATATCTCTTGTTGTTCCAACACCCAATTCATGCATGGCTGTGTCACGCAAAGAAGATGAAAAATATTTTGTATACATTTCATCGGAATCTCGAATGGGACAATTTTCAAATTTCTCAACCATTTTGGTATTGCCTAGCTGTTCATATTGCGCTTTCATATAATCATATGCCATATATTCAGACTCTATCTGATTGCAAATCTGTGCCATTGCTATATATGCATTATAATATTCTGGATATTGCTGTACTGTTTTGATGGCAATATAAGTACCAAAAGAATGACCCATCATATATATTTTTTCTTGTCCAAATCTTTCAGATAAATATTTGCTTACTGCAACAACATCCGATATGTATTTTTCTGTGGTCATTTCTTCTGCTTTGATATCAGAACTGTAGGATAATCCGGTTCCTCTATATTCCAAATAGCAAACCACAAATTTATCTGTAAGACTGGATGGATACATATATTCCAATAAATATTCCGAAATTCCGGGACCTCCTCCACACACCAATAATACCGGATTGCCAATATCCTTTGCCATAATAATCATTCCTAGATTTCCATCTTCAACTTCTAAGTAACACTTTTCAGCTATGCTATTCTCCATAACTTCTCCGTTTTCATCATAAAATTGCGGTAGTTTACCTTTGCTTGGTGGAAAAACAATTAAAATTAACAGTAGTAAAACTGCAACAAACACAGAAAAACCTATTATCATTTTAAGCACTCTCTTTCTTTTCATTATGTATCACCTATTCAACCAATATTTTGTCTAAAACCTCTTCCCATTCAAAGTCTTTCTTTATACCTTGCATCGAAGCAATAGATGCAAGTCCATGAACCTTTGCCCACATAGCGATAATACCATATTTAATACGTTCCTCACTGAAACCTTCGCTTCTATAAACCAAATACGTTTTTTCTTTATAGTATTGAAAAGGCTCAAATGCATTTGATTCATTACCCATACATAAATCTATCTTCAAATGTGGCTGTGTAAACAAAAAAGAATAGTATTCGGGATATTTAATGAAAAATTGAACATACGCTTTTCCCATGTTTAATATTGCTATTGGAGAATTGCTATGCTCTGTATTCTCGTAGGCATCTTTCAGACACTTCGACAATTGCTCGGTTACATATTCCTGTATTGCAACTAATAATTCTTCCTTGTTTTTAAAATGACTATAGGGAGCGGCTTCGCTGACATTACACATCTGCGCCAATCTTCTTAAAGACAGCCTGTTAATCCCATCTTCTTGTATCATTTGTAAACCAGACTTTATTAATTGAATTTTCAAATCTCCATGATGATATTTTTTATCCATATGCCCTCCAATCTTAACAGTGTTAAGTTTAGCATATTATTAATATTTGTCAAGCCTAATTTATCTCATAACTATCTTCACATATCTCAGCGTAAAATTCAAATAGAACAAAATCGCTGCGCGATGGCCTGCGAAGGCTGTGGCGCAGTTTTTACTTTTTTTCTAAAAAAGACAGTGACAGGATTGTCCCAAGATAGTATTGTTAAAGTACGACCAATAACAAACTTCAAACACG
>JAFQCK010000143.1 GCA_017416465.1 Lachnospiraceae bacterium | reverse complement strand
TTGTTACCCCACGTGCTTATTTCTTTTGATTCATATTTATAAGGAGAATCTGCATAGTTGCCTACATAGATAACATACACATCTAATTTTTCAGGGTCAGGGTCAACAAGGCATACTGAAGATGTTGTCGTCAAACTATTTTGTGGGTAAACCTTTATTAATCTTTTTAATATATCACTATCATTAACCAAATCTATAATTTTATCCATTCCTAAATCTTTATCATCATAAATAGGTAATTTATCAAAAACAGTTTTATAAAGTCCACTATTTAAATCTCCAATAAAAGCTTCTAATTTTCTATATATATTATCTGATAATTCAGGATAATATGCCAAGCTATCAAGCATTAATAATTCATTATTACTTAAACCCATTTTTATTTTTCCTCACTTTCTACAAAAAAACTTATATTTTCTTTACCTTTTAAAATATTTGTATTACCATATTTAAAAAGATTCTCATTTTGTTTATACATTTTTTCTCTTTCTCTATATATATCCTCTGAATATATTTCTATATCAAAATAAATCGAATCATCTGAAATCAATGGTTCAAATATTCCTATAATATCATTCTGAACCGAATCGCTAATTTCACTTTCTGGAACTTCTAAATTACAATCTATATCTATACAATAATTATCAAGTAATTGCTCTAAAGAAAACTCTTTTTCTCCAATCAAAGAAAAATCTTCTGAAAATCCACAAAAACCCTCGACTATTACAATTTCCTCTACGTTAATTCGTGTTATAAATCTTTTTAAACCTACTTCAATTAAAAAGTGTTCAACTTGCTTCCTTGCATACTGATTAATTATTTCACTCATATAAGTATCAGAAATTATCTTATATGAATCATAATATCCATCATTATTTTTATCCTTCATATTATTAGGATACACAACCACTATATACTCATTTTCTATATCATCTGACTTTTTTTCCATTTTTACATTAGCATATCCTGATTTTCCGAAAAACCATCCTTTTTCTCCACTATTCAACACCACAAACTCTTCCCCATACTTATTCTCCATATACTCCAGTGCAACCTCTGCACACTTCTCCTCGTCCATTAACAAAGTTTTCTTACACCCTGAAAATATAAAAACTGACGATATAAATATCAAAGCCACTACTGATATAAATTTAAGTTTCTTCATTCTTTTTCATCTCTTCTTTCTTATAATTTACTTTTTCTATAAAAAAAGACCACATGTAAATAACATGCAGTCGAACTATCATAGAATATTATCCCTTAGACTTCTAACTTTGCGCCCCCTTATTTCTAAAGGTTTGCCCAAAAATTTATAATTATTTTAATCTTCCATTTTTAAATTATAAAATATCACAGAATATTTTTCAACATATTTTTCCATTTTTCAGTTTTAGTTATATATGTTTAATATCCTTATCAAACCATTATCAGTTTATATCTTAATAGTGATTTGATAAAAATATTATTTTTCTTAACATATTTTCCTGCTTTTTTACCTGCCTCGTATATTTCTTTACATACATACACTGTGGCTTCACACACTTTATCTCTTATCGTTGTTCTTATTTTATTCTCTAACTTTCCGGCATTCCAACCTATTATATTATAAAGTTAACTGCTCCTACTACCTGATTTCCTGTTAACATACCGCCTTGATATAGTTGTAAGCCCAATCTTAATTTACAAAATGTCTCATCGGCTCTATCTATTGCTTGTATTATATCTCCACTTTCTACAAAATCACCAATTTCTTCAATACAATTATCTATTTCATTTATTGTCGCACCGGCTACGGTTATTCCAAGCGTTGCTTTATTTAAATCAACTAACGGTTCAAGTTCCTTAAGTAATATCCCCAATACTATTATTGAATCTTTACTGAATATTAAATCTTTTCCCTCACCAAGAACATCACCTTTATTAGCCACTGCATCTATAAATTCTCCTACTTCCACAAGTGTTTTTTCTACATCTATACCCGGTAATTTCTCAGTTATAGCTAAGGTACAGGTAGTAGCTTTTTTTAATAATGTATATTTGAGACTGGGTTCACCTTCCTGTTTAAATTCACCATTCTCATTCAACATTTCTGCCGGCATATGATAACCTATAGGAAATGCATTTGGAAATCCTATGTCTATAAATTTTTCTTCTATACCCGGTATAGATGGCATACAGCCTCCTACTGTAGCATCTGTTGGACAATAAGATGTTATCTTATCTGCACGATTTTCTATAGCTTGACTATATGTTTTGAGAAACTCAAATGAGAATCCTTGAGAATCAAATGATACGCATTTATCTATATCATTAATTGTCTCATAATTATCTCCCATATAATCCTTATAAGTTATTGTTACATACTGAGCATGGTTTCCTCCTGCTGAATGTCCACTGACTGTAATGTTTAAATCTTCATTCTCTTTTTCTTCACCAAAATAAGCTCTTGCAGCCTCAATTGATGCATTATAAAAATCAAGTTGTCTTTTCTGTTCATCTGTATCAGACTGAATGGCACCCAAAACATTGTTACCCCACGTGCTTATTTCTTTTGATTCATATTTATAAGGAGAATCTGCATAGTTGCCTACATAGATAACATACACATCTAATTTTTCAGGGTCAGGGTCAACAAGGCATACTGAAGATGTAGATTTAAGATTAGAAGAATCAGGATAAATTATTACTAAATCCTTTAAATAATTATCACTATCAATCAAATCTATAATTTTATCCATTCCTAACTGTTTATCATTGTATACAAATTTTTCATTAAAAATTGTTTCATAATCATCTATCCCCTTCTTCATATCATTTATAAATTCTCCAATAGATACATATTCATCATTTTCCTTTCCTGTATCTGATAATTTTGCAAAATATACTAATGTATCCAATAATAATAACTTTTCATCACTCAAACGCATCTTAATCCTCCTCTATCGAAAAACTAATTCTTTTATTTCCTCGTGCTGAATATCCAATATTATTTTTTTTCAACTCTTTAATTTCTTCATATATTTCTTTATCATATACATCTATACTAAATGTTATGATATCATCTAAAGAAATCAATGGTTTTATTATCTCTGTTATTCTATACTGTAACATTTCATCATCCTCAAATTCAGGAATTTTTATCCAACAATGTATACTAATTTTATGATTGTTTATTATATCTGTTAAAGAAAAAATCTCTTGATTTTGTATTGGAAAATCATTAGCAAACCCAGAGAACCCTACAATTCCGCCAAATTCTTTTATACTAGTGCTAATAATAAAATCTGTTAAACCTGCCTCCATCAACAATTTTTCCATCTCACTTTTTACACTATCTTTAAGAAGATAACACATATAAGTATCTGATATTACCTTATAAGAATCATAATATCCATCATCTTCTTTATCATCTGAACCATCAGGATATACAACTACAACATACTCATTTTCTGTACTTTCATTCTTATTACTTAAAGTGACTTCAGCATATCCCGCCTTCCCAATAAATTTTCCCTTTTCTCCACTATATATCACCTCAAATTCTTCCTGATACTTATTCTCCATATACTCTAATGCAACTTCTGCACATTTGTGCTCGTCCATTAATAAATTTTTCTTACACCCTGTAAACATAAAAACTGATGATATAAATATCATAGACATTACGGTTATACACTTAAATTTCTTCATGCTTTTTCCTCTCCTATATTAAATGAAATTCTATCAATTCCTTGCAATCGATTTTTTCTATCATTTCTAAATAGAGTTTCATTTTTTTTGTATAATTCTTCTCTTTCAACATAAACTTCTTCCAAGTAAATTTCTATCTTAAATCCAATGGTATCATTAGAAATTAGCGGCTCGAATTGATTAATAATATTATCTTGAAGAGTATCACCAATTTCACTCTCTGGAACTTCCAAACTACAATTTATGTCTATACAATAATTATCAAGTAATTGTTCTAAAGAAAATTCTTTCTCTTCAATCAAAGGAAAATCTGCTGAAAATCCCCAAAAACCTTTAATTTTAGCAATTTCCTCAATATTAATTCGCGTAATAAATCTTTCTAATTCTGCTTCAATTAATAATTTCTCAACTTTTTTCCTTGCATATTGGTTAACTATTTCACTCATATATGTATCAGAAATCACCTTATATGAATCATAATATCCATCATTATTTTTATCATCTATGGTATTAGGATAAATAACTACAATATACACTTTTTCTGTATCATCTGAGCTATTTTTTAAATTAACAGTTGCATATCCTGATTTTCCAAAAACTCCTCCTACTTCTCCACTATCTAATACCTCAAACTCTTCCTGATACTTATTCTCCATATACTCCAGTGCAACCTCTGCACATTTGTGCTCGTCCATTAATAAGGTTTTCTTACATCCTGAAAACATAAAAACTGATGACATAAATATCAAAGCCACTACTGATATAAATTTAAATTTCTTCATGCTTTTTCCTCTCCTTCTTTCTATAATTTACTTTTTCTACAAAAAAAGACCACATATTTCACCAATATGCAGTCGAACTATCATAGAATATTATCCCTTAGACTTCTAACTTTGCGCCCCCTTATTTCTAAAGGTTTGCCCCAAAATATATACTTATTTTAATCTTCCATTTCTAGATTATAAAATATCACGGAGGATTATACAATATAACCATCCTTAAAATCACAAATCAATTATTTAAGACACCAAATCACATCAATAAACTTTACAATTAATATAGAACATCAAACATTATTGTAGTATAAAACTTCTTATTACTAGGCAAAGGAGAAACTTATTTTATGCTTATATTCATTGATGAAAGTGGATATCCTCGTCCTACTGACTCAACAAAAAATCCTATTTTATTAGGTGTCTGTATCCACGAAAATGATATAAAACCAATAACAAATCAGATATATAAATTAAAAGACTTTATTTATGGAAAACAAGATGAAATTAAGTCCACAAAACTCATACGCGAAGTAACCATTACCAAAAACCGCACTAAAAACAAAGCCTATGTTGAAGGAATAGTAGATATTATTACCTCTTATGACACTGCTATTTTTGCAGTTATTATGGACAAGCCGGATGAACCTATTCTTGTTCCTGAGAATCATCTCCCAAAGCAATACTACCTTCTTTTAAAAAAGGTTGAATTTTACTGCAATCATCATCACTACAACAAGGCAATGATGATATTTGATGAGGTACATGAGGACGCTGACCGAAAGATTGCCGAAGCCATCACAGGCTTCTTGTTTAAAACAAACTTCGGGCGCTCTTTCCACCACATTTTGGAAATGCCACTATTTGTCAGTTCTGCTGTTACTCCGGCAGTACAGTTTGCTGATATTTTCGCTGGTATCGTAAGACACTACTACGAAAATGAACTTGACCAAAAAGATCCTGAAACAGAATTTCAAAAATGGCTTGTGCAACTCTATTTCTGAATAAAATTCAATTGACTTCATACAAATATGATGTATAATATTATTAGAGTCGTATGTTGTTCCGTCCTGGAGCTGCGTAGGACTCGTAATATTAACAAAAGCATCGCATCCACAGTTTAGTGGGTGCGCTTTTTCTATTATCTATTTATATATAGTAAGACAACTGTAACAAAATATATTGCAATTTTCCCCCCTTATTTCTAAAGGTTTGCCCCAAAATTAAAATATATATCCCCCCTACTTCTCCCTCACACTCTCATTCAAAGCCCCAGTTATCGGGTCTATAAAATATTCAATAATCCTTCTCTTATTCACAACCATATCCGCACTTCCCGATAACCCGGAAAATATCTTTTCATCAAAATCCTTGTCTGTAATTTTAACATTTACAACAACAGCTTTTCCTATTCCCTCAACTACATCAGCTTTCTCACCGATAAATGTGACCTTACCATCAACTGTTCCATAATCACTATACGGATATGCATCTAATTTAATATCCACCTTTTGGTTAATCTTAATATCTGCTATATCACTGTTTTTAACATAACATTTCATCTCTAATTCGGCATCTTTTTTTATAATTGATACAATAGGTGCATCTTCATAAACTGTAATATTCTCTTTTTCAATATATATTTTATCCACTATTCCGTCATAAGGTGCTGTCACCTTTGCCTGACTTATGAGCTTTTCTGTTTCCTGCAAATCTGAATTAATATCTTCAAGCATATTCACTTCACCTTGCATTAATTCAGTTATTTCATCCATATACTCTTTTTTAGATGCTTCTGCCTGTTCTGAAAAATTATTATTTTTATACTGTTCAATCAATTTATTATATGTATTAAACTGTTCAATAATATTTTTCGACTGAATATCTTTATCAAATGAAGATACATCGGTTGAACTTACATTTTCTCCTGCTAAAATATCTTTATATAATTCTATTTTCTGATTACATCTTAATGCTTCTTCACTTAATTTCTTCTTATCTTCCTCTAAGTCATCCGGATTCAATTCAATTAAGACATCTCCTGCCTTAACACTCTGACCTTCAATAACATTAATTGTTCCGATTCCATACTTTGCTTTGGAACTAATAATCTCTGCATCAGTAACAGGCTTTATTGTACCGGTTGCACTAACTATAACCTCTACTTTTGATACATAAGCCCAAATTATTGCAAATAATATAAGACCAAATATTGACCAGATAATTATACTGCCAGCTATATGGGCAGGTCTTTCAATAACCTCGAGCAAATTTGGCATAAAGTCATACTTAAGATTTCTGTGTCTTTTTTTACTGTTTTTTTCTATATAATCTAATAATTCTTTATTCATCTATTTCACCCCTTCTTTGCTGGTTAAGGAGATGATAATACAATCCTTTGCTTGCTATAAGGTTTTCCTGTGTATCATATTCCGCTATATCACCATTATCAACAAACATAATCTTATCAGCATCTTTTAGTGTTGAAAGTCTGTGAGCAATAATTATAACTGTTCTGTTTAGACAAATATTCTTTAGATTTTTCTGAATAATACTTTCAGATTCATAATCTAAAGCCGATGTTGCTTCATCAAATATCAATATTCTCGGATTATTAAGAATGGCTCTTGCAATGGCAATTCTTTGTTTTTGTCCACCTGACAGACCAACACCTTTTTCTCCAATAATTGTGTCATAACCTTCTTGAAGACTTAATATAAAATCATGCGCTCCTGCAATCTTTGCAGCGTTGATAATCTGTTCCATTTTCGCATTTTTACAATGGATAGCAATATTTTCACTTACTGTTCCATTAAACATAAAGTTTTCCTGAAGAACTACTCCAATCTGTCTTCTAAGCCACAAAGGGTCTGCAAGCGAAATATCAATGCCATCAACTGTAATTTTTCCTGCCTCAGGTATGTATAATCTCTGTATTAATTTAGAAATAGTACTTTTACCTGAACCGCTTCTTCCTACTACGCCGACAACCGTTCCCGGTTCGATAACGAAATTCATATTTCTTATAACTTCCGGCGAATCAACCCGGTAACGAAATCTTACATTTTCAAAAGCTATTCTTCCGTTTATATAAGGTAAAGGTGCTTTGTTAGGATCTACAGTCGGTTCGGGAGCAGTGTTAAAAATATCTCCTATCCTCTTTACCGAAAGAGCCGCCTGCTGATACTCCTGCCATAACTGCACAAATCTAAGAACCGGTCCACTTACCCTTCCTGCAAGCATACGAAAAGCAACTAACTGTCCAACTGTAAACTCGCCCTTCATAACCATCTTTGTTCCTAAGAATAAAATAATCAAATCAAAACATCTCTGTATAAATTGTCCTAGTGAGTTAGCTGTTGCTGCCACCATAGATGTTTTATATCCTGCTTTAACATATTCTGACTGTAACTCGCCCCATTTTCTTTCTAACTTAGTCTCAATTGCATAGGATTTTACTGTCTGAACACCTGTTATAGACTCAACAAGAAATGATTGTGCTTCTGCGCCCGCATTGAATTTTTCATCAAGTCTTTTCTTAAATAATGGAGTAATGACAATTGATACAATTGCAAAAAAAGGAATTGATGCAATAACAACAAATGTAAGAGGCACACTATAAAAGAATAACACTACAATATATACAATAATGAAAACCAAATCTATCATTGATGATAACGGAGTTCCCGTAAGAAAATTTCTTATTGAATCAAGTTCTCTTACTCTTGCAACAGTTTCACCAACTCGCCTGTTTTCAAAATATCTCAAAGGAAGTGAAAATAAATGCTTAAATAATTTCGAACTAAGCATTACATCTATTCGGTTTGTTGTATGCGTAAATAAATAATTTTTGGCAAGTCCTAAAACCAGCTCAAATATATAGCATACTGCCAATCCTATTGTAAGAACATGTAATGTTGAAAGAGCCTTATGTACCAACACCTTATCAACAACCACCTGTGTCATCATCGGTGTTAAAAGACTTATAATCTGAATAGTTAAAGTCGCAACTAAAACCTCTACAAATTCCCTTTTAAATTTAAAAATTGTAGGAATAAACCATTTAAAACTAAATATTGCATCCTTATCAAGTATGCCTTTTTTGGAAATTAATATTGCATTACCGTCCCATATGCTATCAAGCTCTGTTCTTGTAAGATTTTCAGAACCCTTGTCCATCGAAAATATCATAACCTTATCTTCATTTGCTTTAGCTATAATAATAAACTCTCCATCATTCTTTCTAACTATTATAGGAGTATTAAATTCTTTTAATTTATCAAATGTAAGTCTTGATACCTTTGCTTTAAGTCCAAGTCTTCTACTTGCATTAACTATGTCAATCTCATCAAAACCATCAGGACTTGATTCAATTATATTATCAACCTGTCTTCTTCCAATATTAATTCCCAAAAATTTGACCACTATAAGTAGTGCATTCAAACCACTATCAACTTTTTTCATAATTATATTTCCTTTCATGCCGAAACATTTTTTGTAAAGGCACTTCAATTCAAATCATAGATTTATATAGAAAATCTTTAATTACTTAATCATTTGATTCCACCAACAACAGTTTACCACTCATAATGGTTATCTCTGCAACCTCATCTTCTATCTCGTTACTCACACCCATGCTTATCTCTTTATCAATATAAAAATCATAATTGCTTATGTTATATTTCATCCCTTTAGTAGTTATACCTGTAACTTTCTCAGATAATGGAATAAGCGAAACATATTTATAATTGTTATTCTTTTTAGTTAATGTAATTTTTTTCCTTTTATATCCTAATAATCTTATCCTATTATTTTCATTTACAATCATTGCATCAATTCCCGCTTCTGATGCAGGCTGTAATAATAAAATATTAGAAATTGTATGGTCAAATCTTGTACCCATTGCTCCGAGAATATGTATGGAAAAACTGTTTTCCTCTATAGCCTTTTGTATAGCAAGTCCTGTATCCGTAGCATCCTTTTCCGGTTTATATCTTAATATTTTAACTTCTTCCATCTTTTCATATTTATATAATAAAATAGAATTAACCGTATCAAAATCGCCTACAATATAGTCAGGCTTTACATTCGCTTTGTCTGCAACCGCAAGCCCGCCATCAACAGCTATGATAATATCAAACTTCTTATCCTTTATATATTCTTTTACAAACTCAGGTCTTAAATCTCCCCCTGTAAGAATTAAAGTGTTATTCATCTTCCAAATATCCTCATAAACTCTTTAATATTTTTTTCTTTATCTCCATTAAATACAGCTGAACCTGCAACTAAAACATCTGCTCCTGCATCAATTACCATCTTTGCATTATCTAAAGTAATTCCTCCATCAACCTCAATTTCAAAATCAAGATTTCTTTCTTCTCTGATAGCTCTTAATTCCTTAATCTTTCCTGTTACATTTTCTATATACTTTTGTCCGCCAAATCCCGGATTTACGCTCATAAGAAGTACCATATCAACATACTCTAATACATAATCAAGCTCATGAAGAGAGGTAGAAGGATTGAGAACCACACCAGCCTTTACACCTTCCTCTTTTATAGTCTGAATAGTTCTATTAAGATGTTTGCAAGCCTCACAGTGTACTGTAATAATATCTGCACCTGCTTTTACAAATTCTTTTATATATCTTACCGGCTCTTCAATCATGAGATGTACATCAAAGGTCTTGTCCGTAACCTTTCTTATTGAACTAATTACAGGAAGTCCAAAAGAAATACTAGGTACAAAAATTCCATCCATAACATCAATATGAACATAATCCGCTCCTGCTTTATCAATAGCCTTAACTTCATCACCCAAAATCGAAAAATCTGCCGACAAAATCGAAGGCGCCAACTTAATCACTCTATCACTCATTTTTAAATTCTATCCTTTCCGCTAATCAATATATTATATTTATGTCATAATTGTACTAATCAGCAAAGCAATTCAATACTTCTTCTTATTTTTAATTTCTTCATATAGCAACAAATAATTCTCATACCTGCTCTTACTTATTTTCTCATCCAAAATAGCATTTTTCACTGCACAATCCGGTTCATTCACATGAGCACAGCCAATAAACCTGCAATTATCAATATATTTTTCAAACTCTCTGAAATAATACTGCAAATCTTCTTTTTCAAAATCATTTACATACAACGAACTAAATCCCGGAGTATCCATAATATATGTATCATCTGATACATTAAATATTTCCGTATGTCTTGTCGTATGTTTACCTCTTTTAATCTTTTCACTAATTTCTCCGGTCTCAGAATTAGCTTCCGGTAAAATAGCATTAAGTAAAGAAGACTTTCCTACACCTGATGGTCCTGCAAAAGCTGTTGTTTTTCCTTGCATTAATCTTAATATTTCATCTATTCCAACACCATTTTTTGTAGACGTAAACATTACATGATAACCGGCTTTAACATAAATGTTTCTAACTTTAATAATCTCTTCTTCTGAAACCAAGTCAACTTTATTGAAACATATTATTGTTTCAATGTCATTTTTTTCCATCATTACAAGAAATCTGTCTAAGAGATTTAAGTTAGGCATAGGATCAGCTATCGCAAAAACAACCAAAGCCTGACTGATATTTGATACAGCAGGCCTGATTAATTCGTTTTCTCTATTATTAATATTTACAATATTTCCTAATTTCTTTTCATCATCAAGAATCTCTATTTCAACATTGTCACCAACCAAAGGCTTAATGTTCTTATTTCTAAAAATTCCTTTTGCTTTACATTCATAGATTCCACTATGTGCAATATGCACATAGTAGAATCCTGCTATTCCTTTAATTATCTTCCCTTGCATTATTAATCTTCCTCTTTAACCTTGTAATTGTCTTTTGAACTTAAACATACACTGTGTTCTGATTCCGGATTATTATAGTAAATCTCAATAGTAACCTTATCACCAACCTCTACTTCCATGTCCTCAGGTATAGTGAATGTCTTTATAACTGTATTTGGCATTACTTCAATTCTTTCAAACTCTGCTTTTCCTATAACTTCTTCACCAATTTTTGCAATTATGTGAATTCCTTCATCATCAGGTGTATATGTCGATAAATCACCTAAGCTGCTCTTTTCAATTGTTACACTGACAATTTTTTTCTTAACAATTACAGGTTCCTTACCTTTACTAATTGTTATTGATACTGAAGAATCTCTTTCAACTGATGTTCCCTTTTTAACAGTCTGACTAATAACTTTTCCTTCTGCTACTTCTTCATTAAACTCTTCTTTTACTTCACCAAGTTTTAATGAAACATCTTCAAGAGCTTTTTTAGCCTCATCTTTAGTCTTTCCTACAACATCCGGAACTTCAACTTTATTTGTTCCAAGACTTATAAAGAGATTTACTGTTGTTCCTGTTGGAACACTGCTACCTTCTTCAAAATCAGCTCTGATTATCTTACCTTTTTCAACATCATCACTATATTCTTCTTTAATTTCGCCGAGCTTAAGTCCGGCACCTTCAATATTGGCCTTAGCTCTGTCCTTAGTAAGTCCTTTAACCTTTGGCATCTCTACATTCTCTGCCTCTGATGTACTACTTACATATATAGTAATTTCATCACCATTTTTAACACTTGAACCTTTTTCAGGTTCAGTTCTTATTACTTTTCCAAACTCAATTTCTTCACTTTCTTCATTTATAACACTTACAATAAGTCCTAAATCTTCAAGTTCTTCAACCGCTTCATCTTTTAAGAAGTTAGCATAGTCTTTAAGTTCAATTTCCTTAGGTCCTTTACTGATATTCAATGTAATTGTAGTATTTTTCATTACTATAGTACCTTCTTCTTCTGAAGCACTAATTACATATCCTGCTGCAATTTTGTCATCATGTAACTCTTTAATTAAATATCCAAGTGTGTTTTCTTTGAGCTTAGCTTTTGCTTCATCTTCAGTAAGTCCCGCAACAGCCGGTACTCTTGTCTGATCTTCACCTAAGGTAGACTCTTCCGTACCACTTGTTGTAGGATTGTTACTTGGTTTATTACTTGAACAACCTTTACCAGCCACTGAAATAATAACAAATGCAACTACTATAAGAATTATAACAGCAATCACAATCCCACCTATTGCAATTATCTTATCCAATTTAGGATTTTCTTCTTCAATTTCATCTCCTATATCATCCTCAATCTCATCATCATCTTCAACTGCATTGACTTCATTATCTTTTCCGATTACAGGAATATCAAGTTCAGGTCTTTCAAATCCTGATTCCTTTCTTATTCTCTGAATCTCTGTATCTGAAATCTTTCTTGTTGTAGACATATCATCCATAACCATAATCTGAACAAAGTCTTCATCAGGGGTTACAAGAGATTTCTTCAAATCTGCAATTAATGATGAGACCTTAAGGTATCGTCTATCAGGTTTCTTTTGTGTACATTTTTCAATTATTTTTTGAACACTAATAGGCAAATCTTCTACATAAATTGTAGGTGATGGCATATCATTCTGAACATGCTGTAACGCAACCGAAACAGTTGAATCGCCCTCAAACGGTACTCTTCCTGTAAGCATCTCATATAATGTAATACCTAATGAATAGATATCACTTTTCTCATCAATAAAACCACCCTTTGCCTGTTCAGGTGAAATATAATGTACAGAACCCATTGCATTAGAGCTAATAGTATTTGTTGATGCAGCTCTTGCAATACCAAAATCTGTAACCTTAACTTTTCCTTCTTTGGAAATAATAATGTTCTGTGGTTTAATATCTCTATGGATAATGTGATTATTATGAGCTGCCTCTATACCCTGAGCTACCTGAATAAGTATACTTACAGCCTCTTTAAATGGAAGCTGCTCTTTTCTTTCAATATATTTCTTTAAAGTAATACCTTCTATAAGCTCCATAACTATATAATGTATTCCTTCATCTTCTCCTACGTCAAATACATTAACAATGTTAGGATGTGATAATCCTGCTGCAGACTGAGCTTCAACTTTAAACTTAGCAACAAAATTTCTATCTTCACTAAACTCTGATTTAAGTACTTTTATTGCAACAAATCTATTTAACTTATGACATTTTGCCTTATATACATCAGACATTCCGCCCGAACCGACCTTATCAATAATCTCATATCGGTCACTGATAAACATACCTTTTCTTAACATTCTTTCACCTCTTCATAATCCGGTTGTACAAGTATAACAGAAATGTTATCCCTTCCACCATTTTTATTTGCTTCAGTTATTAAATTATCTGTAATTTCAGGCAAGTCGTTTCCCTGATTAATTATATTTTTCATATCCTCATCTTCAATCATATTAGATAATCCATCAGAGCACATTAATATAATATCGCCATCAACGTAATCCACTTCAAAAAAGTCTGCTACAACTTCTGTGTCAACTCCGACGGCTCTTGTAATTATATTCTTTTTCTCATGAGTTCTTGCACTCTTTCTATCAATTTCACCCAGACTAATCATCTCTTCAACTAAAGAATGGTCTCTTGTAATCTGCTGTATTTCGTTATTAACTAAATACAATCTGCTGTCACCAACATTCGCTATATAAATTGATTTTCCAATGATAGTAGCAACTACCAATGTTGTTCCCATTCCTTCATAATCAATACTTTCTTTTGATTTCTGAATAAGTAAAAGATTAGACTTGTCTACTGCCTCTTCAATTATAGTTATTGGATTATCTGCCTTCGAATTCCTAACAGTTTCTAAAAATCCCTCCACAGTATACCTTGAGGCCAAATCCCCTGCTTTATGACCACCCATTCCATCTGCAACAATGAAAAGGTTAGGTAAACTCCCTACCGGCTGCATTGAACAAAACACAAAATCCTGATTTGTTTGTCTTCTAGCGCCTATATCTGTTTTTGCGTATGCTTTCAAGATAAATACCTCCTTTTCTTAAGTTTCGTTATCAATATAGCTCTTCCTAAGCTGTCCACAGGCTCCCTGTATATCCGAACCCATTTCTCTTCTGACTGTAACATTTATTCCATTCTTTTCAAGATGCCTTTTAAAAGCTTCAATATTTTCTAATGAAGATTTCTTATAATCTCTTTCCTTAATAGGATTGACCGGAATCAGATTAACATGACAATTCATATTCTTAACAAGATTTACAAGTTTCTTAGCTTCATCTAAATTATCATTAATCCCTGCTACAAGGCTATATTCAAAAGTTATACGCCGTCCTGTTTTATCAAAATAATACTGACATGCCTCTAACACTTCAGCAATACTATACTTTCTTGCAATCGGCATAAGCTCTCTTCTAGTCTCATCATCTGATGCATGTAAAGACAATGCAAGCGTTACCTGTGGCTGTAAATCAGCAAATCTATTCATATTTTCAACAAGACCACATGTTGATATTGTAATATTTCTTTGACTAATATGCAAGCTATTTTCACTTGTTATCATATTTACAAAATTTATTACATTATCAAAATTATCCATTGGTTCGCCACTTCCCATTAAAACAATATTAGAAACACGCTCTCCCGAATATTTTTGTATGCAATAAATTTCCTTTAACATTTCTGCTGAAGAAAGATTTCTTACCAATCCATCAAGAGTTGATGCACAAAATCTACAACCCATTCTGCAACCAACCTGTGTTGAAATACACACTGAATTACCATGTTTATAACGCATCAAAACACTTTCTATAACATTTCCATCTCTTAATTTAAATAAAAACTTCTGTGTTTTATCTATTTTAGAAGTCATTACCTTTATTATTTCAAGATTTTCTATATAAAAATTCTCCTTCAAGATTTCCTTCAGTGATTTCGATATATTACTCATTTCGTCAAAATCATCTGCAAGCTTTTTATGAAGCCATTCATGAATCTGTTTTGCTCTAAAAGTTTTTTCACCTATAGTTACCAAAAAATCTTTAAGTTCTTCAATCGAATATGCTAAAATATCTTTCTTTTCCATAACAATCCTTTTTACTTTATTTCTTTACAAATTTAGATATATAAAAACCATCATTATTATTAGATATAAATAATTTTAAATATCCTGTTTTTGCAGTAATTTTATTTTTACCTATAAGAAGCAATTCTTCTTTAAGATATTCTTCAATTGAAACAGGCTCTAATCCAAGTTTTTCAATTACAAACTGTCTGTTTTCATCATTTTCTTCTTTTGTCATTGTACATGTACTAAACACAAGTACACCGCCCTTTTTTAAATATTTAGAAGCACATTCCAAAATTTTCTTTGATATGAACGAAAGTTCTTTTATATCTTCTTCTTTGAGCCTGTATCTTATATCTGCCTTGTTATTTATTACTCCTAATCCTGAACACGGGACATCTGCAATAACCACATCTGCAGTTTCATAATATTCTTCCATATCCTTTGTAGCATCCCATATATTAACAGTAATATTTGAAAATCCTGTACGTTCAATATTTTCATTAATTAAATCTACCTTTTTTTCTGTCAAATCCCCTGCAATAATTTTTCCCTCACCTTTTAACATATCAGCAAGATGAATTGTTTTTCCCCCCGGTGCTGAACATAAATCCATACATACATCTCCAGGCTTCGCTCCACTTATCGTAGCTACTAAAGATGAACTTAAATCCTGTGGCTGAATTAATCCTTCCTTAAAAGCCTTTAATTCATTTATTGCTCCAAAACCACTAATTCTAAGCATATTATCTGCAAGCGGATTTATTTTCACACTAACATTTTCATCTTCAAGCATCTTAATTGTTTTATCTATATCAGATTTACTTGTATTAACTCTTACACTAATTCCCTCTTTTTCTTCATCAAGAGCTTCTAACATTTTAAGAGTTAAATCACAGCCAAATTCATTAATAAACCTTTTAATAATCCACTTAGGCATAGAATATTTTACAGATAAAAATTCATCTTTATTTTTCTCGTTAGGAAAACATATATTATCCTTATTTCTTGAAATATTTCTAAGTATTCCATTTACGAAAGACGAAAGATTAACAAATCCACGTTTTTTAGCCAGTTTAACTGCCTCATTACATACCGCACTATCAGGCACTGTATCCATATACATTATCTGATAAACACTCATTCTAAGTAAATTTCTAATAAATGGTTTCATTTTTCCAGTTTTTATTTTAGAAAAAGAATCAATTATATAATCAATAGTAATCTTTTTTTCTATTGTTCCCTGAACCAACCTTGTTATAAATGCTTTTTCAACATTATCTTCTTTTGTATTTCCAAATTCCGATAAAGCTTTTCTAAGAACTATATGACTTAGCTTCTCTTCTTCCAATACAGAGATTATTATATTAACCGAAATCTCCCTTGATGACTGTTTTTTTTCCATTATCCAAGCACTTCTCCCTTTTCAAGCTTGTTTCCTAACAAAAATGCATCTGTTGTCATACGTTTCTTTCCTTCTAACTGAAGTTCGTTAATAATAAGACTTCCTTTTCCTGTCTTTACTGTAAATGTAGTCTTATCAAAATCTACAATTTCACCATAATTTCCTTCGTAGTCCTTTTCTGACACATCTGCATCCCATATCTTTAAAGTTTTTTCTCTGAATTTTGTATACGCACTAGGCCAAGGATTCAACCCTCTAATTAATCTTTCTATTTCCACTGCACTCTTTGAAAAATCAATATTTCCTAATTCTTTTTTAAGCATCTTTGCATAATTTGATTTTTCATTATCCTGCTTAACCGGATTTAGCTTGCCATTTTGAGCATTTTCAAGTGTTTGAACAATAAGTTTTGCCCCAACACTCGCTAATTTATCAAAAAGACTTCCACCTGTTTCTTTTTCATCAAGAACAATTTCTGCAGTTTCTAATATATCACCTGTATCAAGTCCCTCATCCATCTGCATGGTTGTTACACCTGTCTTTTCTTCACCATCTATTACTGCCCACTGAATAGGTGCAGCACCTCTGTATTTTGGAAGTAATGATGCATGAACATTAATACAACCATATGGTGCAAGCTCAAGTATTTCTTTAGGTAAAATCTGTCCAAAAGCAATTACAATTATTACATCAGGTGCTATATCCTTTAATATATTAACAAATTCTTCATCTCTAACCCTCTCAGGCTGATAAATAGTCAATCCATGTTTAAGTGCAGCTTCTTTTACCGGAGAGAATTGAACCTTTTCTCCACGACCTTTCTTTTTATCAGGCTGAGTTACAACTGCAGCAACTTCATGACCTGCTTCGATGAGACTTTCAAGTGCGTTAACTGAAAAGTCGGGAGTTCCCATAAAAACTATCTTCATAAAGAATTACATCCTTTCTGTAGTTTAAAATTATTACCAAATTAAGAACTTGCTCTCAACAACTCTTTGTGCATGCTTTCACTCCGTTGTCCGTACAATCTCGTCATATTTGTTCGTCTTCGACGTACAAATAACGCCGGATTGTTCGTCCAAAGTCGCAATTCGCATTGCACAAAGTATTATTTGAGAAAGTTTATCAAAAATTCATTTAATAATTTTCTACTATAATATAAAAATATTTATTTACATTCTAACACAAATCTACTCCTTGAGTATTTTTTATTCGAAGTTTTATATAAGTAGTACAAATTAACAAAACCAAACGCAGGCGCTATGAGGCAGTCGGTACTTAGGTGCCGTATTTTGGCACCTTATGTACCGTTACTAGCCGAATGCAGCGAAAGCGTGCCTGTCTTGGTTTGTTAATTTGTACTACAATATTAAATAATTTATATAAAAATACTTCAAACAATTTATTCGTTATCTTCAAGTTCGCCTTCTACCTTATCTACATAAAGTTTTCCATCTAAGTGGTCACATTCATGACAGATTGCTCTTGCAAGTAATTCTGTTCCTTCTAATTCACATTTTTCCATATTTTCATCATAGAATACAACCTTTGCATAGTTTGGTCTTGTAACTGTTCCATGTTTTCCCGGAACACTTAAACATCCTTCTACTCCGGTCTGTTCACCACTTGTTTCTACAACTTCCGGATTTATCATTATTATTGGTCCGTCACCAATATCTATAGTTACAATTCTTTTAAGAACTCCTACCTGTGGTGCTGCAAGCCCTACTCCATCAGCTTCATACATTGTATCAAGCATATCTTCAATCAACTCTTCTATTCTTTCGTTTACTTCTTTTACTTCTTTACATCTTTTGTTAAGAACCTCGTCTCCTATGGTTCTGATATTTCTAATAGCCATTGTTTCCTCCTCTAATAATGCATCATAGGATTAAAATCAAACTGTATAGATATTTTTTTATACTGTTCAACTCTTTCAACATACCTGTTTATTGCATTTTTTACTTTTATTAATATTTCTTCATCTTTATGTTTTAGATAAATTACTTCTCTATAAATATCATTTATTTTAGATATTGATGCTTTTGCAGGTCCAATCATTATCAAATCTTCAATATTGCTTTTCTCAATTCTGTTTGCAATATCTCTTGAAACAATCTCTACAAACTCTTCTTTTGCATCAGATATCAGTATTGCCATCATATCATAAACGGGTGGATATGTCATTAAACTTCTATATTCTATCTCGTTATTATAAAATTCTTCATAATCTTGTTTTGAAGCTGAAATTATACATAATTCTTCAGGACTGTATGTCTGAATAACGACTTCTCCCGGTTTATTTCCTCTACCTGCCCTGCCTGCTGCCTGAGTTAACAGTTGAAATGTTTTTTCTTCTGCCATATAGTCTGATGCAAACAAAGATAAATCCGCTGCAAGTATACCTACTAAAGTTACCCCCGGAAAATCATGTCCTTTAACTATCATCTGTGTTCCAATTAGTATATCAGCTTCACCTTTTGCAAATGTAGACAAGATATTTTCATGTTCACCTTTTCCTTTAGTAGTGTCCATATCCATACGAAGAACTTTTGCTGTAGGAAATAACTCTTTTACTTTTTCTTCTATTTGCTCTGTTCCTATTCCAAATCCACCAATATATTTTGAACTGCAGGTTGGACAAATCTTTGGTATTTCACTTGAGTATCCGCAATAATGACATTCAAGTTTTTTTATTTTCTTATGAAGCGTCAAAGAAACATCACAATGTGGACATTTTATTGCTTTTCCACATGCACGACAGGATATAAATGACGAATATCCTCTTCTGTTTAAAAACAACATTATCTGTTCATTTTTCTCTAATCTGTCCTCTATTAATTGCTTTAGCTTCCCACTAAAAATTTCTTTATTTCCATTATTTAATTCCTCACGCATATCCACGATATCAACTGTTGGCAATGCCTGCTCATTAGCTCTTTTTAAAAGCCTATGCAATCCATATTCGCCATTCATTGCCTTATAATAAGTATTAACCGATGGTGTTGCTGAGCCAAGAACCACCTTTGCACCTGTTAGCTTTGCTCTTTGGATTGCCACCTCTCTTGCGTGATATTTGGGTACCTGGTCACTTTTATATGCTCCCTCATGTTCTTCATCTATAATAATCAGTCCAAGATTATTAAAAGGTGTAAATAATGCTGAACGTGGTCCAATCATTATCTTTATTTCACCTTTCTTAGCTCTCTCAAACTGGTCATATCTTTCACCTTGAGATAACTTAGAATTAATTATGGAAACTTTATTACCGAATTTTTCATAGAATCGTCTGATTGTCTGATATGTTAATGCTATTTCAGGAATAAGAACAATCGCTTCTTTTCCATCATTAATAATATTCTGTATTATCTCCATATATACTTCAGTTTTTCCACTTCCGGTTACTCCAAACAAAAGATGTGTAGTTCTAAAATCACTTAAAATATCATCTGCCACTTTCCTTTGCATAGGATTTAACTCAATATTATAATTTCCTACGGATTCTATGTTTATTGGATTTCTATATACAACATTTCTTTGAATTTCTATAATCTTTGATTCCTCAAGATTTTTAACAATCGAATCACTCACACCAAGCTTTGATTTTGCAATCTCTAATTCAATAGAATCCACCTCAGTTAATTCTTTAATTAGCATTGCTCTTTGAACAGTATTTTTTCTTCTAATATAATTTTCATACAAATCAAGAGCTTCTTCTTTTGAAATCCTTAATTTAAGATATTTTTTATCTTTATTCTTTACTGAGCTTTTTATTGGAATTACTGTTTTTAACGCCTTATTCATGGTTGAACCATAATATTCTTTTATAAACCATGATAATGCTATAAGCTGTGATTCAATTTTTAAGCTTCCTTTTTTTATCCCGGATATTTCTTTTATTTTTGATATTTCCATACAAGGTGTATCAACCACCTCAATAACATAACCAGTTATTATACGATTCCCTTTTCCAAAAGGTACTTCTACCCTGCTGCCTGCCATTATATCCTTTTGAAGCCGTTCAGGTATCAAATACTGAAACGGTCTGTCTAATTTTTCATGTGAAATATCTACAATAATATTTGCAAATAACAAATTTATCACCACTCTCTCACATTATTTCTAAAATTATTAGGGAACTTTTGTGTAACAATCATTACCCAAAGCCCCCTAATAAAATCCTATATTTCAGATTAATTTATCCTCTTCTAAATTAACCTATCAGCACCTTTTTCCCCTGAAAAGCGATTCCATATTTACGGATATGCTCCTTAGCGATTCCTCTTGCCTCTAACTGTGCTGCGTACTGTTTATCCTCTATCTGCTTAAGTGCATTAGCTACAGTTTCTTCCAAATTACTTTCTCTTCTGTGATTCAACACTTTAAACTCTATTATGATAGCATCCTTACTTTTATCCTTTGGCTCAATCATTACATCATATCTGCCAAAACCACTCTCTCTATTGGAAGTAACAATATAGTCTCCCTGTAACTCTACCAACATTCCTAACACAAAGCCATGGTAAAATCTCTCCGGTTCTTCGTCCGGTGCTCTTTTTCCAGTATCAAAATAACTAAAAACATCTCTTGTTACTCTATACATATATTCGTTCATAGCATCAATATCATCCAATAATAAAGCCTTTATAAAATCATTGTAATCCGCCTCTGATTCCTGAAACCATGAACGCACCATATTGTTAAACATAACTCTGACCTCAAGATTGGTTAATGCCAACTCATACTTTGGTTCCCTGATATCATAAGCATCCTCACGCTGTTCCACTGATAGAACCTTCAAATATCCGCTTGCCAAAAGCAGACTCCATATGGCCTTTTCACTTCCATTTAACTGATTATATACAATCTGCTCATCTATAGGTGTATGCAACACTTCTCCTGCAAGCAAACTCTCAAACTGCTCTTTTAACTTTCTATTTCCTTCCCTTAGTAGCTTTGCAACAAGACTGTTAGCACTTGTATTTGCCCAATATGCTCCTATCTGCCTTGTATCTAAAAAATTAAGTATTGACCAAGGATTATAGATATCCTTATGTTTTCCAAACACAAAACCATCATACCAAGACTTGACATCCTCTTTTAAATCTGTAAGTCCAAACATATCAACCGAATTAAATACCTCTTCTTCTGTAAATCCGAAAGATGTTGCGTACTCGTCAGATGTAGTCGTTACAACTTTTAAATGATTCAAATCTGAGAATATTGACTCCTTACTAACTCTGGTTATACCAGTCATAAGCGCTCTTTCCAAATAAGGGTTTGTCTTAAATGTAGAATTAAACAAACTTCTTGTAAATGCCACTAACTCCTGCCAATAACCATTGACATATGACTCCTGCATAGGTGTGTCATACTCATCCAGTAGTATGATTACTTTTTTTCCGTAATAGCGATATAAAAAATCCGAAAGCTGATTTAAAGAGATTGTAATTGCTACTTCTCCTGCATTATCCGATAAAATACTATTAAAGTAATTCTTATCATCTTCTGTCAACACATCAGATTCTCGTAAAAAAATATATTCCTTGTATACTCTTTTGATAATATTTCTTATCTGTTCCTTCGCATTCTCAGCTGTTGTTTCCTTTACCCTAGCAAAAGACAAACTAATCAATGGATAAGTTCCCTGAAGCTCTCTATACTTATCATCCTCCCATATAGATAATCCTTCAAAAATATCTCCATTGTCAGCATAAGCCATTGAAAAAAATTTCTCCACCATACTCATGTTCAGAGTCTTTCCAAAACGACGTGGTCGGGTAATTAATGTTGTATCATCACCGCTTTCCCACCATTCCTTAATAAACATAGTTTTATCTATATAAAAATAATTTCCTCTAATTAACTTCTCAAAATCTTGTATTCCAATCGCTACTGTTTTTGCCATAATTACCTCCCATAATTACTATTATCTCTGAATATCTACTGCATTTACACAGTTTTTCATAAGCATTGCTATAGTCATAGGACCAACTCCACCCGGAACCGGTGTTATTGCACTTGCATGTGGGAATACATCTTCATAATCCACATCTCCGCAAAGTTTGTTATTCTCATCTCTATGGATTCCTACATCAATAACAACTGCACCTTCTTTTACATATTCAGAATTAATAAACTGTGGCTTACCGATGGCAACAATTAAAATATCTGCTCTCTTTGCTACCTCTTTAAGATTCTTTGTGCGTGAATGTGCAACAGTTACAGTTGCATTTTCTCTTAACATAAGCATTGACATTGGCTTACCAACAATGTTACTTCTTCCTATAATTACACATTCTTTTCCACTTATTTCAATATCACTTCTCTTTAGTAACTCAATAATTCCATATGGTGTACATGAAATAAATCCCTTTTTACCAATAGATAACGCACCAACGCTCATTGGATGGAATCCGTCTACATCTTTTTTAGCATCAATTGTTTCAATTACTTTATCTTCATCAATATGTTTTGGAAGCGGAAGCTGTACTAAAATTCCATTTACGTCACTTCTTCCATTAAGCTCTTTTATTAAATCAAGCAATTCTTCTTCTGTAGTTTCTTCAGGTAATTCATAAGAAAGTGAGTTAATTCCTATAAATTCACAGGCTTTTTTCTTGTTTCCTACATATACACTACTTGCCTTATCATTACCAACCTGAATAACTGCAAGTGTTATTTCAATCCCTTCCTCTTTATACTTTGCTACTTTTTCCTTAAGTTCTTCCTTAAGCTCTGTTGAAATCTTTTTTCCATCAATTATCTGTGTCATTTTTTTATTCCTTTCTTTATCTGTTATTAACAAGTGTTTATTAAAATCAATTCACCATCTCTTTGGACATTGCATATTATAAATCTATTTCCATCCAATTTCCTTAAGTATATCCTCAATAATTTCTCTTTCATCAAAATGATTTTTTACACCATTTATCTCCTGATAAGTTTCATGTCCTTTTCCTAAAAGAAGTACAATATCGCCTTCCTTAGCATTAACAATACTATACTTAATAGCTTCTTTTCTATCAGGAATTACTACATATTCGCCAGCCGTTTTATCCATACCAACTTTAATATCTGCGATTATATCCATTACATCCTCATATCTTGAATTATCTGCTGTAATTATAGATAAATCCGCATATCTTCCTGAGATTTCACCCATCTCGTAACGTCTTAATTTAGAACGGTTTCCACCACACCCAAAGAGACTTACTACTCTTGTAGGATTATACTCCCTGATAGTTGTTAGCAAACTCTCCATACTCATCGCATTATGGGCATAGTCTATGAGGAGAGTAAATTTATCCGAAACCTTAACAGGCTCAACCCTGCCCTTTACAAAGGTGTTCATTAGAGCTTCTTTTATATCTTCTATTTCAACACCAATAAGTGAAGCTGTTAATATAGCTGCTGTCGCATTATATGCCGAAAATTTTCCCGGTGTATTTACTTCAAAGCTATTGTTTAAAACACCTTTTGTTTCAAAATTAATTCCAATAAATCCCGGTCTTACAATATAATCTACATTTCCAATATTTAAATCTGCCATTTCTCCAAATCCATATGTGTGCTTATCGCAAACAGCCGATTTCATCATATTTTCTGCTTCTTTATCATCTATGTTGAAGATTCCATGTTTACACTGCTTAAATAAAAGACTCTTGCAATACACATACTCTTCATAATCCTTATGTTCATTTTCTCCAATATGGTCAGGTGACATATTTGTAAATAAACCATAATCAAACATTATTCCATAGGTTCTGTCTAACTTAAATGCCTGCGAAGATACCTCCATAACACAGGTATCAATTCCTTTATCAAGCATCATTCTGAAATATTTGTGAATATCATAAGATTCAGGTGTTGTATTATTAATTTCAAAAAATTCTTCGCCCATATACACACCTGTCGTTCCTATAATTCCAACCTTACTTCCATGATTTTTTAAAATATCTCTTATTATAAATGAAGTTGTGGTTTTTCCTTTTGTTCCTGTAATTCCGATTGTAGTTAATTCATTTGCGGGATAATCAAATATTCCTGCCGACATACAAGCTAGTGCTATTCTTGTATTATCAGTCTTAATAACAGTTACATCTGTAGTCTCAATTAATTCAGGTAATTCTTCTATTTCTTTTTGAATAACAAATACTTTACAGCCATTGTCTATTGCACTCTTGATATAGTTATGCCCATCAGTAACTGCACCAATAATACATACAAAGGCATTATCACTTCCGGCTTTTCTTGAATCATACACTACATCTTTTACAAGTACATCTTTACTTCCTTTTATCAGAATATGGTCAAATTTATCTGTAAGTTCAGATACTTTCTTATTATTCAATATAATCACCATCCCTTTAAATCTAATCCTTCTTTATAGAATACTTCTCTCTAAATGCTTCATAATCCGCCTTTGCAATTTTGTACTGTTCACCTGATTGTTCTTCGTTTGTAAAATACTCCGTTTTCTTCACCTCATCTTGCAATGCATCCGAGATAATCCTTATTAAATATTCTTTCTGTTCATAATTTGCCATTACAAGAGAATCTCTTACATACATTGGATTATTTCTAAGCAAAGCCACTTGAAAATTTATACCTTTACCTTTTAGATAATGCCAAAGAAATGTTATACAGGTTCTGGTATTTCCTTCTCTAAAAGGATGTATACTCCATAAAGCTAATAAGAAATCAGAAACAACTTCTACCTTGTTGTTGATTTTTATCCAATCAAGTTTTTCATGTTCCTTAAACAAAGTATTTAACTTCATCTCTACCTTATGATAATCTTCATATTCAGCAGAACCACCGGACAAAACACGCTCGCTCTTATACAAATTTTCTTTACGAAATGTTCCTGCCCATTTATAAATCTCTCCAAATAAATATTTATTGATATTTAGCAAATGTTCCACATCATAAGTATATTTAATTCTGTCAGGATTCATATCTAAACCCAATAACTTTACAAATACTTTTTGAATTTCAAATTTTTCCAAAATCTCTTTATCTCGAATATTATATTTGTTTATAAGAACATCACTATTAGGATAACAACTATTTCCATCAATCATACACTACTCCTCCATATCGGAGCTCTTTGCAAAAGCACTATGCTCCCAAGTATTCAAAATTATCAATACTAGCTTCCATCTCTTCTAATGTTATTTTTCCAAAGATATAAGAATCCAAAACTTCTAAAAACACTTCATCCGGACCATTTGTTGCACTCAACATAATAGCCATAGCATTTTCTACACTTTCTCTTCTCCTATCACAGTCTTCTACATAGCTCGAACCCATAATTATTCCTTTATATTGTAAAATAGTTCTCATCATATTGATAACATATACCGGAGGTTTTCTTCTCTCCTGTTCCCAATCTTTCAATGTAGAAACCGGAATATCAAACATTTTTGCAAATTTACTTTGACTTAATCCTGTTTGCAAACGCAACTCTTTTACTCCCATACTAATGCCTCCTTGTATAATCTTCTTTACATATAGTATACGGCATTGCCTACTATTATACAAGTTTTTTATTAAATTTCAATCTCACCATCAAATACGTGAGTTGCCATTCCATTCATTACAACTGTTCCATCTTCAAAATATGTGTCCTTTAACACTCCACCAGGTATATGAATGTTCACTTCTTCGCCATATTTAGCATAATTGTTAAGTACTGCCGCAACAGTTACTGCACAAGTTCCTGTTCCACAAGACATTGTTTCTCCTGTACCTCTCTCAAATACTCTCATTTTAAAATTATGTTCATCAATAACTTCAACAAACTCAGTATTTACTTTCTCCGGAAACCACTTATGATTTTCAAATGCAGGACCAATCTTATCTAAATCCAATTCATCAATACCTTCTGTAAATATTACAAGATGAGGATTTCCCATAGAAACAGCAGTTCCGATATATTTCTTTCCATCAACTTCTATTTCTTTAGCAATAAATGTATCTCCCTGAGCCTTCATAGGAATATCTGTAGGTTTTAAAATAGCTTTGCCCATATCAACCTTTACATATGTTACCTTATCGTTTTCATCAACTGTTACTTCAATAGTCTTAATTCCAGAAGCTGTTTCAACAGTCATAATCTTCTTATCAGTCAACTTATGGTCATATGCATACTTTGCCACACATCTAATACCATTACCACACATCTTACCTTCCGAACCATCATTATTGAACATAATCATTCTTACATCAGCTACATCTGATGGTGCAACGATAATAAGACCGTCTGAACCAATAGAAAAATGTGGTTTACTAAGCTCTATTGCCAACTTACTTGGATTTTCAAGCTTCTCAGTAAATCCATTTACATATATATAATCATTTCCTGTTCCATGCATTTTTGAAAATTTTAATTTCATTTGTAATGTCCTCATCTTTCTGTCATCTTAGTACACTATCTAGAATAACCCTTCAATTACTCCATCATCATTTACATCTATCCCAAATGCCGCAGGCTTCTTTGGTAATCCCGGCATTGTCATTATTGCACCTGTAATTACAACAACAAATCCTGCACCTGCTGATACATAAACTTCTCTTACATTTATATCAAAGTCTGTCGGACGTCCAAGAAGTGACGCATCATCTGATAATGAATACTGATTCTTAGCCATACATACCGGAAGATTTCCAAATCCCATATCTGTAATTTTCTCTAATGCTTTCTTAGCTGCCGGAGAATATACTACATCCTTAGCACCATAAATCTTTGTTGCCACTGTTTTTATCTTATCTTCAAGTGACATATCATCTTCATATATTGGCTTAAAGTTACTTTCTTTTGTTTCAAGGGTTTCAATTACTTTGTTAGCAAGGTCGATTCCACCGTCTCCACCATGCTCCCAAACCTCTGATAATGCAAACTCACAGCCTCTGTCTTCACAGAATTTCTTTACAAACGCATACTCTGCCTCAGTATCTGTAACAAATGAATTAAGTGTTACTACAACCGGCACGTTATACTGTTGTAAATTTTCAATATGTTTTTCAAGGTTAACAATACCTTTTTCAAGAGCTTCAAGATTTTCTTCATTTAAATCTGCTTTTGCTACTCCACCGTTATATTTAAGTGCTCTAACAGTAGCAACCAATACAACAGCATCAGGCTTAAGTCCAGCTATACGACATTTTATATCAAAGAACTTCTCTGCCCCTAAGTCAGCACCAAATCCGGCTTCCGTAATAACATAATCAGCCATTTTAAGAGCCAGCTTTGTAGCCCTTACTGAGTTACATCCATGTGCAATATTTGCAAATGGTCCACCATGAACTAATGCCGGAGTATGCTCTAATGTCTGAATAAGGTTTGGCTTAATAGCATCTTTAAGTAATGCTGCCATTGCACCAACTGCATTTAAATCCTTTGCTGTAACAGGCTCACCTTTAAAATCATATGCAACAATTATTCTTCCAAGTCTTTCCTTTAAGTCCTTCATATCATTTGCAAGACAAAGAATAGCCATAATCTCTGATGCAACTGTAATTACAAAATGGTCTTCTCTTACATAACCATCCATCTTTGAACCAAGACCAACTACAACATTTCTAAGAACTCTGTCATTCATATCAAGACATCTCTTCCAAATAATCTGTCTTGTGTCAATTCCTAATTCATTTCCCTGCTGAATATGATTATCAAGAATTGCTGCTAAAAGATTATTAGCTGATGTAATAGCATGGAAATCTCCCGTAAAATGAAGATTTAAATCCTCCATTGGTACAACCTGAGCATATCCGCCACCTGCTGCTCCACCTTTAATACCAAAACAAGGACCGAGCGAAGGCTCTCTAAGAGCAATAATCGCTTTTTTATTAAGCTTTCCAAATGCCTGACCAAGACCTACTGTTGTAGTAGTTTTACCCTCACCTGCCGGTGTAGGATTAATAGCTGTAACAAGTACAAGCTTACCATCTTTATTATTCTCAATCTTCTTTGCATATTCATCAGACAACTTAGCCTTATACTTTCCATAAAACTCTAAATCATCTTCACATATATTAAGTTTTTCAGCCACCTCTTTAATAGGTGCCATAATTGCTTCCTGTGCAATTTCTATATCTGATTTATACTGTTTTGCCATATAATTCTTCCTTTCTTTTAAAACATCTCTTCAAACTCTTCCATAGTCATTAGTACCTTCCTAGGCTTTGTGCCCTCATCAGGTCCTACTATTCCTTCCTTTTCAAGCTGTTCTACAATTCTTGCTGCTCTGTTAAATCCAATTTTAAACATTCTCTGTAACATACTTGTAGAGCCTTTTTCTTTTTCTATAACAAATCTTGCTGCCTGTTCAAACAAAACATCTCTTTCGTCACCTTCCGAACTTGCAGGTGAATCTTGGGCTGAAGCAACCACTTCTGCACTTGCAACTGCTTCATTATATTGAACGTCTTGATTATTATTAATAAGGAAACTTACTACTCCCTGAACCTCATCATCAGAAACAAATGCACCCTGTAATCTTACAGGCTTAACATATCCTGATGGGTAGAATAACATATCACCGTTTCCTAATAACTTTTCACCACCATTACAATCTATAATTGTTCGTGAATCTGTTCCCGAAGAAACTAATAATGCTACTCTTGAAGGTATATTTGCCTTAATAAGACCTGTTACAACATCTACCGAAGGTCTCTGTGTAGCAATTATAAGATGTATTCCTGCTGCTCTTGCCAGCTGTGCTAATCTACATATCGCACTTTCAACCTCTTTTGATGCAACCATCATAAGGTCAGCAAGCTCATCGATAATAATTACAATCTGTGGTTTTGGTTTTAACTCTTCATCCCCATCCTTATAATTCATTTGCTTAATTTTTTCGTTATAACCTTTTAAATCTCTTACACCATATTTTGCAAACAATGAATATCTGTCACTCATTTCTCCAACTGCCCAGTTAAGCGCTCCTGCTGCTTTTCTAGGGTCCGTAACTACAGGCGTTAAAAGATGAGGTATTCCATTGTATACACCAAATTCAACAACCTTAGGGTCAACAATTATAAGTCTTACTTCAGATGGTTTTGCTCTGAATAAGATACTCATAATAATGGAATTAGTAAATACTGATTTACCTGAGCCTGTAGTTCCTGCAATAAGCATATGAGGCATCTTAGCAATATCTGCTACAATTACCTGACCGGCTATATCCATACCAGCAGCAAATGCAAGCTTTGACGGATGACTCTTCAATTCTTTTGATTCTATCAAATCTCTTAAAAATACCGATTCTCTCTTATCATTAGGTACTTCAATACCAACAGCAGCCTTTCCCGGTATTGGTGCTTCAATTCTTATATCTGATGCTGCAAGATTTAATTTAATATCATCTGCTAAAGATGTAATCTTACTAACCTTCGTTCCTGTTTCAGGTTGAAGCTCATATCTGGTTACAGATGGACCTTTACTTTCATTTATAACGGTTGCCTTAACTCCAAATGCATTAAGCGTTTCCTGTAACTTAACTGCAGTATCACTTATTCCTATTGAATTATTACTACCACCTTTAAATCCACTTCCTTTTCTAAGCAAACTAAGTGGTGGCATTACATATTCTTTTGATTTAACTCCTGTTCCTACCTGTTCAGGTGTCATAGGTTTTTCCTTAACACCTGCATTAACATCAGGTACCGGAACATCATTTGAAATAGTCTTTGCAGTATTAACACCTGCAAATGCTTTTCTATTCATTACTTCCATTGCAGATTTGCTAACTTCAATTCTTTCTCTTGGAGCATATTCACCATTTTTTACTTCTTCATTTATACGCTTTTCTTCTTCCTGTTTAAGCACATCCGAACCCACTACTTGTTTGTTGGTATCTATTGACGCTGCTTGAATTCCTTGCGAATTAAAATTGTTATTCACACTAGTATTATCCACTTGATTTCTGCTTATTCCACTTTCACTTCTTAGTATGGTTCCTGAAAATCCGGTAGGATTAGTATTCATACTACTTCTTACAGTCTTTTCTATAGTATTTGAACTCTTATTTTGTTCATTTTCATCAATATCAACATGCCCTCTATATAAAGACCCATTTCCCACAAGTTCATGTACATCTGCTAACTCAGGTGCATCTCCGGTAACCATCGCCGACAGATTTACACCCTTTATAATATTCTTAGATTTATTATTAGTTTTAACTTCTTTCTTTGCTTCTCTATTATTTTCTCTTTTTACTTCCTTATTTTTTTCTCTATCCTCTATCCTTTTTGCACTATTTTCCTTCATCTTTCTAAAATCTTCTTTGGCATAATCATAAGCCTGCTTACTATGATTCTTTACACCATTTACAAAAGATTTTTCCGAAATGATTACAATACAGACAATTACTACTGCAATTGCTACAACGTATGCCCCATATATTCCTATAGTGGAACACAACACAACTGCAAATAGTGCACCTAACAATCCACCACCATTTTTTTCAGTGGCACATATCTTATACACACCTGAAAGTGTAAATTTACCATCTGCACCAACATAAATTAACTGTATAATCAGACAAATCATTGTGAATAATATTACTGATGCAATCAACTTTCTCATCGCATGTCTGCTACTAAGGTTTGCAATGAAAAAACTTATTGCCGCAAATAACATAATAGGAAATAAATATGCTAATAACCCAAAAAGACCAAACATCAAATAACTTATCAAATCTCCAACTTTACCCATAAGCGAAAAATTACTTAAAGTAAGAAGTATCATTACGGCAAATCCTGTAATTATCTTTATATCATTTGATACAACAATATCTTTTTCGTCAATTACCTTTGCTTTATTAGATTTTGTATTAGTAGTCTTTTTTTTCGTAGTTTTTTTTGCTGAAGCTGTTGATTTTGGTCTGCTTGCGCTACTACTCTTACTTGTTGTAGTCTTTTTATTACTACCGTTACCACTAGTTTTTTTAACTTGCGAAGCCATTATTCTGCCTCCCTGACTATGCCACAAAATTAGCTATTATAGCTATAATTCCAGCTACAAAACAATAGTATGAAAAATATTTCATTTTTCTGTTTTTATATAATATCAATAAAGTTTTTATACAAATAAATCCAACTACACATGCTACTGCTGCACCTATAAAATAATATATAAGTTCAGTTGTAGGTATCGCATTCTCAGGTGCAAACAAATCCTTAAGGTCTAATACACAAGCGCCTAAAATTGCAGGTATCGACATAATGAATGAATATTTTACCGCAAATTTTCTTTCTAATCCATTAATAACTCCTACTGTAAGTGTAGTTCCTGAACGTGATATTCCAGGTAATGTTGCAATCCCTTGAGCAATACCAATAATCAACGCATTTTTATATGTCATCTCTTTAGGTGTTTTACTTCCTGCCGGAATTTCATCTACCATAAATAACATTAATCCTGTAATCAATAAACCTATTCCCGGTACTATTAATGCAGGACTATCAAGATTAAATACTGATTTAAAAACCACTCCCATTATTCCCGTTGGAATAGTTGAAACAATTACAAACATAACAAACCTTCTATAAGGTGTGTTTATAACTTTTAAATAATCTTTTTTATTGTCTTTTCCTATATTAGAAAAAAATCTTCCAACATTCTTAAAGAAATCTGCTACTATTCCAAGCCCTTCTTTAATAAGTTCCCAAATATCCTTCCAGTAAACAATAAATACTGCTATTAATGTTCCTGCGTGAAGTAAAATATCATATGTAAGACCTACATCACTTAGGCCAAAAATCTTCTTAAAAATTGCCAGGTGTCCCGAACTACTTATTGGTAAAAACTCAGCAATTCCCTGAATAATACCTAAAATGATTGATTCAATTAAACTCATAATACTATATCCTTTCATTTAAAATTAAACATTATCCATTATATTTTACTATTTTTTTTACTATTATTCAACCATAAAGAAAAATAACTGTTACAATTAACAGCAACAGTTATTTTCTTCAATCAGAGAATATAATTTTTCAAACGCTTTACTTATACCACCAAGTTCATTAATAATTCCTTTCTCAACAGCTTCATTTCCAACTAAAATAGTTCCTAAATCTTTTGTCATTATGCCTTTATTAAGCATCATCTCTTCAAATTCTTCTGCTTTAATATTACAATGTTCTGTTACAAATCCAACTATTCTATCCTGAATTAGTTTAAAGTATTCATAAGTCTGTGGCGCACCTATAAACATTCCATTCATTCTTACCGGATGAATTACCATTGTTCCGGTAGGAACAATAAAGGAATAGTCTGCAGACACCGCCAATGGTACACCTATAGAATGACTCCCCCCAAGAACCAGAGATACCTTAGGTTTACTCAAAGATGAAATCATCTCAGCAATTGCAAGTCCGGATTCAACATCTCCTCCTACAGTATTAATAATAATTAATACACCACTATAGTCATTATTTTCCTCTATTTCTGCAAGTTTCGGAAGAATATGCTCATATTTTGTAGTTTTAGAATTTGATGATAGGACATCATGACCTTCAACCTCACCTATAATTGATAAAAGGTATATCTTACCTTTTTTAGAATTTATCTCTACCTGACCTGTTTCTTTAATTATTTCCGCTTGTTTTTCCTGATTTTCAAGTTCTTTTTGCTTCTTCTCTTTTTCATCAATACTATTTTTATCAAAACTTGTTTCATTAAAATCTGTTCTATATTTCTCTCTATTCACTTTATTAATTCTCCCTATAAAAATTTTAATACTCTGACACCTTATCTCAAACACTTATTTATACTCTATATTAAAAATATAAGTATTGACACTCTTCCAAAATCTATTTTAACAAATTTAATAAAAATTATTCTCACAAAAAAAGATTCAGATACAAATCTTTTGATTCATACCCAAATCTTTTTTAGTTAATAATATTTTAAATTAATTTTTCATTATTTTACAAGATTAATATTACACATTCTTTAAATCAATTTTTTCAATTATTTCGATTATTTCTCCATATTTCTTAATCTTATTATCCTTATCCGAAGATTGTTCAATAATTGTATTAAGCTCTTTCTGAATATCTCCAAGAAGGTTTACAGAGAAGTTACTCTTTAGCTCATCAATTACATCTTCAAATCTCATCACTTCACTCTCTAATTTCTTACAAATTCCTTCTCTAACATCATATATAGTATCTGAAAGAACCTTCTTAAAATTAGATTTCATCGAATTACTCTTAATTTCACCGGAAAATTCAGATGTAATTATGTCTTCAAACTGAGTTGTAGGAAACTCAATAACCGGTGTCTTAATTCCTTGTAATGTCTTTTCTACTAAAAGCTTGTAATAAGATACATCAAAGTTCTCACCTTCACCCATAGTATCTAAATTATCAATAATAATCGATAAAAGATTATGCTTTAATTCTGCCATATCAAGAGAACGGTTAAATGCCTGTTCAATACACTCTTTTCCATCTTCAACGAAATTTCTTATATTCTCAATTGCATCATAAGCATCTATGTACTGGTACTTTTCATCATAAGAATATATAACTCTAGAACTTGTTCCCCATGTCCATGGTTTAAACCATACGGCCGAAGATTCCTTCTTTATCTCATAATGAGTTGTTACACCCTCTTTTTCAGAAACCTGAAGGTATTCTCTATTGTAAGCTCTGATTTCACTAATAGCCTGTTGTTTATGCTCTTCAACCTTCTTTATTAGCTCATTAAATACAACCTCAAGATTAGCATTCATTTTATTAATATGAGTTGTAATATTCTTCTTTTGTTCTGCAAGATGTTCTTTATCAAATTCCAGTAACTGTTCTCTTCTCTTTGTTGCAAGATTAGAAATTCTGTTCAATTTATCACTAAGTTCATCCATTGCAACCGGAATAAATGTTTTAGCTTTTTCTTCAAGCATTTTTTCTTTTTCTTCTACAACCCCTTTAAATATAGCTCTTACTTCATCCATATTTCCGATTGTTTTTAAATCCTTAGCAGTTGGTTTACTCTTAGAACATAAATCTTCATATACACGTTTCTCTTTTGATGTAAATTCCGAAACATCTTTTTTCGCCATTGCTTCTACCATTGATGAAACAAATATAGGATGTTTAAACTGCTCAATTATATCATTATTTACATATACATTAGAGTTTCTGTAATTTATAAATGCCTGTTCAGCATAATCTGTAAGTTTTCTCCTAGTTTCATCAATTGCCTGCTTAAGATTTTTACTATTCCAAAGTGTATCTCTTATACCATCATCAAAACGGCTACATACAAGAACAACTTTTTTTACCCCCTTTTTAGGCAACTGTGATGCCATAAGGTCTATATCATTCTTATCAAGGAACGATGTTGACTTACTTAAGAAAAACACCACATCACAAAGTTCCATAAACTGTTTTGTCTTATCTACACGTGAAAGAACCGGATCATATAATCCCGGAGTATCTACAATTGATATTCCATCTAACTCTTCCTTATCGACAAAAATACTTACATTTTTTACTATCGGTGTGTATTTTCCATTTTCACCAACATAATCATTAAGAGAACTCATAAGTTCTTCATATGTATCAAAATATATTGTTTCATGACCTTTTGCAATATAATTTTCCGGAGCAATATCTCTCTCCTTAATCATACTGACAATCTCTTTTGCAACTACATATTCATCAGTATAAATGTCATCTTTAGATTTTGAAAGAATTAATCTCCACTCATCTTTTGTAAAATACTCAATTTCTATTCTATTTTCATCATCATACTCTATTCTTGTAAGAGCTGCTGTCTTAGGAGTAACAGCTGTAGGAAGAATACTTTTACCATCAAATAATAATGTATTTAAAAAAGTAGACTTACCAACCTTAACTCTTCCAATGATACCAATATTAAGTTTTCTGTCTTCTCTGAAGAAGTCATTTGTCTTAGCTATAAAATTCTTCTTTATTGATGCAATATCAAATAAATCAATTTCATCTTCATATACTCTAAGATTATTATATACATTATCTACCTTTTCGGTAAATCTGTTAAACTCAATTTCGTCTTCACGTGTTCTCTCGTAAAACTCCATTACTTATTCCTCCTAGACTAAATTGTCATTTCTAAAATTTCTAATAACAGCCAAATCAGCTTCAATATCTTCAATATCTTTTGAACGTGTATTTTCTTCAATACTAATATCTATATTGATATCTGCTAAAGATTTCTCAAGTATCGCTTTCTGTCTGAGAACATCTTTTTCGATTTTCTGATTAATTGTAGCAATATATTTTATAATTTCAGCTTCAATACTTACAATAGTCTGTTCTGTAACTTCTGCTATAATTGCATTAGCTGCTTTATCAACTTCTTTTTGTTTCTTCTTTGTATTCTTAATATTATGGAACACATCAGCTGCCACACCAACCATTCCGGCAATAACACCTGCTACCGGATTAAGAATAAGTCCAACACCTGCTAAAATAACAGGTAATGCTGTCTTAGCCACACTATCTGCTACATTATTTTTTAACATATCATTTACATTTCCAATAATAATTTCATTTTCCGGAAATTCTATTGTAATCATTTCTGAAATATGTTCAACATATTTTTTTAATTTTGGTTCAAATTCAGTATTAATTGCAATTCTTACCGAACGTCTTACTACAGAATTAATTTTATCAGTAATATCTGCTCCACTTTCAAGCATAGCACTAATTGTTGGAAGTGTAGATTCTAAATCTGTTTTAATTCTCTCTCTGATAGTCTTAATACAAACCTGAGCCTGTTTATCAAAATTGCTTTTTTCTCTTTCAATATCAATAGCAATTTCTTTCATCTTCTTTTCAACTTTTTCTTTTTCCTGCTCAAGTCTCGAAGTCGAAAGACATGCTTTATCCATTCTTTCAACCAAATATACTTCTGTAAATCTTGATGCTGAACGAAGTGCTTTTGAATATTTATTTATAAAAATCTTACTTGTCTGACTCTGTATTTCTCTTAAAATTTCTTTTAATTCTTCAACATTAACTCTTCCATATGAATCTACACAAGCAACTTTCACATCATCTCGTTCTACAATTTTACCAACCAATTTTCCAAGCAACTTCTTACACTCTAAAAGTTCATCTTCATCTAATCTGTTACTCTTTGTAATTACAACATATACCGGCATATTATATACCTTTAATTCTTTTAAGAAATCAGATATACTTTCCTTTAAAACCGGTTCATCTGAAGAAACAACCAAAAGATAAGCCAAACTGTTAGGAAGATATTGGTCAATAGCTCTGTTATGTAATTCAAAGCTTGTATCGAATCCCGGTAAATCCACAATATTTACCGTCTTAATTTCCTCTAAAAAATCATTATCATACTCAATTCTTACTAAATCAGTAGTTTGTATAGTTAAACCTTTAAGTGGCAATTCCTCAATACTTCTTTCAATAACTGCTGTTTTATCATGCTGATAAACCTTATTTTTTCCATAGTATATTTCTGTAGGAACTGCCGTTTCAGGTGTAATTTCCACGCTAAGTAATGGTTTTCCGATGATTGCATTAATCATCGAACTCTTTCCTGTACTAAAATTTCCAACTACAGGAGTATTAACTCGATATGAATCTATTCCATCAAAAATCTCTTTAGATTCATCCGTCTCTATTCCATATTTCTCCTGAATTTCAATCAATTTTTTAAATTTCTCTTTGTATTCATTTACACATTCCATATCTAGAATAACCTCCTGAATTTTTAGCTATAAAATAGTTTCAAAATTATATATTCTTAACAGATTCTCCGATAATTAATTCTCCATCAAAAACTTTATGTACCGAATCTGTTTTTTCATTAATCATATCGAATAACACCTTTAATGTCTCAACGGCTATTTTCTCTACCGGTTGTCTTATCGTTGTCAAAGATGGTATATAATATCTTGATAATTCCAAGCCATCATAACCTGCAATCGAATAATCTTCAGGCACTTTATATCCTTCTTCATAAATAGCTCTCAGTGCCCCCATTGCGATAATATCTGTTATTGCAAATATTGCTGTACAATCTGCTTTTTCTTTAACAATCTTCTTTCCTGCAATATATCCGCTTCGCATTGAATATCTATCATTTCCACTCTGTAAATAATATACCAAATCGGGATTAAATTCAATATTATTATCGCATAATGCTCTCATGTATCCTTCAAATCTTAATTTTCCAATACTTTCATCATCATCAGTTGCTGAAATAATAGCTATTTTTTTATGTCCTAACTTACATAAATAATCTACTATCTTATAACTTTCTTTTTTATCATCAACTGCAACTGAAGAATATTTTACTCCTTCTATCATTTCAGACATACCAACCGTACTCAACACAAAAGGAACTGTTAATTTTTCAAGTTTTTCTCTAGAATGTGAAAAGTAACCACCAAGAAAAACTATTCCTTTTAATCTTTTTTCTTTCTCAAGTTCTATTGCAACCTCTATTTCATCCTGATTCTCATCAACACGTTGCAATATAAAAGTATATTTTTTCTTTTTTATCTCTTTTTCAAATTCTGCAATCATAGGACTAAAGAATGGATTATTTAATCCTTTAATTAATATAGCAATATTATTCGTTTCAGAACGTTTTAAATTTCTTGCACTATTATTCGGAATATAATCATACTTTTTTATAACCTGCATAATCATATTCTTAGTTTCTTCATTTATTCCCGGGTTATTATTAATAGCCCTAGAAACTGTACTTACACTTACTCCACATATCTTGGCTACATCTTTTATTGTTATACTTTCCATTCTTTGTCCTACCGATTATCATTAATACTATTTAAATCTATCTTTCATATACCTGTGTCAATTCGCCAATCATTTCAATCAACTCATCTGTTATATCTGATTTTAATAATCTCCACTTCCAATTAGTTCCAACAGTAGATGGAACATTAATTCTTGCTTCCGAACCTAATCCCAAATAATCTTGAATTGGAATAATAGCCATATCTGCTACCGAAGCAAGCGTAGCTCTTATGAAATCTAAATATAAATCAGCTATTTTTCTTTCTGCATTATTTAAATATTTCTTGCAATATTTTTTATCTTTTTCAGAAATAGTCGGATACCAACCTTTTAGTGTGTCATTATCATGTGTTCCTGTATATACAACAGAATTATTATGATATGTATGAGGAAGATAGTTACTGTCCTCTCTTGAATCAAATGCAAACTGCATAATCTTCATTCCCGGAAATCCCGTATCCTTAACAAGCTTTATAACACTATCTGTTAAATATCCTAAATCTTCAGCTATGATATTCATTTCACCAAATTCTTCTTTAAGTGAATTAAACAAATCAATTCCCGGACCTTTTTCCCAATGACCATTCTCAGCCGTTTTATCACCATATGGAATTGAATAATACTCATCAAAGCCTCTAAAATGGTCAATTCTTACCACATCATATAAACTAAAACTATATCCAACTCTCTTTTTCCACCATTCATAGTTAGTTTTTTTATGATAATCCCAATCATAAAGTGGATTTCCCCACAATTGTCCTGTTGCTGCAAATGCATCCGGTGGACAACCTGCAACAGCAACAGGTAAATTCTCTTCATTAAATTGGAATAACTTTGAATCTGACCAACAATCTGCACTATCAAATGCAACATATATAGGAATATCTCCTATAATTTTTATTCCCTTATCATTTGCATATTTTTTAAGTTTACTCCATTGTTTAATGAACTTATATTGCATAAAATTATAAAACTCTATATCATCTTTTAATTCTTCTTTATATCTTGCAACTGCTTCAGGTTCTCTTAATTTTATATCTTCATCCCAAAGTGTCCACATCAGTCCTTCATATGAATCTTTAACTGCCATATAAAAAGAATAATCTTCAAGCCAATAATTATTATCTTTTATAAATTCAGTATATTCTTTATCTTTCAAATCAAATCTTTCAAACGCCTGCCACAACAGACCATATCTGGATTCATAAATTTTTCCATAGTCTACGTATCTGTCATCATCTCCAAAATCACACTCTTCACACTCTTCCTCAGTCAACAAACCTTCTTTAACTAACTCTTCTAAATCAATAAAATACGGATTCCCTGCAAAAGTAGAAAATGACTGATATGGCGAATCCCCATAACTAGTCGGTCCTAATGGTAAAATCTGCCAATATGATTGATGGGCTTTTGCAAGCCCATCAATAAAGTCATATGCTTCTTTTGAAAAGCATCCGATTCCATATTTAGAAGGAAGACTGGTGATTGGCAATAAAATTCCTGCACTTCTCATATTTTTGCTTCCTCCAATATAATATTTATTAACCTTTAACAGCACCTGCTGCAACACCCTTGATAATATGTTTCTGACAAAGCAGATAAAATACTACAATAGGTATAATAGCTATTACAAGTACTGCCATTAACTGTCCTAATTCAATAGAACCATGTGATTTCTGACATGCCTGAATTGCTAACGGAATTGTTTCAATTTCTCCTGATGGAAGTGTAAGATATGGAAGAAGGAAATCGTTCCAAATCCACATTGTTTCCAAAATAGCAACTGTAATCATAGTAGGCTTAAGCATTGGCATTACTACTCTGAAAAAAATCTGTAACGGATTGCATCCATCAATCATAGCAGCTTCCTCTACATCATATGGTATTGCCTTAACAAAGCCGGTAAACATAAATACACACATACCTGCACCAAAACCAACATACAATACTACAATACCCATAACTGAGTTTAGACCTAAGTTAGTAGCTATGTTAGACATCGTATACATAACCATCTGGAAAGGTACTACCATAGAAAATACAAAAAGGAAATATAATGCGTTTGTAAGCTTATTTTTTACTCTTACTATATACCAAGCTGTCATTGATGTAAGAAGAATAAGAATAATAACTGCAACAATAGTTATCATAAATGAATTCTTCATTGCATCCATAATCTTTACAGTTTTCATACCTTCAGTATAGTTTTTAAAACCATACCATGAATCTTTATTAAGAAGGTCAAAAGCCTTTCCACGTCCACGAATAAGTGATTGCTTATTTTTAAACGAGTTCATAATTACTACTGCGATTGGAGTCATAAATACAAATGCTAACACGGTAAGTATAGCTACAGTAATTCCATCAACAATCTTTTTTCTTACTCTCATATTATCTTTCATTTTATGATTCCACCTCCTTAGACCTTGTTAATCTAAGCTGTGCAAATGTCACAATCGCAACTATTATAAAGAATATAACAGCTTTTGCTTGTCCTCGTCCTGCAAATTCTGCCGCAAAAGGACCACCTTTATAGAATGTTTCACCTATATCTAATGCAATAAGTCTTGTTCTCGCCTCTCTACCATTCAATGCCAAGTTCTGATCATAAAGCTTAAATGAATTCGATAATGTTAAGAATAAACATATAGTAACTGAAGGCATTACAAGAGGTATTGTAATTTTGTAAAGTATCTGAAATGGTGTTGCACCATCAATTTTCGCAGCTTCCATGACATCTTCCGGAATATTTTGAATACCTGCAATATATATTATCATCATATATCCCATCATCTGCCAACACATAACAACAATCAAGCCCCAAAATCCAAAATCCTGAGAACTATGTGTAAATGTAAGTCCAAATACTTTCTGTGTTATAGTATCAAGAATCTCTCCCCAAATATAACCGAGTACAATACCACCAATTAAGTTTGGCATAAAGAATATTGTTCTAAAAATATTTGTTCCCGGTAATTTCTTTGTTAATAACAACGCGAGTGCAAATGCACCAAGATTAATAAGCACTACAGACACCAAAGTAAATCTTACTGTTCTCCATAATGCAGTCAAAAAACTTTCATCTTTTGTGAATATATAGATATAATTACTTAAACCTGTAAATTCAGCATCACCAACGGTCATAAATTTACAGAAGGACAGATATATGCCCATAAAGAAAGGAATTATAAATGCAATCGTAAATGCTATTAATGTTGGAAGTACAAATATGGGAAAATATTTTTTAAGCACTTTATCACTCATGATATCTCTCCTAATTCTATTTTTCTTCAATCAAGTAATCTTGATAAATCAATTAAATTTCTCGAACCATTTCAAAAAACAAGGTGAGAAAAGGCTACTAGAACCTCTCTCACCTTTGAATTTTTTGTTAAACTTAACTAATTATTCAAACCAGTTATTAAGCGCCTTTTTCAGCTTTCCATTTATCAACAGCGTCTGATACTACTTTATCCCATTCTACTGTTCCTTCAGCATATCCTTTAAGATTAGCACCTAATGCATCTTTCCAGTCCTGTGAAGGTGTTGTAACTGTTACCCAGTTAACTGTCTTTGTAGCAGAATTTTCTGTATCAGCAATCATTAATGCTGTAAGTGGATTCTGTTCAGCTGCTGCTGAGTTATCAAATCCTGTGAATGGAGCTACACCATAGTTTGCTGCTACGAATGCCATACCTGTTTCAGATGTATATAACCATTTAAGGAATGCATCTGCAGCTTTTCTATCAGCCTCTGAAGCCTGAGCATTGATTGTTACAAAGTTCTCTGTACCTGTACATAATCCCTGATTCTCTTCGCCTTCAGCACCTGTGTAGATTGGCATATAATATAAATCTTCAGCCTTAACTACTGAACCATCAATATTAATCTGACCCCAAGCCCAGTTACCATTCTGAGCGATAGCAGCTTTACCCATAGCAAATTCTGTCATAGAGTCATCAACTGAACCGTTACCTGCCTGATCTTTTGAAACTGTTGCATCTGTAAGATATAAATCAAGAATATTCTTGAACTGATCTGCATATGTAAATGCGATTTCATTCTTATCTGTTACACCATCTTTTGTATACTCATAGTATAATGGTAAATCAAATAAGTGGTTTGTAATTCTCCAGTTGTTATCTGAGTTTAATGCAACCTGTGAGAATACACCGTCAATTCCTAAATCAGCCTTTTTAGCCTGCATATCATCAGCAACTGCTTTTAATTCAGCAAATGTGTTGATATCTTCAATCTTAGAGCATCCTGTATCAGCTCTGTCTGCTAATTCAAAATATTTAGCAAAGATTGCTTTGTTACAGATAAGTCCGTATGTTTCCATCATAAGACCTACACCATAAACACCATCATTTTCACCTTTAACAACCATACTCTTGTCGCTTAATAAGCCATAGAATTCTGTACCTGACATTTCCATACAGTAATCTTTCCATGTGTTATATCCCATTGGTCCGTTAATTGTGAAGAGTGTTGGAGCTTCTTCCTTATCTAACTCTGATCTAAGAGTAGATTCATACTGGTTACTTGCAGCTGTAACAACTTTAGCGTCTACACCTGTCTCTTTCTCATATGCTGCCATAAGTTCTTCATAAGCATCTGCAATTTCAGGTTTGAAGTTAAGGAAATATACTTTTCCTGCTTCTGCTGATGAACCACCACCATTATTTCCCGATGAACTGTCATCCTTCTTTCCTTCTGAAGATCCACATCCAGCTAATGCTGTAGCTGCCATTGCTACACAAAGTGCAACGCTTAATAATTTCTTTCTCATTTAGTTATCTCTCCTTTTCTTTAATTTAGTGAGTTTTTAGTGACTAGACCTTGCACCGGCAATACGTCAAATTGCCTTGGTAACGTTTCCAATAACTATGCTAGAATGATACCACATATGTACAGTTTTTGCAAGTTTTATTAATAATAGCGAGATTTATTTGTGCACTTTCAACACATATAACTCACTATTATTGTCTATTATTCACAATTATCAACTGATCAAAATTCCATAATACTATTTTTTTCTTGTTAATTATGTATAATTTACTGTATTTTTACTTTTTACACCAATCAACAATCTTTTTAAACACCAAATCTCCTCCAAAGATATCAAGTGCACTACCTATCGTAAAATCCAACTTATCATTCCCGTACGCCCTAAGTCTCTCAATATCATCAATCGAACGTATGCCACCTGCATATGTTATTTTAACATCATCTGCTTTCCCTAGAATTTCAACTAATTCTTTATCTATCCCTGCATTCTTTCCCTCAACATCTACTGCATGAACCAAAAATTCATCACAGTTTTTTGCAAGTTTCTCAAATAACTCTTTTGTAACTTCTTCTTCTGTAAACTTCTGCCATCTGTCAGTTACAACAAAATATTTATCATCTTTTTTTCTGCAACTTACATCTAAAACAAGTCTTTCTTTTCCAACTGCTTTACTGATTTTTTCCAAATTTTCATAATTAATCTTTCCGTCTTTAAACACATATGATGTAACTATGACATGAGATGCTCCCGCCTCAATAAATTCATTAGCATTTTCTGCAGTTATTCCACCACCTATCTGCATACCTCCCTCAAATTCTGAAAGTGCTAAAAATGCCTGCTTCTTTGTTTCTTCATAATACTCAGAATCTACCGCATTAAGAAGAATTATATGTCCTCCATAAAGTTCATTTTCTTTGTAAAGTCTTGCATAATAATCCGCATTTTTCTCTGATACAAAGTTTTCTTTAGCTACATTTCCTTCATCTTTAAGAGATGAACCTACAATCTGTTTAACCTTTCCATTATGAACATCTATACAAGGTCTGAAATTCATTCTTTTTTCTTCCTTTCTAGTCAACACTCTTAAGAGATGTTGTCATATCAATCTTCTTTAATTTAAAGTGCATTGTCAGATTAATTAACACTGCAAACGTAAGAGTAATAAGTGTCGCATATATATAACTTGGAAGTTCAATATTTCTTCCAAACATAACCATATCAACCTCTATTGTATCCATTACAAATTCATGCAAAAGATTTCCACCAAGGAAGCCTGTTAATACTCCAACCAATGTTAATATAACATTTTCTCTGAATATATATGCTGACACATCCATATCATAAAATCCTAACACTTTTAGGGTTGCAAGTTCTCGCACTCTCTCACATATATTTATATTATTAAGGTTATACAATACTACAAACGCAAGGCCACCTGCTGAGACTATGATGACAAGAATAATAATATCAAGACCTTCTAACATATTTTCAAAATTATTTCTAAGTGATTTCGAGGTCGAAACTGAAACTATATATTTATTTTTAAGTAATTCCTCGCTTAAATCTTTATCAGAATTATGTTTTATCAAAGTCTGATTATACAAATAATCTGTTCCATATAAACCTTCATAACACTCTTTACTCATATAAACATAATGAAATATATAATTTTTTGCAATTCCTGTTATCTTTACCTTTGGTCCTTCTTCACCATTTGCACCTTTTAATTCTATCTCATCTCCAACTTTCAAATTTAATAATATTGAAAGTTTTTTTGTAATGACAACACCATCATCTGTAATCTCAGGTATATTGTCACCGGTTCCAAATATTATAAAATCTTTGAATTTTTCCACATCATCTATTGCATAAATATATCCACTAATATTTTTCTTACCATTAGATATCTGTGCAGTTGCTGAATACATATTAATGTACGAGTCAATCTCTTTTTTAGAATCATAAAAATCATTAATTATTCTTATCTCTTCTCCATTATATCCAGCGCTATATTTTGCATACAAATCATACTTATGCAAATCTTCGTATTGAGAGGCAACAATTGTTCCAATAGAATCTTTTATTCCAAATCCAACTAAAAGAAGTGACATACAACCACATATTCCAAATATAGTCATAAATATTCTCTTCTTATATCTTGAAATATTTCTAAAAACCGACTTCCATGTAAAACTCATTCTTTTCCATATAAACGGTATCTTTTCCAAAAGAATGTTCTTTCCATTTTTAGGTGCAACAGGTCGCATAAGCTCAGCTGCACTTGTACTAAGACTTCTATAACATGAAATCATTGTTGCTCCTATAACGCAAAGCATTGATATTCCTACTGATACCAAACAATGTCTTATGTTAATTGGGGTTTCAATCAAATATATGTTGGCATACAATAGCTTGTATGCATTAATAATAACTTTTGGTAACACTAAGCTACCTACAGCTGCTCCAATAACGCTTCCAAATATAGTAGCTAAAAATGCATATAAGATATACTTCATAGCTATTATAGTTTTTCCATAACCTAACGCCTTATATGTTCCTATTAAAGTTCTTTGCTCATCCACCATTCGTGTCATAGTAGTAAGACTTACAAGTGCAGCAACAATATAAAAGATTATAGGAACAATATCTCCTACCCTGTCTATTCTGTCACCATCCATTTCAAACTCATAATAAGATTGCACAACTCTTCTGTCTGTAACTATATATTTCTCGTCTGCATTTTTTATCTTTTTTGAAACTTCATCTATCTTATCAACATATTCATCATCATAACATAAATAATCAATTACATCTTTTGCTAAAACATTAATCTCTGTAAATGTAGGAAATGCAAAATCTTCTGAAACAATAGTCATAAATCCATCTATTTTACCATTTCCAATTTCTGTATCTCCATGATCCACTTTTAAAAATAATGGATTGTTATATACTCCGACTATTTCATAGCTTATTTCTTTAAACATATATTCGACAGGCATATCCTGTTTTCCCGATTTTACGGTTACCGTATCTCCTATTTCATAACCTGCATTATTAAAATAAGTTTCATCAACCATACATTCTTTAGAATTTTCCGGATAACGCCCTTTAACCAGATGCATCCTATTAACATCTTCTGTCATTGAAGAAACTTTAATAATTCTTTCCTGCGAGCCACTAATGTCTACAACATCAGCCGAATATGCACCTTCTACTTTATCTATACCTTCTATCGACTTTATTTTTTCTACATCTTCATTTGTAAGTCCTTGTAAAGAATATATCTTTAAATCATAAATTTTACACTCATCATACATCTTATCGGCAGATATCTTCATATCAGGGCCCGATGAACGGATTCCCGAATAAAACGCAACACCAAGTGCAACAATACACATAATAGAAAGAAATCTGCTATATGTATGTTTTATTTCCATGAAGAAATCTTTTCTATAAGCCTTTAATTTCATTCCTACCATTCTACATCCTCCACAGCCTGAGGATTTTCATTTATCTTAACCGAACTTACCTTACCATTTTTTATTTTTATTACTCTGTCAGCTATTGGTGCAATAGCCTGGTTATGTGTAATAACAATTACTGTCATATTATTTTTTCTACAGGTGTCACTTAAAAGTTTAAGAATCTGTTTTCCAGTATTGTAATCTAATGCACCTGTAGGTTCATCACAAAGTAAAAGTTTCGGATTCTTAGCTAAAGCTCTCGCTATTGATACTCTTTGTTGTTCTCCACCTGATAACTGTGCAGGAAAATTATTAAGTCTGTGTTCAAGACCAACCTCAGAAAGAATATCCTTCGCAGACAATGGGTTTTTACTAATCTGATTAGCAAGTTCTACATTTTCCAAAGCTGTAAGATTCGGAACAAGATTATAGAACTGAAAAACAAATCCTATATCGTGTCTTCTGTATGTTGTAAGCTCTTTATGAGAATATTTCCCAATATCCACACCATCCACTATCATATTTCCCGAAGTAAGTCTGTCCATTCCTCCTAAAATATTAAGAATAGTGGTCTTACCTGCACCCGATGGTCCAACCATAACAACAAATTCACCTTTATTAATGGTAAAATTCATTCCGTCGGTTGCACGTATGCATATATCACCGGTTTTATATTCTTTTACTACATCTTTACATTCAATAAAACTACTGCTCACTTTGATTCCTCCTATGCACTTCACATTAATATTCAATATATATCTTTTTTTGTTTGATGTTGTAATAATCCTTGTTATATAATTATTTTACTTTGTCGTTAACCTGCAAACAACAAATTATCAAAAATTTCTTCAATCGGAACATTATTAATAGTTCGAGGCCATTCACCTGAATCTAATATTATACGACCAATAGTACCGTCAGGCAACTTTAAATCAGCTACAGATTCATTATCAGTACGCCAATAAACAACCCTTGTTCCGGCATCTATTATCTTTTTGCCGGTTATTTTACCGGATTCTTCATTCACAACTTCAACCTCTAATGACTGCAATAAAGTAAATATATATTCAGAATCAAAAACATACAATTCATCTTCTGAAACAGGCAGACCATTTTTACCTACGGAATAAATCTTGTGCCCATGGACAGTGCTTAACAAATCCGTATAAGTATCCAGCAAGAATTCTTCAGGATTGGTAATAATCAACTTAACTGTCACATATTTCTCTTCATCCAAGACTGATGTATAGAATCCACCTGCAACAGAATCTATCTTCACTGCTATTCCTTTACTCAAATCGTATACTGTAAGAATCTTATAATCGTTTTCGCTTGTACTCTCTACATACAAATAATTTTTATCATCTGCCAAATGAACTAAAACTACATCCATATCAAAAGCACTAAGATCATCCTCTATAATTTGTTCGTCAATATTAATACATATTTGGTTACATTCATAATTTTCGTCGGCACGCTTCCAAATCGACAATTGTTCTGCATCACCATCGCCATTTAAATCATAATGATATATTGTATTGTCGGAAATCTCTATGGCATAGTTTTTTGGAACTTCTATATATTTTCCCTCAAACAAATCCGGATACTCATCATAAGTAAGTGTTATGATAAAAGTTCCTGCTGCATAAGGCGCAATTTCATAAGGGTTGAAATAAAACGTAATCCCATTATAATCCAAAGTCCATGTGATTTGATTTTTTTCTTCCAAAAAATATGTTTTCAAATCTATATTTTCATAAAAAGCCTCTGTATCATAGACTTCATAAAGATGTTTTTCTACTAAATCCGACAATTTATTTGTATTACTAATGACATCTTCAAGTTTTATTTGTTGACCTGTCTGCGAATTATAATTTGCACTTCCATAACCATAATTACCATGCGCACCACCCTGATAAGAATAGTAATGAAACAAAAGACTCGTTACATTAGTATCGGAACGTCGTACAGTTACAGTATTTTCCGTAGTTAACCCATTGAAATATTCCAAATTATATAGCAGCTCATCTTGAGCAGTTAAAATCATATCTTCATATTCTTCCATAGCATCAGATTTCTTTTGTTCACTTAAATCCGATAATGCTTTAGCAAGATTAGGATAGTCTATAGCACAAGTCTTCTCAAGACCGAATATTGGGTAAATAACACCGGCAAGCATCTTATTATCAGTCTGACTCCATTCCTGTTCACTATATTCACCTGTATAAATCCCCAACGGACGAACAGCAATCTCTTCTTGTTCTATTTTCAAACTATCATTTTCTTTATTAACATTACTCTCTTTATTAACGTTACTTTCTTTATTTATGTCATTTTCTATAGCTCCACATGAAGTTAAACCAAGACATAAAGCTGTGCATAACATTAATGTTAACTTTAAATATTTATGTTTCATCTAGTCCACCTTTCTCCTCTAAATGAGAATTCACATTCCTTCAATCAGCTTAATTCTCTTAAAAAGAAACTAACTTTCAAATTTTTATTTCTTTTATCATTATATCACACTCAACCATTCTTTCCACCAATAAACATCAAAAAAACTACGGGCTATACTTTTACGCATAGCCCGGAGTCTATTAAACTAATATATTTTCAAGATATTTTGCTATGTTCACAACACATAATTCATTTATAATTATGTATACTTTTCATTCTCTCCGTTAACGTCATTAGCGTCAACTTTATCGTCATCATCCCCAATTTTGACGCTAATAGATATAATCACTTCATTTTTACAGATTAACTGTATCCAAAAAGTCTAAAAATCAGTTGTGTTATTCTCTGACAAACGATTTATCAACACTTCTTGTAACTTCTGCATCTGCGATGTATTTAATACTTCTGTCATATCATTGATTATGTCATAAATTTCTCTATAGGATTCAAAAAACTATCATATCTTTTATTAATTCCTGAAGTTTCTTCATTTCTCCTTGTGTAATAGTTACCCCTTTTCCATATTCGGTATGGTCCAAAGTCCATGTTCTTATGTCATACACTGGTTCTCTATCATTCCAACTAATTAAATTTACTTCTTTAATCCAGCCATTATTTTGTTCTGATATTTTACCAATATGCTTATATATTTCATACTTTAACTTCATAATTACATCTCCACACAATTAAAATTCTTGCATTTCTTCAGACTCACCAGAAACCTGAATTTGAATTATCTCTCTGTTACTGTTTTTTATAGAAATCTAATTGTACTAATTTCTTTCCATTCGGCAACTGATGTTCTAACATCTGAATTAACTGATAATCAATTTCATTCATACTATTCTGCAGTTCCTGTTCAGCCATTTGATGATGAACAGTCTCCAAACCATCAAACGCATGCAGATAAGGAGAATCTGATACAAAGCTATCATCCACATTTATCTGAATAATACACGATACATATATAGGTTTTGTCACTGTCACTACTTTTTTGAAACATTCATATCCAATATATTCGATCAGTAGGTTCGCAATTAACATATCTACTTGCGGAAGTTTTTCCGCCTCACTAATCAAATCTACACAAAGACACTCCAATGTATCAGAGATGTTCTCATATCTCTTTTTGGTTATTGTTAGGTATTCTTGATTTATATCCACACCATAAACCTTGTTTAATTTTTCAGTATCAACATGCTCCAAGCCATTACCACCTGCAATCCCAAGTATCATAGCAGATTGTATATCATATTGATTTAATTGTCCTTTCATCATCTGATTCATCGCCTGCAACTGCTGAACAGAATCCAATGCCATATGCCTCTCATAATCAGATAAGCTAATATCCTTCCACGGATTATTCATAATATTATCACCACCAACTTCAAATTCTCGTATGCTTTCAACTCTTAACAAAACTGAAAGTAAGGTGTAATTTTTACATAGACAGATTCTTTTTTGTTTCATTTAGAATCTTTTTCAATTCCTTTTTCTTTTCTTCTAAACCTTCCTCAGTTATTTTTCTTAAAGAACTAAGTTGTAATTTAATAGATTGCATATCATCTTCTTTCGTATATATTTCCTTCAACACATAATACAACTCATCATCAGCAATAATACATGCCAGCATATCATATTGATTCATAATAGTAACCTGATATATGGTTTCGTTAATTAGTGCATCCAAAAATTCTTTCTCTTGTGAAAAAAGAACCTTTTGCTTATTTAACCAATAAAGCATCATTTTCTTGTCATTATGTTTTACTGCCATAATTGCTGGATTTACAAAACTTTCTCTTAACACCAGGTTCTTTTCTATTTCAATTCCCAAACTCAATAAATAATCAGCTTGTTCTGGTGAATGTGCCACATTTAAAGCATTTCCTGAGATTAAACTTGGTTTACATTGCAAATGAATATCCGTTCCCATTCCCACAAGCACTTTTGTAATTTCCAATCTGTCTTCCAATACTGATTCTAGAAAAAGGTTAGCTGTTGAAGGGAGTTTCTCATGAATCACTTCTGGCATAGCCTTTATCCTACTTAAAATTTCTTCATCTAACACTTCTTCATTTCTAAAAAGTTTTGCTATTTCACATGTTTCCTGTCTTAATTCCTGCTCTGACATTTTCTATTTCTCCTCATTGCAAACTTCTAATCTTCTGTTCTATTCATCCAAATAATCTATCATATCTTGAGGTGTAGTATCAATTCCAAACAACTGCCACATAAAATCCTCTTTCTCATGATAAAGATTAATTATTCGAATGTATTTATCTTCTATCCTATAAAACACATAATTTCTAGACACAAATATATACCGATAGTCTGACACCACATCAAACATTTTCGAAACTTTAGGACCCTTTTCTTCATAATCGCAAAGCCCTCTTATTGCATCTGTTATGCTTTTGATAATTTTCTTGGCTTTATCCCCACCATATTCATCGGATGTTGCCTATTTTAATGCACGTAGTTTATCCGCTGCATCAGGAGTATATTTTATCTTTTCCAATCAATTACCCCCAATTCCCGCTCCAAATCATCTGCATCAATCCAACCTTCTATTTCAGCTCGTTCCTCAGCTCGCTTCAAATCAAGCATCAGCATAGCAACCGCTTGTTCCCTCAACGCTTCTTTGCTATTCTTGGTAACGATGAACGGAAGACCTTCAACATTTAAATTTGTATTCATAAGATACATCTCCTCACTTTTTCTATATCATAGCACTTCTTTCATTACACATCAATACATTGTCATTACAATAAAAATTATGATATATACTTTCTATGCGTAATATGAATTAATAAATTCTAGTTTTTCTTTAATGGGAATAGCATTTATAAATCTATCAAAAATATATCTGGTATCTGTTGTTTTTTTAATTTATATCTTTGCACCTTAGTTAATGGATTTTCAAAATTCGACGCAGTCTGAATGTACTTACCCGCTAAAATATCAACATATAGTTTTTCTACAAATAACTTCCACTCCTTTAATGGAGTACTCTTTGCTTTATCAATCAAATAAGAGTATCCATCGGCTAAATAGAATATCTCTAACGCCAATGCCAAATCGCAATCAGAATTCTCCAACAATTCTTTAGGCAAATCAAATCCATCATCCCAATTATATTCATTTAGTAAATATTTCAATTTATTATTCATATATTTTCTCCATATAAATTTCCTTATCATTATTATCTTCCTCAAATTCATTTGAAGACACTCGAACCAATCTTGTTCCCACTGGCTTAGTTATATATTTTATAATATCTCTATCATACTGCATTAATGAATAAATACTCACAACCTGAATATTTTGAGCATCATTAATATAATCATCATCCTCATTACCTACCATAAATGCCCATCCACTATCATTTTCCCTTACTGCTTCATCACGACACATATATCCAATCTTCCATCCTTCATCAAAAATCCTTTTTGAAGCATAACCTATTTTCCCCATTAACAATTTTCTTTCCCTCATGTCCGCATAATAAGGCTCATGCTCACAAAATGTCTTTATCTTGGTTTCTTCAAGTTTTAAATCTGTATCTATTTTTTCAATATTATAATCCCATATTTTCTTATCATCTGCCTCATTTTTAAGGCTAACTGCCAAATTAAAAATATCATCTTCAGTCGCTTCTACATTGCAATTAAGTTCCTTAATAACTTTTTCTCCTCTATCTCCATAGACATATATCAACAATCCGCCATCATTATAAATTGTTGCCTTAACAGCTCCCATATTATTTTCATCATTATAAAACATCATAAAATCTGATAATTTATCATTGACATACCAGTCAAACTCTGTTCCATTTTTTCCATTCATATAAAAAATGGCACCATTACCTTCTAAATCATTAAAAGATATCTCAGATAAATGTTTTTCAATACAATCAGTCATTATATTTTTTATTTCAAAAAGTATTTTATTCATTTTGTATTCTCCTAAATATTTTTCTAATAATTTTACAACAATATTAGTAATATTAAAATCACCAAAATATAAATTTCAAAAAAGTATAGATATTTCAATACATCAAATGCCAAAAAGTATATTTATTTCAACATCTCCAACAAAACTTCTTAAAATCATACTAATATCACACAAAAAATACCGAAACCCAATATAATTCTATCATCTAATAAATTATATTTAAGTTTCGGTATAGCTAATCATCTTTTATCTATTAAGCGCCTGTTCAATATCTGCTATAATATCATCTGCATTTTCAATACCAACAGAAAATCTAATTAAATCCGGCTGAACTCCTGCTTCAATAAGCTGTTCTTCTGTAAGCTGTCTGTGTGTATGACTTGCAGGATGAAGCACTGATGTTCTTGCATCTGCAACATGAGTAACAATTGCTGCAAGTTTAAGATTATCCATAAATTCAATAGACTCTTCTCTTCCACCTTTAAGACCAAATGAAATTACTCCACAGCTTCCGTTTGGTAAATATTTTTGTGCCAAATCATAGTATTTATTATCCTTAAGTCCACAGTAATTTACCCATGCAACCTTATCATTTGATGCAAGGTACTCAGCAACCTTCTGTGCGTTCTCACAATGTCTTGGCATTCTTAAATGAAGAGTTTCAAGACCGACATTTAATAAAAATGCGTTCTGTGGAGACTGGATTGAACCCAAATCTCTCATAAGTTGTACTGTTGCTTTTGTTATATATGCTAACTTTCCAAACTTCTCTGTATAAATAATTCCATGATAAGAATCATCCGGCTCAGTAAGTCCCGGGAATTTTTCAGCATTTTTATTCCAATCAAAATTACCACTGTCAACTATACATCCACCTACACTCATTGCATGTCCATCCATATATTTTGTAGTTGAATGTGTAACAATATCTGCTCCCCACTCGAATGGTCTACAGTTAATTGGTGTTGCAAATGTATTATCAATAATAAGTGGTACACCGTGACTATGTGCAATATCAGCAAATTTCTCAATATCAAGAACTACTAATGACGGATTTGAAATAGTCTCTGCAAATAATGCCTTTGTATTAGGTCTGAAAGCACTTGAAATCTCTTCTACTGAAGCATCAGGATCAATAAAAGTAAAATCAATTCCCAACTTCTTCATTGTTACTGCAAAAAGATTAAATGTTCCGCCATATATAGGTGCAGAACTTACAACATGGTCACCGGCACTACAGATATTAAAAATTGCATAAAAGTTAGCTGCCTGTCCTGAAGATGTAAGCATTGCTCCAACACCACCTTCAAGTTCCGCAATCTTTGCTGCAACCGCATCATTTGTAGGATTCTGAAGTCTTGTATAAAAATATCCTGTATCTTCAAGATCGAATAATCTTCCCATTTCATCGCTTGTGTCATATTTAAATGTTGTACTCTGGTATATTGGCAAAATTCTAGGTTCACCCTTTTTAGGCTGCCATCCACCCTGTATACAAATTGTTTCAAGATTTCTTTCCATATTAAAACACTTCCTTTCTTCTATTTGTTCTAATAAATTCTAATATTTTTAAAAGAGTGATTTTACTTTTTCATATTGCTTATACAGTAAAATCACTCTACTTATCATTCCATAAAATTTATGAGAAAAAACTATTTATCACAACATTAATATTAGTTTACATCTTTAATACTAAAATTAAGTCTTCCCATCTTGTCTTTTCCTAAGCACACAACTTTAACAACATCACCAAGTGTAAGAACATCTTCAATTCTGTTAATTCTTTCTTTAGAAACCTTAGAAATGTGAACCATTCCTTCTTTACCAGGTGCAAACTCAATAAACGCTCCAAATTCTTTGATACTCTGTACAGTACCTTCATAAATCTGGCCTTCTTCAAATTCGCTTGCGATTGTTGTAATCATCTTAACAGCTTCGTCCATGCCCTTCTTATCAACACCACATACTGAAACTGCGCCTTCATCAGTTATATCAATCTTAACACCTGTTCTTTCGATAATTGTGTTAATAACTTTTCCTCTCTGACCAACAACATCACCAATCTTAGCAGGGTCAATCTGAATCTGTACAATCTTTGGTGCATATGGACCAACTTCTTTTCTAGGTTCTGCGATAGCCGGTTTCATACAAGTATCCATAATGAACATTCTTGCTTCTCTACATCTTGCAATAGCACCTTCTACAATCTGTCTTGTAAGACCATGAATCTTAATATCCATCTGAATAGCTGTGATACCATCTTCTGTACCTGTAACCTTAAAATCCATATCTCCAAAGAAATCTTCAAGTCCCTGAATATCTGTTAATAATACAAAATCATCATCTGTATCACCTGTTACAAGACCACATGAAATACCTGCAACCATCTTCTTAATTGGTACACCTGCTGCCATAAGTGACATACATGATGAACAAGTTGAAGCCATTGATGTAGAACCGTTTGATTCAAATGTCTCTGATACTGTACGAATTGCATATGGGAACTCTTCTACTGAAGGAAGAACAGGAACTAATGCCTTTTCTGCTAAAGCACCATGTCCGATTTCTCTACGTCCCGGACCTCTTGAAACCTTAGCTTCACCTACTGAATATCCCGGGAAGTTATAATGATGCATATATCTCTTAGATACTTCATTCTCATCTAAACCATCAATCTTCTGAGCCTCTGATAATGGTGCAAGTGTACATACATTACAAATCTGTGTCTGACCTCTTGTAAACATCGCACTACCATGAACTCTAGGAATTAAATCAACCTCTGCTGCAAGACGACGAATCTGTGTAATCTCTCTTCCATCAGGACGCTTATGATCTTTTAAAATCATCTTTCTTACAGTCTTCTTTTCATACTGATACAACGCTTCACCGATTAATCCGAGCCATTCTTCATTCTCTGCAAAAGCTTCTTCTAATTTCTCTCTGATTACTCTGATATTTTCTTCTCTAGTCTGTTTATCATCTGTAAATACTGCTACTTCCATTTCTTCAGGTGTAGCAATCTTCTTCATCTCTTCAAATAACTCTTCCGGAATTGCACAGCTTGTATATTCGTGTTTTTCTTTTCCAACCTCTGCAACAATCTGATTGATAAATTCAATAATCTTCTGATTAACATCATGAGCCATATAAATAGCTTCAATCATCTTATCTTCAGGAATCTCATTTGCTCCTGCTTCAATCATGATAACCTTCTCACTTGTAGAAGCAACTGTAAGGTTCAAATCTCCATTCTTCCACTGTTCCTGTGATGGGTTGATAATAAATTCTCCATCAACCATACCTACCTGTGTTGAAGCACATGGTCCGTCAAACGGGATATCTGAAATAGATGTTGAAATAGCAGCACCAAGCATAGCTACTAATTCAGGACGACATTCAGGGTCAACTGACATAACCATATTATTAAGAGTAACATCATTTCTATAATCCTTTGGGAATAATGGTCTCATAGGTCTGTCAATTACTCTTGATGTAAGGATTGCATTCTCTGATGCTTTTCCTTCTCTTTTATTAAATCCACCCGGAATCTTACCTACTGCATATAACTTCTCTTCATATTCAACACTAAGCGGGAAGAAATCAATTCCATCTCTTGGTTTTTCTGAAGCAGTTGCTGTTGAAAGCACTGTTGTATCTCCATACTGCATTAATGCCGCACCATTTGCCTGTGCTGCAACCTTGCCTATAATAACATTCAATGTTCTTCCGGCAATTTCCAAACTATAAGTCTTGTACATAACTTTACCTTTGCAAACTCTGTTTGCTTCCTTTCTTAAATATATATCATCCGCTCACATATCTGCATAAAATGATATCCGACCGAAAACACTGAAAAACCTATGATTTATCACAACATTTAACATAACCTTTTCAGTGGTCTCGGAGTAATTCATTATATAAAACTTGCAGAATGCAAAACTATATTGATTTTACCACATAATATCTTAATAAAAAAGCTTTTTTTTCAAAACATAAAAGGGCGGATATAATCCGCCCAAATACTTTTCACAAAGATATCTAATTATTTTCTGATACCTAATTTTTCAATTAATGCACGATATCCTTCAAGATCAGTTTTCTTTAAGTATGCAAGAAGTCCTCTTCTCTGACCAACCAACTTAAGAAGTCCTCTTCTTGAATGATGATCTTTCTGATGAACTTTAAGATGCTCTGTTAACTCTCTGATTCTTTCTGTTAAAATAGCAATCTGTACTTCAGGTGAACCTGTATCTCCAGGCTGTCTTCCATACTTTTCAATAATCTCAGTTTTCTTTTCCTTTGAAATCATGATAAATCCTCCTAAATATTTTTTATCGCCATACACTTAGTAACAGGTCGGAGTGTCCAATAACCAAGTATACGCTTTTTAACCTCGACGATTATAGCATAAGATATTCACTTTGTAAACAATTAATTAGCAATTCTACATCAAAATTGTAACACTATTAGTTAAGAATCCTTGTTGCACATGCAGGAGTTGTATAATACGCATTACCAATAATTATACCTGTTCTCTCTGTACTTGCATGAATAATCTGACCATTACCAATATAAATAGCAACATGTCCAATCTGACTTCCATGATTATAGAATAACAAATCACCCGGCTGAATCTCTGAAAGTGAAACTCTTCTTCCGTTGTGTGCTTGCTGTCTTGAAGTTCTGCTTAAACTATATCCAAAATGCTGATATATTCTCATTGTAAATCCTGAACAGTCTGTACCGTTAGTAAGACTTGTACCACCATATACATATGGATTTCCTAAAAATTGTTTTGCATACTCTATCAATTCAATAGCTGTAGAGGAAACTCCATCACCATATGATAATTCCTTAAGTGTAACACCCTTTGGAAGAGTATCATATACATCAACATAATCTGCACAAACATATCCTGTCTTATTATCAATATTAACTTTCACCCAGCCTGAAAGAACTTCCACTACTTCTATCTCTTCATCCTGAGCTACTCTTGTTAAAATAGAACACTCTGTATTAGGCTCTTCTCTAACCATAAGCATATCGGCATTAACCTTAGCTACTGTAGCCAAAGCTTCTTTAGCTCTTTCATTAGCTTCTTTACCTGTAAGAAGAAATTCTGCACTAACATATCCTTCAACATTACCTGAACTTACTTTATACCAACCATCTAATGTTTCTAAAATCTCACAACCTGCATTCATTGGAAGCTTACCTAAAATCTTACCATCAAGACTTGCTTCTTCTCTAACATTAAGATAATTAGTAACATTAGCTACACCCAATACTTTATACGAAGAAATAACCGACTCTATAATCTCATCTGTTGAAGCATCTGCATCTGAACTATCTTCTGTATTACCTGTACTGTTATCTTCCTGTGAAGTATTATCACTGCTATCCTGTACTTCTTCATCAGCCTGTGGCATAAGACTTAAAACTTTATCCACCGGTTTTACCGAAGCATCTTCATTATTATTCTCATAATACAACTTAAGTATACTTGCCATTCCACCTGTTGTATCAGTAGAAATATTATCATCCGAACTATGAGTATTTGACATAAGTGCAATACCTGCACAAGGAATTCCACCTGCATATGTTTTCTTTGTAACCTGATTAGCAACTGCATCTTCACCATTATTAAGCATAATTCCGAATAATAACGCTAATGCAACACCTGTTGTCCCGAATATAACTGTTCTCATTGTTTTTAAATTCTTTTTCATCAGTAATCCTTTCAAAATATCCCTTTCAGAACATCTTCTTAGCAAACTCGATTAAATTGTTACAAAATTGTTAAATTTATTACAAAAACATTATAACACAAAAGATTTTCTTGTCAATGCAAAAAAAGGCAATTTCTCTCAAAAAATCACCTTTCTTTTATATTTTTACTCAAAAAAACCTTCTTCAATTTTTTCTTCAAAATCATCTACTACGTCATAAACAGAAAAATCCATCTTTATTTTTCCATCTATGTATTCCACATACAAACCATAACACCCAAAAATATATTCATCAAATTGGTTCATCTTATATACCCCAAAATAATCCTCTGAAGAGCTTAACAGTATATATTCCGATTCATTACAAATCTTTTCAATATATCCTTTTGAAAATTCATTAAAATCACCTTCATATTTATACTCAAAAACCTTATTAAACACCCAACTTTCATCATTTATTTTTTTCAGACTGCTTTCTGATGCAATTTCTTCAGGTTTTGGCAGCAATTCATATTCTTCATTATACTGTTTATCATAATCGGATTGATGTTTTATCATATGTATAACTTCTCTATTCTTAACAAGAGTAAACGATGTTACAACTATTAAAGCTATCACAAACGCAAACGAAAGTTCTGCCTTCAATTTCTTATAATATTCTACATACTTTTTCTTTCCAAAAACAACTTTTTCCTTAGCATCGTTAAGCTCACCCTTAGAAACATTTGAGTAATATCCATCAATAATCCAATCATATTCTGAATAATCCATATTTTCTCCACAATAATCACACTTACTGCCTTTTAAAATATCAATTGTCGAACCACTATTATTACATGTAAATTCCATTATTGAACTGATATTATTAATTTTCATCCCGCTTTTTCCTGACAATTTAAGAACTACTTTTTCATTCTCCGTCTTAATTTTATTATTAATTAATCTTGATAAACGCAAAGTAACTTCAACATCCAGTAAATATCTGTCTTCATCTTTCCCCAAATTCAGAAACTTTATTTGATGAACAAAGTTCCAAATTCAGTATTATGTCTATTCCTCTGATTATTGTTATATAAGTTATTCATAATCTTATTCCTTTCAATATAACACTATAATTCATACGTAATTATATCATAATATGGATTTGTTTTTGCCAACCCTATCTTTGTCACTTTACCTTCAAATGCTCCAAACTGATTTTGCATCACATTAAATGCTATCTTCATCTCTTCAGTAGAAAGTTTTTTCCCAACAGTAATGTGCGGAAGCCAATTAAACGGTGTATAATTACTACGAATTTTTATATCATTTATATTTTTAATTTCTTCATAAAAGACACATTGTAACTCGTATAAATATTCATTCAAAACAGGTGTTATATATATTACATACGGTAAAAACATTCCAACTGAAACAAGTTGTATATTTTCTGATTTTATTTTCTTAATTCCATTTTGAAACTTATCTATAGCTTCACTTTCATTTTGGGTTTCAAATGCAGAAATAGTAATGTGTGGCAAAACATTTCCATTCGTCATAAATGTATTGCCGGTCTTTTTTGCAATATTATCTATATACCCTTGTATTCTTTTAGTAGTTTTTTCGTCAAAATAAATTGAAATCAAATACATTTTTTCTCCATTTTACAGTCACTAGCTTATTTTTTATTCATAATTTATTTATCACTTATCGGTACATATTTATTAACAAGACAATCATTTATATTTCCTAAAATTTGTATAACTTCTTTCAAATCTTTTTCAGAATGACACCAATATGCACGAAAAGTTCCTTGTACTAATACAGAAAACAAAATATTTTGTTCCAAACTAATTTCACTATCAGAATCAATTTTATATATATGTTTCTTTAAAATCTGTTCCATCTTTTGCGCAAATGCATATGACCTTGAACCTGAAAACAAAATATCCGTCAAAGATTTTTTTGCCAAAAAAGCTTCGAACAATACTTCAATATCCTCTTTAGGATTCAAAAAAACAGTATCCGGAATACCTTCTACAATAGAATTAATAATCTCATTCTCCAACTGCTCTGTTAAATCATAAATATCGTGATAATGCGAATAAAAAGTTGCTTTATTAATGCACGCTAATTCAGCAAGCTCCTTTATCGTTATTTTTTCAATCGGCTTTTGAGAACGCAACTCTATAAATGCATTTATAATACTTCTTCTCGTTCTTTCTATTCTTAAATCCATACTAATACCTCATTTCTAAAGCTTTTTTTGATGGGGTGTTCTACAATTATTAAGTTCCTTATTTCTAAATATAATATTTTTTCAACTATTTTTCAAATACGTTGCTTAAATTACATATTTGAAAATTTGCTTATATATTTTTTTCTTTCACTAGTATAACATACTATAACGTCATTAAACAACTACTGTCAATTAAATTATTATTTTCAAATATTGTTTAGTATGACAAATTCATAAAAATAAAAGAAAGGATAATAGCCTAAATGGCTTGGTACAAATTATGGATTTATACGGATTTTATACCGGAAAGATTTTAGATGCCTACGAATATCTTGGTTGTCATTATACGAAAGCAGAAACAACTTTCAGAACATTTGCTCCTTCTGCCTCACATATATCACTGACAGGCGATTTTAATAACTGGGGCGAAACCCCGATGAATCGTGTTCAGAACGGTGCTTTTTATGAATGCATTATACCAAATGTAGCACCAGGCTCTATGTATAAATATCGAATTTACAAATCAGACGGCTCTTATGTAGACCACTGTGACCCTTATGGTTTTCAAATGGAACTGAGACCAAATTTTGCCTCAATGGTAACTGATTTGTATTCATTTGAATTTACTGATAAAAAATGGATAAATAGCAGAACGAACTGTAAAGATAAACCTTTAAACATATACGAAGTACATTTAGGTTCATGGAAAAATAATACGAATAACGAAAATGGTTGGTATTCTTATTCTGAATTAAAAGATTTGCTAATCCCTTATGTCAAAGAACATAATTACACTCATATTGAGATGTTGCCAATCAGCGAACATCCTTGTGATAATTCCTGGGGATATCAATGTACAGGTTTTTACAGTCCTACAAAAAGATATGGAACTCCTGACGAATTAAAAGATTTTATAAATGAATGTCATTTAAACGGAATTGGTGTAATACTTGATTTTGTTCCTGTTCACTTCGCAGTAGATGCTTATGCACTTGCAGAGTATGATGGAACCTGTATATACGAATATCCTAATGCAGATGTAGGTTATAGTGAATGGGGAAGCAAAAACTTTATGCACTCGAGAGGTGAAGTTCAAAGTTTTCTAAGCTCATGTGCAAATTACTGGATAAAAGAATTCCATTTTGACGGACTTAGAATCGATGCCCTTAGTAATATTATTTATTGGCATGGTGATAAAAACAGAGGTGTTAATAATAATGCTGTCGATTTTATAAAACACATGAACAGGGAACTTAAAAATACACACAAAGGAATTATGTTAATTGCCGAAGATTCCACTGCATTTCCTAATGTTACAGACAGATTTTCAGATAATTCTTTGGGATTTGATTACAAATGGGACATGGGATGGATGAATGATACTTTGGATTATTTCAAAAATTCTCCTGATAACCGTTCAAATATGTATCATAAACTTACATTTTCAATGATGTATTACTACGGCGAGAACTTCTTATTACCTCTTTCACATGATGAAGTTGTTCATATGAAAGGTACTATAGTTCAAAAAATGTGCGGCGACTTACACGAAAAATTCACTCAGGCAATGGCCTTATATATGTACATGTATGCTCATCCCGGCAAGAAACTTAATTTTATGGGAAATGAAATAGGACAGCTTCGTGAATGGGACGAAAGAAGAGAACAGGATTGGCACATTCTCGAAACACCAGAACATAAAAATTTCGCTAATTTTATGGATGCTTTAAATAAGATATACGTTACAGAACCGGCATTTTTCACTTTTGACCATAACGAATGTGGTTTTAATTGGATTGACTGCCATCAGGAAGAAAGATGTATATATGCATTTGAAAGAACTTGTGATAATAACAAAATAATTGCAGTATTTAATTTTTCCAAGTATGCTCATGACTATGATTTATACTTTAACAACAATATCGATTTAGAAGTTCTTCTCTCAAATTCTGAAGAAACTTATGGTGGCCACGGCATATACAAAAAAGGTCAAAAATTATCAACAAATTATAACAAAATCACATTACACCTTGAACCATTTTCAGGATTATTTTTTAAAGGTATTTTGTAGTAAACACGCTATATAAAAAAATAAAGGCTGTCACACTAAAACAACAGCCTTTTTTATTTTATCCTATTATTTCTTACCTGTCTTTGATAAAACTACCGAAACAACAATAAGAGCAACACACACTAAACCAATTATAATAAATTTTGTCGAACCACCCTCATCCCCGGTATTCACTGCCAACAACTGTAATGTATTAAACATAGTAAATCTCCTTTCAATATATCAATTTCTAATCATTTGTATAATTATAGTTCACAGTATGCTTGTGCATGTACACTGTGAACACATCTTAACAAACATTTATACAATTTATATTCAAAATAATTATCTTAATTTTATGAATTCGCCTCTAATATGTCAAGATTAATTTGCTTTCTTAATTCTTCTAAAGAATCAAATTTTCTTTCTTTTCTAATAAATCTTTCAAAAGATATCTTTACCTTACTATCATATATTTCTTCATCAAAATCAAAAATATGTGTTTCTATTGTAATCCCACCATCATTTCTTACAGTTGGACACTTTCCAATATTCGTTATACTTTTATACTGTTTTCCTGCTATCGAAATCGTAGTTTTATAAACTCCATTTGGTGGAATAATTTTATTAGCATTAGGAATTATATTGACAGTCCTCCTGTCTATCGTTCTTCCAATCTGCTTTCCTCTTTCAACTATTCCGTATACAAAATAAGAATATCCAAGCATTTCATTAGCTTTAGTTATATTAGCTTCGTTTATTAATTGTTTTATGTTAGAACTGCTAACCCTGTTATCACCATCCATAACATTATCAACTACCTTTAGCTCATATCCGCACTTTTTTGAAAAACGTAGCAGCATGTCCACATCACCACGTCTGTTTTTTCCAAATCTGAAATCCTTACCTGTAACAACTACTTTGGCATTTATTTTTTTTACCAATATTTTTTCAATAAATTCCTCAGGCTCTATCGACATTGTATCCGGATTAACCGGAAAGAAAATTATATTATCTATATTTAAATCATTGCAAATTAATTCTCTTTCTTCTTTAGTTGTAATTGACTGTATTTTTTTTATTCCTGACGTATCAAAAGAAAACAAAACAGTTGATAATCCCTTTTTCTCTTTCGCTTCAACTATTTCATTTATAAGTTTTTTATGTCCTAAATGAATTCCATCAAACTTGCCAAGAGTTACTGCTGACTTTTCAAGTTTAAAATCCAGTTCTTCATTATATACATGCATATTTTCACACCTTTTACATAAACATTTTTTCAGGTTTTAAAATATCTGTTTTCTTAAAATATTTATAAACTGCCATAAACTTACCTGCAGAATCGTAAATTCTATACAATTTACCATCTGTATCAAATACAGCTGTTAATCCGTCTTCAAAAGAAAATGCTTTTCTATCAAGTATATTTCCGTTTAATAACAATTTCTCATAATTTTTATTTAGAATTAACTTTTCATAATCAGAAAGTACTTCATCTACCTTTATTAAGGCTTGATTTTCTATTATATTTCCTGAATTTACAATTTCCTGAATTTCAGATAATTTATAACTTTTTTCAATTTCAAATACCCCTGTCTTAGTTCTAAGCAATTTCCCCATACATCCATAAACATTAAGCTTATCACCAATATCATTACAAAGAGTTCTTATATATGTTCCTTTAGAACAATGAACTTTTATTTTAACCACCGGAAGCTCTATTGATAATATTTCTATATCAAATATATTTACTTTTCTTGATTTTCTTTCAATTTCAAGGCCTTCTCTGGCATACTCATAAAGCTTTTTCCCATTAACCTTAAGTGCAGAATACATCGGAGGTACCTGGTCATATTCTCCCACAAAACTGTTTATAACATTAGTTATCTCTTCTTCTCTAAGTTTTAAATATTCATCACTTTCATTCAAAATCTCACCTGAAATATCCTGTGTATCAGTCTGTTTACCTAAGATAAGCTCTGCTTCATAGATTTTATCCTTTTCCATAATAAGTTCACAAAGCTTAGTTGCATTTCCTATACATACAGGAAGTACACCTTCCGCATCCGGGTCAAGTGTGCCTGTATGACCAATTTTCTTTATTTTTAATATTCCTCTTAACTTTGCAACTACATCATGAGAAGTAAAACCTTTTTCTTTATATATGTTAATAACACCATTGACACCAGTATTACTCATAACTTTAATTTACCTCTTTTATTTCATCTGTAATTCAATCTGTTCTGAAATATTGTTAAGTACATCATAAGGTGTACCTTTCATATTGAATCCGGCAGCTCTTATATGTCCTCCACCACCAAAATGTGTAGCAATAACACTCACATCCACAAGCTCATTTGAACGCAAGCTTACTTTATATTCCAATTCTCCTACTTCATAAAGGAAAATTGCACATTCTACACCTTTTGTAATTCTCATCTGCTCTACAATTCCATCTAAATCTTCAGATGTTATCTGATAAAAATCCATCATATTCTTTCTTATCACAGTAAATATACATTTTCCATCACAGAAAAGTACACTTTCAGATAACGCTCTTCCGAGTACCTGATTCTGTACATAAGTTTTCGAATAAAATGTATTATCAATAATAGATGTAAATGGTATGCCTTTTTCCATTAATTTGCCTGCAATACACATTGTCTGTGTGGAGGTATTTGAATATTTAAACACTCCTGAATCATGGATAATTCCAAGATACAAAGCACACGCCACATCATAATCTATCAATTCTTCGTCAAGCAATGTATATACTAATTCACTTGCTGAACTATAAGTAGGATATACAATATTTGTATCCGCGAAATTCGAATTACTTATATGATGGTCTATACACAATGTTTTCTTTGCATTTTCAAAATATGGTATAAAATCTCCAAGTCTGTCAAGCTCACTTGAATCAAGCGAAATGAACAAATCATACTCTCTGCCTTCTACATATTCATGCTTAATTTCATCTGAATACTTTAAAAAATCAAACTTTTTAGGTATAGGCTCAAGATATAAATCGATTTCAATTTCTTTAAAATTATTTTTTATATAGGTATATAAGCCTAAACAAGAGCCTACACAATCTCCATCAGGTCTTATATGCCCTGCCATTCCTACTTTTTTTACATCCTTAAGATAATCTTTAATAGCATAATCTCCCACGATGTTACTCCTTTCAAATGCTGAATACACCGGATTTTATTAATCTATAATAAAAATCCGGTCATTCTAACATATATTACTCTTCATCATCGTTATCATTTATATTTGAATTCACTTCATCAATTAAATGTGACATATTAACACCATATTCAATCGACTGATCTAATATAAATTTAATCTCCGGTGTATTTCTAAGATTAATCGATGATGCAAGTTGTCTTCTTATATAACCTTCTGCACTTCTAAGTCCCTCTATAGTAGACTTCTGTGATTCTTCATCACCAAGAACGCTTATATAAGCTCTGCAAAGTTTTAAATCAGGTGTAACCTCAACAGAAACAACACTTGTCATCGGATTAATTCTGGGATCTTTAATCTCACCTCTGATTATATTACTAAGTTCACGTAAAACTTCATTGTTAATACGTGTATTTTTAATGCTGTTCTTTCTCATATAATAATATGCCTTTCACTTATTTTTTTTGTAACTGTTCAGCTCACGCCATTCGCAAAGTTGCACTTACGTGCTTGCTCGTTACTTTATTTTCTTGGAACCTCTTCCATTACATACGCTTCTACAATATCAAATTCTTTGATATCATTGAATTTTTCAAATACAAGACCACATTCATAATTAGATTTAACTTCCTTAACATCATCTTTAAATCTCTTAAGTGATGCTAATGGTCCCTCAAATATCTGTTCACCTTCTCTTGTAATTCTTACGCTACAACCACGTCTAAACACTCCATCAAGAACGTATGAACCTGCAATTGTACCAACACCTGAAGCCTTGAATATCTGTCTGATTTCAGCATGACCGATAATCTTTTCTTCATATACAGGGTCTAACATACCCTTCATAGCAGCTTCAACATCTGCAATTGCCTGATAAATTACTCTATATAATCTTAAATCAACTTTTTCTCTCTCTGCAATATCTTTAGCCATATTGTCAGGTCTGATATTAAATCCAATAATAATAGCATTTGAAGCCGAAGCTAAAATTACGTCTGATTCATTGATTGCACCAACACCGGCATGAATAACCTTAACAACCACTTCATCATTTGATAACTTAACAAGACTCTGCTTAACAGCTTCAACTGAACCCTGAACGTCAGCCTTAACAATAAGATTTAATTCTTTAAGCTCACCTTCCTGAATCTGGCTAAATAAATCATCAAGTGACATTTTCGCCTTAGCTTTAGAACCTTCAAGAAGTTTCTCTCTTCCATCTTTAATAAATGTATCTGCAAAGTTTCTGGCTTCTTTATCATTAGCTGTTGCAACAAATACTTCACCTGCATTTGGAACACCATTAAGACCTAATATCTCAACCGGCATAGATGGACCTGCCACGCTTACTCGGTTACCTTTATCATCAATCATCGCTCTTACTTTACCGTAATTTGAACCTGCTGCAATAGCATCTCCAATACGAAGTGTACCTTTTTGTACAAGTACTGTTGCTACCGGTCCTCTTCCTTTATCAAGCTGAGCTTCAATTACAAGACCTCTTGCTTTTCTGTTAGGATTTGCTTTTAATTCACACACTTCTGCCTCAAGAAGAATCATTTCAAGAAGACTGTCAATACCTTCTTTAGTGTGGGCTGATACAGGTACAAATATAGTATCTCCACCCCAATCTTCTGCAACGAGCTCATACTCTGCAAGCTCCTGTTTTACTTTATCAATATTTGCACTAGGCTTATCAATCTTATTAATAGCAACAATAATACTTATTCCTGCTGCTTTAGCATGATTAATAGCTTCAACTGTCTGTGGCATAACACCATCATCAGCTGCTACTACAAGAATAGCAATATCTGTAGACTGCGCACCTCTCATACGCATTGCTGTAAATGCTTCATGTCCAGGTGTATCAAGGAATGTAATCTGTTCTCCGTCTACCGAAACTGTATAAGCACCGATATGCTGTGTAATTCCACCTGCTTCTTTCGAAATAACATTTGCTTCTCTAATAGCATCAAGAAGAGATGTTTTACCATGGTCAACGTGACCCATTACGCACACAACAGGAGGACGTTTTACAAGCTTTCTTTCATCCTCTTCATCCTCTCTAAGCAACTCTTCAATGATATCAACCTTTTCTTCCATTTCTGCAATGATATCATATTCAAGAGCAATCTCCTGTGCCATATCAAAATCAATTTCCTGATTAATTGTTACAATCTGTCCCTGCATAAATAACTTCTTAACAAGAGCTGATGGTTGAATCTTCATCTTATCAGCAAGCTCCTTAATAGTTAAAGTTTCAGGAATAATAATTTCCTTAATTTCTTCCTTTATAACAGGCTGTGGCGCCGGTTTTGGTGCAGGCTGATTATTCTTCTTGCCATTCTTTCCAAAATTCATATTGTTATTTTGATTATTCTGATTCTTTTTATTATTCTGTTTAAAATCATTGTTCTGATTGTTATTTTTCGGATTATTATTCTTCTGATTATTGTTTGAATTATTATTCTGATTATTGTTCTGGTTTACTTGTTTCTTCTGCATATTTCCCTGTTTAGCTTGTGTATTTTCGTTATTTTGATTATTACTCTTATTATTCTGATTTTTCTGCTTATTCTGTTTTTTATTAGAACCTGACTGAGTACTATTCTGCGGATTATATACCTGTGTTATATGTGATTTTGGCTGTTCTGTTTTATCAGCATTCTTCACTTCTTCTTTTTTTGGTTCATCTGCCTTAACAGTATCCTGTTTAACCTCTTTTTTCTTTTCTTCAGCTTTATTGTCAACCGAAGAGTTACCTGTGACTGCTTTTTTCACAATTTCAACTGCTTCCTTTGAAATTGAACTCATGTGACTTTTTACTTCTATTCCGTTCTCTGTTAAAATCTTTTTTACTACTTTACTATCTACATTAAGTTGCTTAGCAAGTTCATGTACTCTTAAATCTGCCATATTATTCCTCCATTCTTATATCCAAATTTTTCACAAGTGACTTTGCAAATCCTTCATCCAACACTGCAACTGATGCTCTTGTGAGTTTTCCAATTGCATTACCAAGTGTTTCTTTATCTGCATAAAAATATATAGGAACCTTATAAAATGTGCACATATTAGTAAACATTTTCTTTGTATTATCAGATGCATCTGCTGATACAATTACCAAGTATGCCTTATTCGATTTCACTGCCTTTTCAACTGAAAATTCTCCACTAGCTATTTTTCCTGCTTTCGTTGCAAGTCCAAGCATTGACAACACCCTATCCTGCATAAACAAACACACCTTTCCCAGCTATATTTTATCTGTAATTTTTATTTAAATTTTTTCATTTAAAATTATTTATTAAAATATGCTCACAAATGCAAGCATTCATCGCATATTTTAATGAAGTTGCATGACTCTGAACAGTTACTCAAATTCTTCTTTAAGAGATTCATATACTTCTTCTGAAATCTTCATCTTAAAAGAACGTTCTAAACCACGAGATTTAATTGCCTTTTCAAGACACTCCCTTGCCAAACAAATATATGCGCCTCTTCCGTTTTTTCTGCCTGTCTTATCAATAATAAAATTATTTTCTTCAGTTTTCAAAACTCTGATTAACTCTTTTTTAGGTTTCATTTCACCACAACCTACACATTGACGCATAGGAATTTTTTTAGTAGCACTCATAACACTTTTTCCTTTATAATCAGATTATTCTTCAATATTTTCTTCATCAATATTTTCATTTTCCTGATTTTTAAGAGCCTTTGCTTGCGATTCACTCTTAATATCTATCTTAAAGCCTGTAAGCTTTGCAGCTAATTTAGCGTTAATTCCTTCTTTACCAATTGCTAACGATAACTGATAATCCGGTACAACTACTTTTGCAGTCTTTAATTCATCATCAGCAATTACTGAAATAACCTTTGCCGGACTTAATGCATTTTCCACGTAAACTGCTGCATTATCACTGTAAGGAACAATATCAATCTTTTCTCCTCTAAGTTCATTAACAATAGCATTTACTCTTGAACCATTAATTCCTACACATGCTCCAAGTGGATCAACATCTTTATTATTTGATTTAACAGTAATCTTACTTCTTATACCGGCTTCTCTTGATACATTAAGAATCTCAACTGTACCATCTCTAACCTCAGCAACTTCTGCTTCAAATAATCTTTTTACAAGCTCCGGATGAGATCTTGATACATTAATCTTTGGTCCTCTAGGTGTTTCCTTAACTTCTGTAACATATAATTTAATTCTTTCTGTTGGTGTAAATACTTCTGTTTTCACCTGCTCTGATTCCATAAGAACCGCGTCTGCTTTACCTAAATTAATACTAATATTCTTACCATTTATTCTCTGAACAATACCTGTTACTATATCCTTCTCTTTAGCATAATACTGTTCAAAAACAACTTTTCTTTCTTCTTCTCTAATTTTCTGTAAAATTATATTTTTTGCAGTCTGTGTTGCAATTCTACTAAATTCTTTCGACTTAACATCAACCTTTACGATATCTCCAATATCAGCTCTTGCACTTATTTCTCTGGCAGCTTCAACTGATATCTGACATGATGCATCTTCAACTGTTTCAACAACTTCTTTATCTGCAATAATTTTATAATCTCCTGTTTCTCTGTCAACTGTAGCAACTACATTATCACATTTCCCAAAATGGTTTTTATATGCCATAAGAAGCGAATTTTCAATTGCTTCAAACATAACCTCTTTATTGATGTCTTTCTCCTTTTCTAAAATATTTAATGACTCGATTAATTCTTTATTCATTTCCTTTTTTAATCTCCTTTTCTTTTTTTCTTTTTATGTCAAATTTAATTATGTGTCATTATAATTTTTTTCTTATATTGCTATTGTAAATATTGTTTATTTAAAAATCAAATGAAAGTCGTACAAGTGCAACTTCACTTCTTAAAAATACAATTTCTTCTTCATCTTCTTCTATAGTAATTGTTTCTTTATCATAGGCTTTTAAAAATCCGGTATAATCTTTTCTACCATTTTTCATTCGATATAATTTAATATCAACTTCTTCTCCAATACTTCTTGCAAAGTCTTTTTCTTTCTTGAGTGGTCTTCCCAACCCAGGAGAACTAACTTCTAATATATAAGCTTCTTCTATAAAATCTTTTTCATCAAGTAAATCACTAAGAGCTCTGCTAATCAATTCACAATCATCTACATTGATACCATTTTCTTTATCAATATATACTCTCAGATACCAATTACTACCTTCTTTTACATATTCCACATCAACAAGTTCAAAATTGTTCTGCTCAATAAGTGGCATAACTAATTCTTCTGTTTTAATTTCATATTCTTCTCTCTTAGCCATTCATTACCTCCATACTCTTCCTAACTGAACTGTTATTAATTAGACTTTTTTTACAAACATCAAAGAGTGGACTTTCGCCCACTCTTTTAAATCAAAATCATAATGCCTATACAGTAGTATAGCACGTTTCCAAATATTTGCAAGAACTTTTTACCAATTCTTATTCTTTTGTAACACAAATATACATTCCTATATATTCTGCTCCTTCATAGAACAAAGGAACCTTAAGAGCTTGAACTTCAGGTGTTATTCTAATAGAAGAACCCATAAGAACAAGCGGTGGTGTAATATCTATCCTAATATTCTTAGTTGAAAATAATGTAGCTGTATTACCCATTATCATATTACTAAGTTCACTAAGCGCTGAAGCTGACATCTCATCAAGTTCTTCAATCGGCATACCACACATCATCTTACTTGCAACATTCTTTGCAGCATCAATCGACATTACAAAGAAAATCTGTCCTTTTAAATCTCCTGTAAGACCAACCTGCAATGCGAATATTTGGTCATTAAATGCCAAATTGGATACACAAGGCTTACCTATAGCCAACTTCATCTGCATCATGCTATCAAAAATAGATAATGCTGACTGTAAAAAAGGATTAATATGATTAACGTCTAAAGCCTGTTTCATCTCTTACCTCCATAATCTATAGTTTTATTTACAGTTAGTTACAAGCAATAATTCGCTAAATTATCTTCCAAACAGCCGGTAACTAAAATTTGCCATTATTCAAAAAAAACGCCACATATATAAATCTCATTATATAGTGACGAACACCTCAATCGGTATAAAATAAATAGCAGCTCGTAGGGGAATCGAACCCCTGTTTTCGCCGTGAGAGGGCGACGTCTTAACCGCTTGACCAACGAGCCATATGGAAATCGTACTTAAGTAGTATAGCGTATAAGTGAGATTTTGGCAAGTACTTTTTTTATTTTTTTCCACCTTTTTTATAAAGCATTTTGATACGGTGAATATCCTTATATTTAGACATTATTCAAATTCTACATCCTCCATAAACTAACTTTTACTAATTTCAATTGTTTGTACGATTCTGCCAAACCTATCTTTCAAAATAAATTTTTCATTCTCCCAATATGATTTTTTAAAAAATTCTGTTTTAGGTATATGAGCATATTGTTTCATAATTTGATATTTCTTAATACTTTTATCATTTCTATTTTCCATTTCAACATACCACATTTCACCATATCTATTAATACTCCTATACACACTAGCTTTATATTTTTTATCCACATAATAACATGAAACATAAAAAAACTTATCACACATATATTTATCTTCTGATTTAGGTCTTTCATAAAATTGTATAACTAATTTGTCATTTCCATCTAAATCAATTTTACCCAGAAAATGCATAAAAATTTCTGTAATGTAATACGTTCTAGTGCGAATTGACATAATATCATTCTTTTTTTCATGTTCATTATTTCCTTCTATTGATAACATACTCAGCTTCATACTCTAACATCTCCTTCCTATCTAGGATTGGTGCTTGACTTAGTCTTATAATAGCTATTCTTTTTCCGTGATTGCCTTTCTCACCTCTTTACCTACAACTCCATAACTTCCCAAGCCATAGATACTCCAATATTGAGGTTTATTTTTTATTACTTGTCCATTAATATCAACATATTCTTTTTTTAATGTGTCCCAAAAAGCAAAATCTACAGTTTTCTCATTTTCTAATACTTGTTTATTACCTATGGTCTCAAAATACCCCTTTAACCATGGTTGATTATTAACTATTATAGGTGCAATCAAAAACTCTTCCTTTTCTAACTCTAAAGGAATCTCCTTTTCTATGGAACAGTAGTTGTATATATAAATAAGTGTCATACCATTAATAAAAGAATCTATACTCTTTAAATCTGTTTGTATAACCTTTCCGAAATAGAATTTGCCAATCAAAGGTTGCAACACAAACACATCACCCTCTTGTGGCTTTTTTGAAGATTTCTTCATTGCAATTAAATCATTAAATGCCAATGTTCTCACCTCCTACTACTCTAAAAATCCACGTTCTCTTAGCCAAGCTTCACATTGTTTAAATTTCCACTTACAAAAATGCATTATCTTCATAGAATGTACTATGAAAATAATGCGTTCTGCATTTTTTAAAGTTATAATTGAATAGTTTTGTACGCCAGTCCAATAATTACTAACCTATCAGCACTTTTTTCCCTTGGAATGCAATTCCATACTTACGGATACGTTCCTTAGATATACCTCTTTCCTCTAACTGTGCCATATACTGTTTATCTTCTATCTGCTTAAGAGCAGCAGCTACAGTCTCCTTTAATGATTCCTCATCCTCGTCATCGTGTACCTTAAATTCTAATATAATAGCATCCTTATGTTCCGTATCTCTAGGTTCTATCATCACATCATATCTTCCAAATCCACTCTCCCTATTAGATGTAATAATATATTCTTCCTGTAGTTCCACTAACAATCCTAATACGAAGCCATGATAAAATCGCTCCGGACCAAGACCTGCTACCCCATTACCGGTATCAAAATAACTAAAACAGCTTAATGTCACATGATTCATATATGCATTCATTGATTTTATATCGTTATCAAGTAATGCCTTTATAAATCCATTATACGAACTATTCACGCCTTCAAACCAGGTAGATACCATTCCTTCAAACATCTGCAATGTCTCAAGGTTTGTTATAGAAAGCTCATAGATTCTCTTTGTACCATACCTTCCGCCTATTTCAACACCAAGCACCTTCATATATCCACTGGCAACCAACAGACTCCACACTGCAGTTTCATTGTTATCCAATTGATTGTACACTATCTGTTCATCAATCTGTTCTTTTATGGATTGACCCTTAAGAAGTAATTCCATTTTCTCCTTAATACCACGGTCACCCTCTCTAATAAGTTTACCCACAAGACTATTAGCACTAGTATTTGCCCAATACGCTGTTATTTCACCTGTGTCTAAAAAATTAAGTATTGACCATGGATTGTATATGTCCTTATGTTTTCCAAACACAAAGCCATCATACCAAGACTTAACATTATCCTTTTGCTCTGTATATCCAAACATATCAACTGCATTAAATACCTCTTCCTCAGTAAAACCAAAAGAAGTTGAATATTCATCAGATGTCGTTGTTACAACCTTTAAATGATTTAAATCTGAAAATATAGATTCTTTGCTCACTCTTGTAATACCTGTCATCAATGCTCTTTCCATATATGGGTTTGTCTTAAATGTGGAATTAAACAAGCTTCTTGTGAACGCTACTAATTCCTGCCAATAACCATTCACATATGCCTCCTGCATAGGTGTGTCATATTCATCAAGAAGTATTATTACTTTTTTTCCATAATATCGGTATAAAAAATCTGAAAGTTGGTTCAAAGATATTGTAACCGCTACCTCTGAAACATTATCTGATAAGATACTGTCAAAATAATCCTTATCATCTTCTGTAAGGACATCACTATCTTTCAAAAAAATATATTCCTTATATACTCTCTTAATAATATTTCTTATCTGTTCCTTTGCATTTTCAGATGTAGTTTCCTTTACTCTTGCAAAAGTAAGACTAATAACCGGATATGTTCCTTGAAGCCTTCTATATTTGTCATCCTCCCATATGGAAAGTCCTTCAAATATATCTCCCTTATCCGCATAATCAATTGAAAAAAACTGCTCGACCATGCTCATATTCAGAGTCTTTCCAAAGCGTCGTGGACGAGTAATTAAAGTTGTATTATCACCACTTTCCCACCATTCTTTAATGAACATAGTTTTATCAATATAAAAAAGATTTTTCTTTATTAAATCTCCAAAATCCTGTATTCCAATCGCTACTGTTTTTGCCATAGCTACCTCCCATAAATATAAACAACTACTTATAATAATCCTACAATTAATAAAACCAATACTTATTCCCTATATATTTGAGAATAAATACATTTTTAAGTCTGCACATAAATCTTTAAAAATTGTATCATATCTTTGCTATTTTCTCTACAAGTTTTCTACAGTTAATTACTATATTCCAATTTTTTAATTTCAAATATCATTACTTTATTAACTTTTTTACTTAATTAAATATTTTATCCATTGACAGTTATTTCTATATAGTATATATTGTATATATTGTATATATACATTTTGAAAGGTGTAAAAAAATGCAGATTATTATCAGTAACTCAAGCGATTTGCCAATTTACGAGCAGATTACGGAACAAATCAAATCAATGATACTAAAGGGCGAACTAAAAGAAGGTGATGCATTACCATCTATGCGAACCTTAGCAAAAGACTTAAAAATAAGTGTAATTACTACCAAAAGAGCATATGAGGAGCTTGAATCATCAGGTTTTATTAAATCTTACACCGGCAAAGGAAGCTTTGTATCTCCTAAGAATGTGGATTTAATTAGGGAAGAAAATCTTAAAAAGATTGAAGCTTCTTTAACTTCAGCCATAGAACTAGCAAATACAACCGGAATAAGTAATCAAGAATTAAAAGAGATTTTTAATCTTCTTTTATCTGAAATATAATTAGAAAGGAACATGAATTAGTTATGAGCAAAAAACAATTACTTAGCAATAATTTTGAAAATGCTATCGAAATAACTCATTTAAGCAAAAACTATAAAGATTTCTCTTTAAACGACCTAAGTTTTAAGCTTATCAAAGGAACTGTTATGGGATTTGTCGGACAAAATGGTTCCGGAAAAACAACTACCATAAAATCAATTCTAAATCTTATTAACACTGACAGTGGTAATATTTCAGTATTAGGTATTGATAATAAAGAAAAAGATTTTTCCGTAAAAGAGCATATAGGAGTTGTCTTTGATGAGCTTTCACTACCTAACACACTTACTTGTAAACAAATAAACAGCATAATGAAAAATATCTATAAAAACTGGAATGAAGAAACCTATTTTAAATATTTAGAAAGTTTTGAATTACCACTTAATAAAACTTTAAAAAAATTCTCTCGAGGAATGCAGATGAAGATTCAAATGGCTGTTGCTTTATCGCATGACGCTAAGCTACTTATATTAGATGAAGCCACTGCAGGACTTGACCCTATTGCAAGAAACGAATTACTGGATATACTTCTTGAATATATGGAAGATGAAGAACATTCAATCCTTATGTCTTCTCATATCACAAGTGATTTAGAACGTATTGCTGATTATGTTACTTTCATTGATAAAGGTACACTTTTATTAAGTGATGAAAAATATTTAATCCTTGAAAATCACCTTATAGTAAAAGGTAGTTCAGAAGAAATCGAAAATCTTCCTAAAGAATACATAATAAGTTCAAGAAAAAACTCTTATGGCGCAGAAGCACTGATTAATAACCCTATTGCCATTAAAAAACAATATCCCGACTTAACATATGATAAAGCTTCACTTGACGATATATTGTGCTTCTATGTTTCAAGAAAGAGAAAACATTAGCCTGCAAATAAAAAGTCAAGGCTAAAATGAAAGAACTTTGAAAATTTTATACAGGTTGAAAATTAGGTACCAAAATAAGACCACCACACCAGTGCTGGTCTGAAAATAGTAGTGATGATTAGGATTCTGGAAGAGA
>JAFQCK010000142.1 GCA_017416465.1 Lachnospiraceae bacterium | reverse complement strand
ATTCTTGAAGCGCAAGCACCGGAATCAGCACAAAAGAATATCAATTTGAAGATATTAAGTGAATTGAAAGTAATCGCACCAGATATAGAAGAACAAAACAAATTTGCTACTTTTGTTGTTCAAGTCGACAAATTGAAATCTGAGGTTCAAAAATCTTTAGATGAAACACAATTATTAATGGATTCTTTAATGCAAAAATATTTTGGATAAGCTAAAAAAGGAGTTAATAATGAATAATATAACAAAGCAAATGGAAATGGCATTATATCGTACAGAAGATGATACTATAACAGTGAGTGCTTTGATAAAAGATGAATCAATATGGCTTACACAAAAAGCCATGGCAGAATTATTTGGAGTTGATAAATCAGGAATTAGTAGGCATTTATCAAAGATTTTTGAAACTAAGGAATTAGACGAAAACTTGGTTGTTGCAAAAATTGCAACACCCAATCCATATGGCAGAAAGGATAATACAACTCAATATATACCTACTAATTATTATAATTTAGATGCAATTATTTCAGTAGGTTACAGAGTTAATTCAATCCAAGCGACTCAATTCAGAATATGGGCGACAAATGTACTTAAAGAATATATGATAAAAGGCTTTGCTATGGATGATGAAAGACTGAAACTTGGAAAAACAACATTTGGTAAAGATTATTTTCGTGAATTGTTAGAAAGAGTTCGTTCGATTCGTGCAAGTGAGCGAAGAATATGGCAACAGATTACAGATATATTTGCAGAATGTAGCATTGATTATAATAAAGATTCTGAAATTACATATAAGTTTTATGCAACTGTACAGAATAAATTTCATTATGCTATAACGAAGAAAACAGCAGCAGAAATAGTTTATGATTCAGCAGACCATAATAAAGAACATATGGGATTAACAACATGGAAAAATGCACCGGAAGGGCGAATACTTAAATCTGATACATCAGTTGCTAAAAATTATTTAAATGAAAAAGAAATCAGACAATTAGAAAGAGCTGTAACAGGTTATTTTGATTATATAGAAGATTTAATTGAAAGAGAAAATGTTTTTACGATGCAGGATTTTTCAGATAGTATTAATGCATTTTTGGAATTTAGAAGATATGATATTTTGAAAGATAATGGAAGAATTTCTCATAAGCAGGCAAAAGAAAAAGCTTATGCAGAATATGAAATATTTAATAAAACTCAACCTATAGAATCAGATTTTGATAAGGTTGTAAAATCAATATCTAAAAAGTAATTGATTTGATATACTCTTGATAAAAAAGGAGTTTATCATGGAAAATAAAATATTTAAAATACTTAGCGATATGTCAGAAGAGTTGAATTACCAACAACTGGAGAAATTACAACAGGTTTTGGTTGAAAGATTGAAGGATGATTCAGTAGAAGAAGAAAAGGTAATGAGTAATGATGATTATTTGGAATTGTTTGTAGCATCAAAGAGAGTTGAAGGGTGTACGAACAGGACAATAGAATATTATCGTATTACAATAGAGAAAATGTTATCGGAAATAAATATTCCTTTAAGAAGAATTACTACAGAGGTTCTTAGAGAGTATTTGACAAAATATCAATTGAAAAGTAATTGCAGTAAGGTAACGATTGATAACATAAGAAGAAATCTTTCAAGTTTTTTTTCTTGGTTAGAGGACGAGGATTACATTATTAAAAGTCCTATACGAAGAATACATAAAATACGAACAGGTACAAAGGTTAAAGAAACATTATCTGATGAGAATATTGAACTTCTTAGAGATAATTGTAAGAATATAAGAGATTTAGCTATGATAGATTTACTTTATTCAACGGGAATAAGAGTTGGAGAATTGGTGAATCTAAATATATCAGATATAAATTTTGGGGAACGAGAATGTATTGTTTATGGTAAAGGGAATAAAGAAAGACGAGTTTACTTTGATGCACGTGCAAAATTGCATTTGCAGGAGTATCTTAAAAGTAGGGATGATAAAAATGAAGCACTATTCGTAACACTTGATAAACCAAATGACAGGTTAAAGATTAGTGGCGTTGAGATTCGCTTGCGTAATTTGGGGAGGGAATTAAATATTGATAAAGTTCATCCTCATAAATTTAGACGTTCAATGGCTACGAAAGCTATTGATAAAGGTATGCCGATAGAGCAGGTTCAAAAATTGTTGGGACATCAGCAGATTGATACAACAATGCATTATGCTATGGTTAATCAGGTGAATGTTAAAAATTCACATAGGAAGTATATTGCGTAATGATATGATATAGGGAAACTGTAGATAAGTATATGAGTAGTTGGCAATTGACAAAAACAAGCGAAGAAAGAGTTAAATTTAGAAATTTTTGTGCTAATAAGTATTATTTTGTTTTTAAGATAAAGTTAAAATTATGTAAGAATGAATTCGAAACAATTTAGATTTGTGGAGATGATGAGATGGCACAGTTAAAGGAATTGGTTGATATATATTTAGGAGTTACTCATACTCCTAAATACGTCGAAACAGGAGTTCCATTTTTGTCCGTTAAAGATATTAGTGGTGGCGAGATACGTTTTGATGATTGTAAATATATATCAGAAGATGAGTATAATAGCTTGGCACAGGGGGCAAAACCACAAGTTGGAGATATGCTTTTTTGTAGAGTTGGAACAATTGGCAAACCAATTATTATTCCAGAAGGAACACCTAAATTTGGCTCATTTGTAAGTCTAGGATATTTAAGAAATAAAGATGAAAATATATGTGATTTAGAATATTTGAGATATTGGATGTATTCAAAATCCTTTGAAAGACAAGTGTATGCAAATGTAAAAGGAGCATCTCAGGTTAATCTGAATACAGGTTGGCTATCTAAATTCGAAGTTACATTGCCAGACATATTAATGCAAGGAGAGATTGTTAAGAAATTAGATAAGTGTGTAGCTGTTATTAAAAAGAAAAAACAAGAGTTATTAGAACTTGATAATCTAATCAAATCCCGATTTGTCGAGATGTTTGGAGATCCGGTTAGTAATTCAAAAGGTTTAAAAGAATTGACTTTGCCAGAACTTGGGGAGCTTGGAAGAGGCGTATCTAAGCATAGACCAAGAAATGCACCAGAGCTGTTAGGT
>JAFQCK010000141.1 GCA_017416465.1 Lachnospiraceae bacterium | reverse complement strand
GTTGGTTGCTTCTGATTCTGAAAGCGACCTTCCTATTTTTCCTCATTTTTCATGTGCTTCTAAACATGATTCACATGGATTTCTACATGCTTTTTTTCGTTTTAAAAGTTTTATGCCAGAGTATAAGGTTTCAAAACTTTTGTATGAACCATGATGGTTCTGAACCTTCTAAATATCGCTTAAAACTCAGATAACCACTTGCCAGCAGAAAACATGGTTGTTCCTACGAACACCCATGTTCTGATTCAAAATATGGAAGAACAGTCCATATTGCAATGTTCATTATCAGCTGAGCTGACCATAATCACTCGAGATTCCGAGAGATTATTATAATTTTATTTTGCCCAAATCAATATCTTATCCAATATATTTTTCATATCGTATAACTGTATCAATAAAATTATTCTTAATCTGCTCAATTAGTTCATCTACTTTTACATGTGAATCCTTAAATGGCACAAATCCTCCTGCCATGGATGGATGTCCTCCACCACTACCAATTCCTTTTAATGCATCACCTGTAAGTCTTCCTGCATCAAATACAACTTTTGGACATCTTACAGAAATCTTTATACCATCCACCTTGATAGAATACACCACACAAACATTTACTCCTGATATAAGCATCATAAAATCAGCAATTGATGCAATCAGAGGCTCAGGACAATGATTTCCCGTATTAGCAAAGCTTATATTATCATATATTTTAATACTCTTAATTGCATTTGCATATGCGTCTAAATCTTCAAATTCTATAGTACTGGTCTCTAAAGAATTAATCAAATCCATATCACACATATTATATAATGCATAAAACATATTCAAATCCAAGTCTGACACTCCTCTTGTCAAATTAGCAGTATCAACTTTTATTCCATACATAAGTGCAGTCGCAACATTTCTTTCCAATTTTAAATCATTAGCCAAAAAATATGCCGCAATAATAGATGCACATGCTCCAACTCTAGGTCTGATATCACAAAAATCATATACTGCAAAACCAAACGACGGGTGATGATCTATGCACATTGTAATTTTACCTTTAACTTTTTCAAGGTTAGCATTACCTATCTGTGAATCGACAATAATAACTTCATCTTCTTCATTCATATCAGTAATCTCGTCAATACATTTAATGCTAATTCCCAATTTATCACACATAAGCTTGGTACTACCTTTATCAATCTTTCCCTGATAACAAATAGTACTTTTTATCCTCTGTGTTTCTAAAATCTTTTGTATTCCAAAAGCACTTGCTATTGCATCCGGATCAGGAAAATTATGCGTCTGAATATATATATGTTTTTTTGTTATTGTTTCAAATAATTCGTCTAAATGTGTCTTTTTTGATTTCAAGCAAAATTCCCCCAAGTCTGAATATACGTTTACGAACAATCTATTACTTGAATTATAACTTATCGCAATAATTTATGCAATTATTTTGTATACAAATACTATAGTTTTTTAATAATTCTCAACACATACATCTTTATAAAAAAAAGCAAGTATTTCTCTATAATTCATTCCTTTTTCTATCATACTTTTTACTGCAGTCTGACTCATTCCTACACCATGACCATAGCCACCGCCAAATATTGCATATCCATTACTATTCTTTTCAATAATAAAATATGCACTAGGAAGAGATGTGAAATGGTTGACCGTACTTTTATCCGCCTTATTAATTGTAATTCCCTGAATATTAAAGAGGTTTCTTATCGCAGATTGCTTAATAATTTTTATTGTTTTATTTTCTCCAACAACTTTAAGTTCCTCTACAATCCCGCCACTTCCTCTAAGTTCAACTGAAACACTTAAAACATTTCCTACATTATTTACTTTTTCTTGTATGAAGGTACCATCATTTTGCAAAACCTGAACATATTTAGGAAACTTTTCACAAATCGAACCAATATTGTCATTAATAATATTCGTTAATTCATCATCTTTAATTAAAAAATTCCATCTGTACCAAGCAACACCTTTATCAAATGTATCCGGTTCCGATTTAATGAACTTAGTGAATATATCATTATTCTTCAAATCTAAATACTCCTCTGTGTTACATAAAAGTTTTCCTTTTATGTATGGTAAATCGCTTCCACCCCATACTGTTGAATCAGTAGTACAACCACATGAAGTTGCAAAAAAGTAAGCATTTACAACACTACCATTATGTTTTAACACCTCACCCTTAGTTGCGTCGACAGCCCTAATAGAATTCTCATTTTCAGGTGTATTATTATATACCTGATAATTAACACTATCATCAATCTGTGCACCATATTTACTTAATTCATTACCATTCAAATGACATATTGCATAGCTTCTTGCACAAACTGCCTGTACCTTCAAAGCCTCTACACCATAAGAAGAAGGCATTTCACTAGGTACTACCGCATATAAATATTCATCTATAGATAATTCATTTATAATTACTAATTTCCCGTCATATCTTGCTATTTCAATACTTCCCCTATAAGAAGGACTATTACCGTTTCTTGTAAAAGAATCAAAGGTAGTCTTTGAATTTTTATCCTTAAGTTCAATTCTTATTCTTCCATAATCAAGTCTGTTGTCTGTTGGTAATATAATTTGCTTTTCTGTTGCTACAAAATCATTTGATATTTCCTTAACATTTCCAGTAGAATCAACACTATTATAACTTAATTTATAATCACTACCACATATAATGGACACTTCATTGTGATAAATATCTTTAAATCCTGTATTCATAAGTAAAACCCTAATATTTTCAGACACAATTTCACCTTCAATAATCACTGCACAAATCGTTTTCCCCTCAACAACAAATCTTACATTTTCAGAGCCAACTTTCACATCATTAATACTCCCCAACAAATAATCCCTATTCTCAAAATAGCACTTAAAATCTTTAGATAAATATACATTACCATAACCTGATATTTCTACATAATTATCTCCTATCGCCTGAACTTTTCCTTTTATACTTTCTCTTTTTATTTTAATAGAAACCAAAATCCCATCTTTCACTTCAATATCCGCAAGCGTATTTTGTAAATTTTCATCAATACCATTTACTTTATAATTTAATTCGCTTCCATTATTTATGAAATATAATTTTCCATCCAAATATTCTTTGATAATTACATTCTTATAGATTACATCAATTTTTTTATTTTCTTTATTACCGATATCCCTGTCATTTATCAGACAACATATATTAAGAACAAGTAAAACTACTATCAAAAAACATAAAATTAAATATTTTTTATTCATCAAAAAACCTCCATTAATCCCTTCTCAATAAATATGCTTGTCATTTCATATTTATTACATAGAATTTAGTTATTTGATATACATAACAAATAGCACCTTAAGCATACTCTCACTCCGCCTATCGTACAATTTGACCTATTTGTTCGTCTTCGACGTACAAACACAGTCAAATTGTTCGCTAAGAGTCGCAATTCGTTATGCACAAGGTGCTATTTATTAGAGTTTATTAATCACCTAATCCATAGAAATAATAGCAAACTTTATTTTAATAATCGCAGATATCTGCTTTTAGCATTTTTCTACATCTTGTAACTATTAACGGAATAATAATAATTGCATTACAAAGTAGCATATTATATAAAGCTACAAGTTCAAAATATCTTAAATATTTTCCTTCAGGATAAAGTACAAGATTATTTAAAAGATATAAACCTATAAGCATTACAATTGTTCCAAAGAATAATGCTATAATATCAAGTAATAATAATTCCTTTACAAACTTTCCTATTATACTTTTTTTAGGAATACCAATTGCCCTATATACAGCAAATTCAAATTCACGTTTCTGATACATTCCAACAAATGCTGCATTTATGGTTATTGCTAAAATTATGGATAATAATATAACTATCAACATATAAATTGTATTAAAGCTTTCAAACTGAACTTCAATTTCCTGGCGAACTCCCGGATATACAAAGACATTTTTTGTTCCTTCAATCTGACTATGCAATTTATACACATAAGAATAAAGTTCATGTCCTTTTATTTTTTCTCCTAATATAAGCGCTCTTCCCGACTCTTCTTCATCAGATATAAAATATATTGTATAACCATCTTCATCTGTTAAAACATCAAGTGTATATTCACCATAAATCGAACTATATTTCTTTTCATCAACTTTATCCCCTATACTAAACCCCCTATTTTTAGCAAATTTTTCACTCATTATCATACTACCGGATTTTAACTTTGAAAAATCACACTCAATATCCATATAATTACAGAATGTTTTAAAATCTTCTACTGAACGAAACGTATATAAGCCCTGACTACTTTCAAATCCCATAATCGTTTTCCAACCAAAATAATTCGAACTTCCAATTTCTATTACTTTTGTTTTTCCATCCTTTTGAACTTCATTTAATAACCATTCATATCCTTCTCCATCCATTGAACTTTTTACCACACTAACACAATTATCTGAATATTCCATAAGTTGTTGCCAGTTATCCTCAGGATTGGTTACATATAACCCTCCTATATATACTCCAAAGCTCAAAAAAATCATAAGCATCAATAATACTGAACGTTTTTTATTCTCTTTTATAAAATATAATGCAGAAAATGGTTTCATACTTCTTCACCACCTATAATTTTACTTATATTTCCGTCCCACATTTCAATTACTCTATCTGCATCTTTAAGAATTGAACGGTCATGAGTAATAACAAGTACAAGATTATTTTTTGAATATTGCTTTAAAATCTTCATTACTGCAAATGCATTTTCATGGTCAAGAGCTGCTGTAGGTTCATCTGCAAATAAAACTTTCGGTTCATTAATCATAGCTCTTGCAATAGCAGTTCTTTGTCTCTGACCACCTGAAAGCTTAGCAGGTCTTTTACAAATTTCCTTATCTCCCAAACCAAATCCAGCAAGTAATTTCTTAGATTTATTAATAGTTTCCTGTCCGTTTTTAGTAGCTGCTACTGTTACATTATCCAATGCTGACATATATGGTACTAAAAAATGTCTCTGAAAAACGAATCCAAATTCATGTCTTCTTACTTTTTCTCTTTCACTATCCTTTAAATTTATTAACTCTTTTCCATTGTAAAGAATCTGTCCATCTGTTGGTTTTTTCAATGTAGATAAACAATACATAAGTGTTGATTTTCCACTACCTGATGGTCCTATTATTCCAATAAGACCTTTATCAGGTAAGGCTAAATCAAATCCACCAAGTGCATATACTTTTTCCGTTTTTTCCATATCGTAAATCATTGATATATTTTTTATTTCAAACATACTAATTACCGAACCTTTCTTAAAATCAAATTATTCTTAACTAAACAATATTTAATATATATCATCTTCTATTGCATCAACTGTTTTTATCCTGTTAAGTGCATATCTGATTGGAATTTGTAATGCACCTATAAGCACAATAAATGCTGCTAAAATCTCTGTTATACTTTCAGGATATATATATTTACACTTTAAGCCTTGAGCTTTAAGCATTAAACTATCAATTGATACGACTGAAATTACTGTTAAAATTATCCCTACAACAAATGCTATCAAAAAAGTAATTAATACTTCTCTCATAACAAGACTATATACATCTTTTCTTGAATATCCAATTGAAGAATATAAGCACCATTCATTATGTCTGTCTCTAAGATACATTGTATATACAATAAATAATGCTAATGAAATAAGTACAATAATACATATGTAGATTATATTTGTTGAGCTACTTATAACATCAGTAACGTTTGTCTTTAAATCTTCCCTACCATTTTTAACATCCACAATCTGATCATCTTTATCATCTGCATTTACACCAACACTCTTTAGCACTTCCTTCAAATCTTCAACACTTCCATCCGAAAGAATTGTAAGCATTTTAGATGTTTCTTCTGCTTCTGATGGTATTCCACATCCAAAATATGTATCACAATCAAGTATACCAACTATTTTAAATGATTTATCATACTCATCCATTCTGTAGTATCCATCAAGTACATATCCACCATTTTTCATCGACCCTTCATCAAGAACTATCTCGCCCGGTTTTTCCGGCATCCTTCCTCTACATACTTTTGTACCGAAATGTTCAAGAATAATCGTAACCTCATTAGCTTCAACCAATGGTATCTCAGCATACCAACTACCTATAACTGCCCAAATTTCAGAATATAAACATTCTGAATAATATACATTTTCAATATTTTCATGTTTTTTAAGTTTTTCCACAATTTCTAAATATTTTTCATCCTGATACTTCTCATACTCTTCCATATCAATATTTTCAACATCAATTCCCAGTGTTTTTGCAGTCAAAGTTACATATTGAATTTTTTCTGCGTTATCAACAGTAATCACTTTAAAAGTTTCTTCTGTTGACGATAAAAGAAATTTAGTCAAATAGATAAGCATAAAACAAAGCGATAAACTTACAATCAGTACTGCACTTCGCCTTTTATTATTCTTAATATAATTCATTGCAGATAATTTCTGCCCCATAATGGTATCCTCCTGTTTTTTTCTATATTCTAACATCTAAAATCCATTAATAAAAGTAACCACAGTCATATCAGACTATGACTGTGGTCATATTTTTTAATTGTTTATCGCTACAATGAGCTTGGCTCTATCATGTATACCTGTTTTTTCATATATTGATGAAATATAATTTTTAACCGTTCCTTCTGATATAAAAAGTGTATCTGCAATTTGACGGTTAGTTAATCCTTTTGTCAGTAATGTACAAATTTCTTCTTCTCTTCTTGTCATTCCTTCCATTATGGACATATCCTTTGTTTTTCCACTCATAAGTGCTGACAATCTTTGCATTACCTTTTTATCAATTACATCTGTACCAGTTATAATCTGTGAAATAGCTCCCAAAATTGCATCTTTTCCACTATCTTTAAGAAGGTATCCATCTGCACCTCCACCTATTGCAGATGTAATACTTTTATCATCATAAAAGGTAGTTAAAACCAATATCTTAACATCCGGGTACAATGACTTCATATTAGAAATCAATTCGATTCCACCCATTCCCTTCATATTTAAATCGACTAAAGCAATATCACATTTTTTATCTATTAATATATCAAGTGCTTCATTACCATCCTTTGCCTTACCTATAATATCCATATCATTTAGAGTAAGTATTATTTCAAGACTCTCTAATAATAACGGTTCATCATCTACCAGCAGTACATTTATCTTATCCATTTTAATCTCCATTTCCTCTTTCAAATAATCTGATTGTTATTTCCTGATTAAACCCATTTTCATTAAAAATCGACATTTCTCCACCACATTTTTTCACATACGACATCATTTTCTTTATTCCAAATCCTTTTTCTATACGTTCTTTTTCGTTAGAATTTGAAAAATCACTTTTTCCGTTATCTGAAACCTTCAATTTTAAATTACTGCTATCAGCTATAAGTGTAACTATAAATTCAGTAGCTTTTCCATGTCGCACTCCATTTGATAAAAATTCACCTAAAGCACCTGTAAGAAATTCGGTATGCTCATGAGGAATAACAACATCTGTATTTACATTTTCAAAATTCGTATAAATATTAATCTCGCTAATTCCCATTTCTACTCTATTTACAGAACTATCTATAACAAAATTATCAATTATGGTGGTTAGTTCACATATAAAATCGTTTATTGCTACATATTTATTTTCATTATCTAAAACTCTGACTGCCTGTCTGATAGACTCAAGACTTCCTCTGATACGCTTATTTGCAATATTTATTTTCTCTCTTGCTTTTTCAGGTGAAACATCAAAAAGCATATCTGCCGCATCTAAAGTCATAACTGCCGCAGTAATGGAATGTCCAACACTATTATGTATGTTTCTGCTTATATTTTCTCTTTCTTCTAAACGGGCGTTTTTATCAGTCAAATAATTTTTTATAATCAACTCTTGATTTAACTTGTTGGCATACATCTCATTAACAGCCATTACACTTACAGCTTTTAAAACTGAGTTTTTAGCTGATAAATAATTTTCTATAAAATATTGAACAAAAAATATTACTGTTGATATTAATATCAAAACAATTGTATGTAATAATAACTCCGGATAATTTTGATTATGCAAAATTAAATTTTTTAAAAAATATATTATAGCTGGCATGAATATTTTGTATTTTTTCTTATTATCAAGCTCCACAATATAATCTGAGGATATATAAAAAAGCAAATACGAAATATATACGTCTGTATATAAAACAAAAATCAATGCTAATATATATCTGATAACAAGCATACAATTTATATTTTTTTCTTCTAAGCTTTCTTTACACACTATGCATAACATTATACCGGACAATATTATCATATAATACGGATTATCTACATAAAAACATGCATAAATTGTCAAAAGAATTATAATTAATGCATTTAGTGTAAATCTTTCAATTGCATACATCTTTATCTCTCCAATCATTTTGACTTTCCTATAAAGATTAGGGTATCAAAACACCCTAATTAAGATTCAACGGATTGTTACGTGTTTCACACTCCCACAATCCTATAAAGTAAGAAAAGACCGCCTGCACTCCAAATGGAGTACATTCAGTCTTTCTCTCTTATATACCCAAAATGCCGATTCCTGCGTTTTGAGTCCTAGCGAAGCTAGGTGGGTTACCGCACTTGTGCTTCTGTGGTCCACTCGAAGGAGGCTTCACATCCACCCAATGATATAGGAGTCCCGATTCAAAAATGTAGGTTCAAAATAACAGGAGTTGCCGCACATCCCAGGCTTATATAAGTACTAAATGTTATATTTAGTATACTCTATTATATGATAAATTTCAATAAAAAATTCATTAAATTTCGAACTTTTTTTAGTTAGTTTTTACCAAACTCAGAAAGCTTAAGTCCCGGATTTCTTTCAAGTACCATATTGACACTCCATGGATTAATGAATAATAACAGTGGATTATCTTTTAAATCTTTAATCTTCTTCATGTCCGATGTTCCCGATATAGCATTTACATTAACTTCTTCCTTATTTTCAATCCATCTTATATGTTCATAAGGTAATTGTTCCAGCTTGATTTCCACATTATATTCCTTATCAAGACGATGTTTTAACACATCAAACTGTAACACACCTACAACACCAACTATTATTTCTTCCATTCCGGTATTAAATTCCTGGAAAATCTGAATAGCACCTTCCTGAGCAATCTGATTAATTCCTTTTACAAATTGCTTTCTCTTCATTGTATCCATTTGTCTTACTCTTGCAAAATGCTCAGGTGCAAATGTAGGTATTCCTTCAAACTCAAACTTCTCATTTGAAGTGCATAATGTATCTCCAATAGAGAATATTCCCGGATCAAACACACCTATAATATCTCCTGCATATGCTTCTTCAACAATATGTCTCTCCTGTGCCATCATCTGTTGTGGCTGAGATAATTTAACCTTTTTGCCACCTTGCACATGATTTACTTCCATTCCTGCATCAAATTTACCTGATGTAATTCTCATAAAAGCAATTCTGTCTCTATGAGCTTTGTTCATATTTGCCTGAATTTTAAAAACAAATGCAGAAAAATCAGGTCTGAATGGGTCTATTTCCCCAATATTCGATTTTCTTGAAAGTGGAGATGTAGTCATTGTAAGGAAATGCTGCAAGAAATTTTCCACACCAAAGTTAGTTAAAGCTGAACCAAAAAATACAGGTGTAAGATTTCCTGCTCTTACCTCTTCTATATCAAAATCAGAACTTGCACCATCTAATAACTCCAAGTCTTCATTTAATTTATCATACAAATCCTGTCCCATATGTTCAAGCAATTCATCATGATTAGCATCTTCAAAATCTATTCTGCTTGTTTCAACTTCTTTCTGTCCATTCATCGCTGCCTTAAAAGTTGTAACACAATTTTTCTGTCTTTCATAAACACCCTTAAAACTCTTTCCTGAACCAATTGGCCAGTTAACAGGACATGTACTTATTCCAAGAACATTTTCTATATCATCAAGCAAATCAAACGGATCATTCGCTTCTCTATCCATTTTATTTATAAATGTAAATATAGGAATGTGTCTCATAACACATACTTTAAATAATTTTATAGTTTGTTTTTCAACACCCTTCGAAGCATCAATTACCATTACGGCAGAATCTGCTGCCATAAGTGTTCTGTAAGTATCTTCTGAGAAATCCTGATGTCCGGGTGTATCAAGAATATTAATACAATAACCATCATAATTAAATTGCATAACAGATGAAGTTACCGAAATACCTCTTTCTTTTTCAATCTCCATCCAGTCTGAGACTGCATGTTTTGCTGTTTTTTTACCTTTTACCGAACCTGCAAGGTTAATAGCTTTACCATAAAGCAAAAACTTCTCTGTAAGGGTTGTTTTACCCGCATCCGGATGTGATATAATCGCAAAAGTTCGTCTTTTCTTTATTTCTGTTGTTAAATCAGCCACAACTAAATCCTCCAAAAAAATCTTGTTTTCTTTAATAGTTTAATATAATATTGCAAACTTTATAAATCAAAGTATTACATCTTGGATACCACTTCACCGGCATTCTTATAAATAGAACCGGCAGGAACATATCCTCTAACCATTGATAAAGGATATATATTTGAATCCTTTCCTACTATTGTACCCGGATTCAAGACACTATTACATCCTACTTCAACATTACTTCCTAAAATCGCACCAAGCTTTTTAAGATTAGTTTCAACCTTTTCTTCTTTAGTTTTAATAGTTACTAAAGATTTATCAGATTTTAAATTGCTTGTAATAGAGCCTGCACCCATATGTGATTTATATGATAATACAGAATTTCCAACATAATTATAATGTGGTGTCTGTACATTATCAAAAAGAATAGAACTCTTTAATTCTGTAGAATTACCAACAATAGAACCTTTTCCTACAACAGCCTCTCCTCTGATGAATGCACAATGTCTAATCTCTGCATCTTCATCTATTATTAATGGTCCATTTAAACATGCAGTAGCTGCCACCTTTGCAGATTTTGCAACCCAAATATTATCACCGATGTTATCATATCTATCTTTTGGAAGAGATTTTCCAAGTTTAATTATTTTTTCACTCAAACCTTTAAATACTTCCCATGGATATTCAAGACCTTCGAAAAAATCTGCTGTTATGGTATGTTCTAAGTCAAGTAAAGTATTTATTTTTAATTCTTCATTCATAATCATTAAAATAGCCTTTCTATAATTAACTTATTTAGATAGTTATGAAGTTCTAATTAATAACACTTTGTGCATACTCTCACTCCGCCTATCGTACAATTACGGCTTCTTTGTTCGTCTTCGACGTACAAACCTCGCCGAATTGTTCGCTAGGAGTCGCAATTCGTTATGCCCAAAGTGTTATTAATTAGTTTCACAACTGCCTATATTATTATTACATACTAGAAGTTCAGTATAAAATCTATCACAGATTTTACCTGAACTTCGGTTATTTGTAAACAAGTTTTACTTCATAAATCAAGACACATTTATAACCTTATATATGATTATTTTTAAATCAAATTATAAGTTTATTCAACTGTAACAGATTTTGCAAGATTTCTTGGCTGGTCAACGTCACAACCTTTTAATACTGCAGTGTAATATGCAATATACTGCATTGGAACCGCAGCAAGCATTGGCATCAATATATCCTCCATCTTAGGCAACTTAATAAGATGATTTGCAACATCCTTACCTATCTCAACATCTTCAGGACATATAATAGATACCTTTGCACCTCTTGCTTTTACTTCTTTTACATTGCTTATTGTCTTTTCCAACAAGTCACTCTGTGTTGCAACTGCTACAACAGGCATATCCTCTGTAACTAACGAAATTGTTCCATGCTTTAATTCTCCCGCTGCATAAGACTCAGAATGAATATATGATATTTCCTTAAGTTTTAATGAACCTTCCATACTAAGTGCATAATCAAGACCTCTCCCAATATAAAGAAGACTTTCAGAATTTACAAGTCTTGATGCGATGAACTGACATCTTTCTTTAAGCACCAATACCTCACTTAATTTTTCAGGAATATCTATAAGTTGTTTTGTTAGTTCTTTACATCTTTCTTCAGTTATTGCACCTTTTGCATACGCAAGCTCAAATGCAAGAAGATACATTATGCTCAACTGCACACTGTAAGCTTTTGTAGACGCTACTGATATCTCCGGACCTGCATGTGTATAAATAACCAAATCAGCTTCTCTTGCTATCGTTGAACCTTTTACATTTACAATCGCTAAAGTTGTAGCACCTCTTTCTTTTGCTAATTTAAGTGCTGCAATAGTATCTGCTGTCTCTCCTGATTGTGATACTAATATTACTAAATCATCCTCTGAAATGATTGGATTTCTATATCTGAATTCTGAAGCAATATCAACTATAACTTCAACTCTTGCTAATTTTTCTATAACATATTTACCAACAAGCCCTGCATGCATAGCTGTTCCACAAGCAACAACAAAAAGTCTTTTATAATTCTTAAGCATTTCAAACGTTAAACCACTCTCTTCAAGATATGGTAAATCATTCTGTATTCTAGGTGAAATAGTAGTTCTAATAGCTGTTGGCTGTTCATTAATCTCTTTAAGCATAAAATGCTCATATCCACCTTTTTCAGCTGCATCTATATCCCAATCTGCTATATGCTCTTCTTTTTCAATTTCTTCTCCCTCTGTAGTACATACCTTTACACCTGTTTGATTAATTATTGCTATTTCATCATGTTCAAGCAAGTAATATTTTCTTGTATGCTTAAGAATAGGTGTAACATCGGATGCTATAAAGTTTTCATTCTCTCCTAATCCAATAATCAATGGACTTTCTTTTCTAACTGCATAGATTGTATCCGGATAGTCTCTAAATAAAATTCCAAGAGCATAAGAACCATTAACTTTGTCAATCATCTTACTGATTGTTTCAATTGGATTACCATCATAATAATAATCCAATAATTTTGCGACTGTTTCTGTGTCTGTCTCGCTTTCAAAACCATATCCCTGTGCAATAAGAAAATCTTTTATTTGCTTATAATTTTCAATTATTCCGTTATGAACAATTGTAACCCTCTTATTTCCATGAGGATGAGAATTAATATCTGATGGTTCTCCATGAGTGGCCCATCTAGTATGACCAATACCACATATTCCATGTGGTTTTTCACCACTTTCCATTTTCTGTTCCAAATCAACAAGTTTACCTTTAGATTTTGCAACTTTTATTTTACCATTTTGAAAAACTGCAATACCTGCTGAATCATACCCTCTATATTCAAGACGTTTTAATCCATCAACAAGTATATCTGCACACTCTCTGTTACCAACATAACCTACAATTCCACACATATTATGCTCCTTTTCTAAGCTACTTTTTATAATAAATTGCTACTTCTTCAATTTTTTTTCTTAATTCATATTGTCTATTAGAATTAATAACTCCCATTGTCCTTCTGGACACAAATCCTTCTAACTTCTCCATATATTCATCGGGTGTAATCTTTCCTTCTGAAACATATGTAAGTCCTTTCTCCCAACTCGCAGTAAGTTCCGGATTAAGCAAATGATTAATTGATAAATCAACAACCTCAAAAACTGCTTCTCCATACTGTGTTGGTGTAATAATCTGTGTCTTCTTATTAAGGGCTATATACTTTATGTTAATAAGTTTCTTTAAAATCTCTGCTCTGGTTGCACTGGTACCAATACCACTACCTTTAATCTGTGCTCTCAGTTCTTCATCTTCAATAAGCTGTCCTGCACTTTCCATAGCAAGAATTATAGAACCTGAATTATATCTTTTAGGTGGGGTTGTCTTTCCTTCCTTAATATATAAATCATTGCAAGTCAGTTTATCATCTTTTTTCAAATTTTTCAATGCTTTAATAGCTTCATCACTTAATACTTTATCATTAGTATTACTTTCCCCTGAATTTCCTTCACCGGTATTATTTGTATCAGATGAATTATTTGCATCTTTTTTACTCACAAAAGAATATTCCATAACCTTTAAATATCCTTCATCAAATAATACTTTAAATGAAGCCTGAAATGTTTCTGTATATTCTTCGTTAACTTCTTTTATCGGCATTGTCCCTTTTATACTAATCTTTTGATACCTTGCCGGTGGATAAAAAATTGCTATAAATCTTCTTGCTATAACCTCATATACTTTTGCATATATTGGATTTAAATTATTAATGTTAGCAAGTCCCTGACCTGTAGGAATTATCGCATAATGGTCAGTAATCTGTTTATCATCAACATATCTTGTTTTTTCAATACCCTTATACATTTCTTTCTCAATAATTTCATCCGAAAATTCTTTTAAAGGTATAAAATTACTTAAACCTTTTATATTCTTGGTTATCTCTTTTGCTACTGCTGTTGATAATACTCTTGCATCAGTTCTTGGATATGTTACACATTTTTTTTCATATAAATCCTGAACAATCTTAAGTGTTTCATCAGGACTTATTTTGAAAAGCTTTGAACACTCATTTTGTAGTTCTGCAAGATTAAATAATAATGGTGGATTTTTTTTCTCCACTTTTTTCTCTATATTTTCTACTGTAAATGTATTTCCACTAGTATTAATTAAATTAATAAGTTCTTTAGCATATTCTTCTTTCCTAAAACCATTATCTTTATATAAATATGGCGAATTGAAATATTTAGACTTTTCATTTACTTTCCATTCAGCATCAAAATCAAATTTTTCTGAACACTTTACATTTGCATTTACTCTGTAAAAGGGCATCTCTACGAATGCCCTTATCTCTCTTTCTCTTCGAACCACCATCCCAAGTACACATGTCATCACTCTTCCTACTGACAACACTGCCCTATCCTGATGTAACATATTCGAAACCGAATTACCGTATTTTAAGGTTAAGACTCTTGAAAAATTAATTCCCATAAGATAATCTTCTTTTGCTCTTAAATATGCTGCATTTGATAAATTATCATATTCTGATAAATCTTTCGCATTCTTAATTCCTTTTAAAATCTCTTCTTCTGTCTGCGAATCTATCCATACTCTTTTACGAATTTTCCCCTTTACTCCCGACATCTGTTCAACAAGACGATATATATATTCTCCTTCTCGCCCTGAGTCAGTACAAACGTAAATAGTATCGACATCTTCTCTGTTAAGTAAATTCTTAACAACATTAAACTGCTTTTTTACTGCATCAATAACTTCATATTTCCATTCTTTAGGTAGAAATGGTAATGTAGTTAAACTCCATTTTTTTAAATTATCATCATAAGCCTCAGGATAACTCATAGTAACCAGATGACCAACACACCAAGTTACGATATTTTCATCATTCTCAATATATCCGTCATGATTCTTACCCGTTATCTTAAGCGCTTTTGCAAACTCTCTCGCAACACTTGGTTTTTCCGCTATATATATCGATTTAGCCATAAATACTTCTTTCTAATTTACTTTTATTTTCTTCAAGAATAATTTTAACCAATTCTTCTTTTGGCATTGGTCTGCCAAGTAAATATCCCTGAATATTATCACAGTTCATTCTCATAAGGTATTCAAACTGTTCTTCAGTTTCCACACCTTCCGCAATAGTCTCTAATCCAAGTTTCTTAACCATCTTAATTACTGCATCAGTTATAATACTTGTTGATTCATCTTCAAGCATTGTATCAACAAATGATTTGTCAATTTTAAGTGTATTAATCGGAATATCTCGTAAATATGAAAGAGATGAATATCCTGTTCCAAAATCATCTAATGATATCTTAAATCCAAAGTCTCTAAGACTCTTTAGTAAATTTATAGTTGATTCTGAATCCTCAATCAATACACTTTCCGTTATCTCTATTTCAATTTTTTCAGGATCAAGATTATAATATTCTGTATAATATTTAAGAATTCCACTGAAATTCTTCTCTTTTAACTGAATTGCAGAAATATTAATAGAAATCATTCCGTCATATGAATACTTCTCTTTAAACTCTGCAAAATCTTCTAATGCTTTCTTTATTACCCATGTACCAATACTTACAATCGTTCCGTTCTTCTCAGCCATTGGAATAAATTCCGCAGGACTAACAAATTTACCGTCCTTCAATTGCCATCTAAGTAATGCCTCTACACCTCTTAAAAACTTTTGATTAGAATAAAATTGAGGCTGATAATTAAGAATAAATTCAAGATTCTCTACAGCAGATTTTAACTCATGCTCGAGTTGTACATTCTTAACAAACTTATTCATCATACAATTTTCATATATAAGAACATTATTCTTACCATTTTGTTTAACATTAAACATAGCTATATCAGCACATCTTATCATATCAGTAGCATTCTGCATTTCGTCACAATATTTTGCAATTCCAACACTGATACTTATATACACTTCTCTTCCGTTAGTAAGTGTTATTGGTTTTTCAAGCCTTGCAATAATTTCTTTATATAATTCAATTGCAGAATCATCAGATTCGGCATCAAATAAAGCCATAGCAAACTCATCATTATTAAAACGTCCCACTTTTACTGTATGAGATGTGAATTCGTTAATTATCTTCGCAAATTTACATATTACTTCATCACCATATGAAAATCCATAAATATCATTAATGATATTATAATTATCAATATCTATGTATAAAACTTGAACTATGTTATGACTATTAGGAATCTTGTCTATTGCTTTTTGCAATCTTTTTACAAAATAATTCCTGTTATAAGCACCTGTGTCATTATCATAATAAGCCATTCTTTCAAGTTCAAGTTGCTTTTCTTTTATTTCAGTAACATCTTTAAAGAAAGATAACTTCTCAAGAACATTGCCATTTTCATCATATCTCACAGTTCCTGTGTGAGATATCCACTTTCTTCCATTATCTATTCTGTATTCTAACTCATACGAATTTAGTTTTTCATTTATAGCCTTTCTAATATTAGCTAAGACATATTTTTTATCTTCATCAAAAACCTTTTCAAACATTTTCCCATCAGAAGCAATATTTAATTGGTCCACACCAAAAAATTCTTTATATTTATTAGAAACAATAACTTTATTTGTAACATAGTTAACATATTTAAATCCATCTTCTGAAGCATCTGATATATAATTATAAAACTGCTCCAACTCACCAGCATTCAAATCTTTAGCCATATTCTTTTCCATAATCTCACATCCCTCTTTCCTACGCTTGCTCATCTATTGTCAAATTATATGATTCTATAAAACTTTTCATAAAATAATCTGCTTCTTTACAGTTTAAATCTTTTATTGCTCTTAAAGTTGCTAATTCTGCCTGAAGAAAATCCTGATTTCCCATTCTTTTTTCTTCTATGCATTTTATAAGTGCCGAAATCTTATCTGCTGCCTTTACAATAATCCTATATTCCTTATCAATCTCATTTTCTTTCAGTAATTTCGAATATATATCCTGCATTTCAACCGGTAATGAAGAAATAAGTTTTTCAATCGCAGCTTCTTCCACCATATCATAAGACTTTTTTATCTCAGGTGCGAAATATTTTACAGGGGTTGGCAAATCTCCTGTTATAATCTCAGGTGTATCGTGATACATAGCATATACTGCTACTTTATCAGGACTTATATCACCATCAAAATAAATATTATTAATAACTGCCAATGCGTGAGCAATAAAAGCAGTCTCTAAACTATGCTCCGCAATATTTTCATCAATAGTATTTCTCATAAGTCCCCAACGATTTATATATTTCATTCGGGATAACATCGCAAAAAAATTATAATTTTTCATATTATGTCTCCATTTCCAAGTAATTTCTCTCGCAAAATATCCTCAAATCAATTAATTTATAATATAAAATTCATAATCCGTTCTTTTATGAACCTCTATATTAGCTTCTATAAACGGAGAAGGAAATTCTTTAACATTTACCGCATCCGGATAAAACTGCGTTTCAAAACATACTGCCGGATTCTTTTCATAAACAACTCCATTCTTACCTTTCATACCACCAATTGCATTAGCAGTATAAAACTGCATTCCAGGCATATTCGTATATACATTCATACCAATTTTGCTTACATACGACTCTAAATTCGCAACTAATGAAAATTCTTCTAATTCCTTATTAAGTACATAATTAATATCATACTCTTTATCATAACAATATGGTTTAAATGTTTTATCTAAATTTTCTTTTATCTGCTTCTTTTTATTAAAATCAAATGCCGAACCTTCTATATCAAGAATCTTTCCGGTAGGCATCAAATTCTTATCGAACTGTGTCACTGCCTTTGAATCAATCATTAAATAATGTTCTAAAACACTTCCACTTTCATACCCTTCCAAATTAAAATAACAATGGTTAGTAAGATTAACCGGCGTCTTCTTATCCGAAATATAATAATAATTAATTGATAACGTATTATTATTTGTTACTATATATTCAACCTTGACCTGTAAATTTCCCGGAAATCCCTGATCACCATCTTCGCTAAATAACTCAAATATAACGTAGACATTATCTGAATCTTCATAATATGACGAAGACCATTTTCTATAATGATAACCATATCCACTATGGATACAACCACCAATAATATTCTTCTTTAAATTATACTTTTTATCATCTATTTTAAATGAAGCTTTTTTTATTCTGTTAGCATATCTGCCTATAACCGACCCAAATGCGGGCCAATTACGTTTATATGCTTCTAATCCTTCCAAACCAAGTACAACATCCCGCTCACTTCCATAACCATCTTTCATCACAATCGACAATATAGAAGCTCCACACTCACATAATTCTACTTTAAACCCATTATTCTCAATTAAATATTTATAAACAATGCCATTATCATCTTGTCCAAAAATCTTCTTCTCAATCTGCATGTTTCTTACCCTTCACTACTTTAATCAAAAGATATTACTTTAACGAATAAAACTATCTTAATAAAAATCTTTATTATTATAACAAAAAAATGTTATAATTCACAACCAACAATTGTCATAATTATAACATTTTTACCTTTACTATTCAACTTTTTTTTCCAATTTATTATACATACTTACATATGAATTACATTCTTTACAATGTATCTACATGTGGTTCTCTCTGACATAATGTAATATTCAAATTACCATTTCTACATCTAATCTCATCGATAAATTTCTTTTCATCTGCATCCTTTTTGAATACTATAATATATGTAAGCTCGTACAATGAACCCAGATTAGTTGTTCGTACTTTTTCCAAATAATAATTCTTTGAATATTCTTTAAATACATCATCAAAAGCACCCTGATAATTAAGGTTCTCAGGAATCATTATCCTTAAAGTCTTCTCAGTTGCCTTAAGGACACCATACCCTGTTATCATTAAAATAAAATATACAGCACCTATTATCAGTGTAACAATCGCTGCCATCTTTATATATCCCAGTCCACTTGCAAGTCCGACTGACATTGCAAAAAACACACTCGTAATATCCTTAGAATCACCCGGTATACTTCTAAATCTTATAAGCGAAAATACACCTGCTATCGAAAACGCCCTTGCAACATTACTTCCCACTAAAATAATTACAATTGAAACTATAGCAGGTAAAATCACCAATGTTACAGCAAAATTAGGTGAAATTCTTCTCTTTCTGTCACTAAACATATAAATCAAACTAATTACTAATCCCATCACTAACGAAGCGAAAACACACTTAAGTGCATCCGATGTATATATAATCCCTGTTGTGTTATCAAATATTGTTTCTATCATCTTTTATTCCATACCTTTCTTTAAGTTCTTTATATACTTCAAATATTCCGTACCATATTTTGAAAAGGAATTACTTTTTATCTCAAAATTCGTAAGAATATTAGTAAGCCACAGTGGTAAGCTATCTATCGTCTTAATCTCCATAAGAATCATATCTTCTTCCAAAAGCTTTTCTCCATGTTGTCCGGCCTCGAGCCTTAAATCATACCTTCTTGTAGTAATATTCGTATCAAAGGTAATTCTTAATTCCGAATCCTCCTTCCCAAACATTGCTATTCTGTCATATTTCAAAAAAAGCTTAGGCTTCGGATTATAGAAATCTATGAAATACTTTAGCTCTTTAACTACCTGTTCATTTAGATAACCACTTGCTTTTGGAATAATACCTTTTTCTACAAAATCATACGCTCTATATAACCTTATCAGTGTCCTTCGCTTATTCACTATTCCCTTAAACTTCTTTTTTATTTCTAACCATACCTTATCTTCTAACTCCGGAACTCCATAGCTCCTAAGTCTTAACTTTTCCTTGTAAGGTGGTTTATCTATTGAGCGTCTAATTAATTCATCTGTATCTGTATCATAATAAATATTATTAATAGAATAAAAAGCTCCGTCAACACAATGCTTATCATAATTCATATAAGGCTCTATAGCCTGACAAAATCTTTCATATGTATCTGCATCAATCAGATATTTCTTTTCCACTCTATTAAACACCTCTATTGCCATAAAAAGCCTCTTTTCCACAAAATTCTTAGTAAAACTAATACATTTACATTCGTTATTTACGCTTAACTACTCACAAGTATATCTTTTACATTATTAAAAGTCAATTTGTTTCAATATTTTTAACAAAAAAAACACAATCTGCAATAATATTTTTTATATATTTTGCTAAAGATATTGAAATTTTTCCAAAAACATTGTACAATATATACATATTGTTTGGTATATTCAAAAACGAAAGGAGTTTAAGTCAATGAATATTAGCGAATTAAAGGTTCTTGTATGTGATGATTCTATTTTATCACGCAAGAAATTGAAAGATTGTTTAGCTACTCTTGGTTGTGCTGAAATACATGAAGCAGCTGATGGAGAAGAAGCTATAACACAATATGAAGCGCATACACCTGACATTGTTTTTATGGATATCGTTATGCCAAAGAAAAATGGTATAGAAGCTCTTACAGAGATTCTTAAGATTAATCCTAAGACTACAATTATTATGGCATCATCAGTTGGTACTCAGTCATCTCTTAAAGATGCAATCAAAGCTGGTGCAAGAGATTTCTTACAGAAACCTATTGATAATGAACAGGTTAAAAAATTAGTTGAAACATACTGTGGCAAAGGAGGTAAATAAATGTTTACACAATTTTTTGGAAATTATTTATTAAATGAAAAATTAGTTACTCCTGAGCAGTTAGTTGAAGCTATGCAGCAGAAAAAAGAAACAAGAATGAAACTTGGTGTTCTTGCTATTAATGCTGGATATATGACTGCAAGTCAGGTTGAAAGAGTTCATGAACTTCAGAGTAAAATGGACAAACGTATTGGTGATATTGCTGTTGAATTAGGATATATGACAGAAGATCAGGTAATGGAATTATTACATGCTCAGCCACTTGGATATTTACTTTTAGGTCAGGCAATTGTTGACAAGGGTTATATGACTAATGCACAGTTTGAAGAAGCTATTAACTCATATAAATCAAAATTTTCTTTAACTGATGAAGATATAGCTAACAATGAGAATTCTAAGATTGAAACTTTAGTTAGTTCCCTTTATGACTTCTCAGGGACATCTAACCCTGAATTGTATGAAGAGTTTGTTGTTTTATTACTCAACAATTTAGTTCGTTTTATAGGTGATGATTTTACACCGCTTCAACCTGAGAAAGAGATTCGTTCAACAACATACAAATATACTTCTCAGTCAATTAATGGTGAATTCACATCTACTACTAATATTTTTGCTGATGAGGCTACACTTATTGAATTCTCATGCAGATATTCAGGTGAAGACATCAATGAATTGAATGAATATGTTGAAGCATCAGCTCAGGATTTTATTAACTTACATAATGGTTTATTTACAGTAAATGTTTCTAACAATCAACAGATTGAATTAACACTTACACCTCCTATTCCACTTTCAGAGTTAACACCTAGCGATGTTGCTAATTCTGTAATTTTACCATTCCAGTTCTCATTTGGAACAGTAAGATTTTCAGTTTCAGTCTAGTTTTTAATATTTAATAATTCTAACAATTAAGGCATTTAATGAAAATAAGTTTCATTAAATGCCTATTATAATTTCAAAACAAAAAGGTAGGTTAATAAAAACCTACCTTCAATTTTCACAAAACTTCTATCTAATAAATTAATTCATTCCTAAAAAGTCCTTTACAACTTTAGTCATTTCATCAACTTCACAAACAGTATCATGTAATACATTAGCATTTCTGATTTCTTCAATAGCATTAGGCACTTTAACATTACCAATCTTACTAAGTTCATCTACTAATTCGAAATCACCCATTGAATCATATTTTTCATCAATAGCATTCATAACACTTCTTGTAAACTTGAATGGACTTGCTGTTGAAGCGATAACAGTCTTGTTCTCATCTTTAGAATCCGCTTTATACTTATTATATACCACTGCAGCAACCGCTGTATGTGTATCAATAACATATCCTGTTTCTTCATACAAAGATTTAATTAATTTAGCTGTTTCTTCTTCACTTGCATAGTTACCATAGAAATCAACCAATTCTTTCTTCATATCATCTGTAATCTCATATGAACCTGTAGTATTTAATGATGTCATAAGCTCTTTGTTCTTAGATGAATCATTTCCTGCAATCTTATAAATTAATCTTTCAAGATTACTTGAAATAAGAATATCCATTGATGGAGATGTTGTAAGAATAAAATCTCTGTTCTTATCATATGTACCAGTTGTAAAGAAATCATATAATACTTTGTTTTCATTAGAAGCACATACAAACTTATCAATCGGAAGTCCCATATTCTTAGCATAATATGCTGCAAGAATGTTACCGAAGTTACCTGTTGGAACTACAACATTAATCTTCTCACCTTCTGTAATCTCTTCATTAGCAAGAAGCTTAGCATAAGCATATACATAATATACAACCTGAGGAACAAGTCTTCCTATATTAATAGAGTTAGCTGATGAGAACTGGAATCCTGCTGCATTCATTTCCTTTTCAAGCTCTTTATCTCCAAATATAGCTTTTACACCACTCTGAGCTTGGTCAAAGTTTCCTTTAATACCAACAACAAATGTATTATCACCTTTCTGTGTAACCATCTGTTTCTCCTGAATAGGACTAACTCCACCCTTTGGATAGAATACAATAATCTTTGTACCGGGAACACTTGCAAAACCTGCTAATGCCGCTTTACCTGTATCACCTGATGTAGCTGTAAGAATTACAATGTCATTCTTTACATTATTCTTCTTTGCAGAAGTTGTAAGAAGATGAGGCAATATAGAAAGTGCCATATCTTTAAATGCAATTGTTGCTCCATGGAAAAGCTCAAGATAATATGCACCTTCTGCTTTTACTAATGGTGCAATTTCTTCTGTGTCAAACTTTTCATCATAAGCTTTATCTATACAATTTTTTAACTCTTCTTCTGTAAAATCAGTTAAAAATTCTTTCATAACAACATAAGCTGTCTCTTTATATGACATCTTTGATAATTCCGAAAGCGATACATTTAATTTAGGTATAGCTGTTGGAACGAACAAACCACCATCGCTTGCAAGACCTTTTAATATAGCTTGCGAAGCTGTAACCACTTCATCTTCACTTCTAGTACTTTTATATAGTAAATCCAAAACATTCACCATGCCTTTCTCTCTTTTATTATTAGAATTAGAGTGTCAAATTTTCATTTAACACTCTAATTAATTTTTTCTTATCTTGAAGATTATAGCACAGTCTCAATTATTAGACAAGCAATAAATATTTTCTTACTAATATTACGATTAATAATAAGTATAAAAATAATGATCTCCATGAACAAATAACAGATTTAACGATGTATTAAACCAACTGTTACTTGATGTTCTCATTGTAAAAAACAAAGCTCCCTCTGAATAATCTTCACCACTCATAGCTCTGTTTACACAATCAATTGTATTCTGTGAAGGATTCATATCATATATTCTTCCATTCTTAACAGGCTGAAACTGGTATGTTCTTCCACTATTTTGGAAAATAACACCGGTAACACTATTCGGAAATTTTCCGCTTCTAACTCTGTTAAAAATAACATTAACAACCAAAATTTTACCAATATCATCCTGGTCTCCTGCTTCAGCTTCAACTATTTTAAGCAACCACTGATATTCTTCATCAGTCATCGATACACAGGAATTCATTGTAGCAGAAACGACAACCGTTTCCTTTTCTACAATAGGAGCCTCTGATACCTGATTATTTACTGTATTATTTTCAGTAGTTTCTTCTGTAACAGTCTCTTCAACAATTTCTTCTGTCTGTGTTTCCGTCTCTTTTTCTAAAGTTTCAGATTGATTTGTTTCCATTTCATTATTTTTGAAACTTTCAATTTTATCATTTGAATCTTTTTCTGATTCATTTACTTCAGTAGATTTATTTAAGTAATTTAATTCATCTATACTACTCTGTGCTAAAGATGTCTGTGAATTTTCTAATCCTACCTGTTCTCTTTCGATTGGTAAAAGTGATGCCCCTATTACATCAATTACTGCATCTGTTTCATCTGTTTCAGTAACTGCTTCAACATTTCCTTTAGTTACCCTATTTGCTGTTGATGCATTTTTTCCCGAACCCCCAAAATCCTTAGCACAAAAACATATAACTGCCACTAAAACTGCTCCAACTAAGATAACAGCCTGTGTCCTATATGCTTTCTTGTTAATATTTTTGATAAATCCAAAAAATCCCTGAAATAATGAGCAAATGTTTAACATAACTACTCCTCTTCTTTCATTTTATTAGTTTCAAGCTTTTTCAAGCTCGTGTGACATTATATTTATCTGCGTCAAAACTGTCAATATGATTTATCAATCTTTGGAACTTTGAACTATTTATATGATGTCGAAATTTTTGTTCAAGTTAAAAAGTATACAATTTTTTTATTTATTTTCTTTTTTTATTATGCATTTTGACAGTCATATTTAAATGTAATTATTTTTTATTTATTAAATATTTTTTACAATTTTTTTAACAATTATTCAAGTTTCTAAGTTATGTAAACCATATAACGCTATATCTTTATCTACTATATGCATTTTTACACATCTTGTAAATTATTTTTATCGTATATGTAAGTTTGAAGAACTCTCCTATAAAAATAAAAAAGATTAGGAATTTTATATATGTCCTAATCTTTTATTCTAATAACTATCTATCTATTTCAATATATCCATCTTTTATCGGAAGATAAATATATTCATCTATATTTTTTTTATACCTTACAGCTCTTCCGCTCATAACTTTTTCTTTTTTGTCAACTGCCTTATAAATACATTCATATCCATAAAATGCTCTTAATATTAAATCAGCTTCTTCTATACTCATATCTCTTGTAACAGTATATTCTAATTCATCCGGAATTTCCCAATATTCACCTTCACTTTGTTCTTTAGCCTCTTGATATAGATTATTAAAATCTAATATTAATTCTTCTACCATCTCATTGCACAACTCATATACTTTATTCATATAAGTTGAATGTGTTTCTTCCTTATCTAATATAAATTCCTTCTGTAAGATTATATCACCTGTATCAAAATCCTTTTCAATTTTATGCATTGTAACTCCACTTTTCTTATGTTTTTCCTTAATAATTCTAGGCATTGGCCACGAACCACGACCAATAGGCAAAAGTGTCGGATGTATGTTGACCATCGGCATCTCTTTCATAACCGGTATAAGATAATAATATCCTGCACAAATAATAGCCTCAACACCAACATCCAATAATTCCTGAATATCTTCTTTAGTTATTCTATCCATAGTATAAGGAATATTATTTTTCTTTGCATAATCAATTATTTCAACATTAAATTCTGTGATATTATCCGTTTTACAAGTAAATATTTTTGCTATTTCACAACCATTTTTCTCTAAAGCCATTAATACCGGGTAAAATAAATCTATCCCTATATATGCAATTTTCATATTAATCCTCATTTCTGAGCGATTTTATCGCGAAGAACCGCACGAGAAATCTCGAAGAGTTTCTCGTGTCGGATAAGCTATTTGCTTTCGCTCAGAAACAAATAGCTGTGTAAAAAATAATGTCATCAGACTTATTTTTCACACTAATCTCCTCTATTATATTTAACCACTCTGTTTCTTCCATCTGACTTCGCCTTATATAACGCCTTATCTGCACAACCTATTGCATCGTGATAATTGCCACCTTCATATGATGAAATACCAATAGATGCAGTTACTTTACATATTCCGTTTTCACTATTTTCAATATTTTTTCGTATCTTTTCTGCAACAGACATTCCTGCTTCAATCGAACATCCTTGCATTATAATCACAAATTCTTCTCCTCCCCAACGAATTATGTAATCAGAAGCTCTAACTGTATTTTTTAAAATTTTAGCAGTATTTTTCAAAACCACATCCCCCGCTTCATGACCATATACATCATTTACTTTCTTGAAGAAATCAATATCTATAATTAAAATACATACTTCCATATCTTTCGGAAAATTAAATTCTTCTGTTTCACCATAGCTTAATTCTTTTAATTTGTTTCTATTATAAACATTGGTTAATTGATCATGCACTACAAGCTTTTCAAGTTGCTTTCTTGTAAGATAATGATCCATATATCCATTTTCCATAAACTTATTCATAATACATATAGCTATAATACAAGGCAAATTAAATAAAATCATCATTGTTAAACTATCATAATGAATAAACATATCTGCTACAATAATATCAACAAGCATCAATGCATGAGCTATTGTACTATAATAAAACGGTGCTGAATAACCGGCACATAAAAATATAAGATTCATCACTATCATACCTTCACTGGCAAATGACCTGTCAGGTAAAATATATGTAGCCCAATCTGTACACCAAATAATTATATGAATCATTAAATATGTAGCAGGAACAATTATCTTATAATTTTTAATTTTTTTATATAAAATCAAAAATATAGTCAGCGGAATAATTATAATTATTCTTGGTATAAATGTTTCATTTGCAAATCTGCCAAATATCTGACAATCAGTTACAAAAAAAGCCAAATAAGCAATAGTTGAAACTATCATAAGTCTACCAATTATCTTACTATAATAATCGAATTTAGACTGATAAAAATCATCCTTCTTCTCTTTACCTTCATTATTCATCATACTTATCCTTTCAAAGAAAATTTATATTTTCGCACTTTATTCAAATTTAATTATTAAATTTGAAAATCTCACTATACAATATTATAATATTATATTTTCATAAAAACAATTAAATTATTTCAATAAAATAAAAAACTCTAAACTAAATACCTAAAAATATTTAATTCAGAGTTTTTGCATTATAATTATTATTTATTATGACTTAAATCCCATTATTATATCATCAATTTCTTCCCACTGAGTTTCTGTGAAACCATCTACATCAATTTCATACACTCTTTTAATACCACTTACAACTTCAATATCTTTTTCAAGTCCTTTAATCGAATCAAGTACAATTTTCGCATAATCACACTCAATTTCTGCCATTTCATCATCACTCAAAACATCAAAATCTACTGTCTCATATTTAGTATTAAATTCATCAATAGCTTCATCTACTTTAGATGTAATAACATCATAATAGTTTGTAGGGAACAATGTTAATTCAACTTTATATGTGCCATCACCATTGTCTTCAAAATCAGATAATTCCCAATCAACCTTCGAAAGTACCTCTTTAGAAATATCACAATATTCATTAAAAATTTCATCTGTTATGCAAGTATAATCAACTTCAGAATATTCCATAATACCATATGCATAATATTCTACTTCTGACTGATATAATTCCTCTGCACCTTCTTTAGTATCATAACCATTATTAACATAATCTTCAAAATCATTATGATAACTTGCTTTCATTGTTGAATCTACATATGTTTGACATCCATTATCTCCGCCAAAACTTTCTTCAAAATCTATCCAATAATAAACTTCTGAAAGTGGATTCTTAGCATTTTCTTTGTTATACACACTAAGCATTACATTACAAGCAAACCCTTCATCTGTTGTATATGTATAATAATATATTTTTTCTCTATCTTTTTCTTCTACTTCAACAGGTTCTCCGTAAGCTTTCTCTACATCCTTTTGTGTACTTCTTCTTGTAATTTCTCCCGGTAAAAGATAATCAAAATGATTTTCTTTAAGCCTTACGCTCATAACCATACATTCATCAACAGTTGCCTTTTTATCTCCCATATTTACAACAGATACTAAAATAGAGTTCTCATGGTCATCATCAGGAAATAACTGAAATTCTTCTGCACTTTCTCCTACATCCAATAAAAATGTCTTATCATTAGCGATATTATTTGATATATGCCAACCTTTATCTAAAATATCCTGTAAATCCATCGGAAAATTAAATACCACTCCGTCTATCATAAACTGACCACAGGTAATATCACTACCAATCTTCTTTGAATCTTCCTTAATCCATTTTGTGTCTTCGCCTAATGTACATGCTGTCATCTGCACACAAAGACACAAGCACATAATAATAGTTAGTAGCTTTTTCATTTTCTTTCTCCATTCTTTTTAATTTAGGCATATTATAATCTTGCACTTATACCACACGTTATACTATTCCTAAATTTTTAAAATGTCAAGAATTATTTCACTTCAAATGTATTACTTATTTCTAATTCCATTAATTCTTATATCATCCAACTCTTTCGCATTTAGACAACCGGCTTTGTATAAACGCATATATTCTTTTGATACATCACTGTCAAAAATCAATATATCATCAGAATTAACTGTAACATCAATACCTGACCTATATAATTTCTTTATAGGATGTTCCTTCATATCACTTACTCTTCCAAGTAAAACATTACTTGACGGAGTAATATTTAATCTAATATTATTTTCTCTCAAATAATCAATAACTTCATCTGAATCAACTGCATTTATACCATGTTGTACTTCATCCAGTTTTAAGATTTTAACACCTTCCATAACATCATTTGCAGTTCCCCATTCTCCAATATGCGCCTTTAATCTTAATCCTTCTTCTTTTGCTCTTTCATATATTGGTTTAAAATTCTCTATTGGCTGTGCAAGCTCATCCCCATACAAATCAATTGAATAAAACTCTTTTCTTCCCCAAAAATTTTTTAAGCAATCCTGCAAATAATCAATCGGACAATGTCTTGATAAACCAATTTGTAATCTAAGTTCAATATCAGGTGCAATTCTTTCATTAATTTCTTCAAAAGTTTCAACTAATTCCACAATATCATTGTTAAAAAATTCACCTAATCCCCAAACATCTTCACCAATCTCAAGAATTTTAACCCCATCCATCTTTGCCTGATAAAAAGTTGCTTCTATTAAAAGTTTTCTCATTTCGCTAGAATTAAATCTTTCACCTATATATTCGCCATTCCACTTATGCATTTCAGCCATTGAAGCTAGTGGCTTTGTAATGCAATCTATTTTATAACCTGTTTTTTTATATATATAATCCCTATTACCACCTAGTACAAAATGATTATGCAAATCAGATTTTGGAATCTTTCTTAACAATTCCAAATTATTTTCTTCTAAAGCTTTTATAAACTCCAATGAATATTCATCTTTCAAAAACTTTTGTTCTATCATTATACAATCCTTTCCTTTTCATTACTTAACCAACATTTGTTTATCTCTATTAAATCAGTAAAAAAAACACTTATGCATGTGCAAGTGTCGGAAACATTAATTTCTTTTCTCCAAATCCATCGAATACATTTCCTTTTACAAACATTGTTGTATCGTCTTCATCAATAAGATTTACAATATATTTTTCTTTATCTGCAGGCACAAAACCTAAGTTGACTTTTTTAATTTCTTTTCCAAATGCACTTATTACTTCATCTAAAGTAACATTGTTTTGCGAAAAAATATTATGAATAAGAACTTCATCATTTTCAATTTCTGCAATAACATATGTCTTTAATCTTTCACAGTAATAAACATTTTCCTGCATAAACTGTGTAACATAAAACATTATTAAACCTTCATTATTCACCATATTAAACTCACTGATGAATTTGTTATTCTTCATAGCTTTTTCTAACTCATCCCAGCATGTCTTATTATCCATTATTATCTGAATCATTTCATTTTCAGATGAATTATCCACTTTAGCAGAATATCCATATTCAATCTCTTTATGAAATCCAAACTTAGGATACAACTCTAAAACTGAGTCATTCGCAAACAGATACATTCCATCTGTTTTATTAGCATAATCCGTCTCAATTTCAGACATAATTTTACTTATGAAGCCTTGATTTCTATATTGTTCATCTGTCATTACCGTACCAAGCTGAATTAAATTCTTAACTTCTCCATTCCAAAGAATAGGCGTATTATTAACTGATACATTTGCAACAACTTTATTATCTATCACAACCGAATACGGAGTATAATCTTCTCTCCAAAAACCTGTCTGATACCAACCTTCAAAATTAAGTCCAAAGGTTTTCTCTGCCAAAGCATTAAAGCTGTCTCTTAAATCTTTATTATCTTTATAATCTTTAATAATCTCGTACATAAATCAATTTCTCCTTTTAATTGTCATTATATAATTTATTTTTTCTCTTACTTTATTTATAATAACATTTAAAATTTTCTAATTAAACCTCAAACTTTTTTATAAAATAAAATGAGCCAATATAGTTAAAAATTTATATCTTTTTGAACAATTTAACTATATCAGCTCATCATATTGTAGTTAATCTAAAACCGTTGTACTAAGTTGGAGTATCAACCTCATCCCAATCAGCATCATCAAAACAACTCAGCCAGTTCAAGGTTTTATGTCTTGCCTGAACAACTCCTGGTTCCATACCACCCGGACTCTTCATTCCATGAATTCTCGCATCTACACATGCCCAATCCATACGATAAATTAAATCTGCTTTATCAAGAATTTCCTTTTTCGAACGCAATTGTACCTTATTGCAAATATCTTCAAATGTTCCAATTCCATTCAAAACACGAACAGACTTAGGTACATCACAGATATCAGTTGGTTCTGTCCACTCATCAAGACCTAATGCCCATTCTAAAGTATATAGATGCTCATAATGCCATGAGTACTCAATTCTCGTTCTCTCGTCTGATTGTTCATCATTCAAATATTCTATCTCATTAGGTGTAAGTACATCATTCAGATTATCAATTCCATACTCTTTTATAACATTTGCCACAAACTCTCTTGCCTCAAATGTATCCATATGTTCTGCTGGATTTAATAATGCTTCTGAATACAAAGAAACTACAAGTGTACCTAATGTTCTTTTTACTATTTCCTCTTTTTTTCGAATAGTTACCTTTTCATCATCCTCATTTACAGGTAATTCCATAACAAAAATATGTTTATCAAAAAGAAACTTCATATTTTCATTTCTTCTTGAAATCTGTGCCATAGTACAATCTTTTAGAAATTCCGGACTTTCCACATACTCAAATGGGAAATAATAATCAAGCTGACTAATTCCACTATCAGTTAGAATAACATCTTCATACGCATTAAGTGCAACTGTTGCTCCATTTACAAGTAATACTCCATCTACTTTTTTCATAAAATCCAATACTATTGCCACAATGTCCTGTAAGCCTTTTTTCTGTACCCCCTCATCATCCACCTTGGATTCTATCTTAATAGGAATAAACGCTTTTGACTGCTGTATATGATGAATAAAATTTATCTTAATATCTTCATCACAGTTTTCAACTTCCGCAAAATGTCCGGACACCATATTTTTCTGTTGATTTACAAGCTCCTTAAACTCATCTCCCATAGAACTTATAAATGCATAAATATCTACTGACTGCAAATCATTCTCAAGATGTAAATGATTATTCACACTCACGCTTTCTATACCAAAGCATTCACAAAATGTATTTATAATCAATTCCAGATTTTCTTCCCTGCTAAACACATAAATTTCTGTCTTCAAGCTTTTTTTCAACCTTCTCTTTCCTTATTATACGTTGGATACTTTTTACTGACAAAAAATATTTATCAGCCAACTCATGTACCTTCATTCCTACATTAAAATCATTGTAAATATTTCTATCACGAATAATAAATTCCTGTCTTATTCCTGTTTTATTGCCCCATTGACTACGATTATTCTCTTTCTTAGGAATGTAAATATTCTGTCCATCAACATACTTTTGTATTAATTCTATAATTTCATTTGGCAGAATCTCCTCTGCTCTTATATAGCCCATGTTTGCCTCCTAAATATATATTTTTCTTCAGGAAAAGCATTGGCTATAACAATCATATCTTATTGCAATAGCCAGTGCTATGCAAACATAACATATCGTTTCATATAGATTGTCACTCCTTCCTTATCTAAAAATCCACGTTTTTCTTTATATCAACTAATATAATATATAAATTTATTTTTTACAATACACTATTTTATACTATTTATTTTTTAGAATATTGTACCATTGCCATACAATTATTGCTCCAAAAACAACTGCCAACATAATTAAAATCCCTAAAAGCACTCTTAAATTATCTATATAGGACATTACAATAAAGTAAGTAAGCCCTCCTATATAAAATATAGTTATTGGTATAAGCACTATAATTCTAACCTTTCTAGAAAAATAATTATCCTCATTCTTCACAACTTCAATACCAAACTCTAAGAACAAAAGAACAACTATCCAAAAAATCCATACAAATGCTTTCAAACTAATTTCTCCTCTGTAAAGATATTTTATAAAATAATTATAAAACTTTTATTAGTCCTATTTTACTTCATTTTCCTTTATTATTCCATCAGCAATTTCTATTAATTCTCGTTCTGCATCAATCTCACTTGCATATGGATATGTCTTAGCTATTTTTTCAAACTGTTCCATTATCTTTTTAGCTTTTTCTTTATTCTTTTCATATAAAATTGAATAAGCATATTCAGTTCTTATAATAGAAGGAAAATTCTTCATTGCCTTTACAAACTTCTTATAATCCTTATCGTGTAATTCTTCAATCACATCATCTCTGTTCTCAGCGATTAGCTCGCAAAATATCCTGTCACAAATAAGAAGTTTTCTATGTAATTCTATTATCTCCGAATCAATTGACAGATAGTGTTCCATAAGCTTATCTGCCTCTTCAAACTTATGCTCATCCATAAGTCTGTTACAATTAAACACTCCTATAGCTGCAACTAAATTATTCTTCATTTCTTCATCTGTAGGTGGTTCAAACCAAGAATCAGACATATCCTTAAGTCTTACCCCTTTAGAAACCTGCTCATTTATTTTAAGTTGAAGCCATAATGCCTTAATTGCAGTTTTATCCTTTCCAAGAGAGAAAGCGTTATATCCATCATTAGTTACCATTCCACTCTTAATCGGTATTCCATTCATAAGTGCAAAAGCTACACCTATAAATACATTAAAGAGTAAAAAATCTGATAAAAAAGGAATATACCTCGCTATAAAATATAAGCCTAAACAAAGTAGTCCGGTAATTAAATTTGCAAGTGAACCACCAAGATTATATAACACATATGGCATCTTTCCATCAACTAATTCCGGTGGAGTCATTAAACACTGTCCACCTGTTCCGGCAAGAGAAAATCTTTTAAATTTAATTTTCCCTTCTTCTTTAAGCCACATAAAGCTTCCAATTCTAAATGAAGAAAATCCATATCCTGTAATCAATCCACAAACCAAATGACCTGCTTCGTGAATAACTATCTGAATAAAAGCTACTAAATAAAACAACATCATACTAACGATTGCATACATAAAACCAAACCTTTTTAGATTACCTGATTTTTCTATATAATCCATCATAAAGAAACCACCAAAAAAACCTATAAGCATCATAAATATAATCCCAAAAATTCCCAGCAATGACGATTTCCTTTTATTTTTTTTCTTATTCTTTTCCATTTATATTTCCTCTTTCTATTTATTCCTAACAAATAACTTTTCCTATCCGTTCACCTAATAATTATGTATACAATGTTAGCTTTAAAGCCTCTCCAAACTATTTTAAAATCGAAATTCCAATTATAATCCCAATTATAAAACAGCAAATTAAGAAAATTGTGGTTCCCTTTCCAGTCACTATGAAATTAAGATTTTCATTTCCATTTTCCCAAGGTAATGCTTTATCCGAATAAGGACGTTTATAAACTATTGCTGATTTTCCAATAACAGCTACCGGTTTTAAATCAAATTCTTTTGCATGTGCGATACTACTCTCGTACCAATTTAGACTTTGAATCAACCAATCTTTTTTATCTTCATTTAGTTTATCACCTTTTTCTTTTAATCGCTTTTTCAAATTCCCTTTAGTATCAATAAAATAGTTATATCTTTCTGAATCCTCTTCAAATGTGTAATACCCATTTTCATAACCTTTCAAAGACAAACCAAATTCGCTTTTTTCCTGTAAAAAAGAACGAAGCTGTTGTACTTTTTTAAAACGTCTTTTCTCGTTATATTTTTTATGTAATTCCCATTCTTTACGACTCATACCTAGCTCCATACAAAGCTTTTCGCCCCAATTCATTATTCCATAAATAATTGCTATTTCTAAAGCAGTAACGATTAAATAAATCCACATTAAAAAATCTCGTACTAAATCATTATTTCTAAGGGCAAATATTAAAAATACATAAAGTAATGACACAAAAAACTCAAAACCAATAATATCTCTTGGTTGTTCTATTAAAAAGTGCTTACGATATCTTTCCGCACGTTCACTACGTGACTCTTCATCATCATAAAACTCATCTGTTTCATCTCCTGCCTTATCCTTCATAAAATAATAATTCATATCCTCATCATGAGTAACTTCTTCCCAACCAAACTGTGAAATAATATCAAAAGCTCTCTCTTTAGCTGTAAGAGTAGCCACATCAGGATGCCTTGTTATAGCAAATCTTTCTATTTCAAACACCTTCTCACAGGGCTCGGATTTTTCAAAATGATAAACAATTCCACCTTCAATATTAGTTAATAACCATCCCTGTGCTGCCATTTCCTCTAACCAATCTCGCTCCTTTAAGAGACTTATAAAAAATTTAATCTTTTTCATATTCTAACAGTACCTCCTTTAAATACTCTAAAGTTCTAATATCTTCTTACCATTTTCATACTGATGTCTTAATCTCTCTACTTCCATAAATAAAATCGACTTTCCATCATCTGTTATCTGATAAGTCTTTTTACCACTTTCTTCACTTACAACAGTTATCATCTGGTCCTCTACCAATCGCCCAAGCATTGTATAAAGAGTACCTGTACCCATCTTTACTCGTTCGTTAGTAAGTTCCTTAACAAACTTCATGATTCCGTATCCATGATTAGGTGATAATAAAGCAAGCAAAGTATAAAAAATAGTTTCTGTCATAGGACAATACTTTTTTACTAATTTATCTTCCATAAACAACCTCATTTCTTAAATAATCTTAGGTATTTGCAAAAATCTGATTAACTTTACCATAAATAATTTTATTGTGATTACTTCTATTATAAAATTATATCCACTCTCGATATGTCGATACTCGACATATCGGTTATTGACATATTAAATTATAATTGTTTTTTTGTCAATACTTTTTTATTAAATCGATAACTGTTCATCTTTAAAATTCACAAATCCACACTAATTCATTTATCTATTCCACCCAAAATAAGAGTAAGCACTTTAGCGTTTATCACACTTATCATACTTACTCTTATTTTTTTAATCTTATTACCAATTTCTACTAGTATAGCGAATTGCGACTCCTAGCGAACAATTTTTCAATTTTGCACGTAGAATACGAACAAAATTGTTTAAATTGTACGATAGGCGGATTGAAAGCATACTAGGAAAATTGGTAATTACGCTTTTCAAAAAGCACTATATTTATTCAATTTCCTCTAAGAACATTTTAGCAACATCTTTCTTATAATCATCATCAATAGCTTCAACACATTCTTCCATATCATCTTTTATTTCATCAAGTTTATCAAGATATTCATCATCCATAGTTTCATCATATATTTTTTTACAAATATCATAATCATATCTTAATTTATATGCTTCAATAACTTTCCAGTCATCATTATATTTTTCATCAGAAGTATCATAATCCGTTATTTCATACATAATTGAATCATAGTTGCCATTCTTGTAATCATACCTTAAGTTATCTTCTTTTGTCCATCCTGCAGTTTCTTCTATATCATCTGCTAATGCTACCAATATAAATAATAAAGAAATACCAATAATAATAACTGAAAAACAAGTCTTAATAATAATTTTAATTATATTCTTATTCATTCTCTTTATTACCTTTCTCTTTATAGTATACTGTCTTCATTCTCTCTTCCAATTCACTGTCTATATCATAGTAATCTTTTTCCGCATTTTCAACTAATCCTTCAATATCTTCATCCGTAAAATCAAAATACGCTATAAGAAAATCCGACACATATTCTATGCATTCATCAAATACTTCCTGATTTTTCCCCAATGCCTCATCATACTTCCATCCTGACAACGGATTAAACATTGATACAATATAGCTCGCTAAGCTTTCAACTGTATATTCCTCATTTCCTTCTCCTGTTTGCACTGAAATAATATATCTGTTTCTATATTGAACAAATGTAAGATAATTATCATAAAATTCTGCAAGCTGCATATACTTATTTGCCGGCTCATCATAATAATCTCTACTAAATATGTAACTTACCATTTTACCATATTCGCCTGCCTCATATAGCTTATCAACTTTCTTATAATCAATTTCTTCATGTTCACCTTCTCCTGACACTTTATAAACAGCAACAGACAAACTTACTATCAATAGGATAATCGAACCTATAAGAACAAAAGTCATTACTCTATTTACAATTTTAGAACTATTTCTTTCAAGTACATTACTTTTTATCTTCTCATTTCTCTGTATCTTCTCTTCTACCTTTTGTTGGTGCAAATATATATTCTTGTTTTCTGCTCCACAATAAGTACAATACTTCTGATTACTTTCAACCTCTCCACCACAATTTTCACATTTCATATCAATTGCTTTCCTTCCGTAAATTATTCAAAAAATCTTTCATATTCTTCATAAGCATACTGCTTAATTTTAGAATCATTAAATACCTCACCATCTATCAGCTTCAAACACTGTTCTTTATCAAAATCCAGTTTTTCAAGCTCATCCCATGCCATTTCATATATTTCTTTTAAATATTCCTCATTGTTTTTAGGAACTCTGTCATTACAGCAATCATTAACAGTATACATACACTGTAAACCACTGTGTAATACACTGTAAACAGCATTTTTTCTTTGCTCGATACCCCAATATTCTTCTTCCTCTTGTACGGTTTCAAGAAATTCTATATCTAAAATCATCCAATTATAATATCTTATTGCGTCACTTACTTCTATATATTTACTATATTCTCCTTCATATATATCCTCTTCACTAATATACTCTTTAATTCCTTCATAGTCCTTGTCTTCTAACATTTCTTCAAGTTTTTCTATATGCTTACTAGCGTTAGGATCAACCGTTTCTTCTTTTATTTCTGTTTTTTCAGAAAACAATGAATCTGAATTCAGTACAACAAGTACAATAATTACAGATAAAAGTAACACTATTCCTAAAACAATTTTCACAGAAAAAGCTGATATCTTATTAGGTAATTTATGTATCTCTTTTATTTCTTCATCAAACCCTTTAAGTTCTTCTTCTAACTTTTTATTACTTTTTACATCATTCTCACTATGACAATATGGACAATAATCAAGATCAGACTCATACATAGCGCCACATATTTTACATTTCATATATTCTATCCCATTAATCCTTTCATTACAAAGTATTTTCTTATCTTGGTATATAATCATCTTCCGGCATATACATTGTACAAATCATCATACCTTCTTCATTTTCAGGGTCGTGTCCACTTTCTCTTGCCGAACAAATTGCACTATACAATGAACTAACTGAAATATATTCTCTGTAAACTTTATCCGTATCTTTTAATACACCTTTATTTAAAGTCCTAAATACACCATCTACTATCGTATAATATGATATAAATTGAGTTTTATAATATTTATAATCTACATTACCAATTCTCATCATAATTGTTTCAGGACAAATAATTTTTTCAAATGCATTCTCTGCACATATCTCAGGGATAAAGGTATACAATTCCCAAGCTAAATCTTTATCCCCAACTGCCTGCTCAAGCATTTCAGGAAATTGTTCATACTCTTCATCAGTCTCACACTTTTCGAATAACTTCATCGCTTTTTCTGTACTTTCTAAGATTTCGCCCTCTGTAAATGGATAATCCAATATAGTATCTTCATTTTGCTGAAGCATAATAAATTGCTTATGCGAACCAAACCCGGTTGTTCCCCAATCTCTTATCATTTTTTCAACTATATTACTTAATTCATCTATTTGTACATCATTAATTCGACATTCGCCTATATAATTTCCATCACCAATATTTGACCCATATATTTTAACATAACACAATTTCTGATTACCAATACGTTTTTTTATTCCATCTTCTAATTGCTTCCAATACACATCGTTCTCAATTTCATGAGGCACTTCTCCCATTCCAACTATATCACCTAAATAAACTTTCCAATTATGTGCATTTCCCGCAAAATCTGTTTCTAATTCTCCCTGATTCTCGTTAAGTTTCATTTTTCCAATAGCACTCATTATTCCAAAAATGAAACTTCCTTGTGCCATACCAAGTGCCTGTTTCGTATCTTTCCCCATTGCAACAGAACATTCGTATATCATTCTGTCCCAATCATTTGATATTATATAATAGCCTGTATTTGCCATCTGTTCCCTTATCTCTGTAACAAACGGTATAACTGTTATGCCCCATTCAGGTAATAGTATTCTATCATTATCTATAATATCTTTTGTTTCAAAACAACCATGCAGATTATTTAAAAGATAAGTTGTTGCTTCTTCAACTGAATTAAAATTCATTTTATTATCTAAATCTTTATTTTTCATTATAAATTTTAGTCCTCTCTTCTAAATAAGTATTCAAACTTTTTCTGTAATTACTATATCAGATTTTGATATTTTTACAATCCTGAAAATCCTTTTATCCTAAAAAAAATGCTAACAGCACATATTTACCATTAGCATCTTTATCATCAACAAAATTATTAAACATCTACTTCTTATTCAAACAAAAGATACGCATACTTACCAAACTTTGAACTCATTTGAACTCTATTCGACTTTTGGAGTTCCATCTGTATACTCCTAAGAACATGTATCATTCCAATTCCATTACTTTCTTCCTGTGCAGCCAAAAATGCTGCATTAAGTGCAATATTTTTAATATCTCCTCCTGAAAATTCAAATTCTTTTGCCACAAATTCAAAATCAATATCCAAAAGTGGTGTCTGTTTACTAAAACAGCTCTTCCATATCTCCATTCTAATCTGTTCATCAGGCATCTGAAATTCCGTAATATATCTTATACGTCTTGAAAAAGCTTCATCAATATTGTTTCTATTATTACTTGCCATTATAACAATTCCATCATATTGCTCTAATCTTTGTAATATATATGAAACTTCTATATTAGCATATCTGTCTTTTGAATCATTTACTTCACTTCGTTTTCCAAATAATGAATCCGCTTCATCAAAAAACAGTATAGTATTACTTTTCTCACCAATATTAAATACTTCTTCTAATTTCTTTTCAGTTTCACCAATGTATTTATCTACTATCTGTGAAAGATTTATACTATACAAAGGTAAAGAAAGAGAAGATGAAAGGACATGTGCAGCCATTGTCTTACCCGTTCCCGGTGGTCCGCAAAATAAAGCACTAACACTCTTTCCATAAGAATATCTGCTTTCCAAATCCCACTGACCATATACTCTTTCTCTCTGATTAACATGTGCACATATATTTTCTAAGACTTCCTTAGTCTGAGGTGTTACTTTTAAATCATCAAAAGTATATGTAACATTCATCTGTTTTAAGTTCTTACCTGCTGCCGGAAGCACATCTATACACGCCTGTATTAATACCTTCGAAGTTGGTAACTCTGCCTCTGAAATTCTTCTTACAACCTTAGCTACCTGTGCAGGACTTAAATTATATTTTGAACCCATTCTCTTGTAATCCAAATCGATATCATACTTTTCAAGATAACCCTTCCAAACCATTATACAACTATTCTGTTTCATTTCCGGAAGCTCTAACCTGTTCCAATCTCCTGCAAGACCATCTGCAAGATTAATTCCTCTGTCTGTACAAAAACAAAAGCTAAGACCATTAAAGCTTTGTCTTATTATAGGTAACAATGAATAGCCATATTTACGAATCCATTCTTCATCAATTCCATAAACACAGATAACTCCATTAATAAGTAGTGCTTCTCTACGTAATTTCCATAAAAATGAAGAAATTCCACTTTCATTAACCAATATTCTTCCATCAACAAATATTCCGTATCTTCCAAGTTCACCTAAAGCATGATGTAATAATAACTTTTTACCTCTTCCGGCATCTCCCACCAATTGAATTGGATGTTTACTTTTTAAAAGAGTTTCTAATTTAGGAAGAATATCTGTATCAATATATAAAGGTTGTTTATCATCATCAGGCGCTTTAATAACAGCAAACCTTGATAATTCCTGTTCTATCTCATCAATTCCTGCCAAATGATTAAGAATACGTTGGTCTGCATAAAATGTTTTTCTAAAAAACACTGTTTCTAATGGGTTTCGCACAGGAAGTAATTCTGAAACCTTCTGATATTGCTCCCATAAATCATTATAAGAACTATTCATTTCTAATGGTCCTGCAATAGAAAAACTACAGCCACCATCACAAGAATCTATTAATTGTGCTTCTAAATGTGTATAAAATGTACAGGATAACGCACAATCCAATACCATCGCTCCTATTTTTCCACACATATTTCTAAGCTGACGATAACGTAAAGTATCCGACTCTTTTTCTAATGCTTCGCATAATTCTATATATGTATATTTTGCCTGAGATGGTGAATATGCCATATATTCTTCTACCAAATCTTGTTCTATATCATCTTTTAAAAGATAGTAAATTAGTGGCAAACCTGTTTCTGCAAAATCTTCTAATTTGTTCCAATTTATGACTTCTGTTTCCATTTATTTAGCTCCTCATTTTTATGGTATGCACCACTAAGGCCTGCAAATTCCTCAACAAACCTGCCAACATAATTAGCTGTTCCATCATCTAAATTTTTATCTTTCTTTTCTGAAAGACCAGTTATAAAATCTTTCAGAGTATTGCTATCCCATTTGCCTTTTGAAACAAGCTTACTTTCCTCAGGAGCCTTTTCAAATTCTTTTCTTATAGCCATTTTTAATAAATTTAACCTTTCACAAAATGCCTCTATCTCTGGTTTAGCAATCAAATCCATAAGTGCATATTTCACCATACTTTCATTAATCATATTAACTCTAATAGCAAGTTCTAAAGACATATGTGGAATAATAAGTTCTGCATTAGAATTAACAACTGTTCTTCCATGAGGACCATAAATATATTTATCTTTTTTTTCTTTTGCATTTCCAAAACTAAGATCATTATCAATACCTTTTACACCAGCATAATTCCCATCACTATCTTTTTGTACAAAATAATTTTTAAAATGTCGATCAATCTGACCACATAAAAAATCTAACACTTGTAAATCTGACAAATCTCTCTGAAAATCACCTTTTATTAAACCTACAACTTTATTCTTAAATTCATCAACTTTCACAAATCTTCCATTCTCTTCACAACACTTTACTAAATCTTCACGTAAAGTTGTAATTGCCTCCTTACCTCCCACCCCTTCCATTACACTTCCTACTCTTTCAACACCATTACCATACTCTTTTACTACCGCCATTTCAGATTTAGCTATTAAATCTCCTCTTCCAAACAATTCAGCAATTCTTGACGTCGCAACATTACGTGCATTCATATTAACTCTATCCGACTTAATATCTAATAGATTTTTCATAAAAGCATTTTCATAAGTAGCCTGAATACTTCCCGCATCCATTGTTATTTTTGTGATCTCCATTGCAAATTTAACGGCTTCAGGGTCATTTGAATATTCGTATTTATTTCTATCAGCATTTACAATTCTATCAATCGATTTTTTATCTGTTTTTCCACTATCTAAAATAGCTTTTAAGACCTTACTTTTTGACTCGCTATTTATTTTTGACCTCTTAAATGCTTTTTCCACATACCCTAATATATTACTATATTCGTTATTTCTATCTACAATCTTCAAATCACTAAAGAATTCATTAGCAGTACCTTCTGAATCTTTAGGTATCACTAACAAATTACTCGCTAGTCCGCCAACATGCTTATATTCCGATTCATCCTTGGTAAGATTTATTTCTCTCATTCTTGCCTTACCAATTGCCTCTTTAAGAGTTGTCCCCTTTAAATTGTCCGGTAAATACATCTGTACTCTTACTGCATTAATATCTTTCTCAGCAAATTGTTTAATTTCATTTACCATTTTTATTCTGCTTTTCCCCGTATCGGTTCTTGCAGTTCTTACTCCACCTTTTTTATCCAATAAATAATTATCACATAACTGGATTAACGCCATATATGCATTATATGCCATTTGTAAAGTTGTCTGATTATCATAATTATCCCCACTCATTTTCTTCTCTAAAAGTCCATTAAGTGTACTTAATGTATTTTTAATGTTATTAAATGTTGACGAATCTTTCTTTACATTTCCAAATATACCTTTTTTTTGAGTACCTGATAATTGTGCATGCTTAGAACTTAACCAATTTCCATTCTCCATTTCAGGTGTAAATAACTCTTTTGAGTCATCAAAAGCATTATTATATTCCATCTGTACATCAGACATAGTTCTTCCTCCTACTTATTCTTTTTCATTTTTTCTAATTCTTCTTTTAATTCTTCTAACTCTTTCTCAGCTTCACTAATTCCGGCAAAGGTAAATAATTCAATCATATTGTCCAAATAATTACTTGTTTCATCATGTTTATTGTTGTACAAACTATCACTATCCGCTCCTAAAAAATCATTTAAAGTATCTTCATTCCATTCATCATCCATTCTTAACTTACTGTTCTTTGGGTCCTTTACTAATTCTTTCCCTATAGCTATCTTTAATTTCTTAAGTCTTTCACAAAATGCCTCTATCTCAGGTTCTTCTATCAAATCATGTAGTGCAAATCTTACCATATCTTCATTCATAATCTGTATATTCATAGCAAGACCTCTTGACATGTGCGGTATTGTTAATTCTTCATTATCATTTACTACAGCTCTTCCATGATTTCCTATAACATAACTATTCTTTTGTTGTTTTGCATCACCAAAACTCAAATCATTATCGATACCTTGTAATCCAATAAAATTCCCTGATTTATCTGTTTTAATAAAATAATTTGCAGAATGTCTGTCAATTTGCCCACAAAGATAATCCATAACCTGCAAATCTGCCATCTCTTTTTGAAATGAGCCTGTTATTAAATCTTTAACAGTTTCCTTTAATTCTTTATGTATATCATCTCTCTCAACACTGCTATCTGTTATAATTGCTTTTGCATGTCTTTTTAATAATGTAGCACCTTCTATGCCTTCCGCTTTATCCATAACACTACCTGAAATTAATTCAGTACTTCCTTGTTTCTGTAAATTTACCATTTCAGATTTGGCAATCAATGAACTGTTAAGCATTTTGGCAACTCTGCTTGTTGCAACATTTCTCGCATTCATATTAGCTTTTCCACTAGTTACATTTACCTTATATTCATCAAATATGTTTTCATCTGTCCCCATTGCTGCTTTTAAAATTGTATATATTTCATCAGCAAATTTATTAGAATCATCATAAACATATTCATCTCTCATTTGTGGATGTAAAACAAAATTACATACATCACATACATTTTTATAGCCACTTCTATCAATAATATTCAAAATTTCAATAATAGATTCCTTTGAAACTGATGTCTGTTTAATAGCTGTATCAATGAATTGCTTTGCATCTTCCATTGTTTTTCCTTTTTCCATCACCTTCATATTACTGAAAAAGCCAACATTCCCTTTGTTCTCATTCTCATTGAGAACTAATAATCTGCTCGCTGCACCACCTACATATTTACGTGGTTCATTAGAATTATCTAAAGTTACCGTTCTTGTTCTGGCTTTACCGATTGCATTTCTTAATGTAATGCCTTTTAAATCTTCATTTTGAAAATTCTGTACCATTAAGGATTTTATATCCTTATCTGCAAATAACTTAATCTCTTCTACTATCCTAACTCTTTCCTTTCCTGCTGTTGTTCTCGGACTTTTCTTTTCACCATCTTTTCCTATCAAATAATTATCACATAAATCTATAAGCGTAAAATATGCATTCTGAGCCATTTTTATCATTGTTTCATTATCCACACCATTTCCCTTCATCGGCATATCTAAAATCCCATTGATATCTGAAAGTAAATCATTAATATTTTTAAAACCTTCAGAATCATCTCCTAAAATGCTTCTCTTTTTTTTGGACATAAGCTCATTTCTCTTTGAATTAAGCCAACCACCATTTTCCATTTCAGGTGTAAATAATCTTGCAAAATCATCAGCACTTTTATCTTTGTTAAGTTTATATCTTGGCATTTAACAACACCCTTTCCTTGTTATTTTTTCAAGCATAAATTTTTTCTAATTCCAAAAATCCCCAAGAACAATTTTAGTTTTATGTTTCTTGGGGAATTCATTACAATCAGTCACTTACTCAATTATACAATAATTTATTTATTATTTTAAGATTAATTACTAAATCTTTAATAAATCTTTAAAATTATTATTTATATATTCTTTTCAATCCTTAAAATATTGCTTCCATCCTTGTATTCATATTCTATTTCATCCATAGTGTTTTTAACAATATAGACACCCAATCCGCCAATTGCTCTGTCTTTTGCAGATAAGGTAATATTAGGATCAGCTTTTGTCAAAGGATTATATTCAACTCCATTATCAATAAATGTTATTATTACTTTACATGGATTATTATTAATTTCCAATTGAACACAGGCCATTCCAGTCTCATCTTTATAAGCATAATTTGCAATATTACCAAACAATTCATCTATAGCTATATCTATTTCAGCTTTAACTTTTTCCGAACAATTTATCCTATCAAGTTCCTCATTCACAAAATCAGTCACAACTAAAATGTTTTCTACAGTTGCTTCTAATGTTATTTCTTTCACTTTTACCTCCAATCTAAAAGATTTACATCTTTTTCTTGTACTCAAGACATAACATTGTAATATCATCAAACTGAGGTGCCTCGCCAACAAATTTATCAATGTCTTCTTTAACCAATGGCAACAATTCTGCCGGTGCTTTATCCTTATTCTTATTAAGCACTGCTTCTAACCTGTCATCTCCATATAACTCTTCATCTAAGCTTGTAGCCTCTGTTACACCATCCGTATATTGGAATATTTTATCTCCTTCTTCCAATTTTAAACTCCCAACTGTATATTTCATATTTTCCATTCCCGCAAGAACAAAGCATGGTCTTAGCTTATACAACTCATATGCTTTACCTTTTCTATATACGTAAGGACATTCATGACCTGCATTTACAAATACAAATTCACCTGTTACCAAATCAAGTACGCCTTCAAATGCAGTAATAAACAAGCCTTCACTATTTGATTCACATAGCATATTGTTTACTTTAGTAAATACCTCTCCCAAATCACATCCAGGTCCTGTATGGTCTTTAATTAATGTCTTACCTATAACCATAAATAAGGCTGCCGGAACACCTTTTCCTGAAACGTCAGCAATTACAATTGCCAAATGTCTGTCATCTACCATAAAGAAATCATAGAAATCTCCACCAACTTCTTTTGCCGGTGACATCGTAGCATAAATATCAAACTCACTTCTCTCAGGAAATGCCGGAAAAATACTTGGAAGCATATCTGCCTGAATCTGTGTCGCAATATTAAGCTCTGTTCCTATACGTTCTTTTTCAGCAGTTACCTTTGATAAGTTATTAATGTAATCATGAAGTTCTTTTTCCATAAACTGTACTGAATGTAAAAGGTTCTCAATCTCATCTTTTGTATTTATTTTTAATTCATTAAATACAGACTCATTATTCTCATCTTCACCACTGCTCATATTATCTACAAATCTTCTTGCAGCACTTGAAAGACTATTAATTGGTTTTATAATAGATTTATCAACTACAAATATAAATAAAATCAATATAGCAAGTGCAACAATAAGCATAATAATACATAAGTTTCTAAGGAATGTATAACGCTCTTTCATAACATTATCCATTGACAAGTCAACCATTGCATGTGCAATTACATTGCCATTATCATCTAAAATTGCTTCACCCGCTGAACAAAGCCATCCATACTCCTCTGTATTAGTAATATAACTATCAAATCCCTTTTCAGGATTTTCCAAAACATCATAGTTTTGTTCATATATTATATCCCATGTTCCTGCCGGACATCCTGTTTCTGTATTATCTGCATCAATTACATATACACATGTTTTACTATCTTTATCAATATAGATAATATACAACGAAAGAACACCATTTGACAGTTTTACTTCTTCAAGTTCTTTAAATAATTTTGAATAGTCTTCATCAAACAACACTTCGTACTTTTTAAAATATTCTTCCATTTCCGAATCATTCGAAAACTCCGGAGAAGTATTTTCCAAATAAATATCTTTTACACCCTCAGTGTATTTTTGAATAAGCTCATTATCAATAGTAACCGCTGCAGTTTTTGCTACATTTTGGGCTAATGTCTTATAGTGACCATCCATTGTTTCCGAATGCACGGAATAACTAATAAAAATAGCAACCGCCGCTAAAATTAACGCCATGAATAAAATTAAAAACGATGCTTTTTTTCTTAATGTAAGTTTCAAAATAATACCTCCTAACTTATATTCTAACAACTAAAGTATTAAACCCTTGATATCTTCTATAGTAAAAATTCTTTGCTGTTTCTTTTATAACAAGCATTCCCATTGCATCCATATCAAAATTAAAATCTTCATCCGCTTTATTAGTATCAAGTTCAAATGGATTAAATAAGACTGCATTATCTCTTATGTGTAACTCAAACGATTTATCCTCATTTGCAATAAACGTAATCTGAATTCTTCCATCATCTTTTTCTTCAAATTGTTTCATTATTGCTACACATAATTCTTCAATAGTCATTACCACATAATATTTCTGTGACTCTTCTGCATTCCATTTTTCACAAAACTCATCTATGTTATTCATTAATACTTCCATATCCTCGAAAGAATTTGCTATTGTACACGAATATACTCTCTCTTTATCAAAAGCTTTTTCTTTTTTGGTGAATTTTTTCCAAAGAAAAAATACAATAAATGATATAAGTTCCGTAATTGGAAATAACCACCAAAATACTTTAATACCAAAGAATGCGAAAATAAATGTAACAGGTATTAATATAATTGCTCCTCTAAGTAATGCTATAAAAAAGGCTCCTTCTTCATTTTCACATGCCTGTTCGTAACTCTCTAACAAAACATTTAATCCGGCAAATAATGCTCCGGTGCAATATACTCTAAGTGCATATATTCCAACATCTAATACTGAACTTTCTATTAATCCAAATATATTACACATAAATTCCGGAAAAACAGCTATTATTAATATAGCAACTCCGCCTGCAATTGTTCCTGACACAATACTATAAGTCAGGATTGTTTTTTGCCCTGAAGTATTACGTTCTCCACAGAATGTACTAACTAATGGCTGTGAAGCCTTAGCCACACCTTCGTACAGATATAATACCAAAAATGATACATTCTGAATAAGGTCAAATATTGCAACTCCAACATCTCCACTAAGTACCATAAGAATATTGTTTACAGACAAAATAAAAATAAATGTAAAAACATATTGGACTGACGAAGAAAAACCAACTCTGAAACATTTAAACGTATTAAAAAGATTATCACCTTTTATTGAAAAATACAGATTATTTTTCTTTTTTAAAATAGACGGAAGATAAAAAACTATTGCAACCATCTGGCCTATAACCGTTGCATAGGCAGCACCCTTAACTCCTATTTCCAATATAAGTACAAAAATGATATTTAATGAGATATCAACAATATTAGCCACAGTAAATCCTAAACTTGCAAGCTTTTCACTTCCTGAATTTCTAAGATAATAATTTAATATATATCCAATCATAATGACAGGCATACCCGTTACTATAATATTTATATATTCAAACGCTGTGTTATATAAATCGCCATCTTTCGGAACCGTACCTAATATTTTAAGTAGTTGTTCCATAAAAATGTTTCCAACTATAGCTAAAATTACACTTATAATTATAGATGTTCTTAACACACTATTAAAACTGCTTACTGCTTCTTTATGCTTTCCTTCACCCATCAACCTTGAGTAAATTATCGCTCCACCCGAACCAAAGCCATGCATAATAACGTTAATAATCATAAAAACAGGTAATGCCAGACTTATAGCTGCTAACCCCGTAACTCCCAATTTATTTCCAACTACAACCGCATCTGCCACATCACCAAAAGCAAGGCCAATATATGAAATCAAAGAAGGTGCTAACAATCTTGAAAACATTTTTTTTGAAAAAAAATCAACATTTTCATTAGCTTTAATCATCACTTAACAACCTCCCGTCATACATCTTAATTTGCCCTATTGGTTGCATCTGTTTTTTCATAATTCTCAATCCATCTATTCCTAAATCTTCTTCTGCATTTATAAACTTATATTTTTTATCAAGATTAACAACAAATTGATGTTTTGCAAATACTGACAAACCCGAAAGATTACTTTTTTGTTTAGCCAGACACATGTCAAATGTATCTTCTGATATCGGAAATCCTGCAACTACCGCAAACGGTTCTTCATTTACTTTTACAATAATTCCGTACACTGACAATGCATCAAAATTTTTAATTAACTTAATTGACGGAATTTCATCTGTATTCTCTATACTTCCATCTTCAGTTTTTAATTTTTCCCAATCTTTAATAATATTAATAACATCATTTATTTTATTTTTAGAAATCAACTCTACTGCCAATTCATTATCTCTTTCAGCTCTTCTTATGTGATTCCTTAAAGCTGCATATTTTCTTCCTTCTAATTTTTCAAATGCTTCTCTATCATAAATATATTCATTATCAGATTCTATTTCTGTAATCAAAAATTTATTTTTAAAATTTTCTTCAAGAAACTTCTTATCCTCATCACGCATATAACACAAATAAAAATCTTTATTCTTTATACTTTTCTCAACAAAACTTTTTTGTTTTTGTTCCTCACCACAAGGGAAAAACCATGCATTTTTACCTTTTGATTCACATTTAACTGTATAAAAATCATCACCAATACACAAAATCTCTCCCATTGTTTTTCTCCAAATGTATAAAGATGCAAATGTATGGGATGAAGTATTATAATTATATTTTTTTCTAATACTTTCAACTTTATCTTTATCTTCTAATGCAAGTTGTTTCTCAATAATATTAATTCCAGTCATTTTCAATCCTCTCATAACTTGAAATCATTTCTACAACAATCTATATGTAACCACAACAAATTCATTATTAACTTCTGCCCCTTTTATCAGCTTAAAAAACAAATAATAACCTTCATAATTTAAAATTCTAATTTTCATTTTTTTATAACTTTTATATTTATCTCCAACAATAGATAAACAATATTTAAGTAATCTTATCAAATCTATAGTGTCATTCTTTCTTACATATACTGCATTTAAGTACAAATCTTCATAATTATCTGAAAACAATATATATGAAGATATATGTCCTTTTTTTTCTATAGCCAATGATAAGTCTGATATATATTTACCTTCTACATTCTCTAACATATACTCTGTTTCTATATTAGGTCTAATATTATTCTTATAATCAGCTTTTAGTTCTATTGGCAAATCATCCATTCTATGGATTCTTTTGGAAACATCATCTATATCAATTGCCAGTGACGCCAAATATGTATCCTTAAGACAGTCAACATCAAAGGACATTATTCTTCCATCATATTCTGTCATATGAAAATCATTTTTAAACAAAAATTTTTCAAATGACAATTTCGATTTTTGTTCAATAGTTGTTGTTAAAAAAATACCACTTAAAATGTTCTCATTAGCATAATCAACTATTTTGTTAATAAGGTTGGTTCCTATTCCCTTTGACCTGAATTTTTTTAGTACATTTATATATCTAATATACAAAACATTATCAATAACATTGAATACCACACATCCTACACATACATCTTCGTTTTCTGCAATAACATACTGCATCGTCACATCTAAATTTATTTTATTTATTTCATAATCAGGTTTTTCATTTGTTATCAAATATTTCATGTAATATATATATTCCTTCCATTACTCTTATCTTTATACTTTCAATATTCCACTATAAGTATCAAAGGTTGCCAGAAAGTCATTTAATTCCATATTGAATGTTCCCATTGTATCTGTGCCTGCAAGTGAAATTTTACTGGCATTAACTTTCTTATATTCCTTCTCACCATCTGAATATTTTGTTTTTTCATATTCTCTTCTGAACAATCCATATGGATCTCTAAGAGTAACAAACTTATTCTTTCCACGTTCATAACATCCTAAAACTGCATAAGCATGTCCTACTCTTATTCCTGAATCATTCAAAGCTTTTAGTCTGTCTTTCTCAATTGTCTCACCTTTAATACCAACTGTAATAACTTCTTTTCTTTCAAGTCTGTTTTTAACATTTTCAAATATATCTAAGGCTTTTTCATTATATTTACCACTGAATTCTTTATGCATAATGCCAAAATCTTCACCTAATTTTTTTATTATCAATTCTTTTTCTTCTTTGGTAATACTTGCATATTTATCCTGCTCAACTATTACTTTCATAACATTTTCAATATAGGCATTACCTTCTTTTGATAAACTTCTTGAAGCCTTTATAGCTTTAAAAATGTCACTTTTAGAAATTATCGTCTTTTCGCCTTCTTTTATATCTTTTGCTTCTCTTTTAATAATTGCTTTATTCACATATGATTTATTAAGAAATCTCTCTAAAAAAACTGAACTGTTATCTCTTGAAATTCCTGCATACCCTTTATCTCCACCATATCTGTATGCATAAGCTTTTTCAATCATTTGTACCCATAAAGAATCCGTTGCATTCTTTTCAACTACTCCCGCAATCGTACTAATCTCTTTTGATACAGTCACAAAAACTTCTTTATTAACTAATTTATCTTCCGTACATTCATCTGTAATTTTAGTAAAATCTCCGGACAATTTATCATCATTAATTATCTCATCAAGAAGCTTTTTCATATAATCCTTTTGAACATTCTCATCAAACTTTGCTTCTTTAATCTTATTAAGTACCTTTTCTAAAGCATCTTTTGTCTTTCCTTGTGTTGTCAGACATCTTTCAATTACTGATTTATACCATTGCTCATTATTACTTGAAAATGTACCTGTAAAATTATCAACCTTTCGTTGATATTGTATAGCTTTTAAATTATCATTAGATTTTGTTTTGGTTGATGATTTGATTTCCAATTCTTCCATATCACCAAAATCATCTAAATCCAATTCACTATCTATCTGTTTTTCAACTTTTTCTTCAACCTGTTCGACAACTTCTTTAGCTTTTTCTTTATTTTCAAGACCTAAGCCTTCTGTTCCTTTTTCATTAACATTTTTTAGATATTCGTCTATAAATTCTTTATCTTGAAAATATTTTGATATCATCTTGGTTAATGCCATAACATTAGCCTGCATCTCCGTAATTTTATTTTCTATATATACCTGCTTATAAATATCATCTAATGTCAAATCATTATGAAACAAAATCTTATCCTTATTATCATAAAAACGTACTGTTACCGTTCCATCTCCATTATCCTTAACCGACTGTTTTATAATATGCGGACTTGATAAAGCAATCGCTGACAGTGAAGATAACATATAACAATCTTCAGTTCTTCTCTGCTTTATATCATTAACACTTGGTTCATGTGGAAAAAGCTTATAATCACTTACATCTTTCCATATATTAAGTTTTCCTGCATCCGGATTTTTCACTTTTTCGCCTTTTTTATGTTCATATCCGGATAATGTTCCATTACTCTTAGTTTCAAAATAATATGAATAAGCTTTAACTCTTTCTAACAATTCATATTCATTATCATTTGAAGTAACTGAATTCTTACTAATATAATTCTCAATTTCCTTCATTGCTTTTTTTAAAGTGGCTTGTTCATTATCATACCCTTTAGACTTAGTATATTCCTCTACCAAATCAAGTATTTCTTTAAATTCTTTTGTAGCATGAGGAATCTGTTTTTCAACAGCACACATCTCTCCTAGTGCCTGCTTTTCTTCCATACTTTTAAAATCAGCACTATTTCGTACATCTTCTTCTTTTTTTATTCTTGCAAAGTTCTTAACCACTTTTAAAATTTTCTTTAACTTAGGAGATGAAGTTTTTGTCTTTGAATCTTTTGTTTTTACTTTAAAATCATCTTCTTTTACAACACTCTTAGTCGTATTAGTCATTGTCAAATCTTCTAAAATCTCAAACTCTTCATCAAATTGCATTACAGGTTTATATGTTTTTTCCTGCATTTTATTCTGACCTTCTATATATGCCATCTATTTCATCTCCTTTTTACCAACGCTATTCAATATTAAGAATATTAACAAATCCTGTCATCTCAAGAACTGACATTAACACATTTGGTACATTAACTAACTTCATTGAACCCTTCTTTGAATCTGCAGTTTTCTGACCAATTAATAATGCTCTAAGACCGGCACTTGATACATATGCACATTTTTCAAAATCCAAAACCAAATGATTAGCTTTTTGAAAACCTTTTAAAATATGTTCCTGAACCTGCGGACTTGTATTTGTATCCACTCTTCCTTCAATCTGTAAAGTAATTATGTCGTTATCTCTTTTTTCTGTTATAGTCATAGCTACGATATCCTTTCTCTAATTTTTATATTTTCAAATCATAAATTATGTAAAAACATACAATATAACTAGTCTATTATACCATTTTTTTATTGTTAATACAATATAAAGCTCTTGGTTTATGATAGCTGCAAAATAACAGTTTATCCCACTCCAAGAGCTTTTATCTATTCTTTCAGTAATATAGTTCCATCCATAACCTGTCTTACATCAAGTTCTCCAACTATCTCATCTGATATCTGAGTATTCATATCCATATACATATGATCATCAAGGCCACTGCAATCATCTAAGAATCTTATATTCAAATTACATCTTATAGGAACAAATTGCTTTATCAAAAACATCAACTGAGATTTCTGATTTTCAGGAACATATGTCTTAATTAGCATTGTAACATCATAATTTCCTTTACCATACAATGCTTCAAAATTATCTGTTTCTCTTGTATCATCATTTAATTGATTTTTCTCAACTATAATAGTCTTTTCGTCTAATATTATTTCAGTTAATCTTTCTAAAGCCTTCTTTGTACCCTTCATTCGATTTAATTTGTATGCTTCTTTAATTAAAATTCTGAGTTTTTCTTCACTTAAAAAATTACCACTTACATCTATCCCCATCCATTTTCCAAACAATGTCAGTAAACTTACTGAAGCATTATCTAAATCAAATATTTCATCTATATTTTCAATATTTTCCTGCAAATCAATAAATATTGATGAAAAAACAGATAAATATCTATGAAGAAAACTACCATAATCCTGATATACTTCCGGAAGACTTTCCATATAAAAATCACCTTGACTATTTATACTTAATTTCTCTATGTATCCTTCTCCCATACCTGACACTTCAATCATTATATGTAAGTATCTTCCTTTTATATCATATAAAAGAATATCATTTTGGTTAACAAATTTCTTTGCTTCCACTATCTTAAAAAATTCTTTTTTAATATTAATATCATCTTCACCCAACAAAAATTCATCTATCCCTGTTAAATTGCCTCTTCTGTTAAACTCTTCCAAATTAGTAGCAAACACATATACTGTATATATTGTATCCTCATCAAAGCTGCAATCAAATTTAATCCTTCCCCACTCAGCATCTTTTTTTGTTCCATCTATCTGCTGCGGAATAAGAAAATGTCCATACTCATTTTTTAAACAAACTATTCTATCTTCACCTGATATCTCAAATCCTGATAAATATGAATTTCTATATCTGTTTTTCTTAATTGAATAATTACGTCTATCTTCCATTTAATTAATACACCTCCTTATTCCATAGTATTTAATTCTATTGAAATTTCGCCCGGATATAGCAGACAATTACTTGCAGGTAAAATATCCATGCCACTCATTTCAACATTATGCTGATTTTGTGGAACCGCTGATAAATCATAAATAAAATCAACACAGTCAAGAGCTTCAATTTTATGAAATAATTCATCAAAATTCATTCTGTCTCCAAAATTCTTTTCAGAATTAATATAATCTAAATTATTTTTAATAACCTCTTCAATTTCCTCTCTACTGTTTTCAAAATGTGGTTTTACATAAATTGTTCCATGAACATTCACACCTGTATATACAGGTTGCATTATCTCTATTCCGGTTCCTAAAAGTCTTCTATCTTCAAGGTTTTCCATAATAGTCTTTATATATATATTACTTAAAACCGGAAATTCTTTTTTACTATAAGGTTTGACTGCGATATTAATCTGATTCTTTTTCTTATCTGCTATTGCTTTTACCTTCTGAATACACAATTCAGGAGTTGTTTTAACAATTTCTTCATAATCATTTGCTGTAACAGCTGTATAATGTTTCTGTAAATCCTCAATAAATCTTTGTTTCAATTGATTTAATGTTTCTTTTTTTCTTCCACCAAATCCATCTGAAGGATTAACAAATTTAATATCTGTTTCGTACAAATACGGTATAAATTCCGTTCCTGCTCGTACATTGCCTTCTTCTCCTTTTGTTACAGCACAACCGCATAAATACATTTTCCCGTTAATATAATCCGAAGCATCTTTAATTGTAATTATTCCATTACTTTCATCTAAAGAATATATAAAATCTCCTTCTTTTGAACAATTAGGTTTGATAAAATCATAAACCAATTCGCCCGCCTTATTTTTTCTGGAAACCATTAACGAGAAGCTTTCTTTCACAATATCTTTTATTGGAAGTTCAATTGTTTGATTATCATATCCATAAATACCACCTAAATCAAACTGCCTCATAATTTCTTCACTATATGCAACAATCTTTACGGCATTATCATAACTTCCGGGAGCATATCCATACTTTTCTTTATCAAATTTAAATGTATAACTGCCAAATCCGTTTCTAATCATTTCATATAATCTTCCAACAGATTTACCATTTCCCACTCTGTCATACTTATAATATAAACCGTCCTCTTCTCTGACAAAAATCTGTATGTATCCTTCTTCCAGTATATCACAATATACATTAATTTCTTCTTTTTTTGAAAATGTATAACAGATAGATTTTGTTTCTTTTTGCCACACCTCAAACAAAAATCCACTGATGGTTGCTATTCTTGGAGCAATATCATATCTTGCTTTTGTTAGTATACCTCGAATAACATATCCTGATTTTGGCAATTCATCATATGTAGCAATTTTATTTTTTGGAATTTTAAATCTCATTTCACCGGAAACAAGAAAACATCCTGTATTATCCCTACATTTGATATCACAAAATCCATTATCTGTATAACACTGCCACTGTATACTCGCAAATAAATTATTGCCTTTAGAAGCATTCCTATGACCATATTCCGATACATTGACATAAAAATTTATTTCATCCGATATTTCTTCATCACTATTGATTACTATGTATATTTCCATTCCTTTTTCAGGCTCACTGCTAAATACCGGAATTTCCAACGGAATGTCTTTATCAATCAATGCTGAATAATCTTTTACGACATTATTATGTTTGCCATATATTCCAAGAATTTTATTTCCATAAATATTAAATTCTTTATTTGTTTCATAACTTAATTCTCCAACTAAAAATCTTTGCCCTGAAGGAATCTTAACAGGAGTATTAACATTCAATGCCTCTAGCATTACTCTTGCATTCTTTCCTTCATTTCTTTTATATCCAAGCAAAGAAAATATCTTTTCCTTTGTAGAATCTGTTATTTCGGTCATATATGCCTGTTGCAAAATTGTATATGCTGAAATATTTTCAAGCAGCGTTACTGCAGGATCAGATGGATTAAAATTAGTCCATTCCTTAGAATATAAGGGTATCTGAGTCCTTGCTTCCTGCATCAGGTCTTCAAATGTTTTTTCACGAGTAAGACGTTCACTTAGCATATTCAGAACCTCTCCTTTCCGTAACCGGCTATTACTTATTTTTGTGTAAGATGTATTTTATGTTTTCCACTTTTTACAACCATAAATGGTGTAACTTTTAAATCTTCCAAATCAATTTCATGCACACCATATCTGTCAGTATATTTTGCAGTAATCATAATATGATTTATTATGCCTTTACTTTTAATCGAATTAAGCTTCATCATTATCTGAGACTTTCTTGGTATATTACCAATTTCCCATCCCTTTTTGCCATTCTCTGAAATTGGATTTAAATATTTATCTAATATCTCACCTACACTGTTTTGAATTTCAAAGCTATCTTCTATTCTCATTAATTTTACCCATACATCTACGTTTAATTCAACAAATAATGGTTCTTCAATTAACAAATCATCTTTAGATATACTTAATTCGCAATTTTTAAGCAGGTGATTCTTTAAATCACTTTGTATAGCATAAAATGAGGCTGAACTCTCCATAAAATCTTTCATTAGAAGAATAATATACATTCTTCCGTCTTTATATCTTCCATATCTGTCAACATTCATTACAATAGAAGCCTGCTCTATTACCTCTGAGAAATTCTTTATTTCTGACAGATAGTCCTTTTCTGTAACAAATCTGCCTCCTGAACTTAACAGACTTGCGCCTCTTTCAAGCGCACTTTCAACCTTTTCCATATCACTTCCGCCATAAGCAGGATTAGGATTATATATATTGTTAATAAACATTATATTAGCACTACTATCATTAATTGCACCTGCAACTACATTTCCATCCTTTCCACTACAGCAACGTGCCTGTACTGTAAAGGCGGTCCCTTCAGTATTTCTTGGAATCCTTACATTTATACCATCTCCAAAGATAATTCTATTTTGCATTCTATCAAGAATATAGTATCTTGAATAATCTTTAATTGCAGTGAAAGTTCCACACTCTTCCCACTTTACAAAAAATTCTTCAATTTCACCCAGATAATTGTATGTAACTCTTACATTATCCGGCATAAACTGCATTAAATAATTCATTTCCTGTCCGGTTAATTCATTTTTTTCGTTTACCCATACCTCGGCATCAAGTATTCTGTCTGCTCTGATAGGAAATGACATATTCGCAGTTGCTATATCAATATAGAATTCTTCAGCTTCCATTGTTTCAATGTTTTTTACATCCACTGCATTTAATGAAATTTTTTCTATAACCGGACAAATCTGCATCTCATCAGGATTATCTTCAACAATTTTCAACCAACACAACTTTTTACCTTCTATTGTCATCATACCAATATCAGGCTCGGGAAGAAATAGCATCACTCCCGATTTAGAAAGATTATCCGTATAGTCAACAATCTTCATCTCTTTAAATTCAGAATTTGTTGAATAATAAAATCTAAGTTTTTTTCTTGAATCATGAATTGTATCCTTTAATTTCCACCATAAACTAATCGGTCCATTATCAAATACCTCATTAAAACCAATATAAATTGCAGTTTCATTATAATTTCCCTGCGAAAATACGGTAAAAGGTTTATTTTCCTGAATTTCTCTTGTAATTTCCTGATTTGACGTACCAAATAATCTTTTTCCAATAGTGGGTTTTTTATAATTCTCATTATAAGAATACGAAATATTCATATCCAAAATCTTAGGATAACAATGCATACAAGGCTGATAATAACAATTATCTGCTTTTAAAAGCTGTATTCTCAACATTCGCCCCTGATATCCGCCTGATGAACTTTCCTCCCAATCTGAAGGACATATAAATGATAATTCAATTCTTCCCTGTTCACACTCAGCAAATATATTTTCATATTCCTGATTACACTGTAATCTTTTCCAACCTATTCCATTAAAATATTCAATAGATATTTCTTGGGCATATGTATATGCCATAGTTTCTTCCTGTTTAAACCTGTTTTTCCTTTTTATTATCCTTAAATCAAGCTGCTCAGGCTCCTTAACAAGTCCAACATATTTTTCAACATATTGTGTATTAAATGTAATTGTAATTTTTGAATCTTTTTTTGAAAAATAAGAATCCATTCCTATGTAACATTCAGAATATAACGCCAGTGTATCACCAAATAAATTAAACTTAGAAACATCATAATCTGTTGTTCCGTTTCCTGCATACTCAATTTCTCTTGGACTGCCCGCAGATGAAAATTCTATGGATTCAACTGTTACAGTTTCATTCTTTGGTTCTTTTGATTCAATAACAACAAGACTATATTCTTTTCCGTCTATAGTAACTTTTTCACTCTTTTTTTCTTTACTAAAATATATATGCTCATTTACAACCTGATAGTTTTCTACTTCATCAAGTCCGTCTTCTGAGTAATACAATATCCTATATTTACCATTCTCAACATCTTTTAAGAAAGCTTCATTTCCAATTATTTTACAATCTAACAACTCATTTTCAACGTCAAAAATATTGTCATGGTATAAAAGTACCGCCTGTTTTTCTATTCCATTTTTAGAAAAATCAAATAATTTGAATTCATTTATTTCCCTTAATTCGTCTGAAACAATAGCTTCATTTTCTTCCTCACTATTTATATCAATATAATTTTCTTCCTTGAACTCACCAAATAATGGTACTACTTTACCATTATTACCGGAAGTCATAAATATTGAATCTATTCTTGCTCCTGACATATACACTGAATATGCCGTTTCAAATATAATTTTCTTATCTTCTGAGTCTGCAAGCAGTTTTGTTCCCTTAGGAATCTGTATTCCTGAGACTGTATCAGGTATTAACTCCATAAGAACTGTTGCTTTTGCAGGATGAGCAGGTAATAAAGATATATCCATTAAATTGACCATTTCCGTATGGAATTTATCCAACATTGCATTAAATTTTTCAACATTATCTTTCATCTGGTTTGAAAAAATCAATGCAAGAACTGAACCTATATCAGGATTAAGCCTATCAAATTTCCATTCCGGTACGTAGCTTTTTGCCTTTGTCTCAACCTGGTCTATTATGTCTTTTTTTGTTCTGTTATCGATTCTATACTCATTTAGTACCATAGACTTTTTCCTTTCTCTTATGATAAATCAAGTTCACTTTCTTCTTCAGATTCATCCCACGAAGTATACAAATAAAATGGAAATACCAAATTATCCATAGTATTTGTTTCTCTTATTTTATAGTTAATATTAATTATAAGACATCCTTTTTTAGAAGTAGAATCTATATTAATATCTACGTCTTCAACTCTTGGTTCGTTATTAATAATATCATTCGTTATTTCTCTTGACATAATGTTTAACATTGTTAAACCTGTATCCATAAATGTATAATTCATCAGATTTGAACCAAATTCAGGTCTTAAAAATCGTTCTGTTTTTTGAGTCATTAATATCAAATATATTGACTGTTTCACACTTTCAGCTCCTGACGCAGTTACAAAACGCCCTGTTGCAGGATTTATTCCCGGTGGAAATTTCATTCCGGTACCTAAAAAATTTCCTTCCATATTTTATACCAAACCTTTCTATCAGCTTAACTTATCTGTCATTTATTATACAAATTTGTTATCCTATTTTTATTGGTGTCCCTTGTATAATTGCGGTTCCGCTACTACTTGCTTTTAATGCCGATGTAGCCTCAATACCTACACTTGCACCTGATAATTTTGCCGATGCATTTGATTCCATAATTATTCCACTTCCTGCTTTAACATTAAATTTGTTACATTCAATGCTTACAGCTCCATTATTACCATTCATTGTAACAGTAATATTTTCCCCTACATTTATTACTAATTTTTTTTCTGCGCTAATCTGCATATGACCTGCTTCAGTTTTTAGTAAAATCTGATTTTTTCCATCTTTGTCTTTAATTGCAATCTGTTTTCTCTCGTTATCAAGCATTATTGAATGACCTTCTTTTGCTGTAACGATTTCTATCTTATCATTATCTCCTTCACCCTCTTTATTATCTTCAAATATTATTGCATTACCATTCTTGGTAATAATCTTTTTATACTGATTATTTGCATCAACTGATTTAGTTAAAAACTTATTATTATCTTTTGGTATACATCCTATTACATAGGGTTTTTCTATATTCCCCTGTTCAAATACCAATAATACCTGGTCACCAACTTCCGGAAGAAAATAATGTCCCCATGATTTTCCACTACTCGGCATAACCATTCGTGCCCATTTAAGTTCATTGGCATCATTATCTCTTACAGGAATCGTTACACATATTCTTCCCGGCATATCCTTGTCATAATTCTTGGCAACTATACCTGTCATAACACCAAATATACGATTATCACCTGTCTCTGTTTTTACTATCTGCTTCTCTGCAATTTCATCAATGACATCAAATAAGCCCATTTGCGCTACCTCCTATACTTGCAGCCTTTCCAACTAAAAAGGTTTCAAACCCTCTTTCTTCACTGAATCTGTGTTTTACATTTACCAAATAAAACTTATTTTCCGGTGGATAACCTATAGCATCTAATTTAATAAATCTTCCCGGTAATAATTCAGGAAGTCCGATGCAATTGCACTCTAACGTTCCAAATCTATATGACATTTCCTCCATTAAAGACTGAACTCTGTTATCAGCCTCCTCAATTGAATCAATAGTAGGGTCTATATATACTTTTTCTGATTTCTTTATATACTGCTTTGCTTTATTACCTATGGAAATTTTATTATTAAATTTTCTTTTTGCCTGAATAATTTTAGCTTTTCCATTATCCATACTTCTTGCCTGAATTTGTTCAACAAGACCCGTAATGTCATATTCTACATCAAAATCCCTAAGCCCCGTTGCCGGACTTAAATCCATTAAAACTTCATTATTTGATTTTGCTTTTCTAAAATAAACAATTCCCTGTTCTGTAAAAAATTCATAATTGTATTTTTTTGCCGCCTTTACAACAAATTCATAATCACTTTCACAAACCATCTCAATGGTTCTGTCACTTTCTTTTGTCTGCCCTTTAGAAAATTTTTGGTCAGGAGTGTCTGTAATATTAACACTTTTAATTATTTGTTTTGTATTCATTGTTACATAAGCATTTTTATTAAATATTTCTCTTACTGCTGCACTATATGTTTTTGCTGTAAGCTGTCTGGAATAATTATTTGCCATCATTATTCCTTTAACATCCATTGCTGTAACTTTTACTCCCGGTATATCACCTTTTTCATAAAAGAAATTTACTTTCGCAATAAATCCACAAAATACTAGTTTTGCTGATGAACCATAGCCAAGTGCAATTTCAACAGCAGACCCCAGACAAATATATTTCTTAATATCCTCAATCTTAAATTTAGAAGTATGCTGCTCAAATACATTATAAATCGAAAAAGTAGCTATTGATGCTTCGTATCCACATGTCAGCTCTACTTCTATATCAGATACAACTAATCCTTTTTTATTACTTTTAAAATCCTTATTATCAACCTTTAATACTACAACAGGATTCTCAAAATCTGCATATTGATTTTTTAAATTTTCATATTTATATGTTGCCATCTGTCTTTACACTTCTCTTCCTTACAAGTTAATCATATTACCTAATTTATCTAAAACTCTTGCATCCGATACATCTGAATCCTCAGTATAGTCTCCAAACAGATTTGTAAATGCATTATCCCAATATAAGGAATCTGCTGAATCAACTTCATTATCTAATTGGAATATACTAAGACTAACTTTTCCTCTTATCGGGCGACCTTGTGGATTGAACATCGTATATGTTGCCTGAACATTAGTTACCTCACCTGCAAATGCCATCTCACTCCAGTAAAACACCACATTTCTGGATTCTGACTGAGTAATTAATGCAATAAGACCATCAATCTGAGCTTGAACCGAATAACCATCATTAATACCCTGTTTTATAGCTCCTGCTACGGATGAAATTGCACTTCCTACAGTAACTCCATATTTTTCCCACATAAATGCATCCTGAATATTAACATCATCAAATATTAAATCAACTGTCATTGTGGTTTGTGCCGGAATCGTCATCTGCGTAACTTCACTTACTCCCATTCCTCCTGCTCCGCAATGAGTATAACTTCCTGCTCTTGATGAAAATCTTATACTTGAAGGATTATACTTAACCTGTAATGCATGAAAACCATCACTATCTTTACTGTCAGATAGTTTAGATGCATTTTTAAAACTTTTTCCCGGATTTTTTAGCAAACCTTTTTTATTATCTTTTAATAATTCATCTCTCAAATTAGAATTTGTCTTTCCTTTATTTGAATTATTTTTCTTAACAAATAACATTGCTTTGTTAATACTTCCCGTTAAAGAACTTCCAACATCCTGTAAAATATCCAAGTTAATCCTCCTTTCATTGTTATAAATTAAAGTAACAGTTCAGAGCCAAGCTCGAAAACACTATGTGTTTCCTCGCTATGGCGTATCCGCCAAATAACTTCATTTCAATATATGCTCACGAATGCAAGCATTCATCGCATATATTGAAATGAAGTTGCTTGGCTCTGAACGGTTATAAATTAAAATTAATAAGATTTCCTACATTCTGTGAAACACTTTCCAAATTCGTTTTATCTTTATCAGTAAAAGCTTTTTCAAAGCTTTCTTCCCACTGTCCCATATTGTCGTATACTACATCTTCATCTGTACAATTTATACCAATATTTACAACTGCCCTTACAGGTCTTCCATGTATTGAAAACATTGTATATTCCGATTCAATATTTGATAAAACACCTTTATAAGAAAACTTTCCCCATACGAATCTTACTCTTCTTGTATATGGACTTCTTAAAGCAGCAATAAAACCTTCAACCTGACTCTGAACAGAATATCTTTTTTTCTTTATTGTATTAATACCTTTTTTGGCAATACCTTTTACATCCGTTATTTCATTCATAAAACAATCTTCATTACTTTCCGCATCAAAAATAAGTTGAACATTAAGTGAAATAGTCGAATCCATTCCTTCATATACAATCTTTGCATTCTGACCATCAAAGCTTGTTTTTGCAACACGTCCTCCACCATATGCACTAATAGATAAAGTTGACGGATTAAATCTGACTTTATATCTCTTAGTTTTTGTTTCTCCATCTAATCTTGACATGTCCATTAGTGAGTTTTTTATGACAGCAATTTCTTTCTTAGTAAACTTACCCAAATTCTTTCCCATATTTTTTCCGGAATTCTTTCCTGCAATAGCAGATGCACTAAATTGACCATCACCCGTTTCTGCAACATTAATTTTAGAAACTCTGTTATCTTCTATTTCTATTATGGCTTTTTCAACCATTCCTATGGCACTCATTCCTGCTTGTTTTAGAATATCTAATTTCGCCATATAGTCCTCTCAATCTCGCATACTTTAATATCCGCGTCTCTTTCTCTCAGTCTGCAATTTTTTTTCTATTTTTCCATATACCTGGTCAGTAAGTTGATTTAACTGTTTTTTTACATTCTGTTTAACAATTTCCTCAATATTTTCCTGATTGCTGACTTTGATTTGATTTACAGTTTCATTTATTGTTTTTTCATTCCTATTAACATTATGTATCTGATTATGTTCAACTGTTTCTTCTTTTACATTATCAACTGTTTTATTTCTAATAGTATTAATTAACTCTTCAGTTATGACCTGCTCTTCTACTTTATGAATCATTCCTACATCTTTTGTTCTTTGAATTTGAGGTTTCACAGGAGATATGATATTTTCTTCCATCTCAGCCTGATTCATAAAATGCTGTAACTCAAGCTTTTCTCTTTCTTTATTTTTTACTTTCTCAATTACAGATTTACTCTTTCTTCCTCTTTTTTTCTTTACCTTTTCTTCTTTACCAAAATAATTCTCATATAGATTAATAATATCCATATTTTTTAATTCATTTATTTCATTTTTAATAGTTTCATTTATCTCATATTTAATTGATGGTTTTTGAATCATCTCAATATTTGAAACATTTTGTCTCTTTACGGCTTCATTAATAAATTCTTTATTTATTACATTATTAACAATTTCCTGAACCTCTTCAATTTCTTCGCTTCTATGAATAATTGGCTGTTCAATAAACTGTGTTGGAATTTCTCCATTTTTTTGTCTTACAACCTGTTCAAATATATTCTTTGTTTCATCTGAAAACAAATTATATATTTGCTCATTTAATTTATAATTTATTTCATTATGTTCATCCTTATTTTCAGAATTAACAATTTCCATTAAAACTTCTTGCGGATTTTCCAATGCTCTTAATGCATCTATTCTTGCTCTTTCTTTATTTAAAGAAACATTTTTAACCTTAGGTCTGTTTTCTTCTATTTCAAGCATTTTCTTATAGTTTTCAATGTTTCTTCTATTTATTTCATCAAAATGTTTTAATGTTTCTTCTGTAATCTCTGTAATATTTTTAATATTTTCTTCTTCTGAAATATTATTTGTATGAACTAGTTCTGAAATACTTTCATAACTTGTGCCCTGCTCTATGTTGTTAATAGTGAACTCTTTATTCAGATTATCAATTATATTCTCTGTTGTAATATTATTATTAATATAAACATCAGTATTTCCTGCAATATGACTTAAACGGTTAATAACATCATTATCGTTTTGAATAATCTGACTGTTTAAATAATTAATTTCATTTATTACATTTTCATAATTCTGATTATTAATATTTTGAACATTTACTTTTTCTGAATTTTTATTAAAAATATTATTAATTGTTTTTTCATTATTATAACTTATTGACTGTTCAATAATTTTTTTAATATTACTAACTGTATTTAATTCATCTTTACTTTCAACATCATCTTCAGAAATGCTACTTTCATTCAAAACTTTTATTTCATTAATTATACTTGAAATTGTTCTATTATCACTTTGTTCATTGTTAACAACCGACATTAACCCTGTATACATACTTGTCAAAATTGAAGGCTTAATATCGATAAATTCTTTTTTTATCTTATTAATAATATTTAAAACATCTATATTGTCTGTCTCTTCTATATCTGTTTGTTCTATGATATCGCTTAATCTGTTAATTATTTTAATATTTTCACTATTAATTTCCTCTTTACTATAATTAAGCTCATTTCTTAAACTTTCAATATATTCTTTATTTATGTTCTGATTTATATTATTTATTTTTAAAATATCGTTTACATTATTCTCGTAGAAATTATTATCTGTATTAATAACAGACTGTGTATCAAGATTATTAATATTATTTCTTACAAATGTCTCATCACTATATTCTTCATTAATCAAAGACATTTTATCTTCATTTAAAATATTAATTTCTCTTATAATATTGGAAATAATATTCCTCTCATTTTTCTTATTATTAATAACCTCTACCATTGTTTCATACATATTAGAGTAAACTTTTTTTCCTTCTTTATGATTCGTTTCATATCTCTTCCATGTATTTTCAGCCGACTTAAATAATGCTCCTGCAACCGAATACCAATTGTGTGAATTGTTTTCAATCTGATTTAACCTTAAAGAATATATATTATCTACAAGATTTAAAAGAATTGCTGCGCTTATTCTTGCTTCTGCATCCGGCCCTTCAATAGTCTCATTTTCAGCCAATTCATACTGATTTGCATGATAATAATATATTGGAGACTCATTATTTAATATTTCCTGTTTTAATTTATGCAGATTAAAATTCTGTATCATTGAAACCTGCTCAGAAATAGCGATTTCATTATTATTTATTTTTTTTGTAACCGACTCTATTCCCTGTGTATAATTTTTTATATCCTCATAAACCTTTTCAGTATTTAAACGATTAAATATTTCTTCATGTATATAATATTTGTTTTCATACTGATTTTTTTCTTTCCTGTTACTTACTTTTTTCTTAGACTGTTTAGCTTCTTCCTCTTTAAAGAGATTAACTAAAATATTTCTCTGTTCTTCATATATATCTATTAATTGATTATTCTCAGTCTTTTCTTCCTGAAGTCGATGCACCTGCTTCATAAAATTAGAAACATCTTGTATTCCAAGTTTTCTTAGTACATTACTAATATATACTGTATCCTGATAAGAAAAATTGTCTGTATGAGACATTAATATTCTATTAATTAAATGATTAATAATATCCAAACGAATTTCCTGTTTATTTTCATTTTTTATATCATTTAAAATACTAATATTATTTCCTTCTGCAAAATATACTTCCGGTGCCTGAGTTGTTACATAAAGTAACTCTTCTTTTCTGATAAAATTATTCATAAGAGTATAATTACCCATAATTTTTTCAGACAAATCATTATGTACCGTTTCCATAGGAAACCGGCATCTAAGTTGTATTGGCGGTTTTATTGTAAGCATTACCGGTTACCTCCGTATTTGTTATATATTAATTTCCGGTGCAGAATTATTATTACCTTCTACTACATATGACTTTGCACTTTTTGTAGGCGGCCACTGTCTCTTAAAGACATTCTTATTAACTGTTGTAAATTTCTTGATTGGAAGACCTTTCCTTATACCAATTGTTACAGGTTCTGTTTCACCTTTTTCTATTGGAAGAACTCTTCTTGCCACCGGTCTTTCTGTTTCCTGCTTCTTTATCTTTTGTAGCTTTCTTATTTTTGCATCTCCGGTTTCAACTGATGGCTCAGCACTATTCACATCAGGCCATTTTCTTATCTCAGCATCTCCGGTCTCAACCGACGGTTTTGCACTTTTTACCTTTGGCCATTGTCTTACTATTGGTTTACCTTTATCTATTGTTGGTTTTGCACTTGCTACTTTTGGCCATTTTCGAGCGAATTTATTTTTCTTTTTCACTTTATTCATAAGTTTTTTAATCTTTTCTAAAAGTTCTTTTCGCTCTTTTAAAACATCTATTCCTATTAAATTTTGAAAATCTTCTTTATCTGTTATTTTCTTTCTTTTTTTACGTATAGGTAATGACTGTCTAATATCTGTCACCCCTGTATCAGGTGCTTCTTTAGCAAACTTGTTCTTCGTTTTATCTTTATTTATATCCCATTTGCCAATCGGAATATCTCCTGGCATTGTAACAACCATCATTTCACGATATCCTATAACAATCTTTTCTGTATGAAGACCACTTCTTTCACTGTTTAACTCTCCATACTCTTTACTCATTACAGTACAACCTGTAAATACATATGCTCTTTTAGTTACTTCAAAATGATTTCCGTATCTTGTAATCATAAGTATTACCGGTAATGTAAGCTCCGTTCCATTTTGCAAAGGGTCATAATAATCGGTTCCAACATATCTTTCAACTGTAAATGTAAAAGGCTTTGTTATTGGCTTTCTTCGCATATGGACATAATCATTTAATCCACCTTCCTGAATATATTCATATTCATTTTCCTTGGTGAAACTATGTACTGTTTTACACGGCAAATCAAATACGCCTTCAACTCTTAACATAAAGTTATAGTTTACAAGCGGATTTAAGCCTTGATTCATTACTACTATATTAGTTGCTTTTTCTTCTGCCATAAGCTCTCCTTTACCTTGTTGGTTTCATATCGAGAATACTCTTTTCCTTTGACTGTTTTGAGGGGGTCAGATCCTTATTAATAGAACTAATTTCATTACACCATCTTCTTCTGGTATTATGGTCCATTTCAAGAACCTCTTTACTGCTCCAATGAAAATAATAAGAAATAAATGACATTTCCTTATACAAATCTTTTTCCGGATACAGTTTTATCCCTCTTGCGTAAAATTTACCGGAACCTCATGAATGTGACCACATTCCGGACATACAACCTGCATTTTTGGTGGCTCTACATCGTTAATTCTTTGATACATATCCTGTAAAAATGCCAAATCAGCAGTAAACAATCTTTCAATGTGTGTAGGGGTAATTACCTCTAATCCTTCTATTTCAGTTATCACCTTTGATAATATTACAATTGTGAGATACGAAGGATTGCTTAAAACTCTTGGATCTCTTGTCGCTGAAATCTCATCTCCTGCAGTTGCTAATCTCATTTTTCCTACTCTGTGTATTCCACCATTATTATCTACATATCCTTTTGGTAGTGTAAATTCATAAATCGTTTCCATATTTCCTCCGTCCTAAATAAAAAATCATTATATTTATTAATTAAATCTAAAATTCAGTTTTATTTTCAAATATTTGAAAACAAAAATCAATCTTAGAAATAATAATGCTTTGGGGACTAAAATCATATTCTCTTAGAGATTATGAAATCTATAACTTTGTCCCCAAGCACTATTTTGTATTACTCAAACTATAATATTAAAATTTAATATACTAGTTTGGAATAATTAATTCTTCGTAAGCTAATTCAACTGATTCGATTGCAACTTCACTTGTTGTAGCATTTAAATCAGGTGCATTATATTTTGTTACCCAAGCATTTGTTAATACCCAAACTCTTGTACCTGTAATTGATTCAACAGCAGAATTAGGTGCACCACCATTAATATCAATCATTTCAATCTGTACTTTACTTCTAGGCATCTCACCTCTTGTTTCACTTACACATTCCTGAATCCATGTTTTAAATGTACTATCTAAAGTATATCCAAATTTAAGTGTAACGTTTCCATGTTTTACTAAACCAGGAATTTTAACAGGTGAAAGGCTGTGAGCATTACCCTGACGAAATTCTATTACGTCTACTGTTGCCTCGATTCCACTTACTTCACTAAATGCTGCAGTTCCATCAACAGAATCAACTGTTACGAGGAAGTTCATTTTAGTTAATGGATATGCTAAGCCTGCATCGTTCTGATATGTTCCCATATTTTAATCTCCTTTTCTTCTTGCTTTTTATTATTCAATATTTTTATTCTTCTGATCCGGCAGCTTCTGATGTAAACTGAGATACACGGAAGATAACAAATTCTGCCGGACGTGTTGGAGCAATACCAATATTACAAATTAAACGTCCATTAGCAATATCATCTTTTGACATTGTTGAACTACCAATTTCAACAAAGAAACCTTCTGCTGGTGAAGATCCTGCTAACATACCGCTTCTCCACATATTGTCAAGGAATGTAGAAACTGTAAGTCTTACTCTTGACCACAATGTAGGATCATTTGGCTCAAATACAACCCAATTAGTATTAGCTTTAATACTTTCTTCAACATAGATGAATAATCTTCTTACGTTTACATAACGGAATGTAGAATTACTACTTGCTGTTCTTGCACCCCATACTCTGATTCCCTGACCAGGAATTGCACGAATAAGGTTGATTCCTTCAGGATTTAATATATCCTGTTCTGCTTTTGTATAATTTGTCTTAAGACCGATACAGTAAACAGGCTCATTTGCCGGAGCTTTATGTACACCTCTTGTATTATCTGTTCTTGCGTAAATACCCATTACAGCACCTGATGGTGGAATATAAGCAGGTTTCTTTGTAGCTCTGTCTGTAACCTGAATCCAAGGATGATACATTGCAGCATATGTACTGTCAATCATTCCTCTATATTCTATTAACTCTTTTGTATTTGCATAATCTTCCGGCATATCAAGAACTGCTATTCTGTTCTTCATATTTTCACAGTGTGCTACTAATGAAACCATAACTTCAGGAGCTGTAACACCTGGTACAGAAATCATGCTAATCTGATTATTTTCAACGAATGACTGGATACCTGTACGTTTTCCGGGACCATTGTCCTCACCAATAAATGTAGCCGGAGATACTGCCTGAACACTACCATCAGCACCACCATCAAGCATAACTACTCCGCTTTCTTTTCCTTCACCTAAGATAGCTTCTACAGGATTTCCAATTTCTACTTCGCCTTCTACTGAAACTTTTACAAGTTCACTTCCAGACATCTTTGTAACAATATAATTGCTTGCTGCAGCATTAAAGCTTAATCCTGTATACATTTCAGCTTCATCATTATATCTTACTAAAACATCTGTTTCTACAAGATACAATACTGTAGCAGGGATTAAATTTGCATCTACAACATCTGTGTTAAATGCATTTTCAAATGTTACTTTGTTATCATAAATCATTCTGATTTTATTATATTCATCAGCAACTTTAACAATGTCACCTTCTCTAAATCCAACTACACTCTTTGCTTCATATGTAGTATCATCTACCTTACTCATAATCTGCATTTTTTTCTTAGTAACTGTTGCAAATGAAACCTGAATACGATTTCCCCATTTACCTTCATTAGCTGCTTCAAATGCTAACATTCCTGCCTTTACTGTAGCTTTTGTTGCATCTTCCGGAATTACACGACTTACAAAACATCTTGTTCCTCCGTTAGCGAAAAACTGTTCTACTGAATATGCAAGAAAACGATACTTGTCATATACAAATTCACTTAATAATCCGCCAAATTTTTTCTGAAAATCAGCAAAACTTGTTACTAATGTTGGTGCTCCAACTACCTGACCTTTCTCTGCAAGTCCAATGAAACCTGCTGCACTTGTTCCTACACCTTCAATTGCTCTAGGAGAGTTATCTAACTCTTCAACATAAACTCCTGGTGATAAATATTCTGCCATGTTTTTCTCCTTTCATTTTGAAAAAAATTTTTAACCTGTAATTATTTTTGTCTGACCCGGAGAAGTAATTGTTATTTTCCCCATACCCATGCTGCACATTAAGCATCCATCGGCTGTCAGAACCGGCTTTCCTCCAACTATTATACTAGGCGAACTTGTCGTCCAAGTTCCTAATGGAACAACTGTACAGGGTTGCGGAGTTAAAACTCCCATTGCCGCCGCTGTTGCTGACGCAACCTGAGGATTAGCCATTGATGAACACATTCCAAAGGTTGTAATATTGGTTCCTGGTGATACATCTGTAATTGTTGCCACCGGTTTTGAACATCCTAAGCACGTAGCCTGTGAAGATGCATTTAACACTGCCGGTGAAGCACCAAACGGACACATAAGCTGTGCTCCTGATACAACCACTACACCCATTTTTTTCCTCCTTCATAATGTATCTCATCTTTATAATGACTGTTCATTTAATTTGTTAAAATCAATTTTCTTGAAATGAACAGTATCATCCACTACATATCGCACTAAATAATCTGACAGATTTCCTGCTCTGACAGCAATTTTATATTCTCCGTCTTCGCTCACCTGACCAAAAATTATTTTTGCTATCGGCTGATTTATGGTATATTCTTTTTCCAGTGAATCTTTCAGCCTTACTTCTTGAGTGGTTAGCTCTTCTTTAATCTCTATGCGGTCATACTCTGTTCTGTCTATGCTTATAATACCATAATGAACATGCTTTAGTCTGACCTTATGTTGATTGAAAACATTAAGGATATTTTTTCTTTTGTCATAATCCTTATATATGCAAACAACATCTGATAAAGAAACAGCTTCAATTTCTTGAATCCCCGGCAAATTCCCCCGTAGAGTGAGAATATTATCTTCTCTTGCCGAAGTTGCTTCCGGTAGAAGATAGACTTCTTTTATAGGCATTTTTTCATCTAAATTTTCAAACATTACTTTTTCTTTTCTAGACTCATATCCGTAAACATGAATATCTGCTATAAAGTCTGTTCTACCAATTCCAATAAATAAATATGTACCATCGTCTCTTACAACAGGTTTAACTTTAAAATCAGGTTCAAATATCATTTTACAATTTCTTTCTGATATCCCTCTTCCTGTAGTGCTATCTATCAATCTTAGCACCAAGTCTAACTGATGATGGACTATGGCCTGTGGTGCCATATGAATCTACCTCCTTTCCTACTCATCTTCTGAGTTAGCTATATGTATACCAAAGGTTGCATCTACAACTCGTGGAGTATCAATAACAACCTCACTGGACAGAAATACCGGTGCTGCTTTATAAAACAAGCTTACTTGGTACGGCTTATTAATTGCCTGCCATACTCGCACCTTCTCTTCAAGGCTTATTTTTGCCTGTGATAACGTTATAGGCGGTTCTCCTGTATCCAACCATGTTTGTAACTCATTAGGTCTTACTGAATTGTTATCATTAACAATCTGAGCTACTCTTCCTAATATTTTCTGAATATCGGGCGCCTTTAAACCCATCTGCGAAGAACCATTTATGAACACCATATAATATAAACTATATGGCCTTGGCGTTTTTTCTAATCTTACTCTTCCTGATGGCATATAAGTAGGTAATGCAATTTCACCTTCTTCTTTTATATCATACAGATATAATCCCAAAATATAGTCAACATCCTGGTCTGCAGGAGATGAAACCTCAATATTATTCGGAGAAGGAATTGGCTCCGGACACATTTTTTTTCTTAATGTCTTAACAATGTAATTACTTACATCTGCAATTATAGGATAATCTGCCATTATTTTTGTCCTCCTACTTCAACTAAATAATCATATATTTCAAAAGCCTTTTCCATACTATCTTTTGATAACATAATACTATAATCAGTATTAGGAACATTTATCAATTCTATGTCAAAGGTATCTTCAGCAAATTTTTTATATACATATAATGTTTTCTGATATCCTGTAGCAATCTCCAGTTCCTCATTCTTCTCTCCCGGTCTTACAACACCGGTTGAAAAAGCACTAAATATATAATAATTACTTCCTTTTTGTAAAACTACCTCTTTCTGGCTATCATTAAATATATATCTATATCCAATAATCTTTGCCAATCTGTCTAATGGTACATAATCATTTACCAAATCCTGTCTGTATTTATCGAATATATACGGATTATTTTCGTTTTTTAATACATTGGAATATCTGTTTAACGCTTTTTCTGCTGTTTCTGAGCCTAAATCATTATAATACATAGCCAATGCTGCTAATACCTGTCCTTGCTCTTCGTTTGTTAACAACTCACTCTTTCCACCTAATAATTTATCAAGCGGATTTTTGCTTCCACTTCCATTTCCGCTTCCATTTCCACTTCCTTCTCCGCCGCTTCCATTTCCACTTCCTTCTCCGCTTCCGTTTCCGTTTCCTTCTCCACTTCCATTTCCGTTTCCTTCTCCGTTTCCGTTTCCTTCTCCACTTCCATTTCCGTTTCCTTCTTCGCTTCCGTTTCCATTTCCGCTTCCTTCTCCGCTTCCGTTTCCTTCTCCACTTCCATTTCCGTTTCCTTCTCCACTTCCGTTTCCGCTTCCTTCTCCACTTCCATTTCCGTTTCCTTCTCCACTTCCGTTTCCGCTTCCTTCTCCGCTTCCGTTTCCGCTTCCTTCTCCACTTCCACTTGAATCTATCACTGAAATATCAATATCAAAATAATCTGCAATAATTTTACTCATATCTGAATCTGTTAATTCACTTACATAAGGAGCAACTTCATTTTCTGCAACATCTTCTGTTTTTTGTAATAAATCATCCAGTTTCTGTGAATTTACAGCATCCATAAATCTCTCACTACTTAATGCTGCATATATATCTTCTAACGCATTAATTACACTTTGAGGATTTGAATCTGCAAAACCAACTATTGCATCTAATTTACTTTCAACACCTTCTAATTGACCATTTTTTATCTCTTCCAATACTTCATTAACCATACTGTTAATAGCCGATGAAGCATTTCCTGAACCTAATGCTGCCATGGCGGCTGCCTTTTCTGATTGACTGGCAGTTGGCGAATTAATGATATTATTCAATCTTTTTTCTAAATCACTTACCTGTTTATCTACTACTTCAATTTCTGCATCAATTTCTTTAGCTTTGGCTAAATCATTTTTATCTAAAGCCTCAAGTTTTTCTTTTCTCAATTCTTCTTTTTTTGCATATAAGGCATCCATCTCTCCGTTCGATAACTTACTGTTTATTGAAGCTAATTTTTCATTTAACCATTGTATATATGAATCTACTGATGATTTCGCATATGTATAGAATTCATCATCTTTAATTCGATTTAAGTATAAACTACTTTCTTCAATAAGACCTTTTATATAAGCTTCAGAAGTATCCAATTCCATTCTATCTATTCTTCCCTGAATTATAAATTGATACTCTGTTCTTATTTTTTCAACCTCTGATTGTTGATTCTTGAGTGCTGTTTGTTTTGTAGCATTAGCTGCAGTTGATGGCAATGCTTTATATTCTGCACCTACCCCATTAGAGATAGCACGATAAAACTCATCTCTTGATTTTGGAACAAGATAATCTCTAATGTATTCAAACTCCTCATTTGGGTTCTTTATAACACCGTTATTTAAATTATCCAAATACATAAGTTTTTTTATCTGTTCATCACATGAAGCAAAATCATCAGCTTTAGCAAAATCTATTAACTTTACAATCTCATCATATTCCGTCTTACTCAAAACGGTTGTACCTTCATCAAGCATTTTATTTACATACTCATTGTAACTTTCCTCAATATTAGCTACAACCTCGCTAAGTGACGATAACAAATTATCATCAACCACAAACCCATCAATTTTGGGAACTTCTTTTTCTTCTTCCTCTTCTTCTGTTTCTGAATCTGTTCCTTCTTCTGATGTATTTTCTTCTGATGTATTTTCTTCTATTATAATTTCACCACTAGTATCAGAACCTAAAATATCTTTCTCTTCATATATTTTATTTCTGCTTATAGCTTTAATTAAATTATCAATAGCCTCTAATTGAATGTTATTAAAAATCTGTGCTCTTCTTGCAGCATCAATTTTCTCCATAACACTTTGAACCATATCGCACATTGCCGGTTCTGCGCCATCTCTTTTCAATATTTCGTAATACTCCTGTAATGCTTTTAAATTTTCATCACATTCTTTTGTATTATCATCAGTAAATTCAAGAGAATAAAAATCCCTAATCAACTGAATATTTCTTTTATCAGTATCAGTTTTTTCTTCATTTGCCTCAATATTATCATACTGTAATTTCAAAGGATTAAATTCTTCCAACCCTTCTAAATTATATGGAGAATATATATCAAAAATTGAAACTGTTTTTCCGGTAACCAAATCATATGTAATCCCATCTGATTTTGTATGATGAGTCATATTGAGCTTTTCTATAACCTCATCCGAAACCGGAACTCCCGATGTAGTAATGTCATCTAAAGATGCCGCATCGGTAATATCAAACCAGGCTCCATTGGCCAATTCTGATTTGTAATATATATTGTATTGTGAAGACTGCTCAGCTGATTTCTGTGCTATATCATATATAGAATCAGTCATGGAACCTAAATAAATCAAATGTGTACCCATCACTATAGTTGAATCTTCTATACTACCAGCATCAATTCTTACTGAATTAGTTTCATCAATGAGCGCTTTTGCAACAATATTAAATCCCGTAGCTGCAACAATTACAGACATACATATAATTAAAATTCTTTTTATAATTTTTTTATTCATAAGCGCTCATCTCCTTTTTTAATCTTTCCTATATATGCTGTAATCTGACGGTTCAAAATATGCATCATACAAAAATCCTTTATCCTTGTCATAACATTTTATTGTTACTTTTTCTAAATTACCTGATATAAAACTTAAATATTCAAATGAATCTGTAACATTCATAAGTTCTTCCGTAAATATATTCTTACCTTCACTATTTAACAGTGAATAATAATTTACCCCCTCGTCCGCATCAATATTTAACATTATCTTAGACATAGAAGTATTTTCTGCTTCTTCTAAAGTATATGTACCTATAGTAGTATCAGTTATTTCTTCCGTGATTATATATCCTTCAACAATCGTTAATTCTCCTTGATAAACCTGAGTATCAATTTCACATTCATCAACGAATGTTTCTCCATCATATACTCTCACAGAAAATTTATCCACGTCATCCAAAGCAATCATTAAATGTCTTATTGTCTTGTCTATAGCGGTTCTTGTACCTATCTGATAGTTATCTGCCCATAATTCATAATGTGTAATATCTGTTTCAAAATCTTCAGGAATAAATACTCCAAATTCAAACATACTCTCTTCAATTATTGTATTAATATAGTACATTGCCACATCTGTATCTTCTTCAATAATGTAACTTGTACCTCCCACAGAATCATCAAGGTCTAAATCCTGTCCTGAAATATATTTTGAAACTGCTCCACAAGTAAGTCTGTCATACGAGTAAAATAAAGTTGTATATAACTCTAATGCTTCTAACTCATCCATTTGTAATTCTTCATACTGTTCCTTAGCCTCTGTGTACTCTTCAAAAGTACATTCTCCTAATGAATTTAATAACAACGCTTTATTAACATTCTCTTTTTCTTTTTCCACCTGACTTACAAGACCTAAATATGAATTTCTGGCTGTAACTAATGTTTCATAATCATCTCTTACCGTTTTTTCAAGCTCTCTTGCAACATTTTTCTCTTCTTCTAAATATTCCTGATACTCAAGTGCTGCTTCATATAACCCATATGGCTCATCTTCAATATATCTGACACCATCTATCGCTCCCTTAAACCATTCTTTAGGAATCTTAATAAAAAGAATTCTCTTCTTTCCCTGCCATGGTTTATCGATAGCTTCAAGGAATTTATCATAACTTGACTTAAAAGCTGAACCATCAACCTTTTCGCCATTTTTTACCTGTTGAACGTAACTACTTATATAAGACATTTTCCCACCATATTGGTTCTTCATCAAATCATAATTCGTATCAAGTGATAAAAGTCCAAGTGACGTATCCATCTTAGCTGAATAATAGGAATGGTCATTAGCAAGGGTATATTCTACAAAATTATCCAATTCTTTTCTGGGAACATCAGAATTAAGATATGGATTTGAAAATACATAATTTGAAGTTACATCTAAATTAATCATATTACTTAACTCTTTTTTCTTAGCTTCAAATTTTCTCTTGTCTCCCGATATAGTTCTTTTCATATTGTCTATACTTTTTTCAATCGCTGTGAGATCATCTAAATAAGCAAGCCCCAACAAAACTCTATTTCTATTTTTTTCTAAACTTTCTTCCAATCCATCCAATTGTTCTTCTTCAAATGCTATTTTTTCCTGATATCCATATACCTCTGTATACAAATTTGCTGCATCTTCATAAACAGTATAGACAGTATCATTTAACTCATGTTTTAATTCTGTAATTTCATTTTGAATCTGCATCGGTTTATAAACAAATTCATATTCATCCATTAAATCTGCTTTCTCCGGAAATTTAAAAGAAAGCAACGGTGTCCATCTAAATGTAGACATATTTTTCTTTTTTAATTTTAAAGATTTAACTGCTTGTGCATAGCTCACCTTTTTAAGTTCTATCTTATTTTTGATTTTTCTGTAAGCTGAGCTATTTGCCAATGCAAGATTTTTTGTTTGGGATAATCTTAATGTTTTAGGAGCCGCCAATGCTGATTTATAATTATTAATTGATAACAAATTTACTGTTATGGCAATTGTCATAACCACGCTAATTATCATCTTAACTTTTTTATTAATCAAAATCCTCATCCACTCACGCTCCTTTCATTATTACATATAATCATTCATCTTTTTCCATACTATACATTGTAAAAATTCCTGATCTGTCTTTACAATAAAAATTGTATCTTATTCCATCTTCAACAAATGTATACATATAAATAGTATAATCTACATCATATTCTTCAACTGTAATTGCATCATCAAAGCTCTGTGTCCACTTTCCTTCAATATCTCCAAAAAATTCAGTTCCCTTTTCATTAAGTATATGTATTGCTGTTGCATCAGGCATCGTAACATAAGTATTTCCTTCATATTCTACTCTGCCAAAAAGCTCTTTTATTTCATGCACAGATGCATATGATTTTCCTGCATACCAAAATACGTTTTCCATAATATATATACAATCAACTTTTATACTTCCGTCTACATTATTACTGTCACTTCTACCATAATACATCGCATCAATATCCGGCATACTTACAACGAAATCATCTTCATCCGAATACACAACTCTTTCTCCTGTATACACATTTGAAACTTCTTCAGTTGTTTTTCCAAGGAAATCCAAATAATTCAATCTTCCTTTTGTAAACTCTCCTTCATATACCTTATTATTGGTGCTATCAAAAATTGAGCCTACTCCATCTTTCTTGTCATCTTTAAATTCTCCATCATACTCTATACTTCCATTCTCTCTATACAATATACCGTTTCCCTGATATTCATTATCCACAAAATCTCCGATATATTCTATTTGTCCTGATGGATAGTATAAAGTTCCTTTTCCATTATACATGCTATCATCAAACATACCTTTATATACAACATTTCCTGCCTTATTATAAAGAATTCCATTGCCTTTTGCTTTACCTTTTTCAACATTTCCTTCATATGCAATGTATTTTGATTTTGCACGTATTCTCACTTCACCTTTAGTAAATCTAAGCGGTATTGAGTCATAATCATATGTCTTTATTCCTGTTCCACTTTGTGTAAATACTGAAGGTGGATTAACAAAAAATATATAATAAAAACTCAAAAGACCAATTACAATAGTTATTGCAATTACTAATCTTCTGCTTATAAGCCATCCAAAGAATCCATAATAATCCTTTTCATGTCTTGGCTTAATGTTAAGCATTGAAGAGAAAAATCTACGAATTCCGGTTAATACCCTGGTCTTAATAAAACTTGCATTTGTCCAAAGCTTAATTTTTGTCCAAATAGGCAATATCTTAGCTTTGATGGCATTAAGTAATATTAGAAATATGTTACCCACGTGTTTTTCTCCTTCCAAATTTTATTATTTTATCTGATATAATTGTTCATAAACCTTATTTTCGAATAAACCATAAGATATTTCATTATCAGACGTATTGTTAAGATTATGTTCACAGTTAAACAAATACCATCTTGCTATTCTGTCGTCAGGATTAACCTTTAATACATCATTAAATGTGTTTCTTGCAAGATAGAAATCATTTGAATAAAACAATCCTAAAGCTTTCTTAAATGTCTTTTGTGAACTTAAAAGCAATTCTTTCTTCACCTTAGAATATGCATCAAGACATTCATAAATTTTAATATTCTTATCATTTTCAGTAATATATCCAATATATCTTACATCATGTTTATTATTGCTCTTTTCAACAGCAGATTCAGTAAGAACAATCTTTACACCGGCTCTTCTAAGTGACTCAATATAATTAATAATTATATTTTCTTCGTTAGAATATACATATGGTATTATTCTTTCCTCACAACCTGTTGTTCCGCATTTATAATCCGAATAATTAACAACTATTAACTTTTCTTTATTAGCTATATCAATATCGTTATCAAAACCATGCATAACCTCTATTGCAAAATCAATAGCATCATTCACATTATCTTTAAATAATAATTTTGTATCTATCAGACGACTGTCTTCTGTAATAACAACACCATTTTCTTTATTCTGTGCTGAATTAATTATTTTAAAAACATTACCTGCTGTTTTCAAATAAGCATCACCATTAACAAAGTTTTCATCCATATTTATGGTAACAACACTTCCTGTAATATCAACCACATCACCCAATTCAACATCTAAAAGGGATTTTCTTTCCATTAAATTTTCAAAATCCTTTGGTATGAATTTATTATACATATCAAGTCGCTGAACTTTTTCATAACTTACACTAGTAAGAATTCTTTTAACTTCATCTAAAGCATTCCACTCTTTTTTGAGTCCGATAGGCTTATTATTTAATCTTTCATATCTGTCATGGCTTTTTACTAATGTTAATAATGCATTAGAAAATCTTCTAAATCTTAAAAGACACACAACATATACAACAACAACAATTAAATTACAAATAAATGCCCATAAAATAATGCTTTTTAAAATATCCTTTACTACTTCAATACTATGTTTTTTTAATGAATAATTATTAACAAATCCAATTACTAATCTTTCAACATTAACATCCTTTGTATCCTGTAAAATTATCGCAGTAAAATCTTTATTACCTTTTTTTATTTTTTTAACTTCTACTTCATTATCAATACCATTTATCAAATCAGAAAAGTTTTTACCAAAATATCCATCACCGTTTACAACTACATTCTCCGGTGTTAATAATCCACCCCTTACTATAGTACTATCAGATGTATTTTCAATAATCATTATTTCTTCTAATTTTACAGCTGAACTATCACTAATTTCATTTAGAGTTATATAATCAATTTTTCCTGATTCATTAATATTTACCGTTACATCTTTCAAACTATTAGTCACGTTATTCTTAACAAATTCAATAGTTTCATTTTGTGTTTTATTGAAAGTACAAATTATAGTTATAAAAATAATTGCAATACCTAAAATTTCTGTACTAACAAACATTTTAGAAACAAATGTTTTTCTGCCGAACAATACACTAAAAAACAAACCAATCACTACTGCTGTTAAAATAAATATCAGACTATATCTTTTAAGTAAATCCAATAAAATATCTTTTCTTAATACTTTTGCTGCTTCTTCATCTATTTCATAGTTGAACTCACGCCCAAAAGGTGATTTTCCAATACTTTCATAATTAACAACCTCTGTATTCTCATAGTAATATGAACTTCCATCATTGAGGCAAATATTTATTTTATCATTGTAATATTGTGATTTAACAATTACTTTTCCTTCCGGATAAGAAAACTCCTGTGACTGTTCACAAACAACATCATTAGCAAGTGAAATTTTAAATTCTTTAAGAAGTCTGTTTGTCATATCATTCATAAGAATATATATCTTTCCATCCTTAATTCGTAATGAATTCCACTTATATTTTTCCAAATCTTCAATATCATATAATGAAACTTTTCCGGTAGAAACATTCACTTTTCCAACGCCATAAATAACATTATTCTTTTTATTATACTGATACTGAATAAAAATCTGGTTATCATAATATACATCTTCTAAAATTTCAAAAGATTCCTTATTAGCATCAACTCTTATTACCTGTTCATCACTAAGCTTACTGTTCCAAATTATAATATTACTTTCTTTTCCACTATTCACTGACTGATAATTCAAATCCGATTCATTATTACTCTTCAACACCGAATAATTACGAGTTATATATCCTGTGGCAAATATCAAAATCCCTGCAAATGACAGTAAACATAATACAATATATAAAACTATCCCTTTTCCTATCTTAGCTTTTCTCTTCACATTTATCTCCAATCTGTTAACAAACTAATTTTATACTTTACTGCAACATAGATTCTGTACCTATTTTCTTAAACGTATTAACAAATATACGATATAACGGAATATCTCCAAATATCAATTGTGATAACAACATTACCAAAGCTATTACTGCCGCAGTAAGACAAATTGCCAAAATGAACCTATATATTTTTTCTCCATGTTTAGAAAAAAACATTTTTATTCTTACCCATAGTTTTCTTTTATCTATGGTCATCGTAGCAGCCTGAATATCTTTATATAAATCTATAAATTTAAAATATCCATCTCTATTAGTTTTTTTCATCAATAATGTATAACTCACAGTAGATTCATTCGTTATTCTTGATAACATAGAAAATAATGTTTTAGCACAAAGTGTTACACATTCTCTTTCACCAATATTTTCAGATAAATCCTTTAAATCTAAAGCATAGCTGAAAAAAATCTCTCCAGCCTTACTTTTATTGATTTTCTTTTGCTGAAATTGAAGGTACATTATTGGAAACGGTATCCCTGAAGTAATACATTTTATTACTACTTCCGAACAAAGCGTCTCAAGGTTATCAAGATTATCTATTTCTGCTTTAAAAAATCTTTCTAATTCTCTTTCTTCCTCATAAGGAAAAACCATCAGATAATTATCCTGATAAGTACCTTTTGTAATGTATGTTTTCTCACTACCGGTACCACTTTCCTCATAAATTTTAAGAATTTTCTTTGCTACATCATGGTCTTTTATAACAAGTACAGTGTAAAAAACTTTTGTTACAGCTGATAAATCCTGACATACCACAACATCATTTACTTCTCCTTTAAGAAGTTCCTGTGTTACATTTAATAACATATTTTTAATCTGATATATCATATCTCATCCTCATTTCCGAAAATGATTACTCTATTTCTTTTTAACAATCACATAGACATATGTACAAATAAATGGTTTCTCTACACAAGAAATCTTTATTTCATAAACACCTTCTTTATTTGGCGCGGTATAAATTCCATCCATTGTCACTTCACCGCTTTGATTCTCCATAACTTCATAATCAATACTACACTTTTCCATGTTATGGAATTTAACACCTAAATATGTTGATTCACCTGTTCCTAATACAATTGTTGGTGTTTCCGCTTCAATCCACTGATTTTCACTAGGATTATCATTTTCATCGCCTACAGTTGAAAGTTTTATAGCTACCCATCTGTATATAAGCATCATACAGTCATAATCTTTTTCAAATTTTGCAGCCACAACAAAACTTCCTTTATCATTCAATACTTTTATGGCTGTAGATGTCTCAGGACCATTCTTATTATCCGATTTAAATAAGCTCGCATCTCCATAAACCGTACTCTTGCAGTTTGCACCTGTGATACCGCTGTTTTCCATTATCTCCTGTCCAACTTCAACGTACACATTACCAATTCCAAGGCCATGCATTATCTCGCCCGAATAAAATACATCTCCACTCTTAGCATGGTCTCCGATAGGAATCTCAACAATTCCTGTAGCAACCTTAACTCTGTGATTATCTGTATCATGAGGTATAAACGACTGATAACTGCTAACACTACCATTTTCAAAATGTTCTTTTATCTCATCATTCTTAAAATATTCAAGATAATTGTTTCTAAGTATATCTCCTGCCGGAGTTTCTATATATTTCTTTACATTACGCTCCGAAATATTTTCAATAATATATGCACTATCAGTTCTAATTAAAATTATATCAGCAAGACAGATAAAATCGTTCATCTCAGACATTCCATATAATTCCAAACTCACTTTACCTATCTCTTTATCAACTAATTCTCTAGGCGAAATATCAGAAATCAATACTTTCATCGAAAAATCAGATGCTTCTTCTTTGAATTCATCATCAGTCTTAACATTACATACACCATTTTTTAACATAATTACTGACTCTGAAATATTTGCTTTCTGTACATATACCCAAAATTCCTGTTCTACAGATTTTCCTTCTATTAAATTAATGTTTGTAAAATCAACCACTAACTCATGTCCACCATCTGATACTGTAAATGCCGGTAACTGTATGCAACCATTAAATGAAAAAATTCTTTTTGCTGATGAAGTCTTTACAACCTTAACTTTCATCTTTGTATACCTGTTCATACATACTGTAGCAGGCATTTCTACAAGCACACTATAATCATCATCCTGATATATGACACCATTTGTCAAAAATTCAGTATCCATTACAGAATTCTTAATTACTTCATTAGTATCTACAAAGAATAATTCATATCCTTCCTTTGTTCTGTTAAATTCATATTCTGTTTCAGCCTTCTGTCTATTAACCGAATATACAGGATGAACATCCTCTTCTTTATATCTTATACAAAGTGTTAGCTGATTACTATCAATTTGCTCAAATCCTTCAATAGCCGATAATTTTTTCACTATAGAAGATTCTACAATCACTTCACGTCCAAATCTGTCAATAGCAAAACCACTTTCTATAAAAAGCGATAAGTCATCAAGACTGTATACACCAAATCCACATACTATTCCCGAACCATACATTAAATTATTAAGGAATCTTCTTTTATTATTCATATATTCCTGCTCTGCCGCAAAATCTGCTGAAGTAAGCATCTTTCCCGCAAAATATCTGTTTCTTTCAAATGGTAATAAAGAATTATTATTCACTCGATACACCTCTTTTTCTACATAATTCGACTTTTACTTTATCAATTTTACCATATTTATTTAAAAAATAGTTTAAAGGTTTCTTAAAGATTAACTCAACCCACCCTAAATATATATCCGGCTCCTCTCACTGTATGTATATAATCCAAATCAAAATCCTTTAATTTTTTACGAAGATTAGAAACATGAACCATTACTGTTCTAAAATCTCCAAAATCTTCTGCATTCCAAATTTCCTTATATAAATCTTCATACAAAAGCAATTCTTCCTGTTTATCAACAAAAAGCATCAATAAAGAATATTCTGTTGGTGATAATGGAATCATTTGAATCTGTTCTCCCAACTCATTACTAACCCACACTTCTCTTATGTTCTTTTTTATAATAAGACCCTGAATAGATTCTTCCATTGATTCAGACTTACCTAAATTATATTGTTTTGCCCTGCGAATATTAACCTGTATCCTGGTAAATAATTCATCAAAATCTATGGGTTTAGTAATATAATCATCTCCCCCCAGTTCCAATGCCCTTATCTTTGTATCACTATCACTTAAACAACTTACAAAGATAATCGGACAAAATGAAATTTTTCTAATTTCATCACATAACGATGTCCCTTCACCATCCGGAAGCATAACATCCAAAAGTATCAAATCAAATGATTGCTTTTCCATTTTATCAACAGCATCTTTAACAGAAAATGCACTAACGACTTCATATCCCTTACTTTCAAGCATAAGCTTAATTATTTTAGAAAGCTCCTCATCATCTTCTACAGACAAAATCTTTTCCATAATTTTTTATTACGAACCTTTCTATATTTAAATATAAGCAGGAAACTTTATAAAAATCGATAAGCCATGTCCAATATGACTTTTTATCTCTATATTTCCTTTGTATTTTTTAACAGTTTCTAAAACTTCAAACAAACCATAACCACTACCTGTTTTATTTTGCGAATTACTTCCTCTGAATCCCTTATCAAAAATATATGGAACATCCTCATCATTAATTCCTATTCCATCATCTTTATATACAACCAAAACCTCATCGCCTAATGAATATATGCTAAAATGAACATTATTTCCTTCGCTCAAATATTTAAAAGAATTTTCAAGAAGCTGATAGAATATTCTTATTATCGGTGTAAGTTCTGCTTCTATAAACAATTCTTCCTTCTCAGTATTTAATGTTATTTTAATTCCGTTATTTCTCGATATTTCTTTAACATAACCAATAACTTTTCGTATCACTTCACATAAATTCACTTTTACGAGTGTTACTTCTTTGGTCTCACCATAGTCAAATACTACACTTAATATCTGATCAAGATATAGGATATTTTCATAAATACTATCAATCGCTTTTTGTCTTTCTTTTTCTCCAAGCAAATCTTGTTTTAGCACATCCCCATAACCTTTAATAATAGCCATCGGCATTCTGACATTATGTGAAATAATTCTTCGCATCCACATTATCTCATCTTCAATAGCCTGACTTTTATCACTACAGTTTTCAGCTTCAATTTGTTGCTCTCTATTAATATCCTTTTTATTTTCTTTTACATCACTGTTATTATAAGGCTTATCTACATTGGTAATAAAAATATTTTTTTTCCACATTTCAACACTTCCAGTCTGCCAGTTATAATCCAAGCAATGAAGCATATGGTTCAAAATCTGCTCTTGTAAATACTTTTCCGGTCTTAACAAACTCATACTTAATAGCAAGCAAATAGTGTTTCATATGAACCATCTTTCCATCGCCATCACCAGCTGCTAAAAATGCCGCATTTAAAATACAGTTCTTAATATTACCACCTACAAATTCAAATCTGTCCGCAAGGAAACGTATATCAACATCATCTGCAAGTGGTGTATTTTTGGGAATAGTTGCTTTCCAGATATTATATCTTGTCTCAGGATCCGGGAACTGGAACTCAACAATAAATTTCATACGTCTAAAGAACGCCGGGTCAATATTATGCTTATAGTTTGTAGCAAGAACAGTTACTCCATCATATGCTTCAACCTCCTGAAGAAGATGAGCTGTTTTATTATTCGCTGCTGATTCACCGGCACCACCGGAATCTGTTCTCTTACCAAACAAAGTATCACATTCATCAAAGAACAAAACAACATTACATTTTTTAGCTTCTCTAAAAATCATCGAAATACTTTTTTCAGTTTCACCAACATATTTATCGATAACCTTTGATAAGTCTACTCTGTATAATTCAAGATTAAGCGCATTCGCAAGAACCTGTGCACACATTGTTTTACCTGTACCCGGAGCACCGAATAATAGAACTGACAATCCACGTCCATACGGATATTTTCTATTATAATCCCACTTTTCATATACCTGTTTTCTAAACTTCATCTGATCACAAACATATTCAAGAGTCTGACGCTGGTCGGGTGGCATTACAATATCATCCCACGTATATGTAGCTTTAATCTTTGTAGCCTTTTGTGTAAGCTCATGCTTCATCTGATTATAACAGGCCTCAAAAAGACAACCTCTTGATATTCCAATTAATTTTTTCATTTCAGATAAAGCTTTTCCCTGATGTAACGCATTCTTAATTTTACCTGCTGTAAATAAGAATTTTGTTGCCATTTCATCCAAATCAACTTCCTGTTGTAAAACATAACCTTCAGAGTAATATTTCCACAAATCAAGACGCTCATAGTTATTAGGTGTAGGAAGCTCTAACTGCGTAAATTCCATAGAAGTAGCTTCACGAAGCGGTATCTTTTCTTCACTTATCGTAAATACAGCTATGTTACTTTCAGTTAATTTTGCAAAAGCCAAATCAAGATATCCAAAGAATTTTTCTTTCTCTTCATCATGATAACTCAATGAATCAAGTACACAAAAACTATCTGTTAAAATACATTCTCTTGTAGCTGCCCATAATGCTTTTTCTACAAAGCTGAAATCATAAGAGAATAATTTATTACAATTTATAGACATCGCACCTTTACCATTATTTTTGCAATAATGTTTTATGAAGAATTTTCTTCCACTTCCATCATCGCCCCACAAAGAGAAAAGTCTTACTCCTGAATTATACGAAATTCCCAATGCTTCCAACTGGCTTTCATTAGCCATTATCGGGTCTAATTTATCTAAATCCGTAAATGACGAAAAAAATCTGGAATAATTTTCATCAGGTCTCATTGCATTATCACCAAAACAATAATCTATAAGACGTTTATCAAGTGATATAATAGTTGAAAATGGCAGATTAGGATTTACTCTTGCATCTATAACAACTATAAGTTGTTCCAATGCAACTGACATTTTTCCAAAAGCACCTGTGATAGTAAAATTCTGTCCCCAAAACGTTCTCGCTGCTGACTCTATTGTTGGAGCAGATATACTTCCATTTTGACTTATAACCTGAAAAACAGAAGCATAACTTGTCTGTGTAGATGCAAGTACTGCACATGCTAATGTATACATAGCAAAGTCTGATAAATCCAGCTTATTTCCCAACTCATAAAGTGGCATTGACACTCCCTGTTCGCTTGCCAGCTTTGCTCTGTCTTTTATAAATCCCATGTAATATGATACATCTTTTTTATCATTATTACTCTCTTCTTTATCTTCCCTAACACTCTCGTCTCCAAATGCAAAATCGCTAAGAAGTTTTTCTAAATCATCAGGTAATTTTTCTTCAACCTCATCATTATCATCATTATTTTCCTGTTTCTTTTTCAAATGTACTGATGCTATATTATTCGAACATAAGTCACATGCAATTTCCAAATCAGGATAAAGTACATTCTTATATCCTCCATCACCTGTAGAATAAAGTATCTTTAAGCTTTCCAGATACGCATTCAACTGATAATCCACAAGATAAAAAAGGTGAGTTGTATAATCTTCATAACTACTAAAAGGTTTATTTCTTTCTTCTTCTAAGAAAACCTCTGAAATTTTCATCCATTTTCCTCCTAATCATTAGTTCTAAATATAGCCTGTCTGTCAAAAACACTCTTATTAGAATTAATCCCTTTTTCAAATTTAGACTGAAAAACTGATTGTCTCTTATTAATCGGTTCTTTATTTTTTTCTCTTTCCATATACATTTCAACTGTTTCAGGTTCTAAATTTCTATCAATTTTAGGTTTATTATTTTCCTTTAACAACTTTTCAGTTACTCTCACAATAATCCTCCAATATAAATATCTTACTCTTCTTCACCTAGTTCATTGTCATCTAATTCCAACTCATCCATAAAACTTAATTCTGCAATTAAAAGATTTTGTTTATTATTTGATTCACCTAATAGTTTTGTTAACAGATTTCTTGACGATTCACTTATTACATAAGCGGAAAACAATGTGTCATCAGAATATTTATCAAACAGCTCCTTTGCAATTTTTTGTAAAACTGCAATCATAACCGGACTCATTTTTATAATAAACATTTGTCCCAAACTTATTTCACCATTTTCTTCTAAAATAATTTCTACAGTCCCAACAAGTTCATCTTCTTTCCATACCGAAATACTCAATTCTTCATCCAAATCTATGGCAAAATTCATATCATAATTGCCATCATTTTTTTCAATAACCGAAACCATCTGTCTTTTCTTTAAATTATCCATAACCTTATATCTGATAAGAGTATATTCAGCCGGAATACTATAATCTTTTTCCATTAAATAGCTTTTCTTTATATCTTCCAAAGTATAAGATAATTTATTGTAATCCTCATCCTTATACAAAACAAATCCCACACCTTCGAAAAAATTAATAGCAATTTCATTCGTATCAACAAATTTTGCCACAATTCCTTCAAGCATATAATCCATTTTCTCACATAAATCTTCAACAACTTTTGAAATCATATATGTAGCTGCCATTTGTCTTCTTTTATCTTCAACCACATAAATATCTAAAATCTCAAAATAATTTGCATCCTCATTAACCTTTATACACATTGCTCCTATAATACTATTATTTTCAATTCCTGCTATAATTTGGCATTCATTATTTTTAGCCATTTCAATATATTGCTTTGAAACAACATTCTCAATCTTATGAAATTCCTGAACACCAACACTTGCAATGCTTATGTCTTCTCTATTCATTTTACTTTCTCCTTCTATATAACACCAATCTCAATTTCATTTTTACGCAAGCACTATACTTGTTCACATTATCCTCTTGCATCAGATATTCTATTTACAAACTCCTGTTCAATATTCATTTGACCTAATAACTGTGCAAAATCATCATGATTCAACAAATTACCACACAATTTTTTTACTATATCCGTTTTATCACCGTACATATCACGCATAAATATATCATCAATAGTGTTCATACACTTTACAATTAATTCATGAGGAATTCTTGAAATATCAGCTTGACGACCGGCATATTTTGCACCTATTTCATCACTTCTTTGACACAAGAATGATGATGATTTTTCACCTACAGCCATTAAATTATGAGTATGTCCTAATTGGTTAGTATGTTTATATGAATCCGATTCATATCCAAACATATAGGCACCATTTTTTCCCTTTTTAGACCTCTTTCTCATTCCATACACATGTCCACAAGAACCATCCTGATCAAGTATCTTTCCACCTACACCTGCTGCCCCCAGACCTCCAATTGCAACATCCATGCCTGTCTGTCTAATAAAGTTAGGTGCAATAACCTTTTTCTTTATTTCTTCAACGTATCTTGCATTTACGTCTCTTCTTTCAACAGAATGTGTTGCAGCACCTCTTTTATATATGTTAGCCTGATTTATGTAAGTTCCCCTTGTATCTTTCTGTCTTAAAATACTATCCCACATTTCTTGTTCTGCATTATCATCAGTAAAATTCGGTGTTACAATTAAAGTTCTTGAACAATGTGCTAAAGTAGATGCCATTGGTACATCAACGTCTCTTGAGCCTGTTAATTGTTTGGTATTACTATCTCTATCTACTATCTGAAGCTTACCAAGATGCATAAGAAACAACTGTTTTACCATCTGTGTTGTTTTCGCTTTATTAGCCATTAACTCTTTGTCATATACTGCCCCTACATTTGAAGACGTTGCTTTTCCGTTTTCAATTAATCTTCGCTTATACGTTGCTTGCTCCTGTTCATTCATTTTATGTGTTAATGTTTTTATCATTATACGTTTTGCAATTTCATTATCAATCCTTCTATATACACTATCATTTCCGTGTTCTATTTCCAGATTAGCATACTGTGAAAGACCAAGTCTTAAAACTGGGTCAAAGAACTTATTTTCCTGCTCAAGTCTGTCAACAACACGTTCTACTGTTTCCTGATCAAAATGTCGATATTCTGAACCGTTATATCCTCCCAAATAATCTCTATTAAAGCTTACCATTCTTTTTGTAGCTTCAATATCTCTAAATACGTCATCCAATTTTTCAAAGTGGTCATAAGTTCCCCTTTGAACCTCTTGTCTGATTTCTCTTATCGTAAGACCGCTTTTCTTTTTATTCAACCAGTTCTCATTAGCCCACCTACTCTGTGCAAAATGTTCAATATCAGCCATTTCATTAGGGTCCACCGGTTTGAATTCTCTACTTTTTCGTCTTGCTACTATTTTTTTCTTTGCTTCTTTTCCTTTTAATCTGTCAATATTAGTTACTCTGCCTACCTCAATCGGAGCAATATCACTCAAAATTTCAGGTTGTCCTGCCACAACATTTCTTTGCATTACTCTACGATTTGCTTGAACATTATCCACCATCTGTGGTGTAGCTGTTGTGTTTTGAACAGTTATGTTTTCCTGTCTTTGTCTTAATTGTTGTATAACTCTTTGTTGCTCTGCAACTCTTTGCTGTTCAGTTAAATTTGTTTCTGCCATTCTTTTATCATCCTTTCATATATCATTTTTTTGTAAATAAACTTTAAATCTCTATTTTTTGTAAATAATAATTATCACCATTTTTACAACATATTTCAAAAATCCGCATCTAACTCTATGTCATCAAAAAATGATAAATATTGTAATTCTCTTACGGCTGATTTTTGATATTTACCTTTTAACCCTGTAAGCTTTTCTATTATTTTCACCAATACAGGTTCTACAATATATGTTCTACATAACTTAGCTTTATCATATTTAATATTTGCTTTTTGATATATAAATTTTATTAATTCAATTAATGCTACAGGTGTGTGACTCTCCGAATAAATAAATGGTATTTCTAAAGTATCATCTGTATTTTCCTTTACTAATATAATTGCCTTTGCCTTATTATCCTCTATATATACAGCGCTACAATTTTCTATATAGCTTTCTTTTTCAATAGGCATATCTACTATAGCTTCGCCATTTTCTATAATTCGATTACATAAATCTCTAAGATGAATATTATCCAATTCTTTAAGTGCTATAACATCTTTAACAGGCTTTTTTAAAATTTCACAATTATCTAAATCATTAATTTTGAATTCAAACATTGCTAATGCATCTTCGTTAATCACAAAATCAAGCATTTTTATCACATGAATCAGCTCTTCATTTTCTTCCATGAATTTCCAAATAATTCTTTTAGCCCCATCTTTATACATATCATATGATATAGAATTTATTAAAAATGCATACTCCTCCTTATTATCTTCATTAACATACATATACTCAATTATTGCATCATCGCCATTTTTTCTTATTAAAGCAGTTCCAAATATTTTTTCTTCAATTTTTAATACATAAATACTCTGTGCAGAGTCATAAATATAATCCACAAAAAATTCCGGCGGAATCAGATTTAAAACTTCCTTTTCCTCATTATCCATTACTTTATATACGTTTTTCATATTTATCCTTTCATCCTCTGGCTATGCTTTATATTTTTTTAATAATTCAGAATCTTTCAAATATCTATACGGTTTCTCAGCATTTGAATCCCATATATTTTTCCTGATTTTATCGTATTCTCCTACCGGTAAATTTGAAGTAAATGCATACGTAAATGTTCCAAACACAAAGAACGACATAGCCCTATAAAAAGCAATTAATTCTACAAGCAATTTATCTTCCTCTTTTTTCTCATCAAAGATTCCTTCAATATTATTTAACATATCATCAACCTGTGCTAGCGAAAAATCCTTCCTTAATTCCTCACAATGTTCATATATATAATCCGGCGAAGGGAACTTTAAACCATATTTTTTATATAATCCTATATAATGTTTATTTAAGTTATCTTTTAATATATCTACTCCTTCTAAGTTTTCTTTTCTATATTCTTCTTTTTCTTTTACTGTCGGTTCTTCAAATGCACCTTTTGCCAATTTTCTTGACATTTCAAAAATCTCTTTTTCACTCATATTTGCAAACTGTGGTACAATATCAACCCCATCAATAGAACGATATAGAATATCACCTTTTTTAGTTGCATCTCCATGCAAATAGAATTTATCAATGGTTAGCTTTTTAACGATTTCAAGATAAGATATCATCACTTCATATTCTTCAATTTCCTTATTAATTTCTTCAAGCTTTTTATTATTATCAGCATATTTTTTCTTTTCTTCCTCTAGATAACCTATATGTTCTTTATACTTATCATATGCTCTTCTTAAATCTTTCTCCTGCTTATAATCTTTTTTAATAATCTTTATTGTATTTGAAAAATTAGAGTGCTTAGTCTGTGTAGGAATTTCAGACTTTTCTCTTGCCATCCAATCTTTAGCAAGCTCTTCATTTTCAAAAATTTCTTTCTTTAAAGTTGCAAGTTCTAATAAACCTTTTCTATACTTTTCTTTAGCGTATTTTTCAACCATTGAATTATCAAGTTCTGATGCATCTTTTCCATCTAAAATTGCTCTTTCTTCATACGAAAACATATCCAAAAGTTTGACTTTTTTTATTTTACAAGTCTTTATCAAAGCCGCTGCCCTTGCAATAGTATGATATATCTTTATTTTCTTAATCTTATATTTATTAATAGCAGTATCATCTAAATTATTAACATCTTTATAATTGCGCATCTCAACCATTAGTTCATTTAATTTTGGATAAATCTCTGTAAGCTCATCGACTGTCATATCCTCTTTTAACCTACTACTCACTAAGTTAATTTCTTCTCTAATTTCTTCTTCATTAAGTTTACGTTTTGAACCTTTTAAAAATAATTGCTCAGCTTCAAAATTCATATTTTCATATTTATCTTCTAATTCTTTATATTTTTTTATATTGTTAATATGTAAAAATTCTTTCTGTTTCTCGCTAAACTGTTCTTTTTTGAGCACACTATTTATTATCCCCTTTATCACTGTTTGTTCTTTATTTAATTTATATATTACTTTATCAAGTTCTATAACCTTATCATCATAATTCAAAAAAACTTTATAGCTTATATCCCCATTCCATTTAGCTCTCATAAAATTGATTTTTTCAAATTTGATTTTTTCAACCCTCAAAAGACTATTACTTTCAACAAATTTTGAATATAATTTATCTACAATTTCCTTTTGTCCTTCGTATGCCTCAAAATTACCTGCTATCAATTTTTCTAGTTCGTCAATATTTTTATTATTCTCTCCTTTTACCTTAGCTTCTATTTTATTCAACTCATCTTCATATCTTGCCTCTTCAAACTTTTCAGCAACTTTTTTCAAATCCTCTATATTTTTCTGTTTTGCCTGCATTGTTTCTTCTTCAGAAGCTTTTTCTAACATATCCACTGCACCCTCTTTATATTTAAGTCCATTAGCAGTCAGGGCACTATTAAAAGCTTCTTTGCACAAATTAGCATATTCCTCAATATTCTTATATTCATTTAATTCCCCCATATATCGTAATCCTTCTACCAATCCTAATAATTCATTAAGTTCCTGTTTTGCTCTTAAATAATTCTTTCCTACGTATTCAGGAGTAAATTTAACACCTTTATACCAATTAAAACCTACCATATCAAAATATCTGTTTTTTAATATATTAGTAAGAGTTTCTATAGAATCATTATGCTTTACATATTTTAATAATGTTTTGTTATCATAGAATTCTGCATTTTCTACTCTCTTGTAATCTAATATTTCTTTTCCTTCTTCTGTTTTAATTACATTTGCATATTTCAACTGATATTCCTTATCTTTATATGCAAAAGTTTCAGGGTCGTATGTACCATCCTCTTTAAGAACAGGCTCCAAACAATCATAAAAATCAGCAAAAAAATCTATATTTTTATGTTTATCCCTTATTATTTCATTAATTTTATCAGTTTCCTTTTCTTTATTTAACTCTTTTATCTCATCCAATGCCAATTTTTTGAATTCTATTTTTGCATTGATATATTGTTCATTTTCTTTTACAATATTCAAAGTGTATTCATTTCCTGCCGGATATAGTTTCTTTGTATCTTCCAGTAATTTTTCTCTCTTCTTTTCAATTTTCTTTCTATCTTTATCAGAAAGTTTTTTCTGTTCTGACATCTTTGGTAAATTATATATCAGTCCCCCATTCTCGGCAGAATTAAGTTTTTTTAATTCCTCCTTCATTTCTTCTTTAGTAAGTCTTTCATGCTGATATTTACTTGCAATTTGTTCACCAAATATTCTATTAGCCCTGGCTATGTCAAAATCTTCCTTTTTGTAATTAACATTTTTTAAACTTTCATTCCCATAAATTTTATCAAGTTTTTCTTTTTCCGCTTCCTGTAATCTTGCCTCATCAACATTAATCTGAGGTAAATTTTTCTTTGCTACTTTTAGTAAATTGTCCATATACTTTTTCCTTTCACTGTTTTTACCACTTCACTTGCTTTTTGCCACGTACATAAAGTATAAACTCTCATATCTCAATTTATTAATTCCCGAACATAATAATCTATCAAACATTATATTACAAAACCACCATAAAATCCATTTTTTTTGTAACTATATTGTTAAAATTCACTAATATTTTCTTTCAATCCATGTAATCTATATTTATGCCAATCAAAGCAATGAATATATACATAAAAAAATGCTAATAGCATTTCTATCTGCCATTAGCATTTTCAAATTATAACTTTTATATTCCTTTTTAAACTCATCCAAAATAGCATTAATCTCTTCATCAGCACAAAGCTCTGTCATTTTAACCTCCATTCGTGAGCTATTTTATCGCTAATTCCAATTACTCTAATATCTCTACCCAACCTGTTATATCCATTTCAAATTCTCTGCCTTCCTCCGCATAAATAAATGCCAGGATATCAGGTTGAAGATTGCAAACAGTGTTTAATGCAAGAATTGTTGTATTGTTTACATCACTTAAATATTCATCATCTTCATCACCATACATAAATCTCCAACCACTGTCAGGATTATTCTCTGATGGTTCATCATGATACATATAACCAACGAATCCATTTTCCATAGCTTTTCTTGTAACAAAACAACCAAGATTATGTCCTACTAAATCAACCCATTCCCTTTCCTTAGGAGTATACCATGAATTCACCTGCCATGCACCGTTATTCTTTAATAACATATCAAATATTTTTATACTTATATTTACAAACTCCTTTACATTATCTTCCACACTTCTTAATTCAAAATAAACAGCACCACACAAATAGCTTATTGCAAACTCAGCATATGAATTATAAAACACCTGTGCAAGTCTTACCCATTCATCTGTTATTTCAAAAAACTCTTCTTCCGAAATAATACCTCCTGTTACTGCAGTCTGACAAAGCACAATTCTTTCACTAATATCATATGCATAAAAACCTTTTTCCTGTAAAAACGGATAAAAATATCCCGCCCTATATTTGCATTCTTCAAAAGCTTTTAATCCCTGTGGTTCTAAAGCACTAATATCAAACTTCGGTGCATTTTTCCAAAACGTCATAAACTGCTCATATTGATTTCCTTCAGGAAAAAAATTATAGCAGGCTTCTACTAATGATTTCTTATCTTCTACTCCAAATAAATTCTTCAAATGTTCTTTTACAAGTTGTTTATTATTCTCTTCATCACAATAATAAAAGTCAAATCCCATATGTCCGTTTATTCCCGGAACTTTTCTAAAACTTGGCATTCCTCCAAGCAAAAAAGTAAATTCTTCCCTTGAAACTGTATGTATATCATCAACCTTTTCTATTCTTTCTAATTCCCCTCTGTAATCAAAAATTCTTTTAATTATTTTATCAATCTTACTCATTTTCTTTTAATCCTTTCTCATAAAATTTTCTTAATATTTTTTTATATTCTATTATATATTTTCATACTTTTTCTTTTATATATGCTTTAAATCAAACAATATCTCTTTAACCAGTTTTTGTGGTAAGCTATGTTTATTTTGCAAAACCTTAATTATTTCTTCTTTCTGCTTTAAAGATAAACTAACAAAATACTTATTTCTTATACTTATTTTCATTCTAATAAGACTTATTATATTATCAGACAAATTCTCATCATCATAAAGCATTAACAGATACTTCATATTACTCCATATACCTTCACTTAAAAGTAGTATTACAAGTCTATCAGCTATCTTTGAATTACAATATTTCTTATATGTTTCAAATAACTGTTTTCCACCATAATGAACATTATATTTTCTAATCAGCCGATATGCTTCATTAGACACTAAATCACTGTCGTTAAATAAATATTTCCAATACATATCACTTCCATTGTAAGCCACAAGCATTCCATAGGCTTTCAATGTCTTTTTTATTATAATATCATTATCAGAATTTAAATATGGTAAAATTACTTCTATATCTTTACTTGAACCACATTCACCAATTCCAAGAATCACAACCGGATTATTATTAACTTTAAGCTGGTTCATATAATAATCCAATATATCAAACGAATCGTCACGACTTAACATAAATCTAACATTATCCCTAATTCTTCTTGATTTATCTAATAACATTAATTCAAGCCCTGGCCAAGATTTTTTTAGCTTTTTATATTTGTATTCCAAAGCCTTAAATCGAACTATAGAATTCTTGCTTAATAAATACTCATCTATCTCATTTATGCTCAAATCGTAATTATTTAATAAAGCCTCAAAAATCAATCCTTTACCATAACCTGTCTTTTCCATATTAAGAAGCTGTCTCATCTGTTCTAATACTAAAATATTATACTTACATAAATATCTGTAAATAATATTCTTTATCATAATTTCACAATTTACGATACTATATAAGGAACAGTTTGAAATTTTTTCTAAAATCACCTTCTCTGTAAGAACTAATATTTCATCAATATATTCATGTTCTCTTCTTCCAGAGTTTTTAACTTTTTCAATCATAGGAAGAGCAGAAAATATAACTTGTACATCATCATCTTTTATCTCTTTTTCAGCCAATTCATACGCTAATGGTCTGATAGTCTGAACCCAATCATTAATTCTTAAAATATAAAATGGCAAATTATCTTTATATTCGCTTAAACATTCCATACACATCTGTCTAAAAAAACCATTTGAATGAAATGTTCCTAATCGTAATACACTAACATATTCTTCATCCGATAAATATTTAAATTGATTTCTTTCAAATTTGAAATTCTTCCATTCAACTTTATAAGATACAATTTCATATTGATAAGCTGCATTTTCATAAAAATAAAAATTCGACCTGCAATTATCACTTAATTTAATCAAATTCTTCACAGATATTTTTGAAAGAAATTCACAAAACTTCTTAGCCACTTCTTTATGACATTCAATTGCATCATTTATAGTGAACGCTTCAAATATTAAACTTAAATACGAGAATCTGCCCTCCATAAATCCTTTAAGAGCATCATTGGTTATAAATGAAATTATCTTTTTTTCTATTTCTGTTTTTTTTCCAAACATTTTACTTCTCCATTCCGAAGTGATTTTATCCAACATAAATCACTCAAAAATAAATCTTTCCACTTTTCCACTCTTCTAACTAAATTAATTATATACTATTTATATATCAAGAATCAATTCCAATCACATATATCTTTTAATTTTAGTGATTAACTTTCTATTTATAGCAGTTTATATTTTTCACTTATAGCATTATAATTAAGAAATAAATATTTTTTGAACCACTAAATCTTATAATGAATATACTAAAAATAAAGTGTATAGACACTTTAAATTGGAGGCTAATATGGATAATTTATCCTTTGACAATTCAACAATCAATATTTCAAACGGAGTAATAAAAGAAATTAATTCAGAAAATAATACTACTTTTATTACGATATCGTATTCTACTTGTGACAGATGCAATGGAAGTACCGAAACTTTAAAACTTGTTGTTAGTAACAACACGATTATATTAGACGAACTTGGAAATCCGGTGTATACTTCTACTTTACAAACAGGAATGACCATTAATGCTATTGTTTCTTCTGCTACTACCAGAAGTATTCCACCACAATCTAACGCATTATTAATTCAGATTGTAAATAGACCTATGAATCAAAACAATTATACCGGAAGAATAATTAATGTTGACAGAGAAAACAGAAATTTCACAGCCATTAATGATGGAACTTTATCTTCCACAATAAGATTTAATGTTCCTATGAATGCAAGAATATTTGATATATTCGGCAGACCCATAAGCTTTAACCGATTAATGCCCGGCATGAGGGTAAGGGTTCGTCATTCTGATTTTATGACTGCAAGCATTCCACCTCAAACTACTGCACTCGAAATCCGAGTTGTTCGATAAAAAATTATAAAAATCAAAACCCCATATCTTCTACATTACTTATGTAAAAGGTACGGGGTCATATAACTCTTAAAATCTATTTCTTTTCTTGTGGTATAAATTCTACTTTTAATCTCATTCCTATTCCTGCTGCTAACCTTTTAAGCATCTCAAGACTTGGATTACGAGTACCATTCTCTATTCTGCTAATATCAGCCTGTGTAATACCTGTTCTCTCAGCCAATTCTTTTTGAGTAATATTCTGTTGTTTTCTAGCATTTATCATTGCTTGAATAATATCAAATTCCGGTTGTAATGCATCATACTCTTCTTTAATTTCCTGATTAGAAAGCATTTCTTCTTTAAAATCTTTAAAACTTGTCATTCAGCATTCCTCCTTAAAAAATCCTCACGAAAACTTTTTGCTTTATTAATCTCGCCTCTTGGTGTCTTTTGAGTCTTCTTAACAAAACCATTTGTCAATATTATTCTCTTTCCACTAATAAAAAAATACAAAATTCTCGAAATATCAGAACCATATTTTGCTCTTATTTCATAAATTCCATCTTCAAGATGTTTAGAATAAGGCATATTCAATAATGTTCCATTCTCCTCTAACAAATCAATAATTCTTAAAATCTTAGCAATCATCTTCGGTTCTAGCGTAATTATAAAATCTTTTGCAGGTTGAACCCCATTTTCTTTAACATAAAATTCTACTGTATACACTTTCATTAAACTCCTCCTCTTATACATAAGTATATGTCGTATACGACATATTGTCAATATTATTTAATAATAAAAAACCCATATTTTCTACACTAATCATGTAAAAAATACGGGGTAATAATTCTTATGCTACTTCTCCTAATTTTCCCATATGTCTGCACCTAAGCTCAGGCAATTTCATATAATCTGTCGGTCTCATTAGAGTATAATCTTTCGGAAGTTTTATAGCATTACTTTTTTCTAATATCTCACCTACAAACTGTGAGCAAAAATAACTATTTTTTCTATGATAAGGAATATTCAACCGACAAAGTAATAATCCTAATATATTAAAATGATAGTTGTCAGCATTTTTTATTATCTCTTCTGCTTCACGCTTTGCCATCTTATACACTTCATCACTTACTTTTAATTCATATACAGCACATGGAATATGTTTATGTGTACTCATATAACCATAATAAAATGATTCCTTACATGGTCCGGCCGGAAACATTGTACAACCATTTTTTCTACTAGAGCTATATAAAGGTTGTAATTCCTTCTCAAACGATATTGAAACGTGTGTATACTTTTCTCCTGTAGCAAGATATACCAATCTTGATAAAAAAGTAGTGGACTTCGTTAAAACAATATATATAGATTTCATTATGTACTCCTTAATTCAATATACAAATAAACACTTTATCTTAGTCATGATAACCTCTAATTCTTAATAAAACGTTTAATAATTGTTTCTAAAATGTTAATTCGAAAATTTATAAAAATTTTATAATTTCAACAAACATTTTTAAATTATACCATTATAGTACACAATTTTCTATAATAATCTTTTATTATTATGTTTTTATTCAAAAACACATAATTATGAAATCTATATTCATTCTTTAATAACACCTATTTTATACTCTTTTCCAGTTTCTGTATCCACCTTTATCATATCATGCTGTTCCACATAATAACTCATACCACCCTTAAGATTCAATTCACCCTCAGATTCTTCATCAAACGAATCTATTATATTATACTCAGAACCTTCACAAATATATGGATAAATTTTATAGACATTTCCTTCTTCTGTATTAATTTCTATATATATTTTTTCAATTAACAATGTTTCTTCTGAATCAGATATTCCAACATACTGCGACTCATTTATATCAATTCTTCCTTTAAAACCGGGCTCTAATTCTTCTACTTTATCACCAAAAACCAATTTAGAACTTAGTATTTTTTCATCAATATTAAGCGAATAATCCATAGTACCAGCCACTGTAAGCAATCCATTCCCATACCACGAATATCCTTCAAATTCACATTTACTAAATTCATTTTTCCAATCCTCAGCACCTGAAATATCAATTATTTTTGACTCTCTTTCAAAATTTCCATCATATATATGTACTGTAGTCTGATACATATTGCTGTCAATTGGGTATTCAACTGTTCCAATATAATTATCTTCTTTTTTTGTCAATTCTATATTAGTTTTTTCATTATTAACAAAGACTTTTGTATTATCAAAAACATTTATTGGGTTTACTGAAAATTCAACCTTCATAGTACCTGTTTCCCAATCAGGCTTTAAGATTTTATATGACACATTCATGTTACTTTCTTTTTGTTCTATTAACTCCTCAATAAGTATTTTTTGTTCATTTAATTCTCTATCCATATTATTCATTTTTGAACTAAAATTGTCTATTTCTTCATTGAGTGTTGAAATTTCTGACGCCTGCGCTATACATGTAATTATCAAAATTACTAATATTATCTTTATTCCTGTATTTTTCTTCATCAGTTCTCCCTCCATGTTTCATAACTTATATCTTCATTAATAACACTTACTTTTACATCACATTTTTTTCCTTTTAATATTTCATAGTCCTCCTGAATATCCGCTTCAAAAATTTTCACTTCAAAATCTTTAGTAACATCCATTTCATACATAAAGAAATGATATCCATACTTATCTTCATACTCTGTTTCTGTTATATAAAATGTTGCCTCGCATTTATTACCATTTATATATTGTATTTCAGAATCAATATTCATTAATCCTTTATTATTTTTTACATAAATAAAACAGGTATTACTCTTTTTCGATAAAAGCACATAATAATCCTTATCCAAACTGTCACATTCATTTATCCATGATTCAATAGATGAATTATTAGATAAATCTTCTTTAGTAATGTTATACATCCCCCTTAATCCACCATAACTACTGCTATAAGCTGTAGATGTATTATATTTACTCACCGAAGTAAATGATATAAAAATACATACTACCAAAATAATTACTATTATCCCAACAATTCCAAGCCCCTTATCTTTTTGATATATGCTAATCGGCTGTTCATAATCATTTTCAATTCCATTTCCACACTTAGGACATGATTTCCATCCTTTTTGAATTGGAAATTCACAGTTTGGACATTTTGTCAATAAATCAACATTACATTCCGGACATACTTTATCTTCTCTTTGTAAAACACTACCACATTTTGGACATTTTAATTCCACTAATGGTGGTCTTGAAACCAAATAAATAATTAAACCTAATAAAAAAGGTGCAACTAAAGTTATTAATGCCCAAATTTTTTCATTCACATCTCTTTTCTTGGCATCTCTATATACAAATACTGTTGCCACAGACATAATAATTATATAAATCAATAAAATCATACTAAAATCTAGTGTAGTTGCTTGTGCCATAAATAATCTCCTTCTTTCTGATTAAACTTACTAATAATATCATACCTAACATTATGTATCCGGTAAAAATAGCAACTGAAATTCTTAACAATTCAGGATTGGTAATCGAAATCGAATATAATGTTATCAATGATAAATTCACCATAAGAATCATTGCAATTCCTGATAAAAATAATATTTTTCTTGCTCTTTTTTTAACCTTTCGTTTCATTAGCATCTCTTCATCTAAATAAGGCGTTCTATATTTTTCAAAATCATATATCCCATTCATCTTTAAGTACCTCCTTCAACAGTTTTCTTGCTTTCATGAGCCTCGTCTTCACTGTACCTACCGGAACACCCATAATTTCTGCTGTTCTTTTTATATCTTTATCTTGAAAATAAAATAATATTACTGCTTCTCTGAATTTTTCAGGAAGTTCATTAACAGCTTCTCTAACTTCACTAAAATCTTCCTTCTCCTTTTCCGGAACTTCATTAATTACCATATCTTTTTCTTCTGTTGTTGAAAACAAATCGAAGAATGGGGCAATTTTTAATCTTCTAAGGTAATCTCTGTATCTGTTAACGCATATCGCTGTTAACCAGCCTTCATAAGTTCTGGAGGAATCATATTGACTTTGTCTTTCATATGCCCTAAGCCATGTTTCCTGATACAAATCCCATGCATCATGCTGATTTCTGCATAAAGTCATACACAGACCAAACAGTCTAGGACCATAGACTTTTATTTTATCATCCATTTGTATGTATTTCCTCTCATTTAATTGATGCTTGCAATTAATCGCAAAAGATTATTATTTAATCTTCTCATACTCATATACGATTCAAAAATGTAATAGGTTCATTTTTTTTTAATTTTTTTCAAAAAAGTTTTTAAAACTCAATTGCCAAAGAAAATTCAGTTTTAGAAACTCATTTCTAATTTTACAAGACAAACTTGATATCCAATCAGGTATTTATTATAATCTATAAATAAAAAATCACAATTAAAAGAAATGAGGATTACAATGTCAAACATCATAAAAATAACCGATTTTAATGCTCCCGAGCTTGATATATATGCAAGACTTACCGAAAATCAATTATTAAATCGTCATGAACCAGAAAAAGGAATTTTTATAGCCGAAAGTCCAAAAGTTATTGAACGTGCCCTTGACTTTGGATGTGAACCAATTTCTATTTTGGTAGAGGAAAAGCATATAGAAGGACAGGCAAAGGATATAATTGCCCGTTGTAATAATATTCCTGTCTTTACTGCCGAATTTGATGTTCTCACTAAACTAACCGGTTTTCAGCTTACAAGAGGAATGCTATGTGCTATGAGAAGACCTGTTCTCCCAACAGTTAAAGATGTATGTCTTAATGCTAACCGTATTGCAATTCTTGAAAGTGTTATGAATCCAACAAATGTCGGTGCTATTTTCCGTTCAGCTGCAGCACTGGGAATTGATTCTATTTTACTTACACCGGATTGTAGCAATCCACTTTATAGGCGTGCAATACGAGTTAGTATGGGTACAGTGTTCCAGATTCCATGGACCTTCATTAACAAGGAAAATACTGAAAATATTAATCATTCTTATGTAAGAGACATTCAAAACTTAGGCTTTAAAACTGCAGCACTTGCTTTAACCGATAATTCCGTTTCAATAGAAGATAATGCACTTTTATTAGAAGATAAACTTGCACTTATCCTTGGAAGCGAAGGTGAAGGCTTATCTCCTGATACAATAGCATCAAGTGATTACACAGTAAAAATACCAATGTATCATGGAGTAGATTCACTAAATGTTGCTGCCGCCAGTGCAGTTGCATTTTGGCAATTACGCAAAAAGTAAATAAATAAAAAGGATATTCCATGAACTATGAGATATCCTTTTCATTTTATATTTTAAAATATATGAAATTAGAAATTATATATTATTTAATATCCTTTCTATATTGCATAGGAGTCACTCCAAATTTCTTCTTAAACAATCTAATAAAATGTTCTACATTTGGATAACCAATGCTTTCTGCTATTTTTTCTGACGTCATATTTCCGTTTTTAAGTAATACCTTTGCCCTTTTCATTCTGATATCCGTTAAATGTTCGCAAAATGTTTTTCCTGATTTTTCTTTAATATATTTTGAAGCATATGGTTTTGATAAATGGAATTTTTCTGCAACCATATCCAAATCAACATTTTTATAGTTTGCCTGAATATAATTAAGAATTTCTATAAGCCTGTCATCTTTAATATTCTTATTTTCAGAAAGAACAGGAAGCTTGTTAACTGCTACAACCAACGCATTTATAGACGCCTTTATTATATCTTCATCTATTCCAACACCCCAATAAAATACATTATCAAATTTAATTCCAACATAAGCCATCGCTTTAGAAGATGAACCTGTTGACAAAGCATGCTCCTCATAAACAGATAACTCATAGCTTATATTAAAAAACTGTTTAATTGTATTGCTTACTGCATCAAGTCGTCCATTCCCATTTGCATCAACTATAGCTTTCTTTTCACCACATTGTATAGTTACTTCTGCAAATATTCCGTTTTCCTGTTTAAAATGACAATCTGTAATAATAAAACAATGATTATAATTTACATACTTATCCATAAAAATATCATAAACCCACTGAGGTGAAAGTTCCTTATGCTCTACATCAGAAACATGTTTAACAGCATATCCCACTTCTTCTCTCATTTGTTCAGGAACTGAAATCGCATAATTATTCTTAAGAATATATGCAACACCACCTTTTCCTGACTGACTATTAATACGAATAACATCTGAATCATAAGTTCTTCCTACATCCTTAGGGTCAATAGGCAAATATGGTACTGTCCACTTATCAGAATTTTTCTCTTCTCTATAAGCCATTCCTTTTGCAATAGCATCCTGATGCGAACCTGAAAATGCTGTAAATACCAAATCACCTGAATACGGCTGTCGTGGTGGTACCTGCATACCTGTAAGTCGCTCGTAAACCTCACGAATCTTAGGCATATTAGTAAAATCAAGATTTGATTCAACTCCATGTGAAACCATATTCATTGCAAGAGTAATAATATCAACGTTTCCTGTCCTTTCACCATTTCCAAACAAAGTCCCCTCTATTCTGTCTGCTCCTGCTAATATTCCAAGTTCCGCATCACTTACACCACTTCCTCTGTCATTATGCGGGTGCAGACTCAAAACCACTGAATCTCTATATTTTAAATTCTTATGAATATACTCAACCTGAGTTGCAAATACATGCGGCATTGCATTTTCAACTGTTGTCGGAATATTGATTATTGCTTTATTATCCTTTGATGGTTTCCAAATATCAAGAACCGCATTACACACTTCTACCGCATAATCAACTTCGGTTCCCGGAAAGCTTTCAGGACTATATTCAAACAGGAAATTACCTTCTGTTTCATCAGCTAACTCATTAAGTAACTTTGCTCCCTCTATTGCAATATGCTTTACTTCTTCTTTAGACTTTTTAAAAACCTGCTCCCGCTGTGCTACTGATGTAGAATTATACAAATGAATTACAGCTTTTGGTGCTCCCTTTACCGCTTCAAAAGTCTTCTTAATTATATGTTCTCTAGCTTGGGTAAGCACTTGCACAGTAACATCTGAAGGAATAAGATTTCTATCAATTAACGCTCGCATAAATTCAAATTCAGTTTCTGATGAAGCCGGAAAACCTACTTCAATCTCCTTAAAACCAATTTTTACAAGCATCTTAAAAAATTCTATTTTTTCCTCTAATCCCATTGGCTCTATTAAAGCCTGGTTCCCATCTCTTAAATCTACCGAACACCATATAGGTGCTTTTTCAATGTGGTCCTTTTTTGCCCAATCCAATTCATAAACCGGTGGCAAAAAATATTGTCGTTGATATTTATTAATATTATTCATCTTTTTTACCTCCATTCCAAAAACATACATTAAATTTCATCAATTAAGATGATACAATTTTATCACCTTTCTATATCTTTGCCTATGATTATATTTAATCAGTATTATTGATATTATTTTATTGTTATATAAATTGCAAGACTCTTAAAAATTTCATACAAACAAATTGATGTAAAATGTATCAAAAAACGAGATATATTTATTGCACAAATTACGCAACAAACATATCTCGCAATATTTACTATTTGTTATAAAATCTTCTCTAATGTTTCATATATCTTATCAGCATTTGCAGGTTTAAGCAAATATCCCGCCGGCTTCAATTTAACCACTGCCTCAATGTGTTCCTTATCATTTACTCCTGTCAAGAATACAACCGGAATATCCTTAGCTTCCTCTAATTCTCTAATCATCTCCAAAGTCATTCTTCCATCACATACAGGCATCTCATAATCCAGCAAAATTACATCAGGTTTCTTTTTACCTATAAGTGTTAAAGCCTGCATACCCGATGTGGCCATTCTTACTGCATACTTTTCTTTAAGCATATCATTTAACGCACGAAGTTGAATACCGCTATCATCCACTAATAAGATACTCTTTTTTTCTTCTTTATTTTCAATTATTTTATTATCCTTATATGTAACATCAAGAATTTCACAAATTACATTTAATATCTTTTCATTATCTATAGGTTTTACTAACATCTTAAACTGTTCCGTATTAATGCTACTTGCATAAGTACCTATCTCACCTTCAGTTCCGATACATATTACAGGGATTCGAGGATGATTATACTTTAAATCATCAAAAATCTTCTCTGCATCTTTACTAATTCCAATAAGGCTAATAACTACTAATTCAGGTTTTTTAAGCTTAAGCATTCCTTTAACCATATCTATATTATCCACACATATCTGTACACTGAATAAATTCTCGAAATAATTATTAATATCCTGAAATATTGAATTGAATTTTCCAATAAATAATATTTTTTTCATCAAATTCGCCATCCTTTAAATACATTTTTACTTCTTATAATCAAATTCTATTCTTCTGTAACTGTTTTTTCTAATTTCTGTAACTGTTCAAATGCCTCATTTACTTTGGCTGAAAATTCTTCCAAATTCTCAAATATTGAACTTATATTATCTTTACAGTTTTCAGTTACTGCCGAAACTTCTTCTGTTGTTATACTCAATAATGAAATACTGTCAACAATCTTTTTATTAGCCTCTAATACACTTTCAACTTCACTACTCATTTTCACAACATCTGACTCAAGCTCAAACATACCATTCTCAACTTCAGTTAGACTATCGTTAACTTTAGATACTGTTGTTCTCTGCTCATTAATACATTCAACCGATTCTTCAATTCCTGCCTGTGTCTCATTTGTTACACTTGTTAACTGATTAATTATTGTGGTAATCTTTTCTGTTGAATCTTTTGTTTCTTCTGCAAGTTTTCGTATCTCTTCTGCGACAACCGCAAATCCTCTTCCCGCTTCACCTGCTCTTGCAGCTTCAATTGATGCATTTAATGCAAGTAAGTTTGTCTGAGTTGAAATATTCAATATTGATTCTGTAATTCCGGATACCTCTTGAACATTCATAACAAGATTTTCAACAGTTTCTGATATTCTTGATATATTCTGATCAACAACATTTGACTGTTCTTCTAACTTATCTGAGAGATTCTTTCCTTCTACAATTATCTCTTTAAGACCTTTTGTTGTATCTTTAGCACTGACAGTCAAATCATTTGTACTTTCAATACGTTCCTGAATATGAGATGTCATATCTGCCTGATTACTTACTGCACTTGCAGTATTCTCTGAGCTTGAAGCTATATCATCCATTGCTATATCAGCCGAACTCATTGCACCGTTAATATTATCAAGAGCTACAACAATATCCTTAAAATCATTATCCAATTTTTCTACTATCATTGCTACAACCCTTGCAACTTCTTCTCTATGTTCTGCCGCTTTTTTAATTTCTTCCTGATCTTCTTTTCCAAATTTAATTAATAAAAAGATTGCTCTAAATGTGGCATATATAGATATAATAATTGCAAGGTATATTAATATTGCATAATTAAATAAGGTTTTATCTCCCATTACCATACAACATTTAATACCGCAAATAATAATTGTAGCAATTGAACCCAAGCCGACAACTACAGAATTTAAATAAATCATAAATCCGGCAAGTCCCGGAAGCACCATAGCCATAACTATAACACCATTTCCAAATACTAACGCAGAATATGCACATAAAAAGAGTATTGCAAAAATAATCATACATTTTCTTACTGTCTTAAAAAGCTTATATGCAACAATACTACCTAAAATACTAACGCCATATACTGCTAACCCAATAATCACACTTGTATTCATTCCTTCTTTATTGATATTAATTATTTCTACACATGCAAAAGCCAAATATAATACAATAAGTATAGTTAGCATCGCAAAATTTGCTCTTTTATACTGCTCCTTCGTTAAATCTTTTCTCTTAATAAGTCTGCCCATATTTTTCTCCTTTTTTTTACAATTCAAATTTTCTCACCTTATCAACTGACTCTATTGCTCCTTCAACATCAAGATTAATTATCTGTATAATCAACTCATCAATAATCAACTGCATTTCTTTCGGATATAGATATTTCTGAATCTCATTGGAAACAAAATCCGCAGTATCATAATCATTATCCTTAAGTGCCATATATAGCATATCAAAATATCCTTTTACTTCCTCCATATTTTCAATTACAATTTTATCATCATTAGCAGGAAGTATGGTACTGATTCTTTCTTTATGTTTTTCCATTTCCTCCAATAAAATCGGTTGAAGTACTTTGATTTTACTAATATCTTTATCTTTTGATGCTACTTCTAGCAATCTGGCAACCTTCGATAACAGTAACGCTCCCACCATTGCTGCTGAACTTTTCAGTGCATGAACTTCTATCCTGTATAAATTCAAGTTCTCTTCATCATCGATACTTTCACATAAAACATTCAACTTAGTTGGTAAATTTTCAAGCATTTTATAAAAATCCTGTAATGTATTCATTAGGATTTCTTTACTTTTTAACAGATTCACCGCATAACTAAAATCAAATTCATCAAGACTTGGAAGATTTTCTTCTATCTCTTCCCCCTCTATTTCATCTATATATTCACCTTCTATTACTAACTCTTTAGGTAAATACTTTAAAACCATTTTATCAAGCTTGTCAGGATTAATAGGTTTTGATAAATAGTCATCAAATCCTGCACTTAAAAACTGTTCTCTGGCCCCTACAACCGCATTAGCTGTAAGCATAATTATTGGAGTATTCTCACATAATCTCATATTCTTTATGTTATGTAAAGTTTCAACCCCATCCATAATCGGCATCATATAGTCTAAGAATATCAAATCAAATTTTTGTTCCTTAAGCATATCTAAACATTTTTGTCCACTTTCTGCTTCAAATACTGTTATTTGTGTTTTCTTAATTAAACTTCTTAATACTTTTCTGTTAATCTCATTATCATCTACTACTAATATCTTAGCTTCAGGTGCTATGTAACTTATAGTATAACTATATTGCTCTGCCATAGCTCTAATTCTTTTGTAAAAATCTCCTAATGGCTCATTATTTGTTATATCTTGTTCTATTTCAAACCAAAACTTTGTACCCTCACCATAAATACTTTCAACTTTCAACTCACTTCCCATTAAAGAAAGAAGTTGAGTAACAATATTGATTCCAAGACCGGTACCCTCTATATTACGATTCCTTGTCTCCTCAATTCTTTCGAACTTTACAAATAATTTTTCTAAATCTTCTTCCTTAATACCTATGCCCGTATCTTGTACGGAATACATAATACTCGCTTTTTCACCATCCGTCTTTGCACGCACAGTCATGGTTACAGTTCCTTCGTGGGTATATTTCACAGCATTAGTAAGAATATTTACTAATATCTGTCTTATACGAATATCATCACCATAATAACCGGATGGCATATTCTCATCAATATCAAATATCAGTTTAAGTCCTTTTTTTCTAGCCTTCAAGTCTATCATATTATGTATATCATAAAATAAGCTGCTAATTTCATAATTAACCGGAATTATCTCTAATTTTCCTGATTCAATCTTAGAAGAATCTAAAATTTCATTAATTATACTTAATAAAGTATTAGCTGAACTTTTAATATCAAACGCATATTTTTGTACTTCCGTATCTTTACTTTCCCTAAGAATCATCTCATTCATTCCAATTACAGCATTAATCGGAGTTCTTATCTCATGAGACATCTTTGCCAAAAAATCCGATTTTGCCCGATTAGCTGCATCTGCTCTCTCCCGTTCTTCTTTTAGAAGCTCAACAAGTACTGCATCCGGATTAGCAACTGTAGTATACATAAACAAACAAAAAAGTGTTACTCCAAGACTTGAAGTCAATGCTGCCGGATTAAAAAACTGAAATACTGAAGTCACAAGTACTGACACCATTCCTAATACAACAGCCAATCTGTTTTTAGCTGAAATATTATTCCTGAATCTTACTATATGCCACGAAATAAGTCCCATATAAACTGCTACACATACATACAATAATATTACTCCTGCACCATATGAATAATTACCCGAATCAGTTTCAATATATTCTAATGGCAAAAATAACTGGGAAATCCACGCTATTATACATGGAATATATGTAAATATTTTTCCTTTTAGCGGTCTTTCTAACTCCTTTTCAACCAAGGCTGCCAAATATTCATAAACAAATAAGAATAAAGTAATTATAGAATCAAAAAAACAAATATGAACTATCCAATTAACCAATGGATTAACTGTTTCAAGATGATTTACGGTATAATTACTTGCTATATCAAAAATCAAATTAATAAAGCCCGCTAATAGTATTACAATAAAAAAATTATTCTCTTTGTTCTTTTTCTTTATGCCAAACCAACACATCAAAAACAGCACACTTATTACAAACATGCTATAAATCTGTGCTTTATAATATAACATCCACTAACTCCTTTCCATAAGAACAAAATCTGTTGTCATTATATCATAAATATAGCCAATTTATCAATTATTTCATCATCGTTTTTAACAATATATCCCTTTACATTTAATTCCATAATCTCTTTTTTATTTATTAGTTTTTCAACTTCATTCTGACTATCTTTTTCAGTTAAAAGTATTATTGGAATTTCACCTAACTTTTCAATACTTCTTAATTTTATTAGCATTTCCTCTACTAAAATCCCCGGCATATCATAATCCAGCATTATAATATCCGGTAAATTCTTTTCTATTGCAAGTAAAGCTTTTTCACAATCATTAACCATATATACTTTATATTTTGATTTAATTTTTTCACATATCTTACGTAACCATGCTGTACTATCATCTATAAGTAATACAGACTGTTTAAACTGATATAATTTTCTTGATAAAAATTTAGTAAGTATATGCATTAACTCTGTTGTATCAATAGGTTTAGCAAGAAATTCATCAAATCCACATTCTATGTATCTTTCTCTTTCACCTGCCATTGCATTTGCTGTCAGCATAATTTTAGGTACATCTTTAGCAATTCCTAAACGATTAAGCTCATTAAGAGTTTCTATTCCATCAATTCCAGGCATCATGTGGTCTATAAATAATATATCATAATTATTACTCTTAGTTTTCTCTATACATTCATATCCGTCTGCTGCTTCATCTATAACAATATCAGTTCCTTTAAGTAAACTTATAGCAACTTTTCTATTAACAGGATTATCATCAACAATCAAGGCTTTAACACCTTTTAATTTAAGATTCACTGTATGATTCTTAATTGGCATTACTTCCGTTTTTCTTATGTCTACTTCGCCAATTACATTTTCATCAACAATTCCCTGATTAATTGTGAATGAAAACTTAGAACCTTTACCATATTCGCTCTCTACTTCTAATTTACTTCCCATCATATCAAGAAGCTGAATTGTAATATGGATGCCAAGTCCTGTTCCTTCTATGTTATGATTTCTCTCTTCTTCAATTCTCTCAAATGGCTTGAATAGTTTATAAATATCCTCAGGTTTTATTCCTATCCCCGTATCCGTAACAGTATATCTTATTTCATTTCCTTCAAGTTTTTCAATTTTAAACACAACTTTGCCTGTGTGTGTATATTTAATTGAATTACTTAGCAAATTAATTAAAATCTGTTTAATCCTTACATCATCACCATATAATGCTTTAGGAAGTTTTTTATCGATGTCAATCTCCAGTTTAATTGACTTACCTTCTGCCCTAAAAGATACCATATAATATACATCTTTTAATAATTCTAAAGTATTATATTCATTAGGTATTATTTCAAGTTTTCCTGCTTCTATCTTCGCTACATCCAATACATCATTAATTATACTGAGCAAGGATTTCGCAGCATTATTTACATCCTTTGCATAACCATATATCTCCGGTTCCCTACTTTCTCTAAGAATCATTTCGCTCATTCCCATTACAGCATTTATAGGAGTTCTTATCTCGTGAGACATATGTGCAAGAAATGTAGTTTTGGCTTGATTTGCTGCATCTGCTTTAACTCTGCTTTCTTCAAGAAGTTTAACATAATTCCATCTTTGCGAATCATCTTTCATCTCAACAACATAGGCAAATAATCTTTTATTTCTATACATTTTCCTTATATTGCAAATCAAATGTATATTATCATTATGGTATTCATATGAATCAGCTTCTGAGTTCTCAAGCGAAATCCACTTATCTATCTGTATAAAAAAATCATTTTCTTTAGATAAAGGTCTTTCAATCTTTAGATTTTCAAGTTCTCCTATAAAACTTTTAGCAAGATTATTACTTCCCATATATTTTTTATTTTTATCAATAACAATATATCCATATATCTGTTGAGACATTCCTGATAATGAAATACTGTTTTCCACATTACATATTTCAATTTTACCTTGAATTACAAGTAATATTATTCCTGCAATAACATATGTTACAGGTGTCACTTCAATATCCCAGTCCATTGCTCTTGAAGCTATAAATAAAACCACATTTGATAAATAAATCAGACATAATGCTATCAACGTTTTGTATGATACATTCTTCTTTCTCATAAAAGCATAAGCAAGAACTATTATACTTATAACAATATATCCATATAACAATATTGTTGAAAAACTATGTCCCGGACCATATACCTTATCTATAACCGTAACACCATCAACCTTGCAAATTGATACACTCTCATAATAAAAATCACTATATCCTATACTAAGCACAAAACCATAAACCACAAAACTATATGCTTCAAGAATATGTTTCACAATATTCGGAAGTGTAAAATTACATATATTAATTATCGTAAAAAACAAAAATAACGGCATAAAACAACCACCAATATATATAATCTTGTTACCCAAAATTGCTTCAGATTCATTATTCGACAGTGCAATCGCCAAATAACCTAAATTCGCAATTGCTGAAAGTAAAATAATTCCTGTTATATAAATATTTATCTTATTTTTTTCTGAATTAAAACTAATTATTAATAAGACTACAGATATTATAGCCATTACAATATAATAATAAATCATTACTAATCCTCGTATTTTTTCATCATTTCTTTGATATTTTCTTTAATTCTATCCCTTACTTCCATTATATTCCGTATTCACTTTATACACTTCTTAGATATATTAATTATATATAATCAGAAAATCCGTACTGCCCACTAGATTGGGATTTTATTAAACTAATTTAAAAACTCATAAGCTCATTTAAATCCACAAGAATAATACTATTATCATCGTTTGCTTCATCAATAACAGCATCAGTAAATCCAGATTTTGAAAAGAGTATAAAATATGTTTTATTTCGATTTTTAGTAAATACATCAGCCTTTGCTTTTAAATCATTAAGTACACTCAAATCTAACTTTTCATTTCTCCACTTACATTCACAAAATAAATAATCTTTTCCATCATTTGCTACTAAATCAATTTCTTCCTGACTACGCGTAGTAGGATTCGTACCCCACCATCTTCCAATTGATGTAAAAAGAATTGGTAACTCACCGTTTGCATTTTTTATGCTAAGATAGTCTGCACATATTCTTTCAAATACAATCCCCATATAACTGTTATAATCAGGTTCAATACGTTTTAACCATACTGCCTGCTGTGCTCCGGTTTCAACAAGTGTTCTATTAGCAAAAACATAACGATACCAAAATCGGAACATAAAATCAGAAATAGCATAAATAGTTTTTCTGGAAGCTTCTTTTTCACCAAATGGTGTTTCTTTGTGAAGTATTCCAAGCTCACACAAAGTTTTGATATATTTAAGACATTTTGCAGAATCCTCTCCTATTTTTGTAGAAATCTCATTTGACTTTGTATATCCACTTGCGATTGCTTCTATAATTGCACTGTACACACCAGGTTCTTGTACCTCTTGACATAAAAGTAATAAAGCTTCTTCATAAAGATAGGATGTAACTTTTAAATATGCTCTCTTTATATTTTCTTCAAACGTCTCATTTTCTCTTACTTGTTGTAAATACAATGGCGTTCCCCCAAACGCTCCATATATTTTTAACTTATCCTCATTTGAGAATCCTTCAAGAAATTTAATACTTGTCTGGTAATTAAATGGTTTCATCTTTAATTGTCCTGTCCTTCTACCAAAAAGTGGACTTTTAGAGCCAAGAATTTCCTTTTCCATAAATCCCATATAACTTCCACAGATAATCATAAAAATATTTCCTTTTATAAGTGTATGGTCAATTAAATGTTGTAATTCTGATAATAGTGCTTTGTTCTTTTTTACAAGATAAGGAAACTCATCAATTACTAAAACCAACCTTTTGCCTTTCTGTCGTTCGTTAATATATGATAAAGCATTTGTCCATGATGAAAAAGACTCTAGATTTGTTTCATTATAGAAATTAAAAACAAGTTCAGAAAATTTTTCGAGATTATTTTTATTGTTACTTTGCTCCGCCGAATAGAATATTGTATCTTTATCCCTGCAAAATTCCTTTAATAAAGTCGTTTTCCCAACTCTTCTTCTTCCGTACAATACAAATAATTGAAATTTATCCTGAACATATAATTCGTTTAAATCCGATAGTTCCTTTTCTCTACCTATAAAAACTTCACACATAACGCCTCTCCTTTTTAACTCAGAAGTAACTTACTTTTAAGTTAATTATATCTTTTATAATTGTGTTCTGTCAATTGATATATTCACATTCTTGAATATTAACTCATATGATTCATTTCATTAATGTATTTATGATTATAATCCCACAATTCCTTATCCTGTCCAAAATTTCCCGTTCCTGCATGTACTAAAATAAAAGTATTTTCTCCAACTATAATTTCTTTATAAAAAAGATGCGATATTTGTCGCATCCTTTTTCATAATCAAATTATTAATACATTTAATTTGCAATATATAACACCCCTAAAGTTCCCGCTCCGCAATGTGAAGAAATTACGCCACCTGCTCTGGTAACTAATATTTCACCAAAATAATTCAAACTCTCTAAATACTCATATACCTTATCTATAATTTCCTGTTCACATCCTGAATGAGTAATAAATACTCTTTCTTTATCAGCTGATTTTAAATCTGTTTCCATTTCCTTTACATAGTCCAAAATAACTTTATCAATTTTACCGCGATACTTCTTATTGGCACTCATTGCTCCATCAGAAACAACTATTTTAGGATGAAGTTTTAATACACCTCCAACCAATGCTGCTACACTGCTGCAACGACCTCCTCTATGTAAATATGTTAAAGTATCCACAACAAAAGATGAGCGAACTTTTGATTTTATCTTCTCTATCTCTGTGCATATTTCCTTCATGTTCTTGCCTTCTTTTGCTAACAAAGAAGCTTTAATAACCATCAACCCAATTCCCGTAGATAAATTAGCTGACTCAATAACTGTCACTTTATCATCTAATCCAAGTTCATCTATAGCCATACGAAAAACATTAGCTGTTGTTGACATTTTCTCTGATATTGTAAATATTATAACCTCATCATTTTCATTAGATGCATTCTTTACAATATCTATAGCATCCTCAAATCCAACCGCTGATGTCTTTGGTGTGGCTTCATTTTTATCACACCACTCATATATCTCATCAGGTGTAATCTCAACACCATCCAAATATTCTTTTTCTCCTAAAACTATATGTAATGGGATAATATTTATATCATATTTTTCAACTAACTCTTTTGACAAATCACATGTACTGTCTGCTATTATTTTTACCATCAATATTCTCTCCGTATCTTATTATTAATATCTTAAAAATCATTAAAGCTCTATTTTATTTACATTTATTGATTTTTCCACATGTGTGTATTATAATTTCAAAAGAAACTTAGCTCAATTGCCAAAAAAAATTTGATGTGGAATATTCCACAAATAGTTAAAATTGTTGAACTATATTAAAAATTAGGATGTGAAAATTCATATGGATAGAAGAATTATTAAAACAAAAGAAGCAATTAAATCATCATATACAGAATTACTACTGGAAAATCATAACTCCAAAATAACTATAACAAAGCTTGCAAACCATGCCAACATCGACAGAAAAACTTTTTATCTTCATTATTCGTCAGTTGATGATGTATTATCAGAAATTTTGGAAACAAAACTTTTGGAACTTGATAACGAAGTAAATAAATATGAATCATTAAAAACCTCTATTGATGTTTATGCAATTATGCAAGCTTTAAACACAATAATCATGAAGGATTTTTATTTTTGCCAGGCACTTTCCAAACGTTCAGACTTTGATTTTTTCACAAATAAAATAAAGGAATTTTTGTTAAGAGCAAGTGTTTTGGCACTTTCATCATCTAATATTCCTCAACCTGAACTTACTCTATATTGTAAATTTTTCATTTTTGGAATTGTTGATTTATATTCTGATTGGTTTTCTAATCCTCTTGATATGACTTTGGAAGATTTAGGCAAACACATTAGTCAGGTTATGAATGAAGGTATTATGGTTTTGAATAAGCAGATATAAATAAAATTAATACAAAATTTATTCACTATTGAATCCAGGAGAATTTATATGAAAAAAATTATTTTAAAATTAATCTTATTATTAGGATTTGTTTACTTGACCGGTTGCGATAGTAATAGTGATGCAGTTGCCGGAATATTAAGTGCTTTAAAGCATGATGAAATAGTAGATAATAACTTAGTGTTAATAGATAAAGTAACTAAAACAACTACAACTTTATTTATTACTAAAACCACATATTATATTTATAAAAATGAGGCTTCCGAATTAATAGCAATACATTACAATACAAACGTATCAGATAAAAATGACTATGATTATTCAGTAACAATTTATAATAACGTTTCTTCATGCGATGTTGAATATGTTGATGATCCTACTAATTCAGAAACATATTACACATATCAGAATGGAAAAAAATCCGAATCAAATAAATATGAATTATCTGATGAAAAGACTTACAACGTTTATGAAGAAAAACCATTATTTTCCAAAACAAAATATGAGCTTGAAGAAACAAACAATTGACTTTTTATTAAATGAAAGTTACTGTACTACTACGATTATTTAATTTTTTAACTTGTACAAATAAAGTATCAGGAGGTACTAACTATATGAATATAAATTCATCACAACTCTCTTCAATTTTAAAAACAGTTGCAATTATTCTAATTTTAATTTTTATAGGAACTAAGATATACTCCGGTTTATCTAACGAAATAACAGATATTACATCTTATGTAAATTATGAAAAAGAAGATATAGAAAAAAAATTAGATGTTAAATTAACACCTAATCCTAAAATGGTTAATAAAATTTATAGATATAGCAAAAGTACTGTTACTGTTGACGGTGACAATAAGAATGGAATTGCAATGGTTTATTTTGATGGAAAGCGTTCAGGATTACATATTGATAACAAACAATATAGTCTTTTTAATATCCACCTTGGTTATACCCAATCTAAGGCTGAAGATGTAATGTCTTTTGAATATGATTATTCCTACAGTGTAATAAATGATTTAATGGATGGTTCATCTACTGCCTATTTTTATTGTAACAGTCAGAATAACACCTGTTTAGTTCTTGTTTTCAATGGTTCAACTAACAGAATTGTTGCACTAACATATTTTAATGATATGAAAAAAGCTACTGAAAAGTTATCTAAACTTTACTAAAATATATTTTAATTGTGCAAGTTTTATCTTCAAACTCCACAAACGAAATTCTGGCTTTATCTCCTTCTTTTAAATTTCCCCCTATCAATTATTCTTTGAAGTGTTTTTACCTTATCTGTTCCAAAATACTTACATCCTTGATTTTCTTATCCTCTGCAAACATTATAACTTTAGTAAGAATTTCTGCAGTCTTAGGGTCATCATCTGCAAATGGTAAGAAAATCTTTCCTCTGTGTTGTGAATGAACTGCTATAACATTAATCATAGCACCACCTTGTTTGTGAATAATTCCACTTCCAAGATTAATATCATAAGTTCCATATGAACCCTTAACTATAGCATGGTTCTTTGTTATTTCTACATTATCAAGCTTAAATAATGGTAATGTAAATTTAAGTAACGCTGCTCTCATTTCCACAGTTGAATGGCTTGTTTGTGGATCTACTCCACCAACATGTGCAACACTTACAGCCATGTCCACATCTCTCATTACTTCCGAGAAAATTACATCAGGTATATCCTTTATTTTTAACTGCTTTTCTGTTGCCCTATCTGAAAATTCTACCCATTCAAGTGTTGGTGCTTCTATATCAGATGGTGTAAACCAATCCGCCATTGCATATATTCTTGCAATAATGTTCTCCTTGTAATAGATTTTTTGTAATCCATCCTCTATATCTGCTACCCATCTTCGTCCCTTAAGACATGCAACCGTTTTCTGTGGCTGAATCTGATGACCTGAATATCTTCTTGAATAATTCAAATCTAATTCTTCCTCTGTTTTCACATACAGTTCTCTAAATACCTGCTTAAATGGCTGTTTAATTTGTTTTTCAAATAAAACTCTCTGATATTCGCCCCAATGACCATCATTATAAATATGGAATGGATGTGCCACAATCACATTATCATCATTTTTAAGCTCTTTTCCATTTCCCTGATAATCTTTAAGTTGTCCATCCTCTCCCAAAAATCCGATACTGTTACCACTCATAAATACCAGATTTCTTACAATGGCATTTGCAACAGGATTAGAATGAAGAATTCTTATCTCCTCAACGGTAAATGCAGTTTGGTCTTCCATTGCCTGTTCAAACATATTCTTAGTTCTTGTGTATTGTTGTGTTAACTTTTTCTTAGCTTCATTTATCTTGACTACATATTCTTTTTTCTTTAATTTGGCAGGTATTGATTTAAGTCTCTTATCAGCCTTTTCACATATAATCTCTGCCTTACCATCTTCATCTACACTTAATCTTAAAGTTACATCTTCTATCGTCTTATCTTCAAATAATTCCTTCATATCATCAATAAGTTTAGTTTCCATTCTAAGTGTAAGTCTTGTCACATCTGAATATCCGGCATTAGTCGCAAGATTACTTAAAGATATTTCAACACTCTTCTTCTCACTGGCAATCCTTTGGGCACCGAATTTTTTACTTTCTTTAAGAAATTGTTGTAGGAAAAGATATCTTCTGATGACATCATCTTCGCCATTTAACGGAATAAGGCTATATGCCATAACTAAATCTTTATTTCTTTTGTCTGAAATCTTAGTTTCCACATCATCAACATCCATTTTTCCTAAAGTTGCATCTGCATACTTTCTTGCTCTTGAATGCTTCGCACCATCTGAAATATATTTTGCTGCATTATAGATTGCGTTAAATCTCTTCTCTCCCATAGTACTATAGGCATTTTTAAACCATTCAATATCAAACGCTCCGTCATTTAGCTCATCTACAGATAATGGTGTGTACTTAGCAATGATTGCCTTTCTTTTATCATCAAAACTTTCATTCATATGAGCCATAAAGTAATAACAGGTTGATACGAAGCCTTCATATCCAAGATAATAATTAACAATATCTATCCATTCAGGCGAATAAAGTGCTGCTTCAATCAATCTCTTTTCATCAATCTTTGTCTTAGATAATGCTAATCTGAGAGTATCCGCATTTTCACCATCTTTTGGAATACATACTCCTAACAGATAACTCATATTAACTTTTTTACTGTTTGTTGTGTGATATGAAGTCCTGTCAAATGTGTCCTTTCCCATAGCGGTAAGAATTGCAATAAAATTGTCAATTCCATAAATTCTTTTTATACTATGTGTACAAGCTGAATAAATAGTCTCACTATCACCTCTTCTTAATTCTACTGATAAAACTTCATTAACTACTTCCTCATAAATCTCATCAAGAAAATCACATATCTTATCATCATCATATTCCAAGAAGATTTTCATAAGTTGTTCTTTTCTGTTATTACCCCACCATCCATATCCACCTCTTTTAGCTACAAGTCTGCCTCTTTCACGAATTCCTGATACCAAAAGTGTTATCTCTTCAAGTGATTTTGAAATATTAGCACTACTAAGTAAATATTCATACATTTCATCTTTTGAGATAATTCCATAGTAGGCCGCAAATATATAATCAATCACATTCGGCTCATGAAAATAATCATTATATGTGCCTCCATATGAGTCATATTCACGAGGTCTTACAATATCTCTTTTATGACTATTCCAATAATATGACGGTGCATTTTCTGCTCTTTTTACTTCTCTTTCAAATGTTTTATTGCTTAACATTACAGCTAATGGAAAAACATCTTTAAATGTAGAATCTTTTTTGCACTTTATTCCACTAAACAACTTGCATATCTGGCTATGCGAAATAAAATGTGCCTCTCTTTCATAACAATAATGCATTCTATCCTTCCGTGGAATAGCTGTAATAAGAACCTTTTCCTGAGGAAGGCATACTATGTACCAATATCCAAGTGCAATAGACAGCATCTTCATTGTTTCACCATCTATGTACTCTTCCATAAGTCTTTCTACTATGATACATATTTTTGCTTTAAACTCATATTCCTCAAAGACCTCAAATCCTTTACCATAAATGATAGATATATATGGTCGAATCTCATCATCAAAATCCAAACCTTTTGCACATGCTTTTAGTGATATGTACATCCTAATCAATCTTTCAGGCTTAACAATGTTCTCTTTAAACCATTTTTTCCATATGGACATTCCCGGTATATCATTCTTTCTGTTTGCTCTATATATATTATTACTGCCACTAGTATTGTTATCATCATCAAAAAATTCTCTAAAATATCTTGCTCCTCCAAATGTACATACTTCACCCTCAAAGTTTTTAAATTCATCATTCACATGTTCTAAGAACAATTTAAGAAGATTATTACAATCTTCTTTTGCCACAATTACAGATTGACAATCCTTTTCATCTATAGTTTTTTCATTTATCTTAGTTTCTTTTATATTGTTTCCAATCTGAGAATCGGGAAAATATTTCAAAAATACTTTAACTGCTTCTTCATAAATCTTACTATCTGCAAGTTTTGGAGAGTATTTCTGTGATTCATCATACAATGCTTTTTTCTGAACTTCATCTTTAGGAGATGCCATTGCAAATATATTTTCTATAAGAATATTTTCCTTATCCGTTGGATTTTCCATAGCTTTTACATAAGAAACTGCTTCTCCTATTGTTTTCTTATCTCTTATTTTCTTTACATTATCCTTATTCTCGTCTTTGTCACTTTCTTTTTCAGTGATACCCTTTAATATCTGCATAACAATATCAAGTCCTGCTGTTCTCTTTTCTTCCTTCTTATCATTAAGAAGTCTGTTTATTGTAGACAAAATTTTCTCATCACTTTGTTTGCATAATAAATTAATTATTGATGCTCTCATATCTGCTGCCTTATACTTTAACATCTCCTCCATCTGCAGATAATTTGAATCCTCTATATCCATTCTTCCTACAATATCAGCAGCTGCCTTTCTTGTATATGACTCCTTATCACAAAGAAATGTTGTAATAGTATATTTTTGAAGCTGCGTTGTTGGATTATCTAACACTTTTCTTACACATCTTGACCTGTCATCTGCATTACATTCTTTTAAAAGACCACATACAAAATCTCTTTTGGAATTATCGTCCAACATATCCGTAATCTTACAAATATTTTCTATCACACTCGATTTTATCAAAGATGCTGAATACCATGGGAATATACATGGCGAAAAATCTATGCTCTTTCCCGGTATTGCGTTACAAATCTCAATTAGTAATTCATAATAACGCTCAGCTTCTTCATTATTATCAAAATAATCTTTTAATCCTGATTCTTTTCGTTTCTGCCCATACCAATATGGCTCTTCACGCATAAAATATGGCATATAAACAGCTAGGATATTTTGTTCATCTTTATGCTCCATAATTACTTCTTTTGCAATAGTATGCGAAAGCTTCCTGTTATCCAGATTTGCACAAAAATATCCCGTTGTAAGTACCTGATGATTTGTTCCTGTTTTTGAAATATGTGTGACTACATCAATAGCTCTATTAGTATCATATACTGCCATAGACCATAACCCTATATAAATCTCCATACAATCTTCACTTTGGATAAATTCATTACATTTTTCCTCATTATCAATACATTCTAAAATCAGTTCAATACTCTTATTACTAATTCTCTCGAGCGAATTTATATCCGTTTCCATCAAACCAAGCCATGTTCCAATAGCCCTCTTAACTGAAGAAAATCTGATAAGGTTATTCTCTTTAATAACATTTAAAAGCTCCCTAAACGCAGCAACTGTACCTATATCCATACATTCACATATGCTCTGTCTTAATCCCTCCTGTAACCTTGCTGCCAAAAGCAATTTCCCAAGCAATTCATGCATCTTCACATTATTACTCTTAACTATTCCTCTTAAGATAAATCTTCTGAGAGATACTTCACTGTCACCATTTATAATATCCGTAACTGCTTCCATAACTGCTTCATTATTCATATCCAGTTCATATGCAACCGCATACTCACTACAAACTTCTTTCCACCATGACTCTCCCTTCATAAAATATGCTTTTTCCATATCATTCATATTTAAGTTAAGGATATCTGATAAATCTTTGTCAAAAACCATTTCTTTATGAAAATCACTAATGATATTAAATACATTCCCTACAATATAATCTCGTATTCTAAATGATCTTCTATAATAAGATGACGAATAAGCACAGTTTATGGAATTATCTACAGCATGACACAACGCTTCCTTATGTCTCCTATATATGTAACCATCAAACAACCAATCCATCTTATCATTGATAAACTCTGATGGCTTATTATATTTTCCATTTTTTAATCCGGCACTTAATTCCTCGTGATACCATGAATTCTGACTTTTTACATAGTCAAATATATCTATTAATTCTTTCTGCTTGTTTTCCAAGTTTTCTTTAAACTTCTCGTGTCTTTGCTTTAATATCACATCATATTGCTTAACTAATTCTTCTGTTTTTAATTCCACCATACTTATACCTCACTTCTAATACATTCTTCCTGCTAACATTGTAAGTCTTAAAAATGTTAGTACATCATCTTCATTTAAATCTATTACCTGATTTATATCAGAAAGTTCCTCATTCCCTTTAAAAATCCTGACAATTCCATCCTCATATGCCTGTAAAGCTACTGAAAACGCTTTTTCTTCATCAGCATATTTATCATTATAATTTAAACCAAACGCAATCTTTCCAATCTCACTCATATCCATAATCTGTCCCTCTGTAAGAGGATTTGGATTAACCTCTTTTTGTTCCATTCTCAGATTATGTTCCCTGACACATGAATGAACAGTTTCCTTTATAAGCTCGCTAACTGTAGATGGTTTATTCTCCAATATAAAATCTTTTTCTGATATTTTGCTACGCTTTTTTCCAAGTTGTTTTATTGTTATTTTTATATTCACTATCCCATATTCCTTTTCCTTTATTTCTTTCCAAATCAGTTTCAATGATTAAAAGAATGACATATCTGCCATTCTTTTAAATATTATCCTATAACATTTCCTCTACTACGAATACATAAAATAAATCTACGTCGCTATCTCTATGAACTAAATGACCATAGTCATGGACATATTTTATCTTTCCGGTCTTTGTTATGATACGATACCTGACATAATCCATTTTATTATGACTTACACTTATCTGTTCATAAATTGATTTTCTAACTTCCTGATAATCTTCCGGATGCACAATCCCTTTGAAAGAACCATTGGTCAATTCTAAAAATTCATCCACTGAATCACACTCAAAAATATCTAACAGCATTTCATTTACACTTAATATCTTTTCTTTTTCATCATCTGCATAGATAAAAAATCCACCCGGCATCATAGAAAGAATACTGTCAACTCCCAATTCATCATTTGGATTTTCTTTTATTAGGCTTACTCTATTTACCGGCCATGTTTCCATAATAATAGACTTAAATTTTGAAAATTCTATAGGTCTTGAATAAAAATATCCCTGATGATAATTTGCTGAATATTTTCCAATAAAGTCTTTAATTTCCTGTGTTTCCACTCCTTCAAGACACACAGTAAGTCCTAAACGCTTTGCACATTGAACAGTAGAATCTACAACAACCTGATTACTTCCTTTATTTAAAATATTTAAAATAAAAGTTTGGTCTATCTTCACACTGGTAATTGGCAATTCACAAAGCAAATTAATCGTTGAATTACCTGTACCATAATCATCAAGAGCAATTTTTATATCGTGTTCTCTTAAAAAATTTAACTGTTCTTTTAAATATTTCATATCAATGTTTCGACATCTTTCTGTCAGCTCCAGTTGCAGATTTCTTGTTGGAAAACCTATCTCTTTTGCAATATCTATAACTTCCTGTACAAACTCAGGTCGTTCCAACTGGCTATATGACATATTAACATTGATAAAAAATCTCGGATAATTTTTAATAATTTCTTTTACATCCTTCATAGCACGACGCAATATCCAAATACTTAAATCATAAAAACAGGAATGTGATTCCAAGTATGGAACAAATCGTCCCGGAGATACCTCTCCATATATAGGATTTTTCCAACGAATCAATGCCTCTGCACCAATAATTTTACCTGTTACAGTAGATATAAAGGGCTGATAGCACAAATAAAATCCCTCACAATTATTTCGAATACTGGCTTTTATGACATCCAATAATTCTAAAGTTTTATGGTTATTCTCATGAGATGCATCATCAAAAATAACAAGTTTATTATCATCATTTTCTTTTGCCTTTTCAAGTGCAGATATCAAATATGAATATATCATACGACGACTTACTTCATAATTCTTTGTATATAATGCTCCACTACGTATTTCGATGTTAAGTGCAAACCCATCTAATGAGTAATTCGCCAGGGCATTTTTTATCTGTGAATAACATTCCTTCAAACGATTTAAATCCGACTCATTAAACACTATTCCAAAGCCCGTGTTCTCCAATCGATACACCGCACCACTTGCTCCAATAATATTACGTATTATCTTTGCCACTTCATACAAAGTTTTATTACCAAAGTCATATCCATACAAAGTATTGATGTCATTGAAATGCTTTAGTTTCAATGCCATCAATAAACATTCTTTGTTAATCTTTTTAATCTGACTAATATGTAATAGAAAACTTTGAATTTTAGGTAAATCCGTAATTGCATCATACTCTTCTTCACCCTTATGTACCGTTATAGCACCAGTAAATATACCCGGTGTTCCGTCTTCATCAAAAATAACATTCCCTTTACATATGCAAGGTATATATTCTCCTTTAAAATTTCTTATTCTAAAACTTAAATAAAATGCTTCTTTTTCCTTAGAAAAAACAGCTTCATATTCCTGTAGTAAGCGTTCTTTGTCATCCGAATGTGTAATATCTTTCAATATATCCTTAGTATTACCCAATCTACATTCAGGAAGACCTAAATATTCCACTACTTCTTTACTCCAATTAGATTCTCCACTTTCAATGTTCTCAATAAAAATCAAATGTCCGTCCGGTACACTACTTATAATATCAAATACTTCCGTATTTATATTCATGTCTCACCTCACACCCTTTCTTCAAACCTTAAGCTCATACTCAAATAATATATTTATTTTATAGAACATCTTTTTTTACCAACAACCAATACTACACAAAAACTAATCATAAGATATATTCCCCAAAGAATTATACAATAGTTAAGCCATTATCTGCCATTAGGTAAAATGTTTTTTCGGTATCTGTTACTGTAAAATCCCTAATAAATGTCCCTTGACTGGCAACACTACTTGAATAAAATCCCACATCCGGTATCGTAACATCAACATTTAAACTATAAATAACACCATTTTTTTCATACATAACACATTTTTAACTAAAAGCTCGTATCTGCATCTTCTCTCGCCGCTTTTGCAAACTTCTTCAATTTTTCATATACTCTGCCATGTACACTATCCTTAGGAAACATACCTGATTCATCCTTTTGTCCTGCTTCGCATCCCATTAGAAGTTCAATTCCCTCATCAATATGAGTAATAGGATAAATATGAAATTCACCTGATTTTACCGCATCTACAATTTCATCCTTAAGCACAAGATCTTTTACATTTGAAGCTGGAATAATTACTCCTTGCTTTCCTGTTAATCCCCTTTTCTTACACAAATCAAAGAAACCTTCAATTTTATACGTTACGCCTCCAATTGCCTGAATCTCACCCTTTTGATTAACTGAACCTGTTACTGCCAATTCCTGACTAATTGGTAATTCAGCTAAAGAAGATATTATACAATAAAGTTCGGTACTTGATGCACTGTCTCCATCAATCCCATTATAATTTTGTTCAAAGCACACTCTACATGATAAAGACATTGGGAATTGTTGAGCATAAGTTTGCCCCAAATATCCTGTAATAATCTGCATTCCTTTATCATGAGTCTGTCCACTAAGGCGTGCTTCTTTCTCAATATTTACAATACCGGACTTTCCAACATAAGTAGTTGCAGTAATACGTGATGGTTTACCAAACGAATAATTTCCCATATCTAATACGGCAAGTCCATTAATTTGACCGATTTGTGCTCCTTTAGTATCAATCATAATCACATCATCATCCATCATTTCATCAAGTTTTTCTTCATAAAGCTTTATTCTCAACTCTTTTTCATAAATAGTTTTTTGAATATGTTTTGCTGTAATTACAGAAGCCTTCTCTAATCCTGCCCATGTATTTGCTTCTCCCAAAATCTCAGACAGATAATTAAAACGTGTTGATAATTTATCCTGACGTTCAGCCAGACGTGATGAATATTCGATAATAGCACAAACAGCACTAACATCAAATTCCAACGTATGTTCACGCTCTACAAATCCTTTAATAAACCTTGCAATTTTTAAACTATTTTCATATGTACGTGGCATTTCATAATCAAACTCTGCTCTTATCTTGAAGAATTTATCAAATTCTTCATCACATTCATTCAATATCTCATAAAACTGGTCACTACCCACCATAATAACTTTAATCTGTGCCGGAATAGGCTCAGGTTTTAATGTAGGAGCTGTTGTTACTCCAAGCAAATCTCTTATAGAATCCATATCAATTTCTTTTGTCTTAATAACACGACGTAGTGCTTCCCATGCATGTGGTATCGTCAAAATATCTTGTGCCTGAACAATCAGATATCCACCATTTGCTTGATGTAAAAGTCCCGCCTTAATCTTCATAAAATCGGTGGTCAAATTTCCAAATTCACTGTCATATTCTATCTCTCCCATAAGATTTGTATACGTTGGATTAAACGTAACAACCACCGGAGCACCATTAGTTTCAGAATGATCTACTAACAGATTTACACCATATCTTTGAATTATGTCTTCTTCCTGTTTCTTATTTAAAAATGGTAATAATGAAGAAACTTCTTCCTCCTGTGCTGCTTCCATTTCAACAAACTGTTCCAAATTATCAAGTACATCATCCTGAACTGCTTCAATGTAAGTTTTTATCAAATCTATATCTTTATATTTATTAAGAAAATCAGACACATGATGCCCCATAGCCAAAAGACCTACTTTATGTTCTAAATCTTCTATCTGTATATCACAATTCTTCTCTAATTCATTTATTTCACGTATAAAACTTGCAACTTTTTCCTGAATAAGAAGTGATTTTTTCTCTATAAGATTTATTTGTTCCTCAGACAAGTTATCATAATCCTTCTCTTCCAATGTTTCCCCATTCACAATTGGTAAAAAAATCACACCTGTTGCTGTATTCCTTAATCTAAAATCCTGTTCAGCTGCCATAGTACTCATTTTCTCAACAACACAATCTCTTTGTTCCTGATAATTATGTATAATTTTATTCTTTTCTTTTTCATATTCGTCACTGAGAAAGGCTTTTTGTAACTCCTTCTTGAACAGTTCAACAAGTTCTTCCATATCCTTCTTAAAATGTTTTCCAACTCCGGCCTTAAAACTTATCGCTATAGGCTTTTTAGGATTCTGAAAATTATAAACATAACACCAGTCCATAGGCACAGATTCAGTAGCTGCTATTTTTTCTGTAGTATAACGAGCATAGCTGGTCTTTCCTGTACCTGAAGGCCCTAACATATAAATATTATATCCCTTCATTTTAATCGCAAGACCAAAATCAAATGCTTTTACTGCACGTTCCTGTCCAATAATCCCCTTCCACGCCTCTAAATCTGCTGTCGTATTAAAAGAAAACTCCTCTGTTAAACAACTGTTTTTTAGCTGCATATAATTTAATTCTGTTATCTTTTTCATAAGCATACACTCCTTTCTAAATTCATTTTCAAAATTCTCACATGTACAATTATAACCATCCATATACAAAATCTTTATCAATTAATTAACTTGTGTTTTATACACTTTATATGAATAAATTACCATAACAATTAGGCTTATAAATAAATATATCAACATCAAACCTGTTGCTAACATACCTTCCACAAAAATTGATGTAATAATAGTCAAAACTCCAACAATAATTAATGCTATTCCTGCAAAACGATTTGATTTAGTCCACGTCACATCGTTATGCATACTCCATACAATACGCAATCCAACTACTCCATTTCTTCGAGTCTTTGGCATAAAATTACCAATCACAACAAACATAAGTCCTAACAGAATACATGACATTTGTGCCGTGTCAATCACATCACCTGTTACCTTTGTGTTTGCTTCAATATATGCTTTATACAGAAAAAAACACTGCATAATACAATACATCACCGACATTGAAATTGATACTATACTTAATACCTTTGCATTAGATACTGCCTCTTTACGTATTTTATCTTCCTTAGACTTTGCAGCTTTTTTCTCAAAATACCATATAAACATTTGCCAAAATAATGCTAAAAATATAATAATTATAGGAAAAATCAAGTTCTCGTACTTAGAGCCCCATCTGTCAATTTCTCCTTCGCTATTATAATGCATTGGAACTTTATCCGGCAGAAATCCCAACACTACTGCTGTAATTACTAAAGGAACAAAAGATATAATCCACATTACTTTGTTAACTACATTTTTCATTTCTTGTTACCTCCAAATTGTCTTATACATAAAATTAAATCCTGCATTTTTACCTTATCTGCCATTTCGCGAATTTGCTCCATATAAGGCTCAACTTTCAGATTATCCTACTATTTTGTTAAATCTTCACCACATTCCGAACAATACTTTACCAAAAACGGTTCAACTCCCTTTAACCTATTTTTAATAGGAAGTTTTTTATGGCACTTTGGACATTTCCAACACGTCAAAACTAACACATAATATTCTATACTCACACCAACCAAAAGACCTATGGTATATATAGCACTTGTTATATTATTCATATGTGCCAATGGCATACAAAAAAAAGCCCATAGTAAAACTACCACAATTGTAACAACAACTCGTTTTCTCCAAGTACGATATGCACGTCCCATTTTAATCAACTTTATTTCTTCTTTTGTAAGATTATCTTGATTCATGTTTTCTCGCTTTCTACTTTATAAACATAGTGTAATTATAACACATATTAATATCCAATAAAATAATATTTTTACCAGTTACCTTTTTAAATTTCTATTTGTAATTATCATAATTTTGAGTTTCTACCCCATCTCTGCTATGGTATAATAAATAATAAATTTAGGTAAAATTAACGATTTGATTAATCATCTTTAACAGAAAGGAACGACTATGAAAATACTTCAACTCCAAAAACATAATCTGTCAGAATACGCTTCCATTTTACCGGATTCTATTCTACACAGTCATTATGAAATTTTCGTATGCATTAAAGACGAAATCGCTTGTGGTGCCATTGCTCTGGAAGAATCAGGAAAATATTTAGGCATTATCTGGCTCTGGATAGCACCTGAAAAACGCCAAATGAAATTAGGCTCAGCACTTCTTGCTAAGGCCTATAAATTTGCAAAACAGAATCAATACTCTGCCCTAACCATTGCCTATGACCCGGACGAACCCTGGACAATAATATTAGAATATATGTTATCAAAAATGGGCTTTCAGCTATTGATATCTCCAGTTTCAAAATACCATATCACTGCTGAAATGTTATTGTCATCTCCGTTAATGCGTAATATAAATTCAACTAAAAACAGTCCACCACGCACAAAGTCCTTGGCAAGTCTTTCGCCAAAAGACCTCACTAAGTTTCAGTTACAATGCCAAAAGGATAACAATGTTTTATTGAACCACATTAATTTTTCCAAGGCAGACCCTCATAAAACACGATTATATTATCTTGAAAACGAACTGAAAGCACTTACACTCATTAATTTTTCAAATTCACCGGGAGAATATGAGTTGTCTATGGTATATATTAACCCTACCCACAATGCAATTGTACCTACTCTATTTAGGGAAACTGCTACCGAGCTGCTAAAAGACTCTAATAATTTTTCAGCTCTGCAATTTACCTGTGTATCTAATACTGCTGTTCGCTTGGCAGATACACTTCTGGGCGAAACAAGAAAAACAATAAAACAAATGTGCCATGGCATACTGGAAATGCCTGTTTATAGCTAAGAAAGGAGTAATCATTATGGAACCTGATATAATACAAGAAAACAAACATAAAACTAAAGATTCTACCTTCAAAAGTACTTTTACAAACCAACAAACCATGGATTCCGTGCATCAGGAATTTCTACAACAAAAGGACCCACTAAAAATACAAAAAGAAAAAAGTATTGTTGGACAGTTTTCCGAAAATGTAACCTTACATTCTATAGAATTAGAAAAAGAGCTACAAGATGGTCCACCACCGGAATTGGGAAAATTCCAAAAAATACAATGGACTTCTGATATGAAACAAAAAATCCAAGCTGAAAAGAAACATGAACGCAACCTTTTAAAAAAACATAATGAATTTTTTGCTCCTGCCCATGAATTACTAAATGATATGATTCATAAAAACAACCGTCTTCCCAAAAATGCAACTATAACACAAGTATCAACAGCTTTTACAGACTGTATGGCAAATGCAAAAACTGTTAATACACAAAAATTAATAAAAGATTCATCAGAATTACCTAAAGAAGTAACTCATTTAAAAGATATGTTCACTGAACTTTCTTTACTCTCTGCAAATACCTTTACCCAAGAGCAGGCAAAAGACTATATTGCCCGCTATCATTCACTTGGAATGGAGGTAAACGCTACTACAAGCAGACATCTTGATGAGGTGGCTACTATGAATCCAAGCTCTTGTTATATAATACTCTATCACAGTGTTACACAGATGCTTGAGTATCATCTTAATTTAATCGGTTCTGACAAAATTGATACTATGGAATTCTCCAAACTTTACGCACTGGCAGCAGTTACCGGTTTTGCAGCAAATACTATGGTCCTCAATCAGGATTATCAGAATTGCAGAAAAATTCACTTAGAAGAACTTTCGGCAAAAGCAACAAAAGAAAAAGAAAATCGCAATCGCGAAGCCATAATTGCTTCACGAAAAGAATACTTATACAAGGGTACCAGTGCTGATGATACTACTGCCTCATGGCCACTTGCTCCATATGCAAAACTCGCTGAAACTATCCTTGGAGAAAAACTATTTAGCCTTTCTGACAAGGAACTTGGGCTTGCCATTCAACGTATGGAAGAAAATTTAGAAAGCAATACTATTGCTGTTAATATTTTTTATCGTAGCAAAATGAAAGAAAAACCTGCATTAGCAGCTTTACATAATCAAGCAATTTCGGAAATCCTTCTTAATATAGGCGAAAACCTCTTAAGTATTAAGCTAGAGTCAACCTCAGATATTATTCTTAATGCAATGAAAAAATTTACTGAAAATCATATCAACGAATTTGAACTCTACGATAATCGTTTACAACAACTAAAGAATATGCCTCCTTTAGATTTACTCGCTAATGAACTCTCACATGTAGAGATTACCAACATAATCTATAGTAATGATAAATCTAAAGATTTTGACATTGCTGCTACAAATTTACAACAACAGGCACAAAAAAATATCGACATTGTAAAAGAACTTATTGCAAAAAAAGTTACTTATAAAAATCAAAATGACGCTCTTTCGTCTTTTATCAATCGAAATGGTCGATTAATTTTATTAAGTTCCCCGGCAATCGTTTTCATAGAAACAGAATATTTTTTAGAATATTTGCATCAGTTTGCACCTAATGTATCCTATGCAGAAAATATTCTTCGTAACAAAATACTTGATATCGGAATTGATTCCTGCTTTATCTCTACAGTATCTAAGCATCTTTCAGACTCAAATATATCATTTGATGATGAAACTAAAGAACTTAAGAAATTAAAAGAATGTATTGACATTAACCAAAAAGTATTTGATGAAAAAACAATAACTTTAAAAAGAAGTTCTTCACAATGGCATATGCTATTACAATGGCTTACTGAAAATATAACACAAGCTGAAAGTGAATTCACTCAATCCCTAAATACATTTCTCCTAAAGGATGAAATAAAACTTGAAGGCGACTTAACAAAAGAGGAATATGTAAATGGTCAAACCACAATAGCTCCTCAGATTATAAAAAAAGATACATTTTCCAATGTAGGTCTTTTACAAGGAAATGACTTATGCCACTGGGCCGGATTCGATGGATTTTTAAACGGTGAAGAAAATGCTATTATGGATGCACTATCACAAGCACTACAAGATAAACTTCTACCTTTAACGTCATTAAAAGATATACATACATTAAGTGATTTAGAGCTACTTCCACTACAAGAATATAGTGAACTTCTTACCCTTCTTAGAAGTAATATTTCAAAAGCATTGATAGAATGGAAAAATATAGGTGGACTTCATCCACAGGCAGTACGCAGACGTCTTATAAAGGAACTTCTCTGTGGAAGTCTCACAAAAGAAAACATCAATTTACGTGTTACTGAAGAAGAAGCTCTTATTGAAAAACAAGCTTATGCTGAAAGACTAAGATTTCTCTCTTTAATGGGTGATAATACTACCCAAAAAAGTGAAATACGTTATCTTCATCTGAAAGAAACTGCATCCACTGCTATAAGTGGTGATTCTTCACGTGCAGTCCGACGAAAAGAACGATTTCGTATTGCAAATGATATATGGGATAACATCCGCATGGAAAATTTGGAAAGTGTCATCCATAGTTATTGGCTAAATGCTAAGGGACAAAGTTCACCAATTTCCTATATAATAAAAAGTCTTAAAGATACCAGAAACACTATTCATTCACAAACCAAAGAGAAAGGTATTAATGCCAATGTTCCGGATGATTTAAACAAAAAAATCGAAACACTTAATAAGCTTATTGACTTAATTAAACCTGCACAAGTTGGGAACTGTGAACATGAGTTTATGCTTAGAGGTATGGAAGATGAACTTCTTAGTTTCACAAACGCAGGCGATTCTTTCACTTCTCATAAGCTTGAAGAATATAATAATACTTTGCTACAGCTTGAAAACTTTGCAATTCCAAGATATGAAGAACTCAATCAAACACTAAAGAAGATTTTTGGTTCAAATTCTGACCAAATTCAAATTTATTACAATAAAGCAAAAAAAATGCTGGCAGGTTTAGAACCACTTGATAACTCTACTCCTACTGAAGAACATAAAACAAAAAATAGAGCTCGCTTTGGTGTATCTGATTGGTCAGAAGCTCTTCTAGAGATTTCAAAACTGGCTATGCCAAAAAATAGCTCTCTTCGCTTAGAAGCAGACAATGCCCATGCTCTTCTTAAGAAAAGAACAGAACAATTACAAAATTATAAGGGTGGTATCCTAAAACCATTCCACTCTGTAATTTTACAAAATCCGGAGGCTTTTCAAGCTCTAATGACTGGCGAAGAAGAAGGTATTTTTGAATACCTATCCATTTTGGAACAGCATTTTCATAATCCTTATGAAGCCTTACGCCGCTATCATCCTGAAGGAACATTTGCCAAAGAATTTATCATTGAAAAACAAAATCTCTTTTGGGACAACACAAATAACTCCTTAGATTTTTGGAAAAATGAAGTCGAAAGTTATTACATCGCATATAGCAATTTTGAAATTAAGGGCGTATCCATCAGCAGTCGTTATAAAGAGATATCAGAAACTAAGCAAACACTGGCTCCATATCTTATGCAAATTATCTTTGCAGATACTGAGGGAATTAGTATGTTGCTCAATTCAAATAAAAAAGAATTAGATGAAAAATTAGATAATTTTGAGAAACGTATTATATCAAATAAGTCCATTTTGGAAAATTTCCTTAGCGATCCGGCAAACAATGTAACTTTGTCTCTTAATACCGGATTCGCTTTATACATGCAAACAAAAATTCCATTTATGGAATCGGAGGATTTTCAAAAAAATCTTCCATTATGGTTTAAGGATTTTCAAGATTTGGATGCCATTACACAGGATGAAGTCAAAAAAAGCAAACAGATTCTTAGTGAACGTTCACAAATTATGCTCCTTATCGAAAGTAAAAAACAAAAAGGTATGGAGGCTGACCGTAATGAGCAGACCACTTTAAAAGATATTCAAAAACGACTCAACTATGCTCCTTCTCCTATTTTTCTTGCACTTGGTCAAAATAAAATATTAGACCAAAAAGAACTTTCCACAAAAAAGAAGGAGCTAAACGAAAAACACAGTAATTTGCCTGTCATTATACAGAATATACTGTTAGAAAGCAGTCTGCTTGGTACAACATCGCAACAACTTACTAAAGAAAAAGCATGGTTAAATACAACTTATGAAAAAATCATCAATAACGCATTTACTGTCGGTAATTCCTCTATCCACATTGATGGTGATATAGCAAACGAACTTTTAATGATGACGTTCATAAAGTTGAAACTAAAAAAAGAAAATAATCCGGATGATGTATTCCCTGAAATCACAACACTTGAACTTCAGGACAGTTTCCAGGAACTTGCAAATGGACATAGACAATTACAGGAACTTTCTGAATTAAAAATTGATGATGCAGGTCTTCTGATGGAACGCGATCATTTGGTAGAAACTTTGACCGGATGTATATATAGTATGAAAAAAGAGGAATTTGAAGATTTAATTACCAAAAGAACCTCATACATAAAGGCATCTAATCTGGCTATTATTATGTTTAATGAAACAACCAAAGACTTTGGCAACGAACAAATCTCCTTATGTAGCGGACTTAGAGAATATTTTCACGAAGATTTGCTTAAAGGTGAAGGCGAACTAAATATTCCTATGCTTAGAGAAGAAACAGAGAAACTACTTAAAAGTTCACATATTCGCCAGTTTCTCAAAAACTCAAATTCACTTATGGAACATGTTAGCCACACTGATGAAGTTAAAGTAAGTTCATCGCATCATACCCTTGACCAAAAACAGGATTTAGAAAACTATCTTACTTCTTTGCAAGACAAAACTATATTTCAGGCCTATGCTAAACTTAATCTTGCTGAGCGACAAATTTTTGCTATGGTATTGGGGGTACCTGAACAAGAGGAAATACAACTTCCTACAGCTAAATTCCTAAATAATGAGAAATTGACTGCATCTACCCGTATTCAGATGCAAATACAATTACACCAATATATAAACCATGACACCTTTACTCCAATCGTTGATTATACTAAAGCATTATCAAAATTAAAAAAGCCTGATGGTACAATCAATAAAGAATTATTTCAACATGCAATGGATTTTACGAATGTGGTTACTGCTAAACGCTTGCAACAAATCCCTATAGATTGGGACCGACTTAGCGACAGTATCTCCACACATACTGCTGCAAAAAGATTAATGGGACAGACCGCAGACTTAAATCAACTTTCTGTAACTAATTCTGAAGAATTTCTGCAACGATTAAATGCTGCGGACAACAACGAAGCCCAAAATCTAAAAAAAGAACTAAATACACTTACACAACATCAGCTACAATTGCTTATCCATGCACTAACAGACCGTACAATTTTGGACCGAACTACAAAAATCACTGCTTGGGATCGTGCAAAAGGTGTCATTCATGAATATGCTAACATTGAAAAGAGAGAAGAATTAAAGAATATGCTCATTCATGATCCTTCTATTGCCACAAAAAGTGCATTGAGTAGTCATGAACTTTCTGCTGCTATGGCCTCACTTCTGAGCTATCAGTTACGAGATGATATCACATTGACCGGTAGAAGTATTAATAAAAATGACTTTGCTGACGGTGCATTAGAAAGAAAAACTGTCATTGACTGGTCACTTCTTTCAGAGGCTCTGAGATTTGTCCATGAAGTAGAACAGGAAACACTTCGACTAAACGCAATCAGTCAGGCTGATGTCCTTATACTTGAAAGTAAGAATGAAGCTGCCATTAAAGAATATAAAATACAACAGAAATCAAATTTGGCAACACAAGAAGATTTCGAAGAATATTTAAAATCGCAGGCAAAAAAAGATGGTATGGCTGCCCTCTACGCAGGATATTTACAACTTGACAATCCGGAACGTGCACTATTTGTAAAAGTACTTACAGAACGTCATCTACTGGATATTTCTAAAAAAGATATTCATCTTAACCGACTTGGACTGGCCAATCGTGAATATGCAGACGCACAAAGCAGAAATATTCTATTAGATGAATATATGAAAAGTATGCTAACCTCCGGTGGTACTGTAGAACTTGAAGAAGACTCCTACCGACAGGCTGTTTATATGACACTGTCCACACAAGTAAGTGATGACGTAGATTTTTCACAAGTTAAAGAAAAAAGTCTGGCTGACTACCTGACCTCATTTTCAAATCCATTTAAAAGTATACGTCAGACAGCTGTAGATTGGAAACTCGTACAACGTGCACTACAATTTGTTCATCGTGCAAAAAATGAAAGTGATATTTTCCAACAAGACAGGGAATTGTATGTTTCAGAGGGAAACCTTCTGAATACCGGGCATTTTACCTTTGATTCTGAGCATCTTAGAAAAAATATTCATAGCTCCGGCAACCGCTTTATTCGATATTTGTACAGACGTGTGCAAGACAATCTGTTAGATCAGATTCCTGCTTACTTGAAGCCACTTATTAAACAGGCCATCCGTCTTGGACGTGCAAATCTTTCTGTAGAGTATGCAGACAAAGTTACCAAACTTGGAGTATTTGATGACGATGAAGATACTTCATTTATTGAAAAAGCATCAACTCTTCTTGAATGGGAAGATAGTTTCTACAAAGATTTTTTTAAAGATGTATCTAAAAAAAGATTAGGAGCAGAAACCGAAAAAACATTTCGTGACAAAGTGGAAACTATCTCTGATCAAGTAACTTATCTCAATGCAACTGTTACAACCGGAAAAGTAATCCACAACTTCTATCAACTACATCAGGCGGAGAAAAATGCTACTATGGTCTCAACGAAAGATCAAAAACAAACTGAAGAAGCAAAAAAACACCAGACTGTACAGCAACAGGATTTGAGTAATAAAGCCCTTTCACGTAACTTTAATCTACAGGAACAAGGACGTATAAAATCTAAAGAGAGACAGGTAGATACTATAATTGATACTGTTACTGAGGTCATTGGCACAGCCGCAATAGAAGAAGATTTATTAGAAACTGCTGTTACAGAATGTGGAAAACTTATCAACTTTATTCGAAATTATATTAACGACAAATCAAGTGTCGTGAAATTTTTCCAATCAAATGGCGAGCTTGAAAAATTAAGAAATACATATAACAATATGATTTGGGATGTAAAAAAAGAAGAACTTAATGATATTGAATTAATTCGCCAAATGAAAGGTTATGAAAACTATACAGAACTTGCAAACTTCGTTGGTATGAATATTACCCGTTCTTTATTGTTCTGTGCAAGTAAATACAATCCACAAAAGCATCTTCGTTATCTTGCTGTGGCAACACTTGCTACCATTGATATGACAGATGCCATCGGCTCTCAGGATAATGAAACATCTGAAAAAGTATTTAATGCACTTATGGGTGCTGATTACCGTTAAATTAATTTCACAAAACTATAAACTTTAATTTAATTATGAAAAATACCCAATTTACCGGATAAGTCGGTAAATTGGGCATTTTTTATTTAGCACCAACCATCTTAGCTGAACTTTTTAATGCATATACTTCAATCTTTCATAATTATTTTTTAAGACGAAAACATTTCTGAAAATAATAATAACTTTGCCATTAAATCTTCATTCTGTTGTTCCCCATCAACACTCTCATCATATTCTCCTTCATGACCTGCAAATTCAATTTGACCATTATCGTAGTATACAATAATTTTGTCGAATCCATCAAAAAACACCTTATGTTTTACTATCACGTTTGAAATTTCGCGTCCCAACTTACCGGAAAGCGAAATCTTATCCGGTGCTTCTTTTCGATTTACCACAGCCATCTCATATGCAATTGGACTGCTAACAATAAAATTTAACATCTTAAAAAGTAGCTTTCTACGTTCGTCTATAGACAATCCGGAAAACACGTCTTCACGTCTAATAACAGGTCCCGTATGTATATACTCAAAATCAAATCCGGAATTCTTGGTACTAACCTCAAGTTTTTTAACATTTGAAGCAATATCATTCTTCTGGTCATGAAATAAAAGCGTTACCAAGTAATACGCCGGTCGCTCTGTAATTTCTCCAAAGTCTCCTGACTCATCTATAAATATGCTAAGTTCTTTCATTAACTCCTCCAAAACTTACGACCATAGTAAAAATGGCGGGAAATCCTTCCCGCCTACGGTGGTCCAAAGAGCTTTCGCCCAGACCAAAACTGTAACGCATTACAGTTATATCCTACGCATATAATACCACAAATATTCCCTTTTTCGAATAGAATTTTAAAATTTTTTCAGCCTCGCAGAGCGAAACATCTGTCAAGAAGATTTAGCTATTTCTATCGGTTCCTGCGGACGCACAATCGGACGAATAGAACGAGGCGAAAGAAATGCCTCTTTAGAACTTGCTCTTAGGATATCTAAGTATCTTGGGATATCGGTAGAGGAGCTGTTTTCAATTGATGAAGAATAGTTAATGCCAGCCTTTTGGCTGGCTATATTCTCTTTACAAGTTAATGGTAGTTTATTAATTATTTGTTTTCCTACCAAAAACACAATCAACAATTTATTCTGCAACTTTTGACCATTTTTAATTCTTATTTGGCACGAAATTCTTTGAAACTGGTTTATAATGAAGTTATGAAAACAAAGAAAGGAGATGTTTAAAATGCAGAAGAAAATTACAACATTTATCAATGATTTACTTGATTTCTACGCAATATATTTTAGCAATCAGATGTATCGTTTCTAATCTTTAAACAAGTCGTTTGTTAATAATCTCACAACAAGCGGATTATCATTTTACTGATAATCCTATTTGTGTAGTAATAACTTTATTAATAACTATTCATGCAATTCTATTGGAAGATTATCTGGGTCACGAAAAAAAGTCATTCTTTTTTGTGTGTACTCGTCTAATCTAATTGGTTCAGTTTGGATTCCTTTTGAATTCAAATATTTTACAGTTTCTTCAATATTATCTACTTTAAAAGCTAAATGTCGCAATCCGCAAGCCTCTGGTTCAGTCACTCTAGAAGGAGCTTTTTCTACGCCAAATATTTCCAATTCAACATTTCCCACCTTCAAATCCAACTTGTAGTCATTTCTATCTTTTCGATAATTTTCTCTTATTATAGGAAGGCCCAGTTGTTCTACATAAAACTTTTTGGACTTTTCATAATCAGATACTATAATTGCCACATGATGTATTACATCAAACATAAATATTTTTACTCCTTTAATTACTTTATGCTTTTGTTTATAAACATTTTAAACTATTTCTAATTCCTTAACTCTGTTCTCAACTGTATTTTTAAAGTTTTCAACCTGATGAATATATTCTTCATCCATCAATGAAGATTTAATAAGAAAATCTGCTGTTGCTTTATTATTTGCAATTGGAATATCATATACCTGCGCTATTCTTAAAAGTGCTTTTACATCTGGATCATGTGGCTGAGCAGCAAGCGGGTCAGAGAAGAATATAACCATATCTATTCATTTCCTTTCTACTTTATCAAAAGATTTTAAACACTTTACTGCAACTCAAACTTATATATTGTTCTTGAAACAAATTTCTTACCTGCTTCTAACAAAGGACTTGGAAATTTCTTTTCATTACAGGCATTAGGATAAAATTGAGTCTCAAGACATATTCCACTGTTTTTTTGATAACAGACTCCATCTTTTCCTTTTTCTCCATTCAAAAAATTACCTGTGTAGATTTGTAACCCACACAAATCAGACAACACCGTCATAGTAATTCCTGAATCTGCTCCATAAAGTTTTGCAACTTTTTTAAGTTTCCTATCATTCTCAAAAACATAATTATGGTCATAACCATTAGCATATTTTAATGGAATAAAATCAACATTAATATCGTTTCCTATTCTTTTTCTTATACGAAAATCCATTGGTGTATCACTAACATTTACAACATCACCAGTAGGAATCATCTCTTCATTAATATTTAAAAATGCATCCGAATATATTTCCAATTCATGTTCCAGTACAGTTCCGCTATCATGTCCATCCAAATTAAAGTATGTATGATTTGTCGGATTTACTATTGTAGACATATCACTATACATTTCATAATCAATAATAAATTCATTACTATCTGTCAGTGTATAACGGATAACTTGGGCTAAATTGCCGGGAAAACCTTGTTCCAAGTGTGGACTTACTCTATAAAACTCAACATATTCACCCCTATCTTCTATACCTTTTTTTGAATAATAGATTTGACAATGTGACCTATTATACCCACTATGAAGATTATTATTTCCTTCATTGGTTTCAAGTGAATAGTTTACACCTTCAATATTTACACAAGCTCCTTTAATTCTGTTGGCATTTCTTCCAACATAAGCACCCATTCCTGTTTCTGTGTTTAAATAATCTTCCATATTTTCAAATCCAAGAGCAACATCCCGCATAAATCCATTCTTGTCTCTAAGTGATATTGATAAAACCAATGCTCCAAAATCTGATACTTCAATCCACATTCCGTTTTTGTTTTCTAAAATAAACCTGCTTGCAAATTCTCCCCTATCTGTTTCGCCGAAAAATAATTGTTCTATCATATTATCCAACACGCTCCTTACTTTTATTGCCGTGCATCTTATTACGATATTCTCTTGGTGTCATTTTGTATCTTTCCTTAAATACACGATTAAATGTACGCTGACTCTCAAATCCTGAATCAAGACAAATATTAGTTATTGAATCATTAGTGTTTTCTAATGCAGATATGACATAGTTCAACCTTATACCATTTAAATATTTATTAAAATTACAATGAAAGGTTTTTGCAAACATTCTGGACAGGACGTATTTACTTACTGCCAAATCATATGCCATCTTCTCAAGATGTATATTTTCTTTAAAGTTCTTAGCTATATATTCAACAGCACAATATATTATATCATCTCCACCAATCGCCTCTTTATCAACAATATCCATATCTGAAAATACATGAGCTAGTATCACATGTACATAGGCCCGGATTATCATTGGGCTGCAATCTATATTATTAACGAGAGCTTTTACAGAATTCACAATATCTTCATGTACCTCTGCTTTCTCTATTATAGGATAACTTGGGCTGGAATTTTGTAATTCCTCATAGAAATTAGTTGTTAATGATGGGTCTAAGAATAAATATATAGCTTTGTTCTCTCCTTGACCAAACACTTGGTAATGATGGATAACATTCGGAAATACTATGGCAAAATCACCTTGCTCCATATGAAACAATTCTTGTCCTACACCCAATTCAACTGTACCATCTGTCACATAAATTATCTCGATTGCTTCATGTAAGTGTGGCGGAACATGTACAGATTTTTTCCATTCTGCAGATACTCCTTCATTTCTTTTTTCATATGTCAACGGCACAAAATCATCTCCTATCTATATTTTATCCATCAAACCTATTCCTACAATTAATTACAAAACAGATAAAAACTTTTTAAATTGATCCATCCCTTTTTCTGTTCTTTTAAATACACCTGCACATTCAAGAACCTTCGCAAATCGCTTCGCAATTTCTATTTGTAATACTTCCTTTATATTATCAGAAGTAATTTCATAATTTGCATACCATTCTTCTACCCATTCTGCATGTTTTCTGATATTATCAATAGTTCTAATCTCTTTTCCTTCTAAAATTGCTTCTGCTAACTCTTCCATTTCTTTTTTTAGTCTTGCAGGTAAAACAGCTAATCCCATTACTTCGATTAAGCCTATATTTTCTTTTTTGATATGATGCAATTTTTCATCCGGATGATATATACCCCAAGGTTTTTCATCTGTAGTAATATTGTTTCTAAGCACAAGGTCCATTTCATATAACAAACCGTTCATTCGTGCAATTGGTGTAATTGTATTATGTGGTGTACCATCCGTTTCAGAATATACAAATGCTTCTTCATCTGTATAGGCTCTCCATGAATCTAAAATATGATTCGCTAACTCTACTAATCTCTCTTTATTTTCGCTTTGTAATCTAATAACCGACATCGGCCATTTTAAAATACCTGCTGTCACATCATCAAATCCATATGCTTTAAATGTAAATTCCATCGCAGCTTTCGCCATTGCAAATGAGTATGCTCCACCCTGAAAATGGTCATGACTAAGAATTGAACCTCCTACTATAGGTAAATCCGCATTTGAACCTATAGTATAATGTGGAAACAGTGAGACAAAATCTAAAAGTTTCTTAAACACACTTTTATCTATTTTCATAGGTGTATGCTCTTCATTAAATACTATGCAATGCTCATTATAATAAACATAAGGTGAATACTGCATAAAATAATTCTGCTCATTTAACTTAATTGGCATAATTCTGTGATTTTGACGAGCCGGATGATACAAGTTTCCTGCATATCCCTCATTTTCTTCGCATAACAAACACTTAGGATATTCGCTCTTGCTCTGACTAGCTGCTTTTGCAATGTCTCTAGGGTCCTTCTCAGGCTTTGACAGATTAATAGTAATATCTATCTCACCATATTCAGTGTCTGCTTTCCATTTCTCATCTCTTGCTATTCTGTCAGCACGGATATAATTTGTATCCTGACTAAATCTATAATAAAAATCTGTTGCAAGCTTTGGGGACTTAGCATATAACTCTCTAAACTTGCTTCGTACACTTGATGGCATTGGAGTGATAATTCCCATTACCTTGGTATCAAATAAATCTCTGTTTGTAACTGTATCTTCCTCAATGATTCCATTTTCTACTGCATAATCTGTCATATCTGACAATATGCAGTGAATTTCTCTTACTTCCTCATCTGACCATTCAAAACTATTTAATCCAAACACTTCCAGAAGTCGGTTGAGTACAAAGACCTTGTCCTCTGCGTCAATTAACCCTCTTTGGATTCCATATTTGACTAATTCAGAAATCAATTTATTCATATCAAAAACCTCCTTCCATTTATCCTAATATCCGTTTGGATGATTTACATGCCATTCCCACGCAGTCTTAATGATTACACTTAAATCAGCAAATTGTGGTTTCCAGCCAAGTACATTCTTTGCTTTATCACTTGAAGCAATAAGCACTGATGGGTCTCCAGCTCTTCTTTGCTCTTCTTTTGCAGGGATAGGATGCTTTGTTACTTCTCTTGCTGTTTCAATTACTTCTTTAACAGTGAAGCCTACACCATTACCTAAGTTAAATACATCACTTTCTCCACCTTTAGCAAGATATTCCATGGCAAGAATATGTGCCTGCGCCAAATCATTTACATGAATATAATCTCTTACACATGTTCCATCCTTTGTATCATAATCATTTCCGTATACAGAAATAAATTCTCTCTTTCCATTAGGAACCTGCAAAATCAATGGAATCAAATGTGTTTCCGGATTATGTGCTTCACCAATAAGTCCGTTTGGATGTGCTCCGCATGCGTTAAAATATCTAAGTGAAACATATCTTAAATTATGAGCCTTTGATGTCCACTTGAACATCTTTTCCATAGATAACTTTGTTTCACCGTAGCAGTTTGTTGGCTCTGTTCTGTCTGATTCCATAATTGGAATACTTTCCGGTTCTCCATATGTTGCTGCTGTTGATGAAAATACGATTTTATCAATTCCATGCTGTACCATACTCTCTAGTAATACTTCTGTACCGCACAAATTGTTATTATAGTACTTCAATGGGTCAACCATACTTTCTCCAACCTGTGAACTTGCTGCAAAATGAATAATTCCATCAATCTTTTCTTTGCTAAATACATCATCTAAAAAAGCCTTATCTCTAATGTCACCCTCATAGAACTTAGTCTGTGGATGAACTGCTTCCTTAAATCCTGTTAATAAATTATCAATTACAATAACCTCATGACCTGCATCTATAAGCTCATATACTGTATGTGAACCGATATACCCTGCACCACCTAATACTAATATTTTCATGTGAATCCACCATTCCTTTCATTAATCTAAAACCATATACTTACATTTTTATATTACTTGTATGCCACCATATTTTCTAATTCTTAAGTCGCTACAAGCTCCTTCTCCAAATACTAAATCCATATTCTTTTTGTATTCATCTACATATTCATTTTTAACAAATGCTTGTATAGTTCCAGCAAATCCACCACCATGCACTCTGCTTACACCATTATTCTGTAACACAACATCGCTTGTTGCCAATGCTACAGATACATTCTGGCTGTTTACATCACTGTTTGAATATACATTCTGTAAATACTTATAAGAAGAATCTCCTGATGCCTTTACTAAATTTAAAAATCCTACAAAATCACCAGTTTTTAAAGTTTCAACTTCACAAGTCACTCTGTCATTCTCGCTTACAAAATGTAACGCCCTAAGTACGCTTCTGTCGCCAAATTCTGAACGTAGTGCATGAATTTCTCTGATAATATCCTGAGCTGTAATTCCTCTTAAAACTTCTTTACCAAAATGCTTTGCAACCTGCTTCATTTCTTTTGGTACTGCAGCATACTCATCAGTCAAATCCGCATGCGACCCTTTTGTATCAGTAATACACAAGCTATAACCGTACTCTTCCATATCAAACTCTACTTTTTCAACAACCGGTTTAGTTGGATTCTCAAAGTCAATATATACAAGATTTCCTACTGAACATGCCATTTGGTCCATCAAACCACAAGGCTTACCAAAATAAATATTCTCTGCATACTGACCAATAATTGCGATATCAACAGCTGATACATTCATATCATTATATAACCCGGATAAAATTGTACCTATCAAGGTTTCAAATGCTGCTGATGAAGATAACCCTGCTCCAATTAATACATCACTTGTAACATACGCTGTAAAACCACCAACTTCAAACTTTCTATTTAAGAATCCTGAAACAACTCCCTTAATTAATGCAGTAGTAGTCTCTTTCTCTTCTTCTTTTAATAAGATATCATCAAGCGATATCACTATTTCATCATAGTTATCAGAAACAAGTCGAATGACATTATCATTAGTAGCTCTGACAACACCAATACTATCGAGATTTATAGATGTTGCTAATACCTTGCCATGCTGATGGTCGGTATGATTTCCTCCAACCTCACTTCTTCCCGGCGCACTAAACAGCACTACTTCTCCTTCTTGATACAAGTCCTCAAACCTTTTAATGGCTGCTATATATCTATTTCTTTGATATTCTATCAACTTGCTATCTACATAAATCTCTAACAGTCTGTTATCTAACTCACCATTTTGCAATTTTTCAATTAATAGTTGTGTATTCATTGTAAACACCTCTTTTCTAACATATCTTAAATGAATATACTATATCTTCTTCTGCACTGATATGATATGCATCTTCCACATCGCTACCCCATGAATCAATACCGCCAACACCTCTAACTGCTCCGTACACACAAAATACAGTTCTTCTTGCAGGTGGAAGTTCTTCATGATGTGTTGCATTTTCGATTTCTGTTGCTGTATATGGTAAACAAGAGAACGAAATCGCATCATCTATCTTTTCAAATCTTAATACTTGAGGAGTAATATCTTTACAGGCATTATTATTACTTGTATGCCTTATAACTTCTACCCAGTCTACATCCATTCTAACTCCGCATTCCTGTGGCACTAAATATGGTGTAAGACTTAAATCATCTACCTCATAAATTCCTTTAACTGCACCTTTTTTTCTATCCGGATAAGTTTCTCCTGATAATCCATTGTAAATATACTTATCTGCTAAAGTTGGCATTACAAATCTTAAGCCAAATACCGGAAGCTCCGGAAGTCCTTTAACACCAACATAATGCACATTTACTGTAATATTTCCTTTATTATTAACAGTATATGTTACGATTACTGTTGTAGCAGGTTTAATAATTGTCTGATATGTAAACTTAACAGTCACTTCACTTGCATACACATCTGAACCATACTTATTGTTTTCAGGTGCAACCGGCTTTCCCTGAGATACACCATCAGTAATTACTTCAATGTCGATACAATCAATAAACATATCTGCAGCAAGCCAATTTCCACTCTTAATATGGAACTTACTTCCTCTGTCATTGTCTGTTAAAGCTCTCCAAAATGTAGGCTTTGGCGAGCGGTACAACCACTCATAACCATTTTTTACAATTGACTCTAAGCCGCCCTGTGCATAAGAGAATATATAATTATATCCTTCTGTGTGTACTCCAAGTGTGTAATCTCCATATACAACTCTAATTTCTTTCTTATTTGTACAATCCATAAAAATACCTCACTTCCTGCATTGCCGGTTTTTCTCTACGGTCAGCAAAAACAATTCCATTACCTGAGAACTCATAATCAGATGGTCTATCATCAAAATCTCCACCATACCTTAATACTTCTCTTCCTGTAACCTCATCCTTTACTAAAAGTGCCTGGTCTATAAAGTCCCATATATATCCACCCTGATACATTTCATATTTATCAATAAGATTCATATATGTATCAAGACCTCCCATTGAATTACCCATATCATGCATAAACTCACATAATATATATGGTTTCTTTGGATTATTGCTCAAATATTCTTCAATCTCATATGGCTTCGCGTACATGCGACTTTCCACATCTGATATTGTATCTTCGTATTCTCTTGTGTAGTATGAGCCTTCATAATGTACTAATCTTCCATCATTCTGCTCCTTAAAATAAGTATTCATAGCTTCAATATCATCTCCACCATAAGACTCATTTCCTAATGACCAGAAGATAATTGATGTGTGATTTTTAAATGTTTCATAATTGCTTCTTGCACGGTCAACTACCGCTTCTCTCCACTGTGGTACAGAACCCGGTACATTCCAAGACGGCTCGATTGCTCCTAACTTCTGCCATGAACCATGACTTTCTAAGTTAGTTTCTGCCATCACATAAATTCCTGCCTCATCACACATATAGTACCAAGGAATCTGGTCAGGATAATGACATGTTCTTACTGAATTTATATTGTTTTTCTTTATACAAGAAATATCTGAAACCATATCCTCTATATTAATATTTCTTCCTGTCTTCGGATTCCATTCATGTCTGTTTACACCAACTATTACAAGTCTTTTTCCATTTAAGTACATAACCTTATCAATAATCTCTATTCTTCTAAAGCCAATGTTATATGGAACAACTTCTAATATTTCTCCATCTGCACTTCTTACCTCAAGAACTGTTTTATAAAGATAAGGATTATGATTATCCCAAGCTTTTACTTCTCTTGCATCTTCTGATACAAAGCCGATAAGTTTACCATCTTTTTCTTCTAACGTTATGTTACTTTCCAATACTACTTCATCTGTAATATTCTTCATAATCAAATGAACTGATACATCTTTTCTAGCGATTGATGAAACTCTAACTGTTGCTTCAAGCTTTCCACTTTCATTATCACTATTTAGTATTGGATTAAGCCACATATCTTCGATATGAACATCCGGAATAGCCTTTAACCACACATTCCTGAATATACCAAAGAATCTAAAGAAATCCTGGTCTTCCAAAAATGCTGCTGTACACATTTTGTAAACTTCAACTGCCAATACATTACCTTTTTCTCTGATATAAGGTGTTAAATCAAATTCAGATGGTGTGAAGCTATCTTCTGCGTAACCAACAAACTGTCCATTCAACCACAAATACATTGCCTGTTCTACACCTTCAAAGCAAATTGAAATTCGCTTACCACAAAGTGTTTCGTCTAAATCAAATTGAGTAACGTATGATCCTACCGGATTATACTTTGCTTCACTAAACATTCCTGCACCGGAAATATTATTACCGCACGTATAAGCACCTCTTCTATATGTTTTACCTTCCCAAGGATACATTGTGTTGATATACCTAATCTGGTCATAACCTGCGAGCTCAATATGTCCCGGAACCATAATCTTATCAAATCCACTTATATCATAATCTTCTTCATAAAACTTTTCCGGTCTGCTCATTGCGTTTTTACTAAAACAAAAACTCCACTGTCCATTTAAGGACTGTACTAATCTATTATTCTGCTCTTTCATATCCTCATAACTTAAAAAGTAATTATGATCACTATGAGCTGCTATTTGATTTATTCTAAATACTTCCGGATTATCTAACCATTTAATATCTGCATTCATATTTTTTCCTCACTTTCTACAGATAGCCTCTAAAGATAAACTTTAGAGGCTATTACAAGTTACTACTTATTTTCTTTTAATTTTTTGTTTGCCTCTTCAATATTCATAAATGAAAGAACAATTGTAACAATCAAATCAAAAACAAATGGAAGCCACAAATACATAACATTCATCATACTGATACAGCTAGCTGGCTGTGTTGCAGCGTTATTAACATATCCACTCATATCAAGTAACCATCCGGAAAGTGCAACACCGATACCACCACCGAGTTTTGTTCCAAATGATGTACATGAGAACATAGAACCATCAATTCTCTTTCCTGTCTTAAGGTAAGTATATTCTGAACAATTTGCAATTACTGCCCCAAAGTCTCCCTGCCATGGACCTTCACCAATTGATGTTAATACTGTAAACACTAACATAAGTGGTACACTTCCAATGTAACCTGCAAACACAATTCCTAAACGACACAATGTTGCAAATGCGTAGCTATACTTATTTACTTTATATAATCCACCTGCCTTAGCTACTAATGTAGGTGTAATTATAAGTACTAAAATCAATGGAATATTAATTGCCCATGAGAATGTACCAAACAATTTCTGATTAAACAACACATATGTCATATAATATGTACCAACACCAACCATTGCTGCTCTTAACTGTAAAAGAATGAATACTCCACATATCATAAAGAAATATTTATTTGACATAAGAAGTTTAAGTGTTTCTGTAAATTTAAGTTTTTCCTCTTTCTTAACTTCTTCTCCTTCTCTAAGCTCCTCTTCTGGAAGTTCCTTAACCGAGAAACATGATAATGTGTTTGTAACAAGACCAATAATACAATAAATAATTGCAATTGCTCTCCAGCCTGCCGCTCCACCACCAAGTGCTTCAACAGCGTTAAATGTAAATGCTGAAATTAACATATTAGTACCAAATGAGAACATGAATCTGAAAGAACCCATCTCTACTCGTTCTTTACTGTTCTTTGTTACAAGTGATGTTAATGATGCATATGCTATATTATTTGCTGTGTAGAATACTGCATTTAATAATGTGTAAGCGATAAAGAACCATGCATACTGTGCTGTCTTTCCCATATTTGTTGGAATTGCAAATACTCCAAATAATGTAAGTGCACATCCAAAGAACCCGTAAAACATCCATGGTCTTGCTTTACCCATTTTTGATTTAGTTCTATCAATCATAGAACCAAAGAATATATCTGATACTCCGTCAAATATCTTTGATACCGCTATCAATGTACCAACTATACCTGCATTTAACCCAATTGTGTCAGTTAAATAAATCATTACGAATGCTGTCAGGAATGCATATACCACATTACCTGCAATATCACCCGAACCATAGCCTACTTTGTTATACCATTTTAGGTATCTCTTTTCTTCCATAAGAATTCTCCTTCCTTATCCTGCATTACCTTTTAGTAAATTTTTGCTTCGTTGTTTATTAGTCTGTCTGCTTTGTTATAAGTAGTATATAAAAATACTATTCTTAATTCCATATCATTTATTGGACAAAATATGCACAAAATGGTAGAATTGATAGAAACAAGGACAAAATTGCTTTTTTAATTAGACAAAATCCACAATGATATATTCCCACCCTTATAAAGGAGGTTTCAATGTATACAAATAACGCATATCTAAACAACTCAATGTTAGACATAAAAGACAAATCAAAACCATTAATAGTAACTAGTGTAGGAACTTATCATCTTTATACTCGTCCAAAATTGCCAACTTGGCGTCCCAAAGGGCGAAAAGACTTCCAATTGCTTTATATTGCTTCCGGTAAGGCACACTTTCATTTTAACGGTAAAGAAGAAATAGTTACAGCAGGACATATGGTTTTATACCGACCTAAAGAACCCCAAAAATATGAATACTATGGTGATGACCAAACAGAAGCATATTGGGTACACTTTACGGGTGGAAATGTTACTAATATACTTCGCTCTTATGGCTTTCCGGATAATAAGAATATCTTCTATTGTGGTTCTCATATTGAGTATCAAGGAATATTTAGAAATATGATACATGAACTTCAAATGTGCAAAGAGAATTATGAACAGATGTTAGAAATGTACTTAAAACAAATATTTATTATGCTCCAAAGGAGTTTTTTGTCTCAACTTAAAACCGATAACACTCGTGTTATCGAGGAAATTGATAAAGCTACACTTTATTTTAATGAGCATTATAGTGAAAATATAAGTATTGACGAATATGCACAAAATAATCATGTTAGTGTTAGCTGGTTCATTAGAAACTTTAAACAATATACAGGATTTACTCCAATGCAATACATTTTATCCAAAAGATTATATAACGCTGAGATCCTGTTACAAAATACTGATTACAATATGACAGAAATTGCTGAGATTATCGGTTATGACAACCCTTTATATTTTAGTCGAATATTTAAAAAAGCTAAGGGGATATCACCATCTGAATATAGAAAAAATATAAAGCCTTAATCCCAATGAGAAAGAATCAAAATGGTTCTTTCTCATTTTTTGCAAAATTTGTCTACTATAAAATTGATTTTGACAAGTATTATAAAAATCAATGTAATATACTTGGCTCATAAAAAAAAGGAGGACAAAAACATGAAGAATTTTGTTAATAATTTACTTAACTTCTATTCAGATTTTTTTAAGTACTCATTATACCGCTTCTAAGAATCTGAATAGCAGAATTAATTACATCGATACATAATAAGGTAGCATTTTCCTTTCTCTAAAGCTTCGTTTATAGTAGTGCTTATATATGGATTATGTATCGTTTACATATAAACTATTTTCTTTCCCCTTTCGTTGTTTGTACTTACATAAATGGAATACAATGAACAATAGTTCATAATTTCAAACAAATAAGCCACTATAGAACTGTTTTGCTCCATACTGGCTTATTTCGTTGTTTCATCATTATTACCCTTTATTTTTAGCATCATACTTTATGTAAAATTGGAAGTTCAAAAAAAATTATTACTTTTATATGTATTTGCAAAATTATTGATACTTTTCTACTCCTGCAATATTTGTTTTCTCATCATAATCAAAAACAATTCCCACGCTATATCTTGCTCTCGTTATTGCAACATAAAACTGAGACCTTGTTTTTGGTTGCAGATTGCTAGAATGATTCTTCATCCAATTTCTCATAGTACTTGTTGGATAAATCAATACTCTATCATATGTTAGTCCTTTAGATTCACCCATATTTATTACTGCATATCCATCATTCACCTTTACAGTTCTCTTCTCCCTAAGTTGCATTGGCTTAAACTCTTCCAAATATGCATCAACATCATCCGCTCTTACTAAAAAAACTCCGTCATGTCCTGTAACCTCAAATTGCTTTGTTCCAGTTTCACCATATTCTTCATATAACTGCGATGAATATGAACAAATACCTTGGTTATTTCTATAAGAATTATTCAAAGTCTCTTTATCAATAATGCAATCTATTTTTTTGCACTCAATTCTAATAAATTCTTCTATCTTACCATCTGCATATTTCTTATACTTTGCTTCGTTATGTGTATGATATGTTACCTGTCTTGGATCTCCTACCATTGTTACATCACAATTCGCTTGCAACATACTTTTTATGATGTCTAAATCATATCCTGCCAAATCTTGAATTTCGTCTATATATATTTTAGGATAAATCCTACTAATTCTTTGCGAAACTCTGCCTTTAGTCTCTTTTTCACAACGGCATACAAATTTTGCAATTTTATCAGAATACATTTTCATTCCATCCGTGAAAAAGAATTTTCTATAATCATCTTCTCCATAATATACCGGACCAAATTTCCCATCATATTTTTTTCCAGACTTTTCATTGACTAATATCATACCATTAATCTTATCATCTAAGACTACTCCCTGAAATGGTCGAACCCCATGCTGTAAAAGAAATGAGTACCATGTTTGTATGGTAACATTATGAGGAACACAGCCATTATGTTCTATAAATTTCTTACGAATTTCCAATTCATTAGCGATAGTGTATGTTGTTATTAACACATTGTCTGCTTGCTGCATCGCTTGTCTGACCAAATATGTAGTTTTACCAGAACCTGCAGCCGCAATTATTAATCTGTTTACCATCTGATAGCCTCCACAATATATTCCGGTATTTCTATCTGTTCAGAAGATTCGAATATTCTCAATGCACATTCTGTTTTATTATGCTTCATATATTTTCTCAAACCATCCTCATCTGTATAATCAGTACCAAAAATACGATTCAACTTATCTAAACCATTAACTTTCAGAAGTTTTGGTTCCAAAGTGTTATAATTATAAGCATTCTTTCCAATGGTAAGAGTCCCTGTATCTACAACATCATCTACACATATCTTTATATAATCCTTCTGATTTGCACCTATATAGTTTTCATATTTATGGCTGATAGCAGCCATATCCCCATCATTATCTGTAACAACTGCAATTTTAGTATGAATGCAGTCCGCAATCTCAAGAAAACGTAAAAATGATATGCCCACAGAAATCACTTCTATACCATCCTCTATTGGTAAACGACCCTCATTAAGTTGCATATATGCTTTTTGAATCACCAATTCATCAGAATCCCCTTCACACAAAATAGCTTTTTTACATAATATCATTCGCAATGTATCATAACCAGCAACCTTCTTAAAAAAATTATACGTATCTTCTGGCAATTCAGAAAATCTTGTAATTCTCAAGTTATCAAGTAGCATCACTTTTCCTAACCCTAACTTATTTGCAACAAAACTACTATGCGTTGAGATAAGTATTTGTTTTTCTGTGTATTGTTCTGAAATGCATTTAATCAACTGATTCAATCTTGTATGTGACAAATGATTTTCTGGTTCTTCTAATAAAATAATACTTGCATTTTTCGAAGTACGTTTTGCTAATGCCAATTCTGTTTTAACAACACTTTGCTCTCCCTTTCCTACATAATGAAACGGTATTTCATCCAATTGTGTAACAAGACTATTCTCCCAAGCATTCTTTGTAACCAGTTCTACTGATAATGCTATTTTTTTGTCTGTCAAACTAGCATCCTGATTTATTTTGTTGTTAATAGCTTCTATTGATGGATCATTAATAAATGTATCCCTCATTTTTCTATGTGCCTGTGCAATAGATGTAATATCTTCCGGTTCCAATGAGCCTTTTATAATTCTCGACAAATACAAATCATTTCCACTTTGATACCTATATTCAGATGAATCAATCAGACATGATTTATAAGGTATGCTACGCGTTGTAATTACATCTCTGGCAAAGGTTGTCCAAACAATATCATAATATTCAATCGGCAAGCTTTTAACCTCTCCCTGCTGCACTAATACTTCATATTCATCTGCATATTTGTCATTAAATGCAATTTTGAAACAAAATCCTTCCGCACTGTTATCTCTGTCTGAATTTGCATCACCATTCATTAGTGGATTTTCAGCCCCACCAAAGAAGATTTCTATTGTTATGTATGGCAGTTCAATAGGAGCTGTATTTAACGATACTATATACTCATCGACCACCTCTTTATTAAAAACATACTGTGAAATCTCATTCCATATACTCTTTCCACTAATAATTCCGGTTAATGCTAAATTTATAGCTTCTAGTATTGTTGACTTCCCAGCTTCATTATCCCCAACAACAATATTCAAACCTTCTTCAAGAGTAATTTCAAAATCTCTATAACATTTAAAATTATGAATTTTGACTTTTCTAATAAACATTCTGCTACCTCCCAATATTGCAGTTTTCCTTTTTCTATTGCAAAAACATCTATATTATCATACCGCTTGATTCAATCTATTTTTCATCTCTGCTCCTTACCATTTCAAAAAATCTGTTAAGTTTTCCTATCCCATCCCATGGACCAATCGAACATAAAAAACCGAGATTCGCCCTATCTGCATCCATACGCAACTTATCAATAAGTAGAATATTCTCAACTTGAATCTTTGATAGATCTTCAACATCTTTTCTGCGCTGACTTACACTTGTGGAGTTTATGTACGTAAACAATTTTCCCAGAATCCCAGCTACTACATCCGATAACTGCACAAATATGTCTGTTTCTGATTTCACAAACTTAAAATTATCTGCCATATTTTCCCCTTGTGCTATCTGTTTTTTTACTATTTCCTGTACTGTCGTTTCCTCGTCAAATATATGTGTTGACTTCTGATATTTTCGGATAGGATCAGCATAAAATTCCGCATAATTTTCCTGCATAATATAATCATCATTATCATGCAAAAATACCAATTCATCACTCTTTGATGCTCTTGCTAACATTCCGGCAAGAAACTTTTCTTCTTCCTTCATTTCTCTGCGACTTCCAAGTAAAAACAATAGATCATTACAAAATGCTTCTACGTCCTCACGTTGTATATTAGGATATTTATACTTAAACATCAATTTTTGCAGTTCATCTGCTTTTCCTTTAAACATGTAATAAAATACACTCTTCATTTTAAAATAGTCATATCCAAATTCACTTATCTCATCGGGATTCACGATAGAATCAAATATTTCAACAAGTGTATAAAACAGATTGTTCACATTTGTGTAGTGAATGTAAAAAGGTGATTTATCTATCCATGATAAAGTCTCAAATAAACGTTTTTCCTTTACGCACTGTAAAAAATCACCTTTTGCATACAGTTTACTAAACTTAATCTCCTCTACGTTCCCCTGTAACTTCAAAGGTTTTCTGAATGTTTCAAGTGACACATCAACAGTATCTTCCTCTTTTTTTACCAACCCTGCCAGCACAAAATCTGCTGTATAATCCGTATTAAACTGTTGCTTACTATCATCAACCCAAAACTTTCTGCAATTATTACTTTCATCATAATAAAATACGTACTTTGTTTGATTGTCAATTCCCCACATATCACACAATTCTTGTTGCATAAAAATTAGTGGATCTATTTTCTCTTCGTTAAGCATATAACAAATACCTCCTATATAAATATACTATTTTTCTTTAAAATTCACCTATTTTACACAAACCAATACATTCCATTTTTCTATTAATAATTATACCACAAATCTAACTACTGACAACGTAATTCCCTCCTAAAACCAAACCAGGAGTATGCCTCTCGACATACTCCCATCCTACTATCGGCTCTTTCCCTCCTTCTTAATTTCCTTATCTCCATAGCTCATTATTTCCGCAACCTGTGCTACTTCCATAAGTTCCTTACTATTCTTCTCATACATCTCATCCCACATCTTCTCCATCTCATGCATCTGCACATCCATAGATAACTTCGTCACGTTTCCAATAGCAGCTTCCAGATGTCTATCCATACTTTCATAGACCTTCTTCTGCCACTTCCATGGTTTTTTAAACATTTCTGTCTTTGAGAATTTCTTCTCTTTATCTTCATAATCCACCACTTCCTTATCTGCGAATGTTCTAAAAGTATTAACTACTGTCTGTCCGGCATTTCTCATTCCAGCACCAAATGCATCTATCTTTGCTATGGTCTTATCCGTATCAATTATTCCATCTTTTAGTTTTTCACGCATAGACTTTAGTTTATCTCTGATACCAACAAATTCTGATACCTTATTAAGTGCCTCTCTACCTTTCCATCTTACAGCCTGAACAATCTCTGTTGCCTTCGCTTTCATATTATCCTTAACTTCTGTAAGAGTAGCTTTCATATCAGCAATACGATTTTCAGCCCTTTCAACCATATCTAATATAGATTTCTTAATAGTATCACCTATTGTCTTATCCTGAAGCTCCTGCAACTGCTTTCTTACTTCTACTAATTCATTGGTTACATCATCAAGCTTTCTCTCAATCATATCCACATATGAAGCTGTTTCAAATATGTCATTGGCATCATCATTCATACCATATTTCTTAAGCATTGTCACAAGTTCTAAGATAGCTTTGTCATTTGCTAATGATTTTTCTATTTCCATACTTCTCACCTTATCCTTCCTTCAAACAGGTGGCAATATGCCACCCGCCCTTTAATCTTATCTAAATGGAGTGTCCTTCTTGCCAACCTCATAGAATCCTGTTCCCTGTGACTGTCTTGAATCCTCAGATTTATGTCTTTCTATTGCTTTATCCTGAGCCTCATTCTTCTGTTTCTGCTTTTCCTGTTCATAAACATTTATAATCTCTTCATAAAGCTTCTCACGAAAATCCTTAGTTACCGGATAGCACACATCCTGATACACCGCCTTGCCGTTTTCATCCACCTGCTTAGTCTTATAAGATGGCATTGCTACAAATACCTTGTCCTTGCCCTGAAGAATATTTACATTATTTACGATAAAGCTATCTTCAAAATAAATGCGTGCAAGTCCTCTGATATTGCTTCCTTCTCTTTCAAATGGTGTTACTGTCACACTAAAGCTTGGTGCTTCAATATTCTTATTCTGCTCATTTACTTCTTCCTGCTGCTTTTCAAGGTTAGCAAATGCCTCAAGAATATTACTGTAAAGTTCTTCTCTTATAAAGTTATAATTAAATATGTACAAAAAATATTAAATAAAAATGTACAAGTGTTATGATAGATGAGCTAAAGGAGGAGCTCACAATGATACTAAACAATCAAATCATAACAGATATAAAAATAAATAATGTCAATGACCTATATAAATTAAAATCATTTTGGGAGGATGGAACATTGAAAATTAATAAAAGTCAAATAGCCAGAGAATTGGAGGTTGATAGGCGTACAGTAGATAAATATATAAAAGGATATTCAAAACCAAAATCAAGAAAATGTAGGGATTGTATAACACCATTTTATGACATAATCGAAGAACTATTATCAGACAGGAATCAACAAATATTCTATTATCGAAAAGTATTATGGCAATATCTTGTGGATAATCATGATTTTACCGGTACTTATTGTAACTTTTGTAATTATCTAAAAAAATATCCTGAGTTTGATTCCTATTTTAGAAAAAATAAGACTTCAAATACCAATAGTGTAACAATCAGATATGAAACAGATATGGGAAAGCAGGCTCAGTTAGACTGGAAAGAATCAATTCCGTTTATTCTGTCCTCTGGTGAAACAATTGATGTAAATATTTTTGTATTACTTCTTTCATACTCAAGATTTAGGATTTACAGAGTATCACTTAGTAAAACACAGGATATACTTTTTTCATTTCTTGATGATTCATTTTTTATAACTATTCATCAATTAAGTTCAAAAAAATTAAATTATATTTCTGAATACTATAATGTATAAATTCTAAAAACAAGGTAATACTATTATTAGAAATAGTATTTAACATAAATTCGACACGATATATCGACACTGAATTATACATATCTAATTCTAATCAAAAGGATTTTTTATTAAAAGACACAGAAAAATTTACAGCCTCATGCAGTCCATTTACTAATAGGGCTGCATTCTCCTTATTAGCGTCTTTTAGCCCATTCTTCTCCGTAATATAACAATTGGTCATACAATATTACTTTATTTTTCTCACATAATTTCTTTAAGTACGGGTCTGCTTGAAACATATCCTTCCACACATCAGCATTTGGATTTCGACTAATCCACTCACACACCCAACGGTAAGAATATTTCTTATATTTACATTGATTCCAATATTGCCAGTATTCTCTTCCTGTAAACAAGTCCCCCTCAATACCATAGATTCGATTATCTCTTAAAAGATATCGTATTCCTCGCCAAATAGCCTTCCCCATTCCTTTGTTTCGATTTTTCATTCAAACCACTTCCTTTCAAAAAGCTTTCACATATAATGTAATTAGAAGTGGAAAATTTGGGGTTACTAACAATATTTTTTATATTTTCTTCAATAAATTCTAACACTCTAATAAACGAATACCAATTCATTCTTATATCAATTACTTTCTACCTCCCCATCACCTTCACAAACTCCATTATCGCCATCAACTTCTCCTCTGACAAATACATATCTAACATCAATAACAAAAATCCTCCTTTTCTAAAACTTTTAAGCTATCCAACATACTAAATAAATTATTAATAGCACCAAGCCAATTCCTCACTGCTTTTCATTTTTACCAAAAACAAGCAAATAAGTGCTCACAATCGACATCATAATATTTGCAAGAATGCCGTCTCCTGAGTTGTTTTTATTGTGATTTCTACATCTATTAGGCATATATATACCTCTCGCTATAGATTCTCCACATCAAACCGATACTCTAGAACATAACCTAAAATATCTTCCGCATCCATACAGAATTCAGCAGCAACATCTCTTATCTCATCTGTAATATTCTCCTTATTCTCTTCTTGAAATTTTTCAATATCTTCTCCATGAAGTAAAAATTCACTAATTCCGTTTGGTGCTGCACCAAGTTTTTTCATCAATCCCTGTGATGCATGATTATCAATTTCCACTCTTGCTCTAAAGTAACGTCTGCCAGTTAATTTATACAATGCATTCATTAATAATGATAATGCTTCCGTTCCATAGCCTTTATGACATTCTTCCGATTTTAACTCTATAGCTAGTTCCAAATCCCCTTTAGATAAATTCTTGACCAAACAATATCCAACATATTCTTCAGATTTTTTTCATAAATACTGCATACAAATGAAGAAGCAGACAAAAATTCCTTCCATGTATTTTCAACAAATTGTTCATCCTTATACGCATTCTTCACAAAACTATGCTCATAGCTTACCGTCAGATAGTTTTTTCTTTCATCTTCTCTAATTACACTAAGAATTATTTTTGCTCCTTCTGCTATCACTTCTCCTGTTTGTGGTAAGTATGAACGATCAATAGCCAGCAGTTCCTTATTGCTTATATCATTTTCTATCCCTTTGATAATCCCATCCAACCACTCTTTCATATCATTTACAACTGCATCACCCTCTGTTTCTTTCCCTTTCTCTTTTAATTCTATAGCAGATTCAAGTCTCTTTATCACCTCTTCAATCAAAGCACGTTCAGCCTTACTCTTTATTTTTCTTTTCTTCTCAGAAATAATTCCCATTGTAAAATCCTACGTTCAACATTTCCTTACTTTTATAATAATTTAATAATAGTATATCTTACCATTAACAATTATCTCAAAATTAGTGTCCAATAAAAATCACTTATTCAGAAATTTTTTCACTTGTTTATATCCCACTTGTAGCGTATATATCATATATATCAATTGAGCCAAGATTTACTCAAATCTTGGCTCAAAAAATTAATGTGCATTATTCATCCACGGAAGCACAGCTATCCCCATCATTTTATTGTCTTGTTTTCCCCATTCAAAAGTAACTGTATCACCTGCATGTACACCAAAATCTGCATATGGTTCATTCAATATTACTGCTGCCGGTCTTCCATCTTTCTCTGATTCAATTCTGCACCATATACCTTCTGGTTTGAGTCCATCCTGATAAAAAATCAATAATACATCATCAGGATACTGTGCATGTCGAAAATCATCTAGTTCAAATGAATTACGAGCTTTCGTAACTGCTTCGTTAACTGCATATCCTTTTCTTACCATATCTATTTTATCTTGAAAATTCGGCATAATCTCATCTTCTAACAAGATAATCACTCCCATCACGCTATCATACCTAAGTTTCATACTTGTAGTATTATTCCCACGTCTTAAGTCAATCTTACCATTTGAACTATATTCTCCCATACAAAGGACTTCAAAAGTAATTCCCGCTTCGTGGTCTATGTAACCACATGCCAGAATAGCATTATCAAACATTTCATGTTCAAAAACCTTCTCGACAGCTGGTATATTTCTGTCATTAACGATTAATACCACTCCTGTTGTTAAATCTCTGAAATTAAAATCTTCTTTTCTTCCTTTTGCCATATAACTACCTCTTTTCATAAGTATGCACTATTATTCTACCTATCTTTTTTCTTTTAGAACTACCTATCTTATATTCAGCAATATAATCTCTGTCCTCTTTCCACTTTGCTAACGCAATATCACTATTGTTGTAATTTAATTTTATAAAGAAATTAAGATATGATAAAACTTCATCTTTACTCATAATGTGATAATCAATGATATCTTCTAGTATTCCTTGTCTCTGTATTTCAGAATATCCTGCATTTTGACTTACTGTATATCCCCATTTTCTAAGAGGACCAACGCTATTTAATTCTCCAAATTCAGACTTATCTCCTTCAACATATTCTTTATATGACAATACTTCACAGCGAATTACACCATTCTTTTTCAATTCTAAATATGTATCTTCAAGCACATAATACACGTCACAAGATTTACAATAAGCAATTGGTATCAAGTAAGTAACTATATTGCCCTTTTTATCAATAACTTCTATTTCTCCTGCCAAATCTTCTAATTCATGATGTTGATTACAATAGAAACTATTGCTTCTTACTATTAACTCTGTCATGCCTATTTGGTGTTTTTTCATATTTAATAATGGATTTACTGGTTTAGGATTTATTTCTTCACTCAATTTCTGTGCCCATATTAGATTTTCTTTGTTGTTAACATTGGTCCAACATTTCTTTTTTCCAAACCAATGCCATCCACATATTTTAAGTGTTTCTCTGATATTTTGATTTGGTACACCATCAAAATATATCTCTATATGCTTTCCATCTATATTATATTTCATTGTATATTCCTTCTTTCAATCACGTTCATATCAATAACTCTGTTGATGTATTTTGCCTTCTGTCCTTCATCCAACTGACCATATTGAAAACAAAACAATTGCTCCATTATCTCATCCACGCTCTTTGAACCGCAATTTCTAATCTTTCTTAAATCTTCACTACTCTCAATTACCTCTACCAATTCTCCTATAGTTTTAAACCCTGCTCTATGTAGACAGTTACTTGAACGTACTGATAATTCCAGTGTTTCTAGGTCAGTAGTCTTTATTCTTTCATTAATGTAAATTGGAAATCTAAGCTTTCCATTCCTTTGCTTCTTAATCTCCATAAAATCAGCAGCTGGAACTAACATTTCCATTTCTTCAAATACTTTCTTGCACTTCTCGTTCATATTCGACGCCTCCATCAACATCTTTTATTGTAGTCAATAAAAGATTCCAACTAAGCCTGCGAATACCTTTTGTATTCTTAAACAAATGATTCACATGGCTCTCCAATGTAGTAACATTTGGAGCAAATCCGATAGCATGAATCCTGCATTCACCGGTTACAGTATAAATCTGACGAAGAAATCTATCTCTTGCTAACACATCCACAGCATCCTGATACAGTTCTGGTATTAATTCTGCATCAATAATAAACTGTACACCTTGCGGTATCTTAGTCGGATCAATTATAGCTTTATAGCCTTGAATAACTCCGTTCTTCTCCATGGCTTCCATGCGATTCTTGACTGCTACTCTCGAAAGACCAACCATTTCTCCTATCTCCGAAAATGTTGCTCGTGCATTCTCCTTAAGCACTTCCAGTATCTTATTATCTAATGCATCTAAACCTTCAATATTCATATTGGTCCTCCTTCTTTGCTCCGTAAAATTACAGCGTCGACTCTGTACAACTATAATATCAAATTTGATTTTCTATAACAAGTAGTCTACTTTCGTATTGTAATCGCACCTTTGCATATTGTAATGTTTTAGCCATTGACTATTTCATTATGTTACGAATCACTTAGCTTACTCCAATATTATTTCAATTATGTATATTAAGCATTTAAATCCAACTGATATTCCTTTACCAACCTTTCCAATATCATACGATTAAGATGATTAGCAATCACAATTCTCCTATTTTCTTTAAAGAAATAGTCATGGTCGCCTCTTGAGTATTCGTATTCATAACCATTCCGCCTAATTATCTGCCTTGGCTTGCTTCACGACTGCTATAAACTTTCATCTTGGTTTTGTTTTTGCCTGTAGATTTTCCTATAGCTTGTACCTTCTTTGCCATAAGCATTACCTCCATAAATCAGAATCAGGATAACTTTTTATCAAAATTTGCTATCCTGATTCTAATTCTAAAACATTGTTAGTCCTATACTACGGACTTCTCCACTAATTATTCTATTTTTTTATGTACTGCTGAAGAATTTCCTCTAATATCAAGTAAGCATTATCTGCAATATTATTAACGTACTACATTCTAGCGCTTATATCATCCTCTACATTATTTCTATTACAATATGTTGTAAAGCCTTCAAACTTACGACCATATGGATTCATCTTAGATATATCGTATCCCTTTGCTGTTAATTCTTCATCTGTAAAAGTACCAATCTCCCAAATGTCTGCCATTTCATCACCTAAACAGCTATCTAAATATCCATCCACAAACAATTCCAAATTATGATAAATCTCATACGGAATATCAAACATAGCTTTTTTAACTTTCTTCATAATATCCTTACATTTCTTATCAGCCTCATACAATGCATCGAAAAGAGCATATCCATTAATTTCTTCATAAAAAATATCCGTTTCATCATAATGAAAAGCTGTTGTCTCTTTAAATTCCTCAATAAAATCCACCATAGCATGATATATATCACGAATCACACTTTTCTCATCTGAATAATTAATTTCTGTATTAACTGGTGGCATCTCAACTCTAGCCTCAACTTTTTGAATCATTTCTGTATTTACCATAGTATTTTCTCCTTCCGATACCTGTTCTTTCACAAAAAACATTTCCCACTCAATTTTTAAATATTCTGCTATATCTTGTAATTTCTCAATTTCATTTGGTGCATTATGTCCGTTGTACCAGTGATTAATAGAACTAGATGACATTCCTTTTTTATCTGCAATATCCTCAAATAAATCCTGTCTACTTTTTTTTACCACTATCATTCAGTTCTATAAGTTTCTTTTTTATTACCTCTCTAAAACGTATTGTTTCAAAATGATAATTACAATTATTATAAGAAAATTCTTTTGCTAAATTTCTCATGGTATTTACCTCTCTTTCATTTGTTTCATCAGCTGATAGCTATATCTTACAACTTAATTACTATATGTAAAAGGTCGACAAAAACGATAATTTCGACCTAAATCTTACCTTCTTATTTATTATACCAACTACCTTTATAAATATAAATAGCATTAAATAAGGGGCTGTCGCTTTAAAGAAAAAAATCTTTGAAGCGACAGCTCCTTCTTTACTAAAATTAAATCAGTTTGGTACTGCTTTATGCAACTGAGCTTTTATATCTTCTGTTTCTGTTAGTTGCCGTCCAAAGCTTGCTAATAATTCAGAAGATATATTTTTTTGCGTCTTTTTTATTCCATTCTTTTCGAGGAAATAGTACTCATACAATTGTTTCATAAAATCTGCTATCTGCTCCATTAGGTAATGATTCTTCTGTGCACGTTCATGAAAGCTACAGGCATGTTCTATATTTCCCTGCCAGTGCTTCTGACGGTTGAATCCCTGATTTTCTATTTTCCATCTGTTACGACCTGCACACACTATCTTTTTAGCATTGTTTTTTGTAATGTGTATACTTGTTATCCATGAAAACTCTGTTGTTTTTTCTTTACCTTTTACCACTCGTTTTTCATGGTAATAAATAAGATTTACGTTATGGTCATAAAACATGATCTGATTCTCAAATTCTATATCCGTTCCTATTGTTTCTTTTTCCGGTAAATCCTGATACTCCTCCGCTATTGAAGGAGCACATCCTTCTTTATATCTGATGATATAATCCCAGTGATATTCTTTACATACCTGTAACACGTTCTGACTTACATACAGACCATCCGCTGCTATAATAATAGGCAGTCTTGGAAATTTCTTTTTAATTCTTGCTGCAAGTCTTACAAAAGCTTTGCTTTCACAATCTTGCTTTATGGTTTCATCACTCTTATTTATATATTCTTCGGAATTTTCTATTGTTTCAGAAGCAATACTGCATATAAGGTTGTTTCCAAAATATATTTTATTTTCTAATTTTTTTCTGATTCGTTCTTGTTCTCTACTCATTTGTATTCGTCCGCGATAAAGTTTTTCTTTTATTTTACCTTATCACAGAGAAAATGGCTTATATTAACTACATTTAATGAGAATTTTTTTTACCTTTCAGAACTGGTTCTTCTCTAAGTTTCTTCCGCATTGTTGCACCGTCAATCGTAATTCTATGTATGCTTGGGATATCAGACAATACTCCATCCTTTATAATTTTTCCTAAGTTCAAAGGCATATATCCACAAACATTTGCTACCAGATTGATATGCTTGCATGCCCGTCGACCGTGCTCTCAAGACCTAAAAAAGATACTCTTGCATTTATCCCCGCCATTCGCGTTTTTATTTTCAAAAAGACTCTGACCACGGATTATCCATCCATAAATCAGAGTCTCTTATTTTTCCTTATTAAAATTATTCAAATAGACCATACTTGACAACTTGCTGTAACTTACTTACGGCAGTCTCATAATCTACTTCTTCAAACAGCATTTTTATTGTAATGTCTTCATAATCTTTTTTATATGCTTCCACATCAATTATTTCCTGCAGGAATTTATTCACCTCAACACCCGGCTTAGCGCTGCGGCACTGTTCATGCGGCTCACGCTCTATATATACCTCTTTTGCCAAAGCCTTCAGCTTATCATCCAATGGCACGATTTCCGATAATTTATAGATATCATATATGTGCCTTGAATGTTCAGAAATTGCGCCACTCAAATAATAATCACCTAAGGCATATAATTTATCTATAAAGGTTCGCTCTGCCACCTGCACATTAACCTCAAATGGTTCTAGACTGTATTGTTCAATAAGATTATCAAATCCATTTTCATGCAAATAATCATAGATTATGCTTGTCGCTTGTATCTTTTTACATGGATAAGCTTTAATATATACTGCTGTTTCCACCATCAAATGCTACTTTAGATAGTTAGCAGAAAATACCGTCGGGTAATCAATAATATATCTGTTAAATGTTCTCCGACTTCTGACATTTTCAGCATTGTCCAGATTAAAACCAAATTCATCTATTATTGAAACAATTGCTTCCTTTAACTTTTTGCGTTGTCCTTCTGTTGGACGTGTTTCCACCTCAATATTTAGGTCTATATCTTCTGAAAATCGCTTGATAAGCTTATAGCATTTTGACAGTGATGTTCCGCCCTTGAATATGATATTAGGTATTACCTCTACAATCCGTTTCAAGAAAAGCGTCACATAATAGTCTTTCTCGACTATACTTGCTTCAATCCCTGTATCTTCTGACACTTTTAGAATTATCTGTTCAAAATTATCTCTATCCTTATGCAACACAGAATATAGCCTCACTTTCTATAAGATTTCTCATCACCTTATCTGGAAATACACTTGCATATTTTAATATATCTTTTTTAGATATGTTATTCGCACCTATATATTCTGCAATTCTTTCCTTTTTGTCATCATCTAACATGGTTGGTGTAATATCATTCATCAGTTCCATAAAAGCAAGTATTGGCGCATTATCAGTATTGATTTCAACCCTTGCTCTTCTTAATACCACTCTTTGACTGCCTACTGTAATTTCTCTGACTTTAGAACTCTCATTGTTGGTATATATCTCTAGGACATTCGGCATCTGTGTAGTTATCTTTAATTGATTTTGCAGCGTAATGCCCGAATAATAACCTATTATTCTCTTAGAATCATTGATGTACTTCTTCTCAATGACTTTACGCGGATTCAATATGCTTTTTCCAAAGACTGTCTCTGTAGGAACATAATATACACCCTTTTCATATTTGCATAAATCTCCGCTTTCACAGAGTGACTGTAGCTGCTTCATAATCCAAGGTCTCGAATATTCTTCAAATGTAATTTCCGATAATAATATTGGTTCATTTGTCCCATACTGTTGGTATAACATTTCTAATAAAGTCATCGACATACATCTCCTTTCCAAGTATTATATCTTTTTCTAAGTAGATTATACCTTTTTTAACTCTCAAAGTCAATATTATTATATTTTTGTTTCTATGCTCTTTCTGAATCTCATTCTAGGCAGAAAGACTAGTTGCATTTTTCCGTCCCAAATGCTCCTTGTATTTTCTTTGGCTTTCTTTATATTTGATATAATTGATTTCCCACATAATGTAGTTTCCTGATTAAATGTATTATCACCTTGTAATAACTCGCTCAATAGTTTTACTGCTTTTTTACCAGCCTTTATTACATCAGTCGGATTTCGCCAATCTCCAAATTCTTTCAGTATCTCATCTGTATTAACTCTTGGAATATCATTAAGTTCATCTAACTGTTTAAAAAGTGTTGATTTCCCAGCACCATTTACCCCTGCTATGATTATATACTTCTTCATTAAAATATATTCTCCTCTACAATTTTCTTCTGTCTTAGTTGAAACAAGAAATCTCCTACTACTTCATAAAAATCTTTCATATCTTCATCCTCAGATTCCAAAACAAGCTGAAGTGTATCACTATTAGTAAGCTTCTTAATCTCTTCGTATATGTCAGCATATTTCTTTATATCACACATAAAACAAGCTCCCTTCAATACAAAATCTGTTATTTTATAAACTATTCGGATCCAACTCGAAAATCTTATAACTCCGAAAACCACATAATTTATTTTAAAAATCTCCAGGTTATACATTATGCATAACCTGGAGTCTATTAAACTAATATATTTTCAATATTAAGTTTTACAGTATACTACTTGTTGTTGATAGCTGCCTGTGGGGTTTTGGATGAGTGGTAGGGCAATGCGTTAAAATGAAAATCATTTTACTACTACCACATTTTCCCACAATATTCACACTTATAGTTTTTTCCAATTTTTCCAGATGCAATTCCCCAAAAAGCAACAGAAAGTGATTTATCTTCCCACTTAGCATATCTGACTTTATAATGTCCACAATATTTACATGGTTCTAACATATATCTTACTTCCCATGGTACTGAAGATTTTTGACTTTCAATTGCTATACGCTTTTCTTCTTCTAACTTCTTTAACTTATCTTTTTTTTCTTTTTTATACGCTCCCATTATTTTATCAAATTTTTGCCTATCGTTATAATATGAATCCTCAATTTCATTTATTTTTATAAAACTATACATTCCAGCCACTATCAATATTACACCAATCACACCCACAATAGAAACTACTCTTCCTGAAATAATAAAACTTATAACAACCATAAACACTCCAATAGCTATTCTTGCACTAGAATCTTCTTTTGGTTTTGCCACTATAGCGTGAACATCAATATCTTTCTCAAACAATTCATCTTCACTTGCAGTTTCTTTCATAGCATTTATTAGAATTTCAACATCAGTAATATTATTAATTAATTTTAATGATTCTATAATCTCTTCTTTAATTTCTTCTTTAAATTTTTTTAAATATATATTATGATTCTGTGAAAAAATGGGACTTTCATTAGTTTTTTTTGCATAATAAGACCAACATAATGCCTCTATATACTGCTTTTTTTCTCCATATATTACTGCAATATTATTACACGCAGAATACACTGAATGAGTTCCTTCTTCATATACTGATTCTTTATAATGCATTAAAGCTAAATCTGTGTTTTTTATTTTTGTTGTGTGAGGAATATTTATTTTGGGGTCATATATTTTAGCTAAACAATAATTCGCACTCGAATGTCCCATTTTACATGCTTTTGATAAATAGACAATTGCAGCTTTTATTTCATCTTTTTTATGTATTTCTACAATATTCAAATATGAATTCCCAATATTATAATACAATGTTGATACTTCTGATGTAATTTCCAATCCTTTCTTATACCATTGTATTGCATCTAAAAATTTTTTATTATTAAAACATTCATTTCCTTTTTCATTGAAATTTTTCCAATCATTCATCATAAAAAACCTCCTCTTTTAATATTATGTATCTATTAACATAGTCGTATTTATCTGAAACAAATATAATGCCATACAATTATTACACTAACATTTGCATCCTATTGTGCTATATACTCTTTTTTTCTCTCTTCATTATACAATATCAACACCTCTTTTTCTTCCTACCCATACAAATAATCTTCAATCCACTCTTTCTCCAACAGTTTTTGAGGAATATATTCATTATACTTGTTAGGAATACTTATTCCATATGGATAACTAATTTCTTCCTTCTGTATCTCTTTTCCCATAAGTTCTTCTATATCTTTTTCAAGTTTTTTTTGAGACAAAACATTCTTTACTATCAAATAATAATCCTTGTTTTTTACCGTATATCCTAAGTAAACTAATGCATACTCAAGCTTATACAATTCATTACTACTCAACCATGGTATTACTGCATATTCTCCATCACTTAATTTCATAACAGGTTTTACATTAATATAATTTGTTTTTAAAAATTTTCTCATTTTATTTAATCTATTAACAGCATTTTCTTCTAAATAACGATATATTTCTTCCTCTAATTCTCTAAACATTCTATTCTATATATATCATTCACTTAAAAGTATGATACTTTATAACAATTTTAGTATCATACTTATATACTTTATTCTTTTTCATTGGTTCTTCTGTCCCAATATCTGCAACTACTTCCTCTACTGAACCATCTATTTTTATCAATCCAATAACCAAATCCTTTATCTTTCTCTCGTATATACAAGAAAATCCCATATCATATAATTTATCTCCAACCTTTAAATAATTCTCTCTTTTAAATTCTTTGCTTGAATATAAAAACTTTATTTCTAATTTCTCATGATACATAATATAAATCATTGTATTTTTCGCAAACTTATCGCCTCTTTTAAAAGTAGATCTTTCCCCAATTACAACTTGCTCAACTTGATATATATACTTATCACTATCTCTTCCAACATCCTTAATTGGAATAGCTTTATAATTAACAAATCCTTTATTTTTCATAAATGATATTACCGGATAAAGATGTTCTCCTATTAATTCATTACAATCATATCCTACTGATATCATTTCGATTTTTCTTCCAAATAGTTTATTCAAAAAGCTTTCTTTATAATTTGAACATAAACCTGTTGAAGTTTCTAATTCTTTGTTTAAATCAACAGCATTAGCAAAATCATTTAAAAATATTCCTCTAGCCGACAAAATACTATGAATTTCACCTGAAACATAATGACCATATATTCTTGCTATATCAGAATCAAAATTTTCTGACCATTTCCAATAAGTTCCTGTAATGTGCCCCCAATCATTAAAATCCACATTAAATTCCCAAGTTGATAATCCTGTTTTCGATTTAACAGTACAATAAATCGTTGTGCCATGTACAGATACTTGAGTTATTCGTTTTATAATTTTAGCACTATAGTTTGCAATATTAACAAATTCATCATATGTAAGACCATCTTTAAATGAACATGGACATTCTATTCTTTTTTTCCTAACCTTTTCTCTTCTTGAATATTCATTTTTCTCTTTTTTATAATTATCATAAACTACATTATAATATTCTCCCATAAGTTCCTTCTTTCTAAATACCATTTATTAATTAGTCAACAAAATCTTTTTTCAATTCATATATATATATTATTATATCACTACTAATTTACTATCTCAATAAACAATCGAGTAGGAGGCTAACCATTAGTTGATTAGCCGACCTCTCACACCACCTAGCATACCGTTCGGTACTAGGCGGTTCCTTAGTTTTCACAAACTACTAGATAATAGTCAAGCATGGATGTATATCCTAGCTTGGCTATTACTTTATTCGAAAAGATTTGGTTGAGTACATGCGCCATTCGCCAATAGCCTTTTCGGCTACACGCTAATTCTTTGGCTCTCCAATGCTCACAGCCCAGTGCTTTAAGCATTCTGTACTTCGTTTTGATTTTCTTCCATTGTTTCCAATAGACTGCTCGGATTCTTCGTCTTGCCCATTCATCAGTTCTTTGTAGTAGCTTCTTCATGTCCGCAAGTTTAAAGTAGTTTACCCACCCTCTCACGAATTGCTGATACTTTTCTTCTCGCAACTGATTACTCATCCCATTGTTTCTATCTGTAAGTTCACGAAGTTTATTCTTCATTTTCTGTACTGACTTTGGGTGTACTCTAAATCTACATTTCCCTTTGTATTTATAAAAGGTATAGCCTAGGTACTTTACTTTGCTGATATGAGCCACTTCTGTTTTCTTTCTGTTCACTTTGAGGAAAAGTTTTCCCTCTATGAATGGAAGGATATGTTCCAAGGTTCTTTCTGCACTCTTTCTGCTTTTGCAGAAAATCATACAGTCATCTGCATATCGCACAAATCTGTGTCCTCTGCGTTCCAACTCCTTGTCTAACTCATTCAGCATGATGTTGCTGAGCAACGGACTTAGTGGTCCGCCTTGGGGCATTCCGATTTCTGTACGTTCAAACAATCCATTTGCGATTACTCCCGCATTTAGATATTTGTGTACCAGCGAAATCACTCTGCCGTCTTTGATAGTTCGTGACAGCACCTCTATCAGCTTACTCTGGCATACGGTGTCAAAGAACTTTTCCAAATCCATATCCACTACGTATTCATAGCCATCGTTTACATTCTTTTGGCACTGTTTGAGGGCATCATGTGCTCCTCTCTTTGGTCGAAAGCCAAAACTGTTTTCCGAAAACTGCTCCTCATAGATAGGACTAAGTTCTTGGGTGATTGCCTGTTGGATTACTCTGTCAACCACCGTTGGAACCCCTAGTTTTCTGTACTCCCCTTTTGTTTCTTTGGGTATTTCTACCCTTCGGACTGGATTTGGCTTGTATCTGCCATTTCTAATCTGTTGGATTAGGGTGTCCTGGTTTTCCTTTAGGTAGGGCAGAAGTTCATCCACCTGCATTCCGTCTGTTCCACCTGCTCCCTTGTTTGACTTCACTCGCTTGTATGCTTTATTAAGATTGTCTTTGCGCAAAATCAACTCCAAAAGATTGTCCGTCCAATAGTCTGTGATGATACCGCTCTTTTCAGCAATCTTACGGTAGTCGAACACTTCTGCATACTCTTTCTGTTCCGCAGATACCATTTGCAGATAGTCTTCCATATGAAGTTGTCTGTTCTTAAATCTACTTTCAGTTACATTCATTCGCTTGTATCTCCTAAAGTTCAGTCCTTCCCATGACGTTTGCAACCGCTTGGTACTATGACCTCTGCTGACTTCTCGCCATTCGTTGTTACTACAAGTTTCATACTCTGTTTCCGCTTGCTGACGAGACCTCCCTTGGTACCACACGTTTCTTTCTCTCCATATATCTGCCACATTTACTACAATTAATTCCGAGTAGTTATTGGACTTTAGTTTGTTATGCAACCTTATCCTTAACTGTAGCCTGATGTGATTTCTGTTCGTCAGACCAGAGATTTGCCGCCACCTTCCTTCAGATTCGCAGTCACCCACGACACCCTTGGTCTTGGCTATATCCTTCCCACTACTAGGGCGGATTGGGGACTTTCACCCGTTAGAAACGTGCGCCGCTAGGCGCACAAGAAAAAGAAAAAGCCCCGATTATCGAGGCTCTCTCTTTATATATTACCTTTT